>NZ_JAGGPK010000053.1 GCF_018613855.1 Arthrobacter sp. ISL-30
AACCCTGCCCACACCACACACTGGCCCACCTCATTTTCGGACTAGTTGGGAAGGGAGAGGGAAAGGGGACGAAGGGGGATCAGGTGAGCACCCGCTGCTTCGTCTCCGGCGAGAACAACGCCATCCACAGCACTGAAAGCAGCACCAGGCCGCCGGCCAGGGCGAAGGAGTTCGCCAGCCCGAACTCCGGCCAGAAGTACTGTGCGAACACCAGTGGACCGATGCCCGCGCCGACCCGGGAGAACGTGGACGCCCAGCCGAAGCCGGAGCCGCGAAGCTCAGTGGGGTAGAGCTCGGAGACGTAGGCATACAGCACCGGGATGGCCACCTGCACCACAAAGCCGAACACCAGCAGCCAGAACACCGCGGCGGACGGAATGTCCACCACGAAGGCCACAATCACCAGGGTCAGCGCCGACATAGGTCCGGTGATCGCCAGGATCCATTTGCGTCCCACGCGTTCCACCAGCACGGCGGCCACAATCACGCCCAACAGCCCGACGGCGGCCATGGACGCCGTCGTGACAAATGCCTTGTAATCCTCGAACCCGGCGCCGATCAGGATCCTCGGCACCCAGGTCAGGGACAGGTAGTAGACCAGCAGGATGCTGAAGAACAAGGCCCAGGCGGCAGTGGTGATCTTCCAGTTGAACTGCCAAACGCTGCGAAGCTGAGTCCAGGCGCTGCCAGCCGACAGGCGCGGGGTGTCTTGGGGGTCGGGCAGGCTGTAGGGACGCGGATCGGCGCCCGTGGCCAGGACCATGGAGTCGATGACCTCGGCGGCCTCGGTCCGCCTGCCCTTGTGGATCAGGAACAATGGTGATTCGGGCACGCTCCGCCGCACCCAGAACACCAGGAAGGCGGGCAGCACCATGATGAGCATGGTTAGCCGCCAGTCTCCGAAGGCCGCAATCAGCCCCGCGGACACGAAGCCGCAGAGGGCGGCACCAATGGGCCACCAGCCGTCCATCGCTGTCAGGACCTTGCCGCGTTGCTTCCGCGGCGTGAATTCACCGACCAACGCGTAGTCGACGGGAATGCAGCCACCAAGGCCGAAGCCCGCCATGAAGCGGAAGATGCAGAACCACACGATGTCCGGAGCGAACGCGCCCAGCACTGTGAACACCGAAAAGATCAGCAGGGTTGCCGAGAAGGCCTTCTTCCTGCCGATGGTGTCCGCGATGGTTCCCCAGGCGAACGCACCCAAGGCCATGCCGATCAGGTTGGCTGTTCCGATCCAGCCCGCGTCACCCGGCGTCAGAGACCAGTGTTTGGACAACAGAGGAATGAGCACGCCGTTCAGCGTCACATCCCAGGCGTCGAACATGAAGCCGAGGCCCCCGATGAGGAAAATCCTTCCCTGGACCTTCCAGCGCCACGGAAGTTCCTGAACCACTTGTTCGCCGCTGGGCATGGTGGTGTAAATGTTCATGTGCCCTCCTGCGTAGAACTTTAGCGTGGCGGGCAGGCCAGCCGAGCGACAGCCCTACCCCGAATCAGCGCCCGCGTCAGCGGTTGTCCTCAATAGCCTTCCGCAGGAACCCGCCGGCGTTCTCCAGCGCTTGCTTGGCCAGGCCGGGCTCGATCCCGGTGAGCAGCACCAGGATGGCCGCCTTGACCGAGCCGCCCACGGTATCCAGCGCCTTCACGGCCTCATCGGCGTCCACACCCGTTGCGTGCATGACCGTACGCTGCGCACGCGCCAGCAGTTTCTGGTTCGTGGCTTTCAGGTCCACCATGAGATTTCCGTACGTTTTGCCCAGCTTCACCATGGCCAGCGTACTGATCATGTTGAGGACGAGTTTCTGCGCGGTCCCGGCCTTCAGCCGCGTGGAACCGGCAACGAATTCCGGACCGACGACGACGTCGATTGCCACGTCTGCGAGGTGGCTGATGGGTGAACCTGGATTGCACGCGAGAGATGCCGTGAACGCCCCCCTCTTGCGGGCTTCCTCGAGCGCCCCGATCACATACGGCGTACGGCCCGACGCCGAGATTCCGATCACTGCGTCCCACTCGGTGACACCTATGTCATGCAGGTCACGCGCCCCCGCCGTCGCGTTGTCCTCCGCGTATTCCACCGGCTTTTGGACGGCTTCGGGCCCGCCTGCGATGATGCCCACCACAAGGCCAGGCGGTGTGCCGAACGTGGGCGGGCATTCGCTGGCATCCAGGACGCCGAGCCTGCCGGCGGTTCCAGCTCCTACATATAGCAGCCGCCCGCCCTTGGAGAGTCGGTCAGCGACGGCGTCCACCGTCCGGACGATCTCCGCAGATGCCGACTCCACCGCTCCTGGCACAACAGCGTTTTGGACGTTCATGGCCGCCACGAGCTCTTCGGTTTCCATGCTGTCCAGCTGATTCAGCCTCGGGTCAGCGGCCTCAGTTTGAAGGGCGGACAACTGGTTCCGCAGCTCCTCCAAATGGGAAGCCTCGGTCACCTGGGCAGCATGGGCGGCGTGGCTCCTACTCGGGCCAGTTCGTTCCGTCACGGTGGATGTACCTTTCCTGCAAGAGCCCGCGGCGTGTCACAGCGAGGGCGGCGCCATCCAGGCCATCGCCCTGGGCCGCAACCACCTCAATCCCAGCCGATGCCAGGGACTTCCGCAAGAGCTCCGCGAAGAACTCGGAGTTGAGCACTCCACCCAAAAGGGCCACCCTTCGGTCGACGTCGTCACCTTTGGCCACCCTCAACACGGTGTCCGTCAAGATTCGGCAGGCCGCGTCGACGATGCCCTGCGCAACGTCGTCTCCCGCCTGTGCCGCCTGGAGCACCAGGGGAGCAAAGCGGGCCATGGCGCGCGCAGGGTTTCCTGAGTCCGCCAGCCAGGCGGGGAGATGCTCCGGTGACTCGACGAGCGCTCCTGCCATAGCTGTCAGCGTTGTCTCCGCACCGCCGTCGTAGGCATCAAGAACGGCGTGCAGCCCGTGCTGCCCAATCCAGCGCCCGCTGCCGCGGTCTCCGAGCAACGGGCCCCAACCGTCTGAGCGGTGGAGGTAGCCGAGGTCGTCGAAGCGGAACGCCACGGCTCCCGTGCCGACGATCAGCACACTGCCCGGGGCACCTTGAAGCGCGCCAAGATGGGCTGCGGTGGCGTCGGACAGGACGGCGGATGGTACGCCGTAATGGATAGTGAGCAGCTTGGCCAGCTCCAGCGAGTTCTCCGTCGATGCCTCGACGCCGGCCACAGCGGCGCCGAAACCGGCCAGGTCCTGCGGGATCGTGACCGGAAGCTGGGCGGCCGTATCAACCAGGAGTGTGCAGGCCAAAGTGCCGCCGTCTTCTATCCCAAGGCCGGGGAAACCGTGCTGCTCCGAGGCCCCCAGGACCTCGCTGCCGCGCCGCAGTTCGACCCTGCAGCGGCTTTTGCCGACGTCAGCCACGAGCACCACGTGATCGGTCATGCAAGTAAGGTTACGTCCGCAGCCCGGCTTTGTAATCGGCGCCGACGGGGGTTTGTAAAGGCAGGCGTAGAACTGCCTGGCATTGAGTTGAAGTAACGCCGGAAGGGCGTGAGCCGCGTCGATATAAACTGGGTCCATCCCCACCCAACCGCGTTACCTCGCGAGATAAGACGGAGACTTTTGTGACCTTGACGCAGCTTGACCGTGTGCCCATCCGCCGAGCCCTGATTTCGGTTTACGACAAGACCGGGCTGGAGGACCTCGCCAAGGGCCTGCACGCAGCTGGCGTCGCCATCGTCTCCACCGGTTCCACCGCCAAGACCATCGCCGCGGCCGGCATCCCGGTCAAGGAAGTCGAGGAAGTCACCGGTTCGCCGGAAATGCTGGACGGCCGCGTCAAGACCCTGCACCCGCGCGTGCATGGCGGCATCCTGGCCGACCGCCGCGTCCCGGCGCATATGGAAACCCTCACGAAAATGGAGATCGAGCCGTTTGACCTCGTCGTGGTGAACCTCTACCCGTTCGTCGAAACCGTGCATTCCGGCGCGGGCCAGGACGACGTCGTCGAGCAGATCGACATTGGCGGCCCCGCCATGGTCCGCTCGGCAGCCAAGAACCACGCCGCCGTCGCCATTGTGGTTGACCCGACCTTCTACGGTTCGGTCGTGGAGGCAGCCGCTGGGGGCGGCTTCGACCTCAAGACCCGACGTCGGCTCGCCGCCAAAGCCTTCGCGCACACCGCCACCTACGACAATGCCGTAGCCACCTGGACTGCCAGCCAGTTCCTGGATGAAGACGGCGACGGCGTAATCGACTGGCCAGCGTACGCAGGCCTGGCGCTGGAACGCTCCGAGGTTCTCCGCTACGGCGAAAACCCGCACCAGCAGGCTGCACTGTACGTGGACAGGGCGGCCCCGGTGGGCATCGCCCAGGCAGATCAGTTGCACGGCAAGGCCATGAGCTACAACAACTTCGTCGACGCCGATGCCGCTCTGCGCGCCGCCTTCGACTTCTCCGACCCCGCGGTCGCCATCATCAAGCATGCAAACCCGTGCGGAGTGGCCGTCGGCTCTACTTCCGCCGCGGACCCGATTGCCGATGCGCATGCCAAGGCCCACGCCTGCGACCCCGTCTCAGCCTATGGCGGCGTGATCGCCGCGAATCGCCCCGTCACTGCAGGCATGGCCACCACCGTGGCTGACATCTTCACCGAGGTGATCATCGCTCCCGGGTTCGAACCGGAAGCCGTGGAAATCCTCTCCAAGAAGAAGAACATCCGGCTCCTGTCCTTGCCCGAAGGCTACGACCGTTACCCGACGGAAATCCGCCAGGTTTCCGGCGGCGTCCTGATCCAGGTCACCGACAAGGTGGACGCCGACGGCGACAATCCCGCCAATTGGACTCTTGCCGCCGGTGAACCTGCCGACGAAAAGACGCTGGCCGACCTCGCCTTCGCCTGGACCGCCTGCCGTGCAGCCAAGTCCAACGCGATCCTGCTGGCCTCCGACGGTGCAGCGGTAGGCGTCGGCATGGGCCAGGTCAACCGCCTCGACTCCTGCAAGCTCGCCGTGGAGCGCGCCAACACTCTTGCGGGTGAGGGGAACGAGCGCGCACGCGGCTCCGTGGCCGCGTCCGATGCGTTCTTCCCGTTCGCCGACGGCCTGCAGATCCTGATCGACGCCGGCGTCCGCGCCATAGTCCAGCCAGGCGGCTCGGTACGCGATGAGGAAGTCATCGCCGCGGCCAATGCGGCCGGCGTCACCATGTACTTCACGGGAGCCCGCCACTTCTTCCACTAACGCTCACAGAAACGGCGGCTGCCCCCGAAAGGGGACAGCCGCCGTCGTCGATTCTTCCTTAGCCGGCCGCCGCTGCGCCCAGGTAGGTCTGCTCAATCACTGAGCCCCAGTAGGGGCCGTACATCTTGTTGGAGTTGCTGCCGTAGCCGTAGCTGTTGACCGAGTTCTGGTAGCCGCCGGAGCCGGTGCCGATGAACCACGGTCCGCCAGAGGAGCCCCCATTCATGTTGCAAGCGATTCCCTGGGTGTTGAACTGCGGGTTGTAGGGGTCCTTGGTGGCCTTGCCCGAGCAGCTCCAGAGCGACTGCCCGTCGAATGGGGGAGCAGCCGGGTAGCCGAAGGCTGTGTAGCTCAGGCCGCTTTGGGCGTTGAACTTTACGCCGGAGGCACCGACGACGTCGGCGAGCCGCTGGCCGTTCAGGGTACCCATGACGGCGAAGCCGGTGTCGTACTGCATACTGCCGGAGGTGCTCCACTGAGTAGGTGCGTAGAGTGCCTTCGCGGTCCACTTGCCGTAGGGGGCCGAGCCGTTCAAGTAGGCCGGGACGAAAATGAAGTTGCTCGCAAAGGCGCCCGGACCTTCATTCAGGCAATGGCCGGCTGTAGAGACCGTGCTCCTGTTGCTTGACGTGACCGAGTTTCCGGAGCACACATAGTTGGTGCCTGCCAGGGTGAAGAAGACCTTGCCGATGTGCGGAACAGGTGTCACGCTGCCGCCACCCTTGCGCGCGAAGAGCGGATCCTTGGTGGCTTTGGTGTCGGGATGCGGGATGCCGGGGATCTCGCTGGCCACGCCCTTTTCAGCCTGGGCTGCAAATCCGCCCTGGTTCCCTGCCCGCTTGAGAGCCTTCTCCGCTAGAACTTCACCTGATACCGCCGTCCGCATGCGCTCAGGAGTCCAATAGTCGGCGGAACCTGATCCGTCCACACGGTGCACGGTCACCGCATCGGATGCACCGCCGTCGTTCGCCCCCGGTGACGCAGTTGCAATGCCAGCGCCACTTAGGGCGAGGAGTGTCGCTGTTGACAGACTCAACAGGCCGCCGACCAAGGTCTTGATGCGTCGCATGGGGTTCCTAGCTAATTGTCACGAAAAGGACGCCAGACTGGAAACGGCTGACCGGCGGAATCAGAACGTAACCCTATCGTGACGAATTTGTAAATAGATTTTGCGCCGTGTTGAGGCCGCGGCGCAATGGGGAAGCAGGGTGAATTATGCGGCTGTGCTACGCTCCTTTCCCCTTCCGATTTAGGGCCGAAATATGCGCTGTGGCATAGTGGGACATGAATGTTCGGCCGGGCATTGACCTGGCAGACAAACAGGGTTATTGCGGTAGTCCACTGCGCCTTGTACGGTGCACTGTTGCAGCCGCGGCCCCTACGGGCGCCGAAGACTCCTCAGGTAGTGGATGTGCTGAAGTAACAACAATTCCACACGTACGCAGACCTTCAGGGAGACGCCCGAGCAATGGCCAAGATTATCTATACCCACACTGACGAAGCGCCGATGCTGGCAACGTACTCGTTCCTGCCGATTGTTGAGGCTTTCGCTTCCACGGCTGGTGTGGAAGTGGAGACCCGCGACATCTCGCTGTCGGGCCGCATCATCGCCGTCTTTGGCGACTACCTCAACGAAGAGCAGCGCATCAGCGACGACCTGTCCGAGCTGGGCGAACTGGCAAAGAAGCCCGAAGCCAATATCATCAAGCTGCCCAACATCAGCGCGTCCATTCCGCAGCTGAAGGCCGCCATTGCAGAGCTCCAGGGCAAGGGCTACGACCTCCCGGACTACCCGGACAACCCCTCCTCGGACGAGGAGACGGACATCCGCTCGCGCTACGACAAGATCAAGGGCTCGGCCGTGAACCCGGTCCTCCGCGAAGGCAACTCCGATCGCCGCGCGCCCCTGTCGGTCAAGAACTACGCCCGCCAGAACCCGCACTCCATGGGTGCATGGAGCCCCGAATCCAAGACCAACGTGGCTCACATGGAAGCCGATGACTTCCGTTCGAACGAGAAGTCCGTAGTTATCCCGGCCGACGGCACCATCAAAATCCAGTTCGTGCAGGAAGACGGCACCGTCAAGGACCTCAAGAAGCCCTTCCCCGTCCTCGCCGGTGAAGTCATCGACGGCACGGTCATGCGCGCAGCCGCCCTGGACGAGTTCCTCGCGGCGCAGGTTGCCCGCGCCAAGGAGGAAGGCGTGCTGTTCTCGGCACACCTGAAGGCCACCATGATGAAGGTCTCCGACCCCATCATCTTCGGCCACGTGGTCAAGGCATACTTCGCCGAGCTTTTCGCCACGTATGGCAAGCAGCTCGAGGCCGCCGGCCTGAGCGCAAACAATGGCCTGGCTTCCATCCTCAACGGACTTTCGGACCTTCCGCAGGATGTCCGCGAAGGCGTTGAAGCGGCTATCAAGAAGGGCCTGGAAGAAGGTCCGGCACTGGCCATGGTTGATTCCGACAAGGGCATCACCAACCTGCACGTTCCGAGCGACGTCATTGTTGACGCCTCCATGCCTGCGATGATCCGCAGCTCCGGCCACATGTGGGGCCCGGACGGCAAGGAAGCGGACACCCTGGCCGTCCTGCCGGACAGCTCCTACGCCGGCATCTACCAGGTGGTCATTGACGATTGCCGCGCCAACGGCGCCTTCGACCCCACCACCATGGGCACGGTTCCCAACGTTGGCCTGATGGCCCAGGCCGCAGAAGAATACGGCAGCCACGACAAGACCTTCGAAATCCAGGCCCCCGGCACGGTCCAGGTGGTTGACGCTTCCGGAACCGTCCTGATCGAGCACCAGGTTTCGGCCGGCGACATCTGGCGTGCCTGCCAGACCAAGGACCTGCCGATCCGCGACTGGGTCAAGCTGGCCGTCAACCGGGCCCGCGCCTCGAAGACCCCCGCCGTCTTCTGGCTGGACGAAACCCGCGCCCACGACGCCAACCTCATCGCCAAGGTCAAGGAATACCTCAAGGAGCACGACACCGACGGGCTCCAGATCGAAATCATGTCCCCGGAAAAGGCCACCGCTTTCACCCTCGAGCGGATCCGCCGCGGCGAAGACACGATCTCCGTCACCGGTAACGTGCTGCGCGACTACCTCACGGACCTGTTCCCGATCCTGGAACTGGGCACGAGCGCCAAGATGCTCTCCATCGTTCCGCTGATCAACGGTGGCGGTCTCTTCGAGACGGGCGCCGGCGGCTCGGCACCGAAGCACGTCCAGCAGCTCCTCAAGGAGAACCACCTGCGCTGGGACAGCCTGGGCGAATTCCTGGCCCTGGCCGTGAGCTTCGAACACCTAGCCAACACCACGGACAACGCCCGCGCACAGATCCTTGCGGACACGCTGGACCGTGCCACCGGGACCTTCCTGCTCGAGAACAAGTCCCCGCGCCGCAGCGTGGGCGAGATCGACAACCGCGGAAGCCACTTCTACCTGGCCAAGTTCTGGGCCCAGGAACTGGCCCGACAGACCGTCGACGCCGAGCTGGCGTCTGCGTTCTCCTCCATTGCCGAGGCACTGGGCAGCAACGAAGAAGCCATCATCGGCGAACTGGCCGCCGTTCAGGGCTCCCCGGTGGACATCGGCGGTTACTACCGCCCGGACGAGGCTAAGGTAGCCGCCGTCATGCGTCCGTCGGTTACCTTCAACAAGGTTCTGGCCACCCTCAGCTAAGCATCGGGGTTCAGCAGAATCTGCTTGGAGAAACCACCGGCGCCCCGTTTGGGAGCGCCGGTGGTTTTGTTTCCAGGAAGGACGACGGCGGCGGGAGGCTCCCCGCCGTCGTCGTCCTTTTCAGGGCGCAGGCCTCTGGATTTAGTCTTACCCCCGGGCTACCGTCGAAGCATCCATCGTGACCGACGGCAGATGCAGGAGTGATTCCCATGACATCTTTTTGGCTCGACCGGCACCGGGCATTGGGCTCGGACGAATTCATTCCGGATGAAAAGTGCGATGCAGTGGTGGTGGGGGCGGGGCTCTCCGGATTGACAACCGCGCTTCTCCTGGCCCGCTCCGGCATGAACGTGACTGTTGTTGAAGGACGGACCATTGGCAGCGGCACCAGTGGCCGAAGCACGGCCAAAGTGAGCCTGCTGCAGGGCACAGTCCTGTCCGGGTTGCGCCGTTACTACTCAAAGCATGTGGTGGACGCTTATGTGGAGGGGAACAGGGAAGGCCAGGCCTGGCTTCTGCGCTACCTTGACGAGCAGGGCGTCGCCTACCAGCGGCGGGACGCCTATACGTTCGCTGTTTCTGACAGCGGCGTCTCCGATCTCGACTCAGAACTCTCCGCCTCCATTGCCGCAGGCCTGGAAGTGGAGTCCGTGAGTGAAACTGAACTCCCGTTCGCCGTGAGAACCGCGCTTCGCCTGAAAGACCAGGCACAGGTAGACCCGTTGGACTGGATAGAGGCCATGGTCCGCGACCTCCGGGGGCGGGGCGGCAGGGTTATCGAGAACCTGCGCGTCCGGAACGTGGAGGCTTCCGACGGCCTCCGCGTCATCACAGACCAGGGCGAGCTCCACCCGGAGCTCGTCGTGTTGGGCACCGGGATGCCAATCCTGAACCGCGGGCTGTATTTTGCGAAGCTCAAGCCCGTACGCTCCTACGCCGCAACCCTCCGCGTACCGGACCCCGCGTCGCTGCCCCGCGGCATGTACTTGTCCGCCGAGGTCCCCGGACGCTCTGTGAGGACTGTCCCTACCGACGGCGAAGAACTCCTGATGGTCGGTGGCAACGGTCACCAAACGGGGCGCGTTGCATCGCCAAAAGGTCGTTTGGACGTGCTGACCGACTGGGCAAAGCAGCACTTCCCCGGAGCCGAAGTCACCCACGCCTGGTCGGCGCAGGACCACAGGAGCATCAGCAGGATGCCCTTCTTCGGCAAGATGCCAAGAGGGCAGGGCCGCATCTATTTTGCGACCGGTTACAACAAATGGGGACTGACCAATAGTGTTGCAGCTGCGCTGGGGATCAGTTCAGAGATCCTCGGCGGTGATGTCCAGTGGGCGAAAACCCTACACCATCGCGTTACCTCCCCTCGGGGTATAGGGACAGCAGTGGCCCTCAACGCGGATGTGGCCAAGACGTTGGGTGCCGAGTGGGCGAAGACAAGAACGCAGGCCGCAACCGATGTTCGTACCCCTCCGGAAGGAACGGGTGTGGTGGTCACAAAGGATCGTCCTGTTGCCGTATCAAACGTTAACGGAGTTACCTGCAGGCTCTCGGCAGTCTGCACGCATCTGGGCGGCATCGTCACTTGGAACGATGCGGAAAAATCCTGGGACTGCCCCCTCCATGGTTCCCGGTTCGATTCTGACGGGACAGTTCTCGAGGGACCTGCGACGAAGGATCTTGGGCGTCTGGATTAACGCCTGTTGATCCCCAAAGCTGAGGTGCTGGCACGTGAGAAGCGGGTCGGCGCTCCGGCACGATGATGGACGGAACGGGGTCCAGCGACTACGATAAGTTCACTTATCAAAGGCATGATTATGCACCTGCGTGCGCGTACAAGGATGTACGCCCAGGATGCGCCTCATTCCGAAGGAGCTGTGGCTTTGACACCACGATCACATCTATCCCTGCCCGATCATTTCCCTTCGAAGTTGTCCGGTCCCGCGAAGCTTTCATCGAAACCCAAAATCGCCGCGGCCACGGCTTCAGTTGGTACGGGGCCAGGTGGCACGGCACCGGTCGGTGCGGGATCGGTTAGCGCGGCACCGGTTTCCAACGCAGACCGCCCCTGGTGCACTCAGTGTTGCAGCGATGAGTTCCTCTTCGTCGAATCCGCTGCGCCGGCCGCAGCAGCACCCGACACCATGCTTGACGTCAGTTATACGTGCAGCAAGTGCGACAGTTTCTATGCGCACACTGTGTTGCGCGCAAAATCCGCCTGGATGCTTCTCTGACGCCTCGCGGGCTCCTTTAGGCGGGCAGTCTCGAAGGGCAGCAGGGATTACCAAGCCTGAATTACCAGGCTTCAATTCCCAGACTCGCCGGGGTGTAAGGCTTGGCCGGGCAGCCACTGCAGGCACAATTGGCGGGTGAAGTTCCTCCATCCCTCTCCCAAGTCCTCGGCGCGGGGCATCGCCATCCTCAGGGTAGTTTTCGGCGGGCTCATGCTTGTGCACGGCCTGCAGAAGATACTGGCCGGGCACGCCGCGTTTGCAGCTTCCGTTGGAGCTATGGGAGTCCAGAAGCCCGAGCTGATTGCCTGGTTGGTTATTGCTGGTGAAATCGGTCTAGGGCTGCTGCTTCTGGTTGGCGCCCTTACCCGGATTGCTGGATTCCTGGCCGCTGTCCTCTTCTCCTGTATCTGGTTTGTGACTGAATCGGGCAAGCCCCTGCTGACGGACCGCCCCGGCATCACCGCTGAACTCCTGATCCTTTACATAGCCGTCTCCATCACGTTCGCCTTCATCGGGCCAGGGGCGGTCTCACTGGATCGGAAGTTGGTTAGGTAGTTCACACGAAACCGCTTCCCTGAGGGGGCAGGGCAACCCCGCGGGACAGGGGGCCCGCAGGGTTGCCCTGGCATAAGGGGGCTAGCAGCTCAGCGCCGCCCGCTGGCGCCGTCCGAACCCGAGCAGGATTAGCCCCGCCAGGAGGAAAGCACCAGCAACTAATGGCCAGTTACCGATGAACCCGGTCTTGGCCAAGCCGGACACTCCGGTCTGGTTGCCGGAACCAGCTCCGCTGGTCGACGCCAAGGAGCCGGCTCCGCTGGCAGATGCCAGGGATCCAGCTCCGCTGGCCGACGCCACGGATCCAGCTGCCGCCAGGCCAGAACCTACCTGGGACGTTCCAGCATCCGGACCAGTGCCTGCTTGCGAGGCTCCAGCGTCCGGACCGCCCATCGCTCCGGTGCCGGACGACGGCGGGGTCACCACTGGTGGCGTAACGCCGGTGGGGCCAAGAGGATCGGTGATACCTGCTGCGCCCGCTCCGCCCAGACCTATACCGTCGACAAGGAGTCCGGTGTCGACACTACCTAGGCTGATGTCCGCCACGGTGGTGTCATTACCCAAGATCCCGCCATCGCCGAGTACTCCGGTGCCGGTTTCGAGGATGGTGGCGTTGACGTCGTTGGCGGTGACCGGGACGGCGATCGTGCCGGTTTCAACGAGGCCGGTGCCGGCGGTGTCGCCGACTGCTACGCCATCGACGAATGCGCCGGTGTCGAGGCTGCCGAGGCTAATGTCTGCCACGGTGGTCTCGTTGCCGAGGACCCCGCCGTC
>NZ_JAGGPK010000054.1 GCF_018613855.1 Arthrobacter sp. ISL-30
CCTCACGGATAGACAGGCCTCCGTCGGCCACAGCTCCGCAAGCTTCGCCAGCAGCCAAAACAACGGGGGGAGAGGGGACGCTGGCCGGTCACCACAGGCCGCCCCACCCACCAACCCTTTCGGCAAAAAAGGAGCAACACCATGAACGCAGCACCCACGCTCGAAATGCTCGACCCCGCCACCCTTACAGTCGATATCAACGTCCGTAAGGACGCAGCCCTGACCGCTGACTTCATTGCCAGCATCAAAGAACACGGCGTGATGGAACCGGTCATCGCCCACCGCAAGGACGACGGAACCGTGCACGTCCTGATGGGCCAGCGCCGCACCCGCGCCGCCGTCGAAGCGCAGCAGCCCCTGATCCCGGTAATGATCATCGAGTCCCCCGAGGAAGCAGAACGCATCACCACGCAGGTGGTGGAGAACATCCAGCGCGCCGAACTGACCGAAGCCGACGAAGCCGACGCGTACCACCAGCTGTCCCTGATCGGTGTTTCGGCCGCCGCGATCGCCAAGAAGACCGGACGCACCAAGACCACCGTCGAGTCCGCATTGAAGGCCAAGTCCTCCGGCGCGGGAGCCGCCGCCCTCGGCAAAGGATGGACCATCGAAGAAGCGCTGATCATGGCCGAGTTTGAATCAGATGAAGAGGCCTCGGCCGAGCTCGAGTCGGTCATCATGGACGAACCTGACCAGCTCCTGCACGTCGCTCAGCAGCTGCGGGACCGGCGCGAAAGCGCAGCCGCCCTCGCCGCGCTGATCGCCGAACTCGAAACCCAGGGCAAGCCCATCGTGGAAGACGCCGGACACTACGCCGACGACGACAACCTCTACGTCACCGCCGCGAAGCGCGCGGAGGTGAGCCTGCCACCGAGGACGATGCCAACGCCGTCCTGATCACCACGGACTACCGGGGCCAGCACCGGACCCACTCCGTGATCGCGGGGTGGAAGGAGACAGGTTTTGCGCCGAAGTATGAACGCTACGACGGCGGCCGCCCAGCGCAGAAAGGCCCGATGACCGAGGAGCAAAAGGCCGAGCGCAAAACCCTGATTGAGAACAACAAAGCGATGCTGTCCGCGCAGGTGGTCCGCCGGGAATTCGTGACCGGCCTGCTGGCGAAAAAGCAGGCGCCCAAGGGCTGGCAGTACTTCACCGTCCACGCGATCACCCACCATCCCGAAACGGCCAGCGGCTACGACGGCGAGATGGCCGCCGGGATGGTCGGTGCAAAGGTTGACGAGGACAAGACCTGGGCGTGGAACCCGCTCCGGACCCACGTGGCCAAATCCACGGCCCGGCCCGAGTTTTCCCTGATCGCGCTCATCTGCGCGGGCTACGAAAAGACCATCGCGAAGGACTCGTGGCGTTCCCCCTCACAGACCCACCGGGACTACCTGACCCAACTGGTCCACTGGGGATACAAGCCATCGGTTGTTGAACTGCTGATCATCGACAGCGGAAAGCCAGCAGAGGAAGAACCCGAGACTGCATAAGAACCCCTTGCCGGGCGGAACCCCACCGCCCGGCAAGGCATCCGCCGATCACCACGACAGGGCCGGGAACCTCCCAAAAGTCGGGCGGTCCGCCGCTCAGGGCGAACCACAGCAACTGCTCACCAGCGGCGGACCGCCAATCCGCGCACCCCGCCACATCGTCACCAAAGTGCCGCGCATACCAAGGTGCAAGCTCGCGTGCTGCCGGCACCAGCTCAGCGTCGAAAAAGGATGTCGTTGCTTGGTTACCAGGCATACCTTCATGGGTGGGCTAGAGTGGATTGAAGATTTCCTTTTGCCGAAGGACAAAAAAGGACCGGATTGCTCCGGTCCTTTTTTGTGTCCATCAGCCTTTTTCGGGTGTCAGCTCCGCGGATCTTGTGTCACCCAGGTCATGGGTGTGGGGGTCACTGTTCGGCGAAGGATGCGCCGTTGTCCTGGTCCGACCCTGTGGAGCGCTTTGCCGTCCGCCGGCGCTTTGCAGCCGCCGGTTCGAGGCCAAGTTTTTTGAGTTCCTCGGCGCTCCATCCGTCCCGCGTGGCTTGCACGTAGGCTCGCTTGTCGTCGCGTTCGGCAGCGACGAGCTGATCCCGCAAATCATTGATGCGCTGGCGGCTCTTCACCAGGGCGGTGACGGATTCGATGCGGGAGTCGAGCAGGGCGCGGGCTTGGTTGCGTGTCTGGTCAATGTCGAGGGTAGCCATGGGATCCAGCCTAACGATTACTCTGCGGCTGACCGGCGCCTGACGCGCCCTTCGGAGCACGGCGTTTCACGCGCCGCTTCCGTAACACCGGCCAGAAGGCCGGCGTTACAGGGATCGCTGAACCAGTCCCGCAGATAGTCCTCAGAGTAGCTGACGGTTCGTGCCGTGAACTGGAAGTATTCGGGGCCGATGCCCCGTCGCCGCCACTGTCGCAGTTGCGTCGATGAGACGCCGTATTGCCTGGCCACTTGGTTAGGTGAGATAAGAGCCAAAACTGTACCTTTCGATAACCCTATGCCGCGTTCCTTTCGGCACGCTTGCCGAAACTTGGCCGGTGAAGGAATTGGCCAGTCGGAGCGGCTGGACCGTGGAATACCGGAGCGGAGCGAGGATATGCCGCGAAAGCCAGCTGTGGAGACTTGCCAAGGAAGGACCGGGCAGTAGCCTCACCAGCCGAAACGGAACGACGCAGTCGTTTGAACAAGTCAGACGCGAAGCGTCCTGCAGGGCAGTACCGATCAACCACGCAAAGCGCCGAACCCGGGCGCAGGTGATTTTCCGGAGCAAGCTAGACGGTTATGTGCCATAACACGCGTGTTGATCCACGGACTGCGGTCCTGGATGCGGCACACTCGTGAGTGTGGCCCGGAGACTCCGGGGCGCTGCGCTGGGCATTGGGGGAGGGGCAACGGATGACTGAAGAGCGGAAGTCGCCGCGCCGGTTCTCCCGCCGTCGACGCGCGAACATTGACGGCGAGACCCAGTACGTGCGGGTGTCGATGTCGGAGTTCGAGCGCGCGCAGTTGAAGGTGCTGGAGGAACGGACTGGGCGGAGCCCGTCGGAGATCCTTGTCAGTGCCGCTTTGTACGCGGAAAACTCCGAGTCGCTGGCCGAGCGCCGGGCGATGGCCGTGGAATTCATTGCGGCCCGCCGCTACCTTGCTGCCCTGTCGAACAACGTCAACCAGCTCGCCCGGCACGCAAACGCCACAGACGAATTCCCCGAAGCTGCACGCACTGTCCTGACCCGGGTGCGGGCGGTCGCTGACCGGATCAATACGATGCTGGATTCGATGGTGCGCTGATGATTCCCAACATCACCAAGGGCACCCGCATGCACGGGCTCATCGCCTACCTTGCCGGTCCCGGACGTGCGAACGAACACACCGACCCGCACCTGGTCGCTGGCTCACCGTCGTTCATGGCCTGGCACAACGATGACGAACTGAACGCCGATGCAGCCCAGGCCATTGCCAAGGAACTGGACCGGGCCAGAAGCGTCCTGGGCGTCGAGATTCCCGGCGGTCATGTCTGGCACTGCTCACTGTCATTGCGTGCCGAGGAAGGCGACCTGACCGACGCGCAATGGGCTGACATCGCGCAGGACTTCATGGACGAGATGGGATTCACCGAAGCCAGCGGACACGCCCCGGCACAGTGGGTTGCGATCCGTCACGGTCACAGCAAAGCAGGGAACGACCATATCCACATTGCGGCGTCCATGGTCCGTGAAGACGGGACGAAGTGGAGCAGCTGGCGGGACTTCCCCCGCGCGCAACAAGCCGCCCGTGAGCTCGAGAAAAAGTACGGCCTGGAAGAACTTTCGCCCACGCACTCGACTCGTGGTCTGCGGCCCGGTGAACGCGAAGCATCCGAACGGCGGGGAGCGCCGGAACCGGAACGCCGGTCCCTCGAACGCAAGGTCCGCGCCTGCGCGACTTCGGCCCAGGACGAGGCGGAGTTTGTCCGTCGCCTTCGCCGTACCGGTGCACTGGTCAGGCCGCGGTACGCGTCCGGACGGGATGACGTGGTGGTTGGCTACAGCGTGGCAGAACGGCCCATGAAAGGTGGGCGGCCGGTCTGGTTCGGGGGCGGTCACCTCGCCAAAGATCTCGCCCTGCCAAAGCTCCGTGCCGAGTGGCCGGACAACCCTCAAGGTGCCGCCGATGCGGTCGCCGAGTGGCAGGCAGCTGCACGTGGACGCCGCCCGGTCACGACCGGCCGTGAAGCGAACGAACCGGACCCGAAAATGTGGGAACAGTACAGTGACGAAGTTGCCCGGCTTCGCGAAACCCTGCGCTCCGTCCCGCTGGACGATCATGCGACCTGGGCGCACGTTGCCCGCGAGACAGCCGGTGCCTTCGCAGCCTGGTCAACGGCGACCGAGTCAACGCCCGGCCCGCTCGCAGCAGCAGCAGACGAGCTGTCCAAGACGGCACAATTGCGGCGCTACCCGGTCCGCCCCATCCGCAGCGTGGGCCCGTCCGCCCGCGGAGCCTCCCTCATGCTCACGGCAGCGTCGATGGGCGGCACCGGAACCGCAGCGCAGGCGATCATGCTGCGCCAGCTGCTGAACGTCTCCAAGGCCGTTCACGACATGCACAAGGCATCAAATGATCTGCGCAGAGCACGCCAGATCAGCCACATGGTCAAGCACCAACTAAGCCAAGTTGCTGCCGCGCTGCCCAGCGTCCCGGCAACCACGCCCACGGCGGACACGGAAGCGACCGCCGCGGTACGCGCGAGTGCGGCCGGCCAGGTTTCGGGTCGGTCCGTTGGCTCCGTGCTGCCGCCGCAGTACGTGCAGGCACGCAATCAGGCGGGCACCCAAAGCGGGAGCGCCCGCCCTGACATTGAGAGATAACACCAAGGAGGGAAGCCATGACTGAATCCGACGGAATTGATGAGGCCATTGAGGCCATGTCACGCGTAGGGCTGACCGTCGCAGGACGGCTCGGTGAGCAGCTGGCCAGGGCACGCGAGCAAGAGCTGCGCCGCGCACAGGCGGCCGAGGAACAACAGGCCCGTGAGCTGCAGGCCCGGTTCGACGCGGAGCGGGCAGCAGCCCGTGCCCAGCTCGCACCCGTCATGGACAACCGGTGGTGGGACACGACCACCGGCCGCGACATCGAAAGGGTCCATGAGGCTGCCACCGCGTGGAAAGACCACGACCCGGCAGCACGCGACGCGGCAGAGGTAATTCGCGACCAAGTGCAGCGACGTTACGGCCTGGACGTGGACAACTTGGGCGCCGACGAAACGTCCGTGGCCGCTGCCCTGGCGAAGGCCGAACAGGACCGCGAACAGGCGGAACAGGAACGCCGTGCCGGCCGTGACGAAAACGCCCACGCCGTGCAGCTGCTGGCCGAGGCCGACCGGGAAGATCGAGACCGTGAACAAGACGTCACCGAAGAGAACCAACACCCCGAGGCGCTACGCGAAGAAGCCGGGATTAAGTACGACTCAGCCGAACGTCGCCAGGAATTGGCCGCGAGCTTGGAAGGGGTTGCCGACCGCGAAGCCGTACAGGCACGGCTCAGCGCGGATCAAGACCAAGGCACGCCGCCCAGCGCGGCCGTGACCAAGGGACCAGGGCGCAATCCGAAGGCCCGCAAAACGCGCGCCAACGGCCAAACGAAGCTCCTGCAAAAAGGCATGAGCCGGTAGTTTCCACTGACTATCAGGCGCCGGCCTCGACGGGACCGCCGCGGCCGAGGAACTCGGGTACCAATTCGCCGGCAAAACTAAGGGGGCATCAGCGGCCAACAGGAAGAGGTCCTCGGTTATGAAGCACGGCGGCCGCCGCGCGGTCGGCCCTCCCGCCAGCCGGGCAGAACTCTATCCAGCTGCGACTTCTTCTCCCGTGCGAGCTTGCCGCGCTTGTAATTGATCCGCTGACCGTGCAGCCACACACCGAGTGTGCGCTCCTGTGGGTCGTCGGTTTTTTGGTGCCGGGGCCATTCACCGCCGGCCCTCCGGAGTGCTTTCACTGCCTGCAGACGCTGCTGCCATCGGGCCTCGTCAGCAGCTTCGCCTCTCGAAAGCTTGTCCCAACCGGGAATGGCGCTCAGGCCATCACGGAAAACGGGGGAGAGGGTCCCCTGCGCTGATTCCCGGCGCCGACGGTAAAGCCAGCTGACCAAGGCCTGCTCGTGGGACGACTTCGCATGAGCTGCCGGCAGCCGTCCCTCCGCTTGGTAAAAGGTGACGAGGTCCTGCATTTTTTGCAGGGAAGCGTCGGACGGATCACGCACCGTCAGGGGCAGGGCGGCGGCATGCTCGCCGCGAAGACCAGGATCCCTCTTTGCCGCGATCTGCAGGTGATAGCGGACAGTTGTCACGGCAGCACCGCAGACGTCGGCGATCTTCGACGGCGCGATACCCCGCCGGTACATCTCCACCCACTCCCAGTACGGAGCAGAGCGCCGCGCATGCGGCACCGGTTCCTTCGTCTGAGCCATGGTCACCCCCAATGGTTCTACCTGTCACGGTAGCCTACGGACCAACCGCCCGACGCGGGCTGGAAGCCGGCAAGAGCAGGGGAGAGACCTCTCCAGATGAACCCGCCGGCGAGGGCGGTGGCCCGTGGAGGGAAAGGCCGTTGGACGGTCATTTGCCTTCGGGTCAGTCGGCCGCAGCGGCGGATGTATTTTCCCAGCGCTTCTGGGCCCCTTGCCGGCTGATGCCGAAAGCCCGTCCGATCTTGTCCCATGAGACGCCCGCGGACCTGGCTGCGGCGACGGCGTCGTCGAGTTGGGCTTCGAGGTCCTTGAGGCTGCGGCTCAGGGTGCTGATGGTGTGCAGCGAGATGTCGGGGGCGATATGGCGGTGCCACACATCCAGGAACACTGGCTCCAAATCCTCGCGGTCGTCTATATCAGCGGCGTCGGCGCTGGCGGGCGGTCCGGCGTAGATCCGCCCCGCGGCGGCGTCCTCGTCGGCAGGATCCCAGACCCGTGTCCACAAAGGGTCCAGGATGGCGTGTTTCCCGGATGAATCGCAGCTGCAGGCAACCCGCCAGCCCACAACCTGGGACGGCGGCCGCCACGCCTCCCGGGTCGGGTCTTCCTCATGCCCGACCGGCCGGCCATCCGGCGTCATCAGGCTGATTTCCATCCACCTGCCGCCGGCCCCGTACATGCCGTCGGCGAAGACGCAAATGACGTAGCCTTCGTGGTCGCTGCCTTCGGTAAACCAGCCCATCGCGCTTCCCTTCATCACCCGCCAATTGCTACAGTGACAAGTATGAGTGCTTGCAACTGTAGTTGACAAGCAAAGAAGCTATAGCAACTTTAGTTGACATAATCTCGGTTATCGGCGAACAAGTTTGGGCGGGGGAGCGCCCTCAACAGGCATGTTTTCGTTCCGGAGGCAGGTGGCTTCAGAGCAGATCCAGCTCTTGGGTGAGCCCAAATTCGACCGCAGGGCTAAGCCTGGCCGTGAACCTTCCAAAGCTGTGTCTCGTAACGAGAATGCCACAATCGGTGGCATTGTCTTGGAGCAGCTGGATGGCCTGTTCCAGTTGCTGATCTCGTGCTGCGTGGTCGTGCGTTCGATGATGATTGACATGGCCTTCGGCATAGTTGGTCTCCGGTCACCGGCGTTAGAGGGGCACGCGCGGCGTGTTTAGGGGCAACTGGTGGGTCTTCGTGTGATTCGGGCGGTCCTTCACGCGTTACTGGGCCGCGGCTTTGACCCGGGCGAGGATCTGGCGCTCGAGGTCTGCCTGCAGTGGGAGCCGCTGAAGGGTACCGCCCGCCTCGGACAGCGGGACGACGACGATGCCGTCCTGGTCGCCGATAACGATGTCGCCAGGGTTGCAAACGACGTTGCCGCACGCGACGGGTTTGCCCACAGCGCCGGGCCCGTTTTTAGAAGGTCCGGCGGGTACGACTCCACGCGCGAATACCGCGATCCCCATGGCAGTCATCTCTTCGATGTCGCGGACAGCGCCGTCGATGATGACTCCGCGAATCCCTTTGCTTTGGCAGATTTCGGCGAGGATACCGCCAAAGACGGAGCGGTTGGTAACGCTGTTGGCGGAAACAACGAGCACATCGCCCGGCTTCGCCTCATCCAGGCCGCGGTGAATGCCCAGATTGTCACCTTCCCACACCTGGATAGGCAGCACGGCGCCGGCGAGGCGTATCCCGGGAGTCAGGCAACGTATCTCTGCGGACATCATGTCCATGCGGTTACGAACATCGCCAATCAGGGCAGGCGGGAATTCGGCCAGGGCGCGGACAATCTCATCTGAGGGTCTGGGCCAGTTCGGGAGGACCGTGATGTTTTCGGTGGGGGCATTAATGTACATGGGGAGTCCTTGCAGATATTGGGGCGCGCCTTCGTCGATCGAGGCCTGGGGAGTCTGACGGTGGCAGTACCGGTTCGGCTGAATGAGAATCAAGTCGCGGATAAGTTCCCCGATGACACTGCCACCAACCGTGTGAAGACCCCGATTATATAAGAGGGCACTGTTAGATAAGGGGACCGCGGTTTGGTGTTTTAGCAAGCATGGTCGGTGAAAAGTGGGGCCTATAACCGCAGCAGCTGTATCCCGTCAGCTCTGCCCCGATTTCCGGCAGGACGTTCCGTGAATACGCAGCTGGCCCGTACCCTGCGCTGAGGGGTACGGGCCGGCCGGGGTGGTCTAACCTTCGGCTCGGCTTTTAGTCCGTGCCGCTGTTGCTTGTTCTGGCGGGAGAGTTGGCTCGTTTTTTGGGAACGATGTTCAGATCGACCCAGACTTCGTGCTTCATCGATCTCTCGTACATGGTGCGGTGCTGGGGTCCGTTTGGCGCCAGCCACAGGATGGTGGAGTCAGGTGTCGCGTCATCAATTATCCCGCTGGTCAACGTTTCGCCGAGCCGGCGTATTTCAACAGGTAGCCCGATAAGGCGGCTCCAGTCGAGGTACTTGTCCATCTTGTGCTTTCTCGTTTCAGACCCCGGACGCGGGGGTCAGAGTTGGATGCCGGTGTATTTGGTTTCTTGGTAGGCTTCGAGGCCTTCTGTGCCGCCTTCGCGGCCGAGGCCTGATTGTTTGGTGCCGCCGAAGGGTGCTGCGGGGTTGGAGACGAGGCCGCGGTTGATGCCGGTCATACCTGCGTCGATGGCGTTGGCGACGCGCAGGGCGCGTGCGAGGTCTTGGGTGAAGACGTAGGAGGCCAGACCGTAGGGGGTGCCGTTGGCCTCGCGGATGGCTTCTTCTTCGGTGTCAAAGGTGTAGATGGGTGCGACGGGTCCGAAGATTTCTTCTTCGCGGATGGTGGCGTCTGCGGGGATGTTGGTCAGGACGGTGGGCTGGTAGTAGTAGCCGGGACCGTCGATGATTTGGCCGCCGGTGAGGCAGGTCGCGCCCTTGGCTACGGCGTCGGTGACGAGGTCGTGGACGGTCGCGCGCTGCTTGTCATCGATCATTGGCCCGAGGTCGGTGCCGGGTTCGTGGCCGGGTCCGACGGTGATTGCGGCGAGGCGTTCGGTGAACCGTTTGGTGAACTCGGCCGCGATGCCTGACTGGACGTAGATCCGGTTCGCTGCGACGCAGGACTGTCCGCCGTTGCGGAGTTTGGCGAGGTAGGCGCCTTCGAGGGCGGTGTCGAGGTCGGCGTCGTTGAAAACGATCAGGGGCGCGTTGCCGCCGAGTTCCATGGAGGTGTTCATGACGTTCTGCGCGGCCTGGGCCAGCAGAACCCTGCCGACCGGGGTGGAGCCGGTGAAGGAGATCTTCCGGACGCGTTCGTCGTTCATGATCGCCCCGATCAGGTCCCGGGATTTGCCGGTAACGACGACGTTGACGACGCCGGCGGGGACGCCTGCTTCCTGCAGGACCTGGGCGAGCAGGAGGGAGGTGAGTGGGGTCTGTCCGGCGGGCTTGAGCACGGTGGTGCAGCCGGCGGCTAGGGCGGGGGCGACTTTGCGGGCTCCCATCGCGAGGGGGAAGTTCCACGGGGTGATCAGCAGGGAAGGGCCGACGGGGCGTTTGGAGACGGCGATGTGGTAGTTCGAGCCGGGCTCGATTCCGAACTGGCCTTCGGTGTGGAGGCGTCCGGCGGATTCGGCGAACCAGCGGAAGAACCCGGCACCGTAGTCGACTTCGGTTTGGGCTTCGGCCCAGGGCTTGCCCATTTCGTCCACGATCAGGCGGGCAAACTCGTCGCGGCGGTCGATGATGCCCTGGTAGGTGCGGCCCAGGATGTCGGCGCGTTCCCGCGCGGGGGTTGCTGCCCAGGCGTCCTGGACGGCGCAGGCTGCGTCCAGGGCGGCCAGGCCGTCTTCGACGGTGGCGTCGGAGACGTGGGCGAATGCTTCTCCGGTGGCGGGGTTGATGACCGGCAGTGTTGCGCCGTTTTGTGCTGGTATCCATTCCCCGCCGATGAACAGCTGGGTTTCGTTGAAGTCCAGGGTGGTTCCAGTACTCATGGGTGTTGCTCCTGTTACATACTTTGGGGAATAGCCTGCGGGCCCGGTGCCATTCCGGGCCCGCAGGGGCTTGTGGGGTTAGGCCTGCGGGCCGGTGCCAGTTTTGACGGGCCCGCAGGGGTTGTGGGGGTTAGGCGCTCAGGCGTGGGGTGAGCCAGCGGCGGAACCGGTCGCCGTGGACCACGGGATCGATCAGCAGCAGCTTGGTGCCGGGTTCGTTGCCCGGCTCGGTGCGGGCGTGGATGAACCAGGGCCCGTCCTCGGTCAGGGTCTGCTTCAGTGCCACCGCGAGTTCTTCGGTGTTGTTGGCGCGCAGGACCTTCAGGTCCACCGATTCTGCGAACCGGCCCAGATCAATGGTGACTGCCTGGGTGGGGATCGAGGCGGTGGAGGCGTAGACACCGTTGTCCAGCAGGACGACGACGAGGTTCTCGGGGGCCAGGTAGCCGGCAGTGATCGCAGCGCCGGGGTTCATTAGCAGCGACCCGTCGCCTTCGATGACGACGGCGCGGGAAACGTTCGTGTCCTTGATGGCCTGGGCCAGGCCCGTGCCGACCGAGATGGCCAGACCCATCGCGTCCAGCAGGTACAGGTTGTTTTCCCTGTCCTCGATGGAAGCGAGCTCGCGGCTGGTTGCCGCGCAGGTGGCAACGACCGGCAGGTCAGGGGTTGCGTCAACTATGGCCTGAAGGGCTTCGATGCGTTTCATGCTTTGGCCTTTGCGTCTTTGTGGTCGTAGAACTCCATCAGGACAACGACCGGGCGGAATGTCATTTTTGCGTGGTTGCCGGCTTCTTTCACGGTGGCGCCCCAGTCTTCTGCCGGGTTTCTGCGGTCCACCCGGAACACCGGGATGTTCGATGAGCGCAGCAGTTCCGGGACGGGCTCGGAGATGCTGTGGATCATCGAGTTGTACTCGCCAAGCCCACCGCGGGTGTTCGCCACGATCAGCAGCGGCAGGTGGTACGACACGGCCATCGTGGTCAAAGCGGTCAGGGCGTTGCCGAAACCGTTGTCCTGCATGATGATCACGCCGAACTTGTCCGCGAACGGGTACGCACTTACCAGGCCAACCGCTTCTTCTTCACGGGACACTGCGTAGACCAGGGGAAGATCACCCTTTTCCTGGGCCTCGAGGGCGCCGTTAATGATCGGGGCGATACTGGCGCTGGGAACGTACGCGACACCGTCGGGAGCAAGCCCGACCAGCGCGTCCACCACCTCCCGGTGACGGTCCTGAGTAATAGTCGTGCTCATAAGATGACTCCTTTGTAATCGATACCCCGGACAGGGGGTGGCAGTGTTGCTGCAGAGTGGATGCGGGACGCTTAGGCGTCCGCGGCCTGGGTGATACGGATGTTGTCGGCGTTGACCGGGTACTGCGGCCGTACGCCATCGAGCACTGTGCGGACCTCTGCCCAGGACATGGAGCCCATGGCGCGCAGGGAATCCTCGGTCTGGCCCGCGATGTGCGGGGTGACGACCAGTCCGGCGGTGCTGCCCAGGGGAAGAGTGTTGTGCTGCAGCGGGTTTTTCATGTCCACGGATTCGGCTTCGAGGACATCAAGGGCTGCACCGGCGATGGCACCTGATTCAAGGCCCTCGACCAGGGCTTCTTCGTCGATGAGGCCACCGCGGGAGGTGTTGATGATGAAGGCGTTTTTCTTCATGCGGGCGATCTCGTGCCGGCTGATCATGTGGTGTGTGGATGGCAGCAACGGTGCATGGACGGTGATGACGTCTGATTCCCGCAGGAGGGTTTCCAGTTCAACCAGGGCGGCGCCGGTTTTGGCCACGTCATGGCTGTGTGCAATCGGGTCCGAGACGATAATGTTCATGCCGAATCCCTGCCCGATTGCGGCCACACGGCGGCCGATGGCACCGAATCCTACGATCCCGAGAGTGCGGCCGGACAGTTCGAAGCCAACCAGACCGGCCTTGCCATCGGACCATACCTTGGAGCGGACCAGCTCCACCGCGGGTCCGGTCTTCCGGGCCGCCGACAGCAGCAGGGCGAACACGTACTCTGCCACAGCATTGCTGTTCGCATTCGGGGTGACGGTGACCCATACGCCGTTATCTGAAGCGGCGGCCAGGTCGACGTTGTCCGTTCCGACGCCGTGGCGGGCGATAATTTTCAGCTTCGGGGAGGCTTCGATCATTTCGCGGGTGAAGGTCTCGGTGCGGAGAATGATGCCGTCCACCGAGTCCGCAATGGCCAGGTAATCGACCTTTTCTGGGCCGAAACCCAGGTGGACAACATCCGCTGCGGCCTGGACGTCAGCCAGGACATCCGCGTGGATGGGATCGGAGATGTAGATAGACGTCACTGTGAATCCTTGGGGGTTGAAGTAGTGCGGTGGCCTCACCTGACGGCAGGAACCAGCGGTGTCCACATCATCTGCGACGTGGGACCATTTTCCGTACGAAGTGCCCGACGGCTAAGTGAAGAGGCCTTTCTGACACTGTGTTCTTAGATAACCACAGCTTATCTGACAACGCAATGTTAGAAAAGAGTTGACTTTGTGACATGACTCCGATCACACTGTTGTGAGTCTTATCTCTTACACCAGTCTCATTTAGTCGAAGGCGACAGGAGAAACAACCATGAGTATTGCCGCGGAAACCGTCAGCGCTGCGGATCAGCGCAAGGGGGCGAAGAAGGCCACCGGTGTGGCCGTGTTCGGCACCTTTATCGAGTACTACGACTTCAGCGTCTACGGCTACGTTGCCGCCACGCTGGCCGTCGTGTTCTTCCCCTCGGATAATCCGACGCTGGGGCTTTTGAACACCCTGCTGGTCTTCGGCTCAGCCTTCATCGTCCGCCCGATCGGCGCCTACTTCTTTGGCCGGCTCGGCGACACGCACGGACGCCGCACCAGCCTGATCGCGAGCATCACCACCATGGGCCTGGCAGCGGGCCTGATGGGAATGCTCCCGGGCTACAACGTCATCGGCATCTGGGCCCCCATCCTTCTGGTGCTGCTGCGCATGCTCCAGGGCTTCTCCACCGGTGGTGAGATCGGCGGAGCCACCGCCTATATCCGCGAATGGGCAGCGCCCAACCGCCGGTCGCTGTTCATCTCGTTCGTGCCCAGCTTCGCCCAGGTTGGCAAGGCCCTCGCCGCGGCCATGGCAGCACTTGCTGCCATGATCGCCCCCGCAGAAGCGATGGTCGAGTGGGGCTGGCGCATTCCCTTCCTGCTCGCCATCCCCCTGGCAGCTTTGTGCCTGATCCTTCGCCTCAAGGTTGAGGACAGCCCCGAGTTCAAGGCCCTGGAAAAGCGGGACGCGACCGCCCATGGCCCGTTCAAGGAAGTCATCACCAAATACCCCAAGGCGCTCGGCAAGGTCATCTCCATCTCCCTGGTCCAGAATCTGGGTACCTACATCGGCACCGTGTTCGTTGCCGTCTACTTCAGCGAGGTGCTCGGCTTCAGCAAGAGCGAATCCTCCACCATCGTGCTGATCGCCGTCCTGTTCGCCGCCGTGCTCATCCCGTTCGCCGGCCAGTTCGGCAGCCGCATCGGCAGCAAGAAGCTCCTGCTCATCTCCTACACCGCCTACATCGTGCTGACGATCCCGTCCTTCATCATGATGAACCAGGGCTCATTCATCCTCGCCCTGCTCGGTCTTGGCCTGGGCATCATCCCCTACGCCCTGAACCAGGCCGGAACCTACGGTTCCATGTCCGAGTTCTTCCCCACCCGGGTCCGGCACACCGGCGTCGCCTTCGGCCACAGCACCGGCGCGGTCATCGGCGGCGGCGCAGGCCCCTACCTGTCCACATGGCTGATCGACACCACCGGAAACACGTTCATGCCAGGCTTCATCCTGATTGCCGCCGGCATCTACGGCCTCCTGGTCATCGGCCTGACCGTCAAACCGTCCAACGACCTCAGCAGCCACCTGTACCGGTAACCCCGAACCCCAGGCTTAACCTTGCTTCCCGTGCGGCTGCCCAGGCACCGCACGGGAAGCACAGCCAGTTAAACAGCACGGGAATGAACATCACCGGCTCACTGGCATATCGTCTAAAGAGAGCAACGTCGTCCTGCGGCACCAACCGATGAAGAGGCAAAAGCATGAAAACACTAGCTGCACCCCGACAGCGGGCGGTACGCCAGGACTCCATCCGCAACCAGCAGGAACTCATTGCCGCTGTCGGCGAGCTCCTCCGCGAGGACCCCGAATCCGCCACCATGCCCGCCGTCGCAGAGCGCGCAGGACTCTCCCTCGCCACCGCCTACCGGTACTTCCCCACCCTCGACGAGCTCCACCGAAAATTCATGCTCAGCGTCATCGACGAACTGCACGACTCGACCAAGAACCTGAAAAGCAACGGCATGGAGCTTTTCAAGGACACCATGGCCCAGTGGCTCAAAGTCGTGGACACCTACGGCCCCGCCATGGTCCTGGTCCGCTCCCGCGAAGGCTTCCTCACCCGGCTCCAGGCAGGAGAACCGCACGTCCGCGCCCTGGAGAGAGTCTGGGGACCACCGATCCGGCAGCTGATGGACGAGGCAGGCGTCGACTGGACACAGTTCCCCTACGCCATCGCTCTCTTCAACGCCATGTTCAACTCCCGCGAAATCATTGACCTGAAGACCGTCACCGGACTCTCTGACGAAAAGCTCGTCAACCGTTGCAGCAAGCTGTACTGGGCAGCAATCCAGGGATTGCGCGACAGCGACGACTAACACCGCCGCCTCGGCGGACTGACATTGAGGACAACGATTTGGATGGAGTCTTAAAGGGCTTCTTTGTCGTGGGCGCCGTCATGCTCGTCGGCTACATCCTAGGCAAAACCAACGCCCTGGGCCCGCACGGCACCAAAGTGCTCTCCACGCTGACGTTCCTCGTGGGACTGCCCAGCCTGATGTTCTCCATGATCGCCACCCGGCACATCTCCGACGTCCTCAGCGCCACCGGCCTGATTTCCGTGGTGACAGCGGCAGGGATGATGATCGTCTTCGCCATCATCGGCGCAGCCGCCCGATGGGGGGTACGGAAAACGACCATCGGTGTGCTGGCCACAGGCATCGTGAACTCCACCAACCTCGGCGTTCCGTTGTCCCAGTACGTGCTCGGAAGTGCCACCTACGTCACACCCATCATGCTGTTCCAGCTCGCCATCGTCACCCCAATCGCCCTCACCATCCTGGACCTCAGCAACCCCGACGGCGAGAAACCGTCCGTCGGGCGCATCCTCGCCACCCCCTTCCGCAACCCCGTCACGGTAGCGGCCATCCTGGGGATCGTGGTCAGCGCCGTCGGGTTCCCGGTCCCGGAACTGGTGCTGGACCCCCTGAAGCTCATCGCCCAAGTCACCGTCCCGCTCATGCTCATCATCTTCGGCATGTCCCTGCACGGGCTCTCACCCCGCGGCACCAGCGGAGACGGCGCACCCACCTCGGTGGCTGTCATCCTCAAGTCCGCCATCCAGCCCGCGCTGGCCTGGGTGCTGGCCAAGTACGTCTTCCACCTGGATGACTTCAGCACCTTCGTGGTCACCGCCTGCGCCATCCTCCCCACAGGCCAGAACGTGGTCCTCTACGCCGTCCGCTACCGCGTGGGGCAAAGCATCGCCCAAACAACGGCGGTGATCACCTCGGCGCTGGCCGTGCCCCTGCTGCTCGGGGCGGCCTGGCTGCTCGGCTGAGTAGGTGTAACGCAGGCGGCTCCAAGCTGGAGAGCGACGGGCGACTACGGCAGCTCTCTGTATCAGGTTGAAGCACACCCAAACCTGACGTCAAAACCTCCTGACAAGGAAGGACTTGGCTTGTGAGCGGAGCTCCCACCTGTTCTCCGACGCGCTAACCAGTCACAACCTTCAGACATGGTTGCGAAAGGACGTCCTCGTGTCTTCGACGTCGAGGAAGCCGTTGAGGCGGCGATGAACCTCTTTTGGGAGCGCGGTTACGAGGGGGCTTCGCTCGCTGAGCTCAAAGATGTAGCAGTGGATGCGCAAACGGATCCAAACCGGCCCCGTGGCTGCATGTTGGCGCTTAACGGCTCGATCGGTGGAACAGGCCTACCAGAAGCGGCAAAAGAATTTATCGTCAGCCGACGCGCCGCAGACAGGGCCCGCGTCCGTGGCTGCGTGGAGCGAGCGGTGGCCAGCGCTGTCTTGAAGCCCGACACTGACGTGGAGGCGTTTACCGCAGCCCTGCACGGATTCGTCCTTGGAATCGCACCCCAGGCCCGTGATGGTTTGGACGCAGCCCAACTGCACCGGTCCGCCGAAGTCCTGCTCATGGCATGGGACGCAGCAGCAACACAGAAGTAGACACCACGGCTGACAGCTTTTCGTGGGACTGAGCCCCGTAAACGTGAAGACGACTGATCCGTGGACGCAACTTCAGCCTGCCGATTGGGAAGCCCCTAAATACCGTGTCACGGTTTTCGGGACGGGCCGGACAGAAGCAAAACGGAAAAGTTACTGACAGACCACCGCCCCAGCACTAAATGAACACTGCATGGAACACCCCTTTTTGGTGCCACATACAGTGGGCAACGCCGCCCTGCACGGCTTCTTCGCCCGCGGCGACCTGCAGCTGGTGAGAAGGGAGACGAGCTTCCATTCGGGGAGTGAGAAGAGGAGCAAAACGGTGAAGCCTCTCACCAAAAGGCGTCAGAACGCGGACGAAGACAAGCGCTCCACCTTTCCCAGCCCTCGATCACCGCAGCCTTTCCAGTCCGAAAGCGTTGTGGTTGTCCTTGGCGTGATGTATCCAAGTCTCCTCCCACAGCATGGCGAGGCTAGCGCCCAGCGTGACCCAGTGTCTCTACTTCCTGGCGCGGTCACGGGCAGGCAAAGCGTAGATGTTGTCTTTTATGACCCGCTGTCTTCCGGTGGGTGTGACGAGCTTCCCCAGGGCGCGAAGCGTCGAAGGAGCTCTACAGTTGATGGCCACGTAGATCGTGTGGAGGCCCGGAAGGCTCTTGCCCGTAATTTGGCTTTGCTTTCGTTAGGAAAACGGAGGTAGTCACCACTTCTCGACGTCATCAGTTTCGGATACCAGAACTCGCTGTGAATCACCCGTCCCTGCCGCAGGAATCAAGAAAGACTTCATGATGCCAACGTCTTTCGAAATTTTTGACTGGAAAGGGATTGGACCCGGAGATGAGATTGAGGTGCTCGATGACGGGCTAGTCATTGCACGTGGAGTAATTGAAGACCTGGCCTCGGACCAAAGCATGGTCCTGCTCAAGCTCTCCTACGGGAGAGGTAGACGAACATACCGCCGCGAGGACGGCTGGCAGGTCCGGACTTTCGCCGAGAATCATGAAGGCCAACCGTGACGACCGACAGTTTTTACCTGCAGTTTCAGGGCGAAACGGCCAATCACGGTGAGGCACACCGAAAACCTGGCTTAGAAACCTTCCTGAGAAGTAAGGACTTGGCTTATGAGCGGAGCTCCCACCTGTTCTCCGGCGCCCCTATCAGTCACAACCCATGACTTGGCCAGCCATGCCTCCCGAACGGCAAGAATCTAGCGATTGCGAGTGAGAAGTGTTTGGCGTCTTCCTCAGAGTCGCGGGACCGCCAGGCTGTTATGTAGGGCTGTCAGGCGTTGACGGTCTGACCGGTCCTGTAGTCGGCGGCTGCATACACGCCAAGGATCCGCGCTTCGGTGGTGAAGAAGCCCAGTTCCTCGAGGGCCAGTTTGAGTGGCAGGTCCTCGGGGTGGCCTTCGACGTCGGCCATGAACATGGTGGCGGTGAACTCGTTGCCTACCAAGTAGCTTTCCAGCCGGGTCATGTTGACGCCGTTCGTAGCGAAGCCGCCGAGGGCCTTGTATAGGGCCGAGGAGACGTTGCGCACCCGGAAGACAAAGCTGGTGACTGCAGGTCCGGGAAGTTCGTCCCGGGCCGGCAATTCCGTTTCGCGTGCCAGGACGACGAAACGGGTGGTGTTGGAAGGGTCGTCCTCAACCCGGGAGGCAAGCACTTCCAGGCCATAGATCTGCGCGGCCAGCGGTGGCGCCAGGGACAGCTTGCGGGGATCATTCCACTCCGCCACTTCCCGCGCCGATCCCGCGGTATCGCCGGCGATGACCGGCTTGAGCCCGTGCTCGCGGATCAGCTTGCGGCACTGGCCCAGGGCGTGGATGTGGCTGTGGACCTCGGTGGCACCTTCAATGGTGCTGCCCGGGATGCCCAGCAGGTCGAAGTGGATGGGCAGGAAGAACTCTCCCACGATCTGCAGGTTGGACTGGGGCAGGAGGATATGGATGTCCGCCACCCGGCCGGCAATGGAGTTTTCAATCGGGATCATGGCCAACTCCGCTTCGCCGCTGGACACGAGTTCAAACGCGTCCTCGAAGCTCGCGCAGGGCACGCTTTCCAGGTCCGGGAACATCTGTTTGCACGCGATATTGGAGTTGGCGCCGGGCTCACCCTGGTACGCAATCTTCTGGGCCATGATCCGTATGGTTTCACGCCCGGCGCCCGCCCGCCCAACTGGGTAGCGACAAGTATCGTTATGGGCGGCCAAACCGACACCTAGCGCTACTTAGTTGGGGTGGAACGCAGTGGAACCTGCGGTGCGGGTGGCGCTGCCCCGGCTTCAGCTGGGAATCCATGGCCCAGCCAGCTGTCCCGCGGAAGATTCCTCACGTAACTCAGTTGTCACGTAACTCAGTTGTCTCGTAACCCTTGGGATACGAGGCGTTTCACCTGAGTGACTACAGTTCCCGTGGCGAAGTCCGATTCCGAACCCATGCCCATTTCCCAGCTTGTTGTGAATTGGGGAGCGTCAAGGCAAGGGGCATGTGCAGTTAGTGCACACCCCAACCTGACAACGCCTGTGGGTAAATCTTGACTTCCTTGTAGGAAAAGCCTAGAACTCAACCTCACAGACGGAGGATTGGAGGCAAGGGTGAGCGGACAGCGGATTGGGTACGTTCGGGTTAGCACCCTGGACCAGAACGAGAAACGCCAGCTCGAAGGCCAGATTCTTGACCGGGTCTTTACGGATACGGCCTCCGGTAGGGACACTGCCAGGCCCCAGCTTGCCGAACTGCTGCGCTTCGCCCGCGACGGGGACACCGTGGTGGTGCACAGCATGGACCGGCTTGCCCGGAACCTTGATGACCTGCGTGCTCTGGTCCAGGGCCTCACACGCAGAGGTGTGCGCGTCGAGTTCGTGAAAGAGAGCCTGGTCTTCACCGGCGAGGACTCCCCCATCGCCAACCTCATGCTGTCCGTCATGGGTGCATTCGCCGAATTCGAACGCTCCCTGATCAGAGAGCGGCAGCGGGAAGGCATCGCCCTGGCGCAGCAGCGCGGTGTGTACAAGGGGCGGAAGAAGACTCTCAGCCCGGAACGGGCGGCGGAGCTGGTCCAACGCGCCGGCAGCGGGGTTCCGAAAGCCGCCCTCGCCCGCGATTACGGGATCAGCCGGGAGACGGTCTACCAGTACCTGCGTCACGCCAGGCTGGAGTAATTCCCCCATGCCCCGCAGATTCGGCACCAAAGGGGTCTGCGCCAGCTTTACAGAATATCAATTATCGGCGTTTGATTTTGGCCAGGGGAGACCCTAAAGAAAGGCGCTATTGCAATTCAGTTGCAGGCGGGCGGGGCGTCGCGACGACCTCTTCGATCCATTCCTTGGCCTTGTCATCCAGCGGCGAGGCGGCGTTACCCGACACGGCGGCGCGACCTGCCTTGACCTTCTGGACCACCAGGCCGCCAAGGACCTGCCAAGACGGCGAAGGCGAGCAAGGGTAGCAGCGCGGATTTCGATTTTTTAGCCATTTCCGAATCCTACTCGGGCCTCAGGCCCGCGGCTTCTACCCGGCTGAGGAATCCGCGGACCAACCTCTACGGAACGGCTCCCACTCGACCTCGGAGGCGGCCCGCTCGGACCGTCCTGGCGCGTCCGCAGGAAGCCCCTGGGGCGCGACTTAGCCACGTAATCAGAACTATCGGCCCTTTAAAACGGGCAGGGGGAGTTACCTGAAAAGGGCTGTTTTCTGCTGTCCGCTGCCATCCGACGTGACGCAGAGTCACTAAGATCGGACGCCTTCTCGTCTGCCCCCGGCAGCCTTCGGCTGCCGGGGGCAAAAACCCTCACATTCCGCGGCCACGCCAGCCCGGTACAAGCTTGTCCAGCCTCGTAACGCGGTTAGGATGCAAGGAGCCCGTTTTGAGGGCGTACCGCTGGCGGGAGATCCATCGACCAAGGAAGTACTCCTCCGGGGAACTGGACACTCCCATGACCGGAAGCTTTCCATAAGTCTCCAGGTGCTCCAGGACCTGACCGAGACGATTGCTCCACCGTTCATGGTCCGAAGAAGAGGGTTCGTGGCCGCCGGAAAGGAAGCGACCGTTCCAACCCGGCAAGTTACGGTCCAGCTTTTGTGCTCTATCCGCCAGGAGCAAACCACTTCGCAGGCTTGCCCTCTGATGCTGGAGCCAATGGTGCAAAGCCCGTTCCCTGGGGTCTTCCGCGCGCTGGGAAGGAATCCGCTTCCACTCCCTGATGAACCGCACATACTCTTCAAGCTGTTCATCCCACTGCCGGCGGCGACTACGGGGCCGGCCTCCCCCGGACATCCCTGGGTCTTGAGTTTCGTCCAGCAGTTCACTCATCCCCTCATACTCGCACCTGCAGAAGATCATGGCAGCGAAGCGGTACATCCGCCGGTCCCGTACTGGGATCGTGACCCGGTGCGTGGGACGACCGCGATCCCCCGACCCAGTTCTGCCCAGAGGCAGCCTGCGGGACAGTCAGGACAGCCTCAGGGCCGGGCGTGGGGCGAATGCCTCAACATGAGGTTCGTTACCCCAGTCAGTGCAGCTGGACCACTATCTGGAGGTACTCAAGACCAAACCCGGGGCGCTGCCCGGGTCGACCGCCCTGGCCAGGCGCGTGAAACCGGTGGCCTTCACCAGCGCGCACGAGGCCTTTTGGGCTTCTTCCCGTTGGGTCAACGGAGATTCGGACGCCAGCTAAGGCCGAGGTGTCTGCCATCACGGCATGCATGACCGCGGGTCGCGGACGCTGTGTGGTTGCCATCACATTCGTCCACGGTTTAGCCTGAACCCGGAAGCAGCCGATGCCGCTGAGCATGATGCAAAGGATGCGGTTGTAGCTTCCAGAACCAGGAGCAGTCAATGTCGACCATCTCTCACGCCCGGCGTCCGGGGCGCTCCAGCGAACCTGACGCACAGCCGCTCTGGTGCCTGGAATGCGGCACGGACCGCCACCTCATCATCGACTGCATTGACCAGTTGAGCCCCGCCCGGGCGGACGTGGTCAAAGCCTCCTACACCTGCAATGGCTGCGGCTTCTTTTACACCCACCCAACGACGGTGTCGAAGGTAGCTGCCGTCCTGAACCGGCCCGGTCCCGCCCCCGTGTTAGGGGTTCTGCAGTTCGGTGATACTTACATCCACTGCGGTGAACCCATGCACAACTCGGACTCCAAAGAACGGAGCATTCACGGTTCCGTCAGCACGGAACAACGAGGTGAGCCGATCCTGGACATCTATCTCCGAACGCGCGTTCTGCACTGCGGATGCGGGTTCCAAATGGAAATCCCACACTAAGACCGATCAAAGAAAGCCCGCCCTAATGCTTGTCGGCTGCTGCTGCTTTGCGACTGATAGGACCGTCCGCATATCCTCCCGGCCAACCTTCTGGCCGGATGCACTTGGGACGTGTTGATCCGGCGGGATCGTTTGGAGCATCAGAGGACGCTCGGTGAAGTCCTCAGGGTTCTGGACGCGCTGGGAATGCTGCCCGCGGCACGAGTTTTAGTCTTCAAAATGAGTGCCTATTTTGCCATGCCCTGAGACGTTGGAGATGATCTCCTGGGCGAGGGTGTGAAGTTTCTGGTTCCGGGTACTGGAGACCCGGCGGAGGAGCTGGAAAGCCTCGTTTTGGGGACACCGGTTCTGGGCCATGATCATTCCGCAGGCAAGGTCAATCGCAGTCCTGGATTCCATGGCGGCTTTGAGGTCTTCGGCGAGCAGTTCAGCGGACGCGATCCGGAGCTCAAGCCGCAGGGCTTGGCTGGCGATGCCCGCAAAAACCTTTGCATCTTCTATGACTTCGGCGCTGAAGACATCGGTTATCGGGGCGAAGAAGTTCAGCACCGCCTCGGCCTCGGAACCGAGTTCCAGTGGCACGGCAAGTACGCTGTGGCAACCAAAACCCGCCAGGGCCTCGCAGTAGTGCCGCCAGCAAGGATCAGTGGAAACATCACGGATAAGGACTGGCGCGCCGGTACGCAGGGCGTCCCAGCGGGGCCAATCCCCCTGGCTTTGCCCGATGCCATCGAGCAGGATCGCATCGTCACTGCTGCCGGCGATCGTGGCGCTCCGCTTGTGCCGGTGCAGCGTGACAGCGCACTCGATCCGATTTTTGGTCGCCTTGGTCATTGTTGCTGCCGCGAAGGCTGTCATGCCATCCAGGAAGCCTCTGATGTCTTCTGTGCTCGTCACCAGATTATGCAGCAGCTCAACGGCGTGGGCGTGATCTTCGGCGGTCATGGCCCAAATCTAGAAGCAGCACGATGAATGCACAACATGTGGGACTACCCCATCACTTACCCGTTTAGGCCCCGCCAGCACTTGCGCCTTGGCCAAACATTCCCATAGCTGTGGACAGTTCACCATTACCTCTAACTTCCGTGAGACCGGTGCGGAGCAGGGCCGTGCGACCCCGGGTGGCCCAAAGGTCCTCATGCGGGGGCAGGCTTCTCTCGGGGGTTGTGACGGGGTGTCCTAGCTGTCATCGTGGATAGTGTCTCGAGTAGAGGGGCGCAATAAGGCGATGGGCCACCGACAGTGGTGAGGGCGCCGCATGAGGAATCCACAACAAGTAGCGCAGATGATGCTCCTGCAGGACTGCGGCTGGCTTGATGACTTATGGCTTCGGTACTGGGCCAACGGAGGAAGCGCGGGCATCTTCGAGTTCGACGCTTTCCTGCACGGACTCCGGGAACCCGACGTGTTCGAAGTGCAGATCCTCGCCTGGGCGATCGAAGACCTGTCCTGCCGCCTCCTTAATTCCACCGGCTCCGGCCAGTTGCTGAGCGGAGAATTGGGGTAGCTACAGTGCGAACTGAGGAGGCTACTGTTTGCAGTAGCTGCGTTTTGGGCGGTTGGCCGACGCGGCGTTGTGAACAGGGGGATCTGGAGTGATTCCCATCAGCGTCATGTGGCCCTCACTGTGCTCGCCTGCCCCATAGCAGTTCTTTCCCTAGTGTCTGGGTAAGGAATGGACAGGAACACACGTACCGCTCAGTGCGGCAGGCAGGAGATTCTTGTGGATCGGGAACTAATACACTCCAACACGGAGGTGTTGATAGACGTGCTCCTGGACAGCCCTGACATGACAGTGTTCCTGCAGCGGCTGGTAGAAATTTCAGGTCGTGAGCTCGGCCAGGGTCTTGGGGCGGCACATTGCAGTGTGACCGTATGGAGGGACCGCCGGCCGGTCACGGTCTGCAGCAGCGATCCCGAAACGGCGGCCATGGATGAGGTGCAGTACGCATCGAATCAGGGCCCGTGCCTGCAAACCGCCAGGACAGGACAGATAAGTGAGGTCATTGACCTGCGTACTGAAACACGATGGCCGCGATACACCAGAGCGATGGCCGGGAGCCCGATGCGGTCGATTCTGGCCGTTCCCATCGCCCTGAAGACAGCAGGTGCGGCAGCGCTGAACACGTACAGCCCTCAGCCCGGACCTGTCCCTGAAGATGTGAAGAAGACCCTGCTGGACTTCACGACCGTGGCGGCACGGGCAGTGACGTTGGGCATTAGGCTGCAAACGCAGGCAGAGAAGTCGACGGACCTGGCGGCCGCGCTGGAATCACGGACCGCCATCGATCTCGCGGCCGGCGTCATCATGGCCCAGACCGGCTGCGACCAAAAGCAGGCCGTAAACATCCTGATGAAAGCCTCAAACAACCGCAACGAAAAGCTGCGCGACGTCGCACTCACTGTCCTGGCCCGCTTTAACGGCAGTACTACCCCCTCAACGCACTTTGATGCCCTGTAGCTCCTCGAAGCGGAAGCACCACGTGAATTCAACTTATTCAGCAGCAGCTCAGCTCCTGAGCACGAGAAGGTGAGAAAGCCATGGACAATCCCCTAGCAAGCGAGTTGGCCGCGCTGACCGGACAAATGACGGGTGGTTTCCTCACCGAGGAGAACGCGTCCAAAGCCGTGCAATCCCTGGCATACGTACTCAAAGACTCTGTGCCGGGTTCCGCGGGAGCCGGTGCCTCCGTCATTAACGCCCGGGGACGCAGGGAAAGCGCCGGGGCAACCGACCCTGTGGTGCTTAGGGCGGACAAACTGCAGTACGAACTAGGCCAGGGACCATGCCTGAGCGCGTGGGCAGAACAGTGCACCATCATCATCCAGGACACTGAGCAGGAGACGCGCTGGCCGAAATGGACGGCGGCGGTTGCCGATCTTCCCCTTCGTTCCGTTCTGAGCGCCCCGGTGACCACCGAAGGAAGACGCATCGGAGCGCTCAAGGTCTACTCGCCAGAGCCCATGGCGTTCGACGACCATTCGGTTTTCCTGATTGAGCGGCTCGCCATTCCAGCCGCCGTCATGCTCGGCAACGCCCGGGACAGAGAAGCAACACAACGGCTCAGCTCGAAACTGGTAGAGGCATTGGCAGACCGAGACATGATTTCCAGAGCCGAAGGAATGCTTATCGAACGAATGAACATCACATCGCGCGAAGCCTTCTCCGTCATGCTGTCCGCATCCCGGGGAGAGGGCAAACCGCTCCATCACGTAGCGCGGGAAATCGTTCACGGTATGACCGACCAGTAGGAGACGCTGTGGACGTGTTCGATGAGTCACGCATTCAGGCAGAAGCAACCCGGGAAGCAATGGACCAGGCCGGGCTTCGACTCAGTGAGGTCTGGATGCGCTACTTTAGCTTCACCGGTGTCGCGGGCGAATACGAAGTAGACGCCTACCTCAATGGATCCTTCGAACTCCCGGCCCACGAACGGGACCTTATCGCTCATGCCGTCAATGAGTTGATTAATGAACTCCCTCCTCCACGGGCAGCCCCCTACAGCAACAACGAAACCACCCCTTGGCAACACCTGTACCCATCGGAGAAAGGCAACGCCCCGCAAGACCGAAAGTGAAATCAGCACATCTCGTGGAGCTCACTTCCAGCGACCTGTTGGCCTGGGCCTGGCAATGGCCGAACACGACTCGCTATCGAGTGAGGCAACCACCCGGGACGAGGAATAGACACTGCCCATAAGAACCGGCTCTGGCGTGAACTGATGCTGTCGATCCGGCCACACACAATCAGCATGAACTCGCCCCGGAACTACCGGCAACGTGCCGTGCACGAAACAATGAGGCACAAACCCGCCTGCCCCCCAGCTGCAGAAGCAACACATGAGTTGCACGATGGTCCCCGGATCAGGCTGACGCCTACGCCTGCACCTAGACAGCAACGGAGAACAGGGCGAGGCCAAGAAAGGCCGCCCTGCCGGGGCCAAAAAGGATTGACATAGTCAGCCCTCAACCCGGAACGGGCGGCGGAGCTGGTTCAGCGCGCCGGCAGCGGTGTTCCGAAAGTCGTCCTCGCTTGTGATTACGGGATCGGCAGGGAGACGGTCTATCACTACCTGTGCCACGCCAGGCTGGAGTGAACTCCCCCGAATGCAGCGCGCACGCCAAAGCAACTAGCTTTACAGAATCACAATTATCGGCGTTTGAAGTAGCTATTTGGGGATGGCGGTCAGCAGGTTCAGGTTGGTTACTGCCGGAGGCGGAAGACATCCGCATGGATGCCGTGTTGTTCGGTCTTGCGTTTGTCGTCGGGAGAGTCGTACACCACCAGGGCCGATTCGCCGTCCTCGAGCATGGTGATCCCTTCGGCCCGATCGTTGCCCTGTCCAAACGGCACGTTGAGATCGCATCTCAAGTCGTCCTTGTGCAGGACGGCCTCGGCCTCCGACGTCAGCGCGTTTAGCCAGCGGAACACGGCCGTGCGGCCGTCGAGTTCCATAGTCGGTCCCGCCAGGACGAGCAGGTCATCTCCGTGACGGCACAGATCCCGCACCCCCAAACCACGCAGGTCGAGAAAGTGCTTGCGGTAGCGGCGCCCCTCGGGGCCGATCGGCTGCGGCTCGATGCCTGGCCCGTCGCCGGCTTCGAGTTCGAGAACCACCGCCCATCCGCGCAGTACGGGTCCGCGCAGGCCGATGAACACCCGGTGACCCCTCACGGCGATGCCCTCGCAGTCGAACCCGTTGTCCTTGCCCGGGATCGGATGGGACCGTATGAAGTCTCCAAGGTGAGGGTCATCGGACAGTAGATCCAGCAGACCCCCGCCGTTGCTCCCATCAGGGCCGAACACAGGGCGGTGGTGCTGCTCACCGTTGAGGCCGCCCCCTGGGCTAAGGAGTGTTGTGGTCGAGAGCCGGGCCAATGCGCATCGTCGCTGGCTGATCTTGACTGTTGCCAGGGCTTTGCGGGCCTTGTCAGGGTTGTGCTTGTCCTTGACTCGTTTGCGGGCCGCGCTGTGGGACCCGAGTATCCACAGCGTGTCATCTTCGACGTCGAGGCCTTCGATATCGATTTCCCCTTCGCCCGGCAGGTCGAGGAAACCGGTGAGATCGAAACTGCGATGAGCGCCGGCCTGGTTGCCGTCAATGGTGAGTCGTTCCAGACTGGTCGTTTCGTCGTTGGCGGCCCAGAGGTGATCGCCCTGCCGCACGATGGCGGACAGTCCATCGCGGAGGTCCTCGTCCGGATCGAGGGTGCTGCGCTGATCGAGAACGAGCGTAATCTTGCCCGATGGTTTGTCTGCCTGGGGCCATGCGGTCATCGTGGATCACCCCAGCGTCCGCCCTGCTGCCAGTTCATCCGGAACCGTCCTGCTGGCGTCCTCGTCGGTGGCCGTTGGTTCGACATCTCAGCTCCAATACTTAGCGGGCGTGTTCTGGCTCTGCTCGTGAATGATTTTCTTAAGGTAATCGCTCATCCGGGCTTCGTAGAGGTGCCGGACCTCCGCTCCCCAGCTGCTCCACCGTGTCATATCGTAAATTAAGCACGGAGGTAAAAAGTAGCTGCGAGAACTCCCATTCCATGACGAAGCCAGCGTTTTCTCAGGTCAGACAACCTTTGCGACGGTGGCTGCATTCGGACGCAAGAACCTGAATTTGCCCTTATATAGCTTGCCGCTGTAGCTTTCCTGCATCTAATGCACGTTTCCATGGTTTACGGGTTGCAGTGACTGGTGCCGTTTCGGGTTTCGTCCCGCGGCGCACTTGGCAACAGTGCAGAATAGGTACACCCCAACCTGACACCGGGCCCTTGTTAGGCCCAGAAATAAGGGACTTCCATCCCGAGTCTGCCCGGGTCCCGCCACCGCCCACAGCCGGGGACAATTCTCATGGGTTATCCACCGCTACTGCTGCTCCGGGAGCTAATCCAGGGGCTCCCAATATCCAGCCGTGGATAACCCGAATTGACCCCAACTATGGACGGAACAGCGTCAACCAGCACAGCTTGTCCGAGCCTTGCGAGGCTGACGGAATATCCATTGTCGGCGTTGCCGTATGCGGGATCACCTCAAAGGAACAGCATCAAAAATTTCGGGTCAGCTAACCGCCTCAATGACGCAGCGACAGGCTTCCCGGAGCTCGGGCCAGTAGCTTGTGCTGAGTTGGCTATACGTGGGTGGCGGTGGTGATGCGGGCGGCGATGGCGTCCGCGAATTCGCTGGTGCCGGAGGTGCCGCCCATGTCCTTGGTCGTGGTGCCGTCCAGGACGGTGGCTTCGATGGCTTTTTCGACGAGTTCGGCGGCCTGAAGGACCTTTGCGTCGCCGAATTTGGCGCCGAGCCAGCGCAGGAGCATTGCGGAGGATAGGATCATCGCGGTGGGGTTGGCGATGTTCTTCCCGGCGATGTCCGGGGCGGACCCGTGGGAGGCCTGGGCCATGGCGTGGGTGTTGGAGGAGTTGATCGACGGGGCGATGCCCAGGGATCCGGCGACTTCACCGGCGAGGTCCGAGAGGATGTCCCCGAACATGTTCTCGGTGACGATGACGTCGAATATGTTCGCGCGGCGGACCAGGTGCACGGTCATCGCGTCGATGTGGAAGTCGTTCACGGACACGTCCGGGTACTGGAAGGCTACTTCCTTGCAGACATCGCGGAACAGGCCTGTGGTCATCTTCAGGACGTTGGCTTTGTGCACGATGGTCAGCTGCTTGGTCCGGGACTGGGCGAGCTGGAACGCTGAATGGGCGATGCGTTCGGTCGCGGCGCGGGTGATGATGCCGTGCATGATGGCCACGTCGGGGGTGGGCATGAATTCGCCGGTACCGGCGAAGGTGTTCCGGTCAGCGTAGAAGCCTTCGGTGTTTTCACGCACGATGACCAGATCGGTGCCCTCGACGATGGCGTTCCCGCCCGGGAACGCCTTGGAGGGGCGGATGTTCGCGAACAGGCCGAAGTGCTTGCGGATCGTGCCGGAGGGGTTCAACGCGGACTTGTGCGGTTCCGGGTAGGACGCGGAATCGTGCGGGCCCAGGAGCCAGCCGTCCACGGTGTTCAGCGCTTCGAGGGTTTCTTCCGAGACGGGCATGCCGTGTGTGTCGATCGCGGTCCGGCCCAACGGGAGCTGGGTCCAGGCAATGGCGAGAGCGCCCGCGGCGGCCATCGCGGCATCCAAAATCTGCACCGATGCGGGCACGATCTCCGGGCCAATGCCATCACCGTTCAGGACAGCCAGCTGATACTTCTTGGATTCAGGCAAGGTGCTTCCTTTTCTTCATGTTCGTGTACCGGCGTGAACCTAAGCGGTGACCGGCAGGAGTGATGCTGCAAGGCGGGCATCGACGGTTCCAAGGAACTCTTCTGTTGACAGGAACGGCTGTTCCGGCCCAATCAAGAGCGCCAGGTCTTTGGTCATTGCCCCGGATTCAACAGTCTTGATAACAACAGCTTCCAGGGTTTCGGCGAAGCGGATCACGTCCGGCGTCTGGTCCAGCTTGCCGCGGTGCCGGAGCGCGCCGGTCCACGCAAAGATGCAGGCGATAGGGTTGGTGGAGGTGGGTTTGCCCTGCTGGTGCTGACGGTAGTGCCGCGTGACCGTGCCATGGGCGGCCTCGGCTACTACGGTGCTGCCGTCGGGTGTCATGAGCACTGACGTCATTAGGCCGAGGGAACCGAACCCCTGGGCGACGATGTCTGACTGGACGTCGCCGTCGTAGTTCTTGCAGGCCCAAATGTAGCCACCTTCCCATCTCAGGGCTGAGGCAACCATGTCATCAATCAGACGGTGCTCGTAACCCAGCCCGGCGGCGTCGAACCGGTCCTTGAACTCGGCATCGAAAACCTCCTGGAACAGGTCCTTGAACTGCCCGTCGTAGGCCTTGAGGATGGTGTTCTTCGTGGACAGGTAGACGGGGTAGTTCCGCTGCAGCCCGTAGGAGAAGGACGCGCGGGCGAAGTCGCGGATGGAGTCGTTGAAGTTATACATGCCCATTGCCACGCCGCCTCCCTCCGGATAGGTGACCACTTCCTGCCGGATCTCCTCCCCGCCGTCGGCGGGGGTAAACGTCATTGTGAGCGTCCCCGGTCCGGGGACCTTGAAGTTGGTGGCCCGGTATTGGTCGCCAAAGGCGTGCCGGCCGATGATGATGGGTTTGTTCCAGCCGGCAACCAGCCGGGGGATGTTGGAGATGATGATCGGTTCGCGGAACAGGACGCCGCCCAGGACGTTGCGGACTGTTCCGTTGGGCGATGGCAACATCTTTTTCAGCCCGAATTCCCGCACCCGGCCTTCGTCGGGGGTGATGGTGGCGCACTTGACGCCGACCTTGTGCTCACGGATAGCATGCGCGGCATCCATGGTCACCTGGTCATCGGTCGCGTCCCGGTTCTCCAAGGACAGGTCAAAACTTTCCAGCTTGATGTTCAAGTAAGGGGTGATTAGGCAGTCCTTGATGAACTGCCACAGGATGTGGGTCATTTCGTCGCCGTCGAGCTCCACCACGGAACCCACGACATCAATTTTCTCGAACGTACTCATAATTTCCTTGCTGGTGTGGGGCTTGCGGGAGTCTAAACTTTTGGCCTGTTGCCCGCGCGCTTGTGCCTGAAGACCAGGACGTCGTCGTCCGGCAGGAACATTGCCCGGCCTTTGCCGTCGTCCTGGATCAGCCAGAAGACGCTGCCGTCCAAAGCGAGCATGTCGACTCGGCCCGTGGTCAGGGTCTTGCCGTTCCGGTGCACGAGCTCAAGATCGTCCTGGCGGGCGAGCTTTGTCCAGTTCAGTACCGGTTCCAGCTGGGCATGCCGGGGCGTCCCCGACCGGAAACTGGCCGTGTAATGGTTAGGCCTAGCCATGGCAGGCTCCTTGTTCTCGTGGCGCGCTGGGTGCAGCATCAGCTTTTTGCCTGGTTCAGGGTCCTGCGGAGGATCATGGGGATCACGCCGCCCACGGCGAGGAGCTCGCATTCAAGTCCGGTTTCCACGGCAGCTGCGGCGGTGAACGGCTCTTCCGTTCCGTCCGTACGGAGGATCGCCGCTGTGATCTCGGCGCGGGGGTGGATGCGCTCTTCGGCGGCGTCGAACCTGATCCGGTCTCCGGGTTCAAGGCTGAGGAGTTTGTCCCTCATATCCGCTGGCATCACGAGCGGGAGGATGCCCATGCCGATGAGGTTGGAGCGGTGAATCCGTTCGAAGCTGGCCGCGATAACTGCCCGTACACCGAGGAGCCTCTGGGCTTTGGCAGCCCAGTCACGGGAGGACCCCATGCCGTACCGCTCCCCTGCCACCATGACCACGGATTCGCCCTCTTCGTGGTACCGCTGGGCGGCGTCCCAAATGGGCATTGTTTCACCTGACGGTGAGTGAATGGTCTGCGCGACAGGCGCACCAGGGTGGAGGAGGTTTTTGACCGATTTGGCGTGGAAGGCGCCGCGGACCATGACCTCCCAGTTGCCGCGGCGCGACGCAAAGACGTTCAGGTCAGCCCTGTCCTCTCCCCTGTCCACCAGGAAGTCCGCCACATCGCTGTTCGGCGGGATGGCGCTGGCCGGGGAGATGTGGTCCGTGGTGATGTCATCGCCGAGGACCAGGAGCGGATGGGCTGTGAAGCCGCCCAGGAGGCTGCCCTCTGTCATCGCCGCGAACGGCGGCCTGCGCAGGATGGTCGACGCCGGATCCCAGGGGTACTGCGCACCGTCGGGGGCCTCGACCCGGCGCCACTGCGGATCCCGGCTGGCGATCATGAAGTCGCGACGGAAGTCAGCGGGGTCGTTGGCTTTCAGTACCAGCGCGTCAATCTCTTCGCGGGTGGGCCACAGGTCCTCGAGGTAGACGGGTGTGCCGTCCTCCAGGTGCTGCAGGGGCTCGGTGCTGAGGTCCCGTTTGGCGTCGCCGGCCAGGGCGAAGGCCACGACGAGGGGCGGGGACATGATGAAGCTGAGTTCGACGTCGGGGTGCACCCGGCCGGGGAAGTTCCGGTTGCCGGAGAGGATGGCGACAGGTTCGCTCCCGCCGTCGTTCTGCGCCGTGGCAACCACCGGCGTCAGGGGTCCGGGGTTGCCAATGCAGGTCGTGCAGCCGAAACCGACAATGTCGAAGCCGACGGAGGCGAGGTCGTCCGTCAGGTCGGCGCGCTTGAGGTAGCTGGCAGCGGCGGGTGAACCGGGTGCGAGGGAGGTCTTGACCCAGTCGGGGACTTTCAGGCCGAACTTCTTAGCGTTCCGGGCCAGAAGTCCGGCGGCGATCAGCAGGCGCGGGTCCGACGTGTTGGTGCAGCTGGTGATCGCGGCCAGGGCAACGGGGAACTCCGGCAGCGGCCCGCTTCCGGGGAATCTGGGTCCGGCCTCCTGTTCCAGGGCGTTACGGAGACCGCCGTAGGGCAGAAGGTCCTGGGGACGGCGGGGGCCGGCGGCGTGCATGGCAATGGTGGACAGGTCCACGTCGATCACCCGCGTGTAGACGGGGCTTGCTTCCGGGTCGAACCAGATTCCTGCCTGCCGGGCGTAGGCCTCGACGAGGCGCGTCTGCTCCGCCGTGCGGCCGGTGCCCGCGAGGTAGTCCAGCGCCATCGTGTCGATCGGGAAGTACCCGGTGGTGGCACCGTACTCGGGTGCCATATTTGCGACGACGGCCCGCTCCCCCACCGTCAGCGTTGAGACGCCAGGGCCGAAGAACTCAACAAACTCACCCGTGACGCCCACTTCGCGGAGGCGGTGCGTGATCGTCAGGGCCAGGTCAGTGGCGAGGGTGCCGGTTCGGAGCTCACCGGTGAGCCTGACCCCCACGACGTCCGGGATCCGCAAGGTGGCGGGCATGCCGAACATGACCGTCTGGGCTTCCAGGCCGCCCACTCCCCAGCCGAGAACTCCGAGTCCGTTGATCATGGGCGTGTGGCTGTCGGTGCCCACCATCATGTCCGGCACGGCCCACCGGTTACCGTCCTTGTCGATAGTGGTCACCACGGTGGCGAGCTGTTCGAGGTTGATGGTGTGCATGATGCCCGTGCCGGGCGGGTTGATGTGAACATCGTGCATGGCTTTCGAGGCCCATTTCAGGAACTGGTAGCGTTCCCGGTTCCGGCGGATCTCGTGCTTGATGTTCCGTGCGGGCGCATCCGGGCGCCCGTATTCCTCCACGGCCAGCGAGTGGTCAATCGAGACGTCCACCCGCAGCAGCGGGTTCAGTTCCATCGGGTCCGCGCCGCATTCGGCCAGGGTGTCACGCATCGCGGCGATGTCCACCAGGGCTGGGGTGCTGGTGGTGTCGTGCATGAGCACCCTGGTGGGCAGGAACTCAATTTCGGCGGTGCTGGTCCCGGTGTCCAGCCAGCGGCGCAAGGCGTCCATGGCGAGCTCCCGTTCGTGCCCGGTCATGTTCCGCTGGACGTTCTCGGCCAACAGCCTCAGGACGATGGGCAGGCGCGCATAGTCCGGCCCGAAAGCACCCTCAATGTCAACCGCGCGGAGCACCTCGCCGTTGACTTCGAGGTGGGTTACGGAGGGATTGAAACCTGCGGTGGCAATACTCATGAGGGACACTTTCTGGAACAGGATCTGGCCTGGCTAATTTAGAGGCTGTGACCTCTGCGTTCAGTGCTGATGACGTGGAATTTTTGGGCCGGCGGGGAAGTTGCACAGGGCCAGCTTCCCCGCCGGGAACTGCCTAGTGTGTGACGGCCATCAGTTCGGCGACGTCTTTGGAGACGACGTCCGCGCGGGGGTAGAGGCGCACGGCCTCCGCCGGGACCACGAGCCGGACCGCTCCGGTAAGACCGCCGGTGGTGCTGTCGACCAGGAGGGTTTTGCTGCCGTATTTGAGGTCGTATTCATAGCGTGAGCCCACGTAGGAGGTCGTCATGATGTCGGCATTGAGGACGATGGCATCGGCGGGCACCTCGGCGCCCCGGTTGGTGAGGAAGACCTTCTCCGGCCGGAAGGCCACGGTGACGAGGTCCCCGGTGGCTGCGTCGTCGCTGACGGCGACGTTGATGGTCTCGCCGCTCTCTTCGAGACGGACAGTGGCGGCTCCGCCGAGGGCTGATACCACGGTGCCGTCGATGAAGTTGGAGCGGCCGATGAAGGCGGCGACTTCCGCGGTGGCGGGGCGTTCGTAGATCTCGTGGGGCGGGGCGACCTGGAGCATGTGCCCGTTGGACATGACCGCAATGCGGTCGCTCATGGCCAGCGCTTCTTCCTGGTCGTGGGTGACGTACACGGTGGTGATGCCGAGTTCTGACTGGAGGCGCTTGAGCCAGACGCGGGCCTGTTCGCGGAGTTTGGCGTCAAGGTTGGACAGCGGTTCGTCCAGGAGGAGGACCTTGGGTGAGTACACCAGGGCACGGGCCAGGGCGACGCGCTGTTGCTGGCCGCCGGAGAGTTGGTGCGGGTAGCGGTGGGCAAGGTGGGCCAGGCCCACCTTGTCCAGGGCGTCGTGGATGAGGGTTTTTTGCTCGGCCTTGGACACCTTGCGGATGTTCAGTGGCATGGCCAGGTTCTCCGCCAGGGTCATGTGCGGCCAGAGCGCGTAGGACTGGAACACCATGCCCAGGTTGCGCTCTTCGGGCGGCACGAACTTGTTGGAGGAGTCATCGACCAGAACGGTGTCTCCCACCGCGATGGAGCCTGAGGTGGGTTGTTCCAGGCCGGCGAGGCAGGACAAGGTGGTGGACTTACCGCAACCGGAAGGGCCCAGCAGGGTGAAGAACTCCCCGTCCTTGATGGTGAAACTCACCTCGTGGAGGACGGTGAGTCCTCCGAAGTCTTTACGGAGGTTTTTGACGGCGACATCAGGCATCTTTCTTACCTTTCGTGAGCAGGCCGGCGATGCCGACGAAGACTGCGGTGATAACGATCTGGATGGTGGCCAGGGCGGCCACCGATCCGGTGTTGCCCTGGACCCAGAGCTCGAGCATGGTGGTGCCAATGACTGCCGTGTCGGCGGAGCCGAGGAAGATCGCCGGGGAATATTCCTTCATCATCACCACGAAGGTCAGGACCATGGCCGCCACGAAAGCGGGGGTGAGGAGCTTGACGAGGATCCGGAGGAACATCTTCAACCAGTCCGCTCCGTTGACGCGGGCGGCGTTGTCCAGTTCCTCACCGATCTGCATGACAGCGGGTGAGATGGAGCCGAAGGCGCTGGGCAGGGCGCGGAGTCCGAAGCCGATGATGATGGCCCAGATGGTGCCTTGGAGCAGGGAGCCCATGTTGAACGGGAGGAATGCGAAGGCCCAGAAAAGGCCGATGCCGATGATCAGGCCGGGCATGGCCTGAGGGGCCAGGGCCAGGTATTCGATGACCTTGCGGTACCGAAAGGTGGAGCGCTTGGAGACGACGACGGCGACGACGGCCAGGACGCTGACCAGGACCGCTCCGACGCCGGCGACGATGAGGCTGTTGCGGATCGAGCCGACGTAGGCCGGGAATTCGAAGATGCGCTGGTAGTTGCCCATGGTCAGGGAGAGCAGCGGGTTCTGCAGCGGGGTGAAGATCTTGGTGAAGGACCGCATGACCAGGCCCAGGATCGGGATCAGCGCGCCGATAACGACGTAGATGGTGATGAACGCGACGGCGAGCCATTTGATCCAGCCGAGGTCCAGCAGGCGGGGCCGGGTGGCCTTGCCGCGGACGGATACGAAGCGCCTAGCGTCCTTGAGCAGCTTGGCCTGGACGGCGACGAGCAGGACTGTCACCAGCAGGATAATCACCGATGCCGCGCCGAGGATGCCGTAGTCCGGGTCCACGGACTGGAGTCCGTTCTTGTATAGGAACGTGGCAAAGACGGTGATGTCTACTGGCTGGCCATAGAGCAGTGGAATGGAGAGGGTTTCGATGGACATGCTGAAGACCAGCACGGAGCTGTACACGATGGGTGGGCGGAGCATTGGGATGATCACGGACCACAGAATCCGGAAAGGTCCGGCGCCGACGGTTTGGGCGGCGCCTTCGAGGGAAGCATCGGAATTGCGCAGGGCGTTGGCACAGAAGAGGTAGGCGATCGGGGCAAGTGCTACTGCCTCTGTCAGTGCCATGCCCGGCAGGGTGTAGAGGTCCCAGGGGAGGAACCCCAGGACGCGGCGGACTTCCACGCTGGCGAAGCCGGCCGGGCCGTACATGGTGATCCAGCCAAAGCCCAGGATCAGGGATGAGATGAAGAATGGCCACTGCATGGCTGCTCCGAAGAACTTCCGGCCAGGGATGTTGGTGCGGATGACCACGATGGCCATGGGCACGGCGATCAGGAGGGTCATGACCGTTGTCATGACGGCGAACAGGATGGTGTTCAGGGCTACGGATCCAAAGTTGGCCTCGGTGAAGAGCCGGGTGAAGTTTTCTGTGGTGAACAGACCGCCCTCCTCGTAAAGAGGGCGGTCCAGCACCGACTGGTAGAGCGTGGGGACCACAGGTGCAAGGACCAGGAGCGCCAAGATGATGATGGTTGCCCAGAAAAGCAGCTGGCTGCGGTCGGCGCCGAGGATCCTGCGGTATTTCGGAGCCGGATATTCCGGCCGAGGCACAGTAGCCTGCGCCGCTGGTCTGGTTTCGGGGATTGTTGTCATGGGGTGGGTTCCGGTCCTTGCTGGTCAGTCACGGGTACTTATTTTTTGAGGCTGTTCCAGCGCTCGGTGAAGGCTGCGGTTTCGGCGTCGGAGACCTTCTCGTAGGGGACGGAGATAATGTTTTCCTCGCCCACTTCCTTGATGATGTCGGCGTACGTGTAGGTGAATTCGACAGGCTTCACCCCGTCGCGGAACGAGGAGAGTCCGCCTTCCTGGACGGCCTGCTGGCCTTCAGCCGAAAGGGTGAAGTCCATGAAGAGCTTTGCGGTGGCCGGGTGCGGCGCCTTGGCCGCGATACCAAGGCCGCGGGGCAGAACCACCGTGCCGTCCTTGGGCAAAACAATCTCGAACAGTCCACCGGAATCCTTCACTACCGGGAAGGCAGGAGCGGCGCTGACCAAGGCGCCGGCGACGTATTCGCCAGCCAGGATCTTGTCAGTGGCCGAAGAGCTCTCCGGTCGTGAAAGGGGAAGGATAGTGGCCAGGGAGTCCCATGTCTCCGGCTTGTTCTTTGTCAGGGCGTGAAAGATCGTGAAGCCAAAAGCGCCCTTGATGTCGCGGATGCCGATCTTGTCCTGGAACTGGGCCGGGTTTGCCTTGGCCTGTTCCGCGAGTGAGTCAAGACCGGTGGGCGCCTCGGTCATCAGGGCCGTGTTGTAGGCGACCGTCATCGCGTCTGCGGACATGGCGGTGACGCCGGGCAGCAGGTTCGCGAATTCCGGGACCTCTGCCAGCTCAGGGGATGTGTACTGGGTCAGGACGTCTCCGCGTCCAGCGAAGTCTGCCCAGGCGCCGGCGGCGTTGGTGACCAGGATGTCTGCCGGTGAGTTTCCGGTCGCGTTTTCGCTCAACACACGCTGGAAGACCTCGTCAGAGCCAAGGTTGTTGGCCGAAATGTCCTTGATGAACGGGTACTTCTTTTTGAAGTCGCGGAACACGGGCGCCCAGTTTTCCTGGTCGGTGTTCGAGTAGACGGTCAGCTGGCCGCCTTCCTTCTCTGCCGCAGCCACGAGTTCCTTGTAGTCCGCCGGGTAGTACTCGGGGTACTGGCCGGCTGCAATCGAATTTTCCGGAGCGGGGGTGCCTGCAGGCGCGGAACCTCCGCAGGCACCGAGGGTTAGGGCGAGGGCTGAGGCGACGCCGACGGCGGCGTACCTGGCGAACATCCGGGATTTGGGCTGGGAGCTGGAGCGGGGTGTAGACACCGTCATGGTTGTCTCTCCTTTGAGCAATGCAACGGAATGGTGCGGCATAACCACTGCTGTGATCCGCCTCACCTACTATAGCTTATAACCTATAGGCTGTTGTCAAGCGCGGCGTAGAAGGAGGAGCTGTCCAGGGGCGTTGCAACTCGGCACCTTACGGACGGTGACAGAATTAGGCAGAAGTTATAGGCCGTAACGTGGACGGTGGTTTCGGCACGATAACCGGGGATGACCCCACAGCACGAAGGAGCAACAGGTGGCACAGGCTTCCCCCATACTCACCAAGAACGCTTATGCGTACGAGGAATTGCGCCGGCGCATCCTGACCGGGGACATCGAGCAGGGCTCAGTGCTGAGCCAGGCGAGGCTGGCACAGGAAATTGGCGTCAGCACCACACCGCTGCGCGAGGCACTGCGACGCCTTGCAGCCGAGGGCATGGTGGAACTCAAGTCCCACAGTGACGCTCGGGTAGCTTCCCTCACCCCGGAAGAAGCCAAGAATCTCTACGTCATCCGCGAAAACCTGGACCCATTGGCAGCGGGCCTCGCAGCGGAAAGCCGAACATCGGCAGACGTCGCTGACATCGAGCAGGCGCTCAAGCAATTGACACCCTTGCACGACGCCGCCGACCTCGCGGCAATGACAGCCCACCGCGAATTTCACCGCGCCATCTACACGGCCTCCCACAACCCCCTCCTCATCGGCATCCTCGAAGGCCTCTGGGACAAGGCTGACCGCTACAGGCAGATAGGACTGCAGGGCCAAAAGGACTCAGAAAAAGACCGCCTCCGCGTCCAGGAAGAACACACCCAGATTGCCGACGCAGTCATAAGCGGTGACCCGATTCGAGCCCGGGAAATCATGCACCGGCACGTCGTGGGCAGCCTCGGACGCCGTGCAATTGCGGTGCTAACCAAAGACTAAGGCGCAGCGACGGGACTGGTAGTTCATTTAGACCACACCCAAAGCTGACACACGGCTCCTTGCCTGGTCCTTGAATAACCGGAATTGATCTATCTAAACGGAAAGTCCCGTTCGTCCGCCCACAGCCGGGGACAATTCTCAGAGGTTATCCACCCGCTGCTGCTGCCAGGTAGCACCCCCTAGGCTCCCCGATTCTCAGCCGTGGATAACCCGAATTGGCCCCAGTCGAAGACGGATCAGAGTCGCCGGAGCGAGCTTCTTGGAGCGCAGTCAGGTTGGCGAAATGTCCATTATCGGCTTTTGAACCACGGGGGTAGAAGTGGCTGCGCAAATTCCCGGGTATTGTTGATTGCCACCATAGGTGGCGAATTGCCAGACGATCTGGCGAATTCAGCAAGCTTTTGGCAGGCCGCCTGGCACGTCGGACCTGGCGCCACTTGGCCGCGGGGCGCAGAACACTCCCAACCGCCGCTGGAATCGAACTTTTGCCACTTCCCGTGACAAACGCGAGCCGCTCGCGGTCTGCTCAGACAGGCGCGTTCTCGCGGTCAGCGCTGCTCGTCGGCTCGCAAATGGGGTTGTCAGTCTCACCAACTAGGCTGGCAAGCCACAGGCATGAAGGAATTGTGCGTTTCCACAGGTCAGACCAGCTTCGTGCCGACGTCTACATCTACTCAGGCCCTTGCGGTTGGGCTCCTATTTGGCCACTCCAACTTCTGGGGAGCAGTTCAGTTCGGTACGGAGCCTTTCCTGTTTCCCGTGCTGGCGTTCTCAGTCCCTGCCCTGCAGGACGCCTCGCAGGTTGTGATTTGCCACTTACGTACGCGGGGATCCCAAACACGTCAAACCTGCGTTCGCTCTTCTGGAGTTCATTTTTCGATTCATTTTCAGTATGGATCTATGCTACTTACGACTTGGATCTGTATAGACCTGCATTCTAAGGTGAAGTTGTGAAGTGCCACACTTCCTGAAGCGGGGCCCCTCGTGCGAGTCGTTCAGGAACAACCGGATCCACTGCCGGGCGGTCCCGTGCATGAAATGGATCTGAGGGAGGTCGCAACGCACACTGACTTTTGCAGTACTCCAGCTTGGTAGCAGACGCTGAGCACAAATGGGGGAATGGTCTGCGCAACCAAACTTTGGAGGAACCAATGATGTCTTCTTCTTCTCGGCGTAGATCTTTGATCAGAAAGAGAACCGCTTTGCCTGCGGCAGCAGTGGGCGGAGTACTTTTGCTCAGTGCCTGCACGGTAGCCGGATCGGGGGAAGCGGCTAACGGCAGCGCGGGGACAGAAGGCGCTTTGCATATCGTCCTGGCCGAGGAACCACCCACCTTGGAAGCCTGTGACGCTAACCTCACCGCAGTCGGCGTAGTAGTACGTTCGAACATCACTGAGCCTTTGGTAGAACGCAATCCGACCACGGGTGATCTGGAGCCTCTGCTGGCCACGGGTTGGGAGGCAACAGGAGAGAAGGAATGGACTTTCACTCTGCGCCCTGACGTAACCTTCCACGACGGGGCCTCCTTCGATGCGGAGGCAGCCGCCTTTTCGATTGATCGCGCCGTGAATTCCGATCTGGCGTGCAATGTGGAAGGGTACGTGTTCGGCGATGATGACCTTGGCCTCGAAGTTGTTGACGAGACAACGCTGAAGGTGACTACTGCTCAGCCGGATCCGATTCTGCCGTTACGGCTTTCCTTCCTGGAGATGGTTTCTCCTTCAACCGACGCTGCAGACAAGGTCCGTGAACCAGCTGGCACCGGGCCCTACCGCATCGATAAGTGGGACGTTGGCAGTAAGCTCACGCTCCAAAGCTACGAGGGATACTGGGGCGAACGCCCCGCCTACCAAAAGGCCGAGTACCAGTGGCGGTCCGTGGGTACCGTTCGCGCTGCTATGGTAACCAGCGGAGAGGCCGACCTGGCCATGGGCTTAGGTCCGGAGGATGGCGCAGGCGAACTCGGCGTGGCGTATCCGAATAACGAGACCGTGGCACTGCGCTTCAGCGGCGACATTGCCCCGCTGAACGACATCCGGGTGCGTCGAGCAATTAATTACGCAATCGACAAGGAAGGAATAGTCGCCGGTCTGTACCAAAATTCGGACGTTGCCGCCGCTCAACTTGTCCCGGAAGGAATTGTAGGTCACAACCCGGAGTTGAAGCCCTGGGAGTTCGACCTGGACAAGGCGAAGGAACTCGTGGCTGAGGCGAAAGCCGATGGGGTGCCGGTCGACGAGAAAATTACCATTATCGTCAAAGGCGGCCAGTTCCCGAAGATCGACGAACTGGCCCAGGTCCTTCAGGAGCAGATCAGCCAGGCCGGATTGAATCCGGTCCTCAAAATGGTGGATGACAAACAAAAGGTTCAGTACCAGACCCAGCCGTTCGTAAAAAACGAAGGCGCCATTGCGGTGCTGGTCCAGCACGGGAATCAGGCCGGCGATGCCGCTTTCACCGTGGGTCAGTACATGGGCAGTAAAGGTGCACAGAGCACCTTCGGCACACAGAAGCTGGATGCCTTGATCGAGCGGGCATCACAGGAGTCCGGCGAAGAACGGCAGCGAGCCTACGAAGACGTCTTCAAGTACCAAAATGAGGAAGTCGTTCAGTTTGCGCACATTTCGCACCGATCAGGGGTCCTAGGCAAGTCTTCAAAAGTGGACTACGAACCGAACTCAGCATCCGGTGACGAACTGCGCCTCGCGGAAATCAAACCTGCCGGCTGAGCCGGAATCACGACGATCTGACGGTGTGATTGCTACTGACGTCGTTGGCTGAGGCATTTCGTTGTGGCTGGCTTGGGGTAAAAGTCCGTGGCCGTGGCCCAGCCCGTGGCATCTTGCGTCGGTCGGTGCGATAAGCCCATCAAGGGTATGCAGTTCCCGTTCATGCTTACTCTCCTGCGGTGCGGCTCAGGTTTACGTGAGCCGCACCGGCTCGGGTGCCGGCAGGGGGTCCGGCCCCGTGAGGGGCATGTATCGCCGGACTGCCGGCGTTCGGTCAGAGGTTCAATGTTCAGCCCCCGGGAGACTCCTCTGGAGCACAAGCCAGATTCACCGGGGGTTCTGGCCGCTCGGGCGCCGACACCATCGAAAAGGGTGGCGTCTGCTACAAGAGATAAGTTCAAGTTCCTCAGCGGGGCCGTGCAGGAAGGCCGACGCTACAAGCCTCGCCTCCGGTGCAGATAAACGGCGGAACAAGGCAGCATTCGTCCCAGAGGTGCTTGGTCTTGGTCAGGGTTGGGGCCCGTGTTCAACCAGGCATGCTTTCCTGCCACACAGGCTCGATCAGCTGAAGGAGTTTCAGTACTGCAGGATTGGAAGTCTCCTCGTTCCACGCCAGATCCAGCTCCACGCGGTTCAATTCCCGCATGCCATGCCGCCCGTCAATTTCGTAGAATTCCACTCCTGGAGGCGCGAAAGCCATCGCGGAGGCAGGCACCAAGGCCACGCCGAGGCCCGCCTGGACAAACGCGAGAAGAGCCGGGACCTGGCTGGCATATTGGGTGATATTGGCGTGGGCTCCGGCGCTGGCGAACAGCCGCAGTACGAGGTCGTGGAAGTAGCGCGCTTCCTGGGTGGAATACATCAGCAAGGGCCTCCTGTCCAAGGATCCCAGCGGCAGCGGTTGGCCCGCAGGTACTCCTGTAGTGCCAAGCAGTGAGCTTCCCTCGGGCAGCGCCACCACCATCCGGTCCTTCATAAGTGGTCTGGATACCACGCCCGGCCGGCCCACGATGGGACGCAGCAGGCCAATGTCTACCGTCCCTTTGAGAAGCCCGTCCATTTGATCAGTTGAGACGAGTTCACGAAGGACAAAGGAGACTCCCGGCATCCCCTCCGCTGCCCGCCGCAACATCACAGGCAAGGCACTTTGCCCGGCAATAGCTGTATAACCGACAGTGATCACACCAGCCTGTCCGGAGGAAACCCGGCGCACATCAAGATCAGTCTTGATGCACATATCCAGGATTTGCCGGGCCCGCGGCAGCAACGTCGCCCCGGCGGCAGTAAGTTCCACCTTGCGGCTGGTCCGACTGAACAGTGAAGTATTCAGCTTCTTCTCAAGCATCTGTATCTGTCGGCTCAAAGGAGGCTGCGTCATGTTGAGGCGTTCCGCTGCGGCACCAAAGTGCAGTTCCTCGGCGACGGCCACAAATGCTTCTAGCTGCGGCAACGAAAACATCCATACCCTTACTGAATGGTTGAGTGCCCAAATTAGCTTGGACTTGAATAAATAGTTTCCCATAGGGTCGGTGATCGGGAGCACACTTAGCATCCCCGACCGTGAGGAGTACCTGCAGTGAACGCATACAATCCCTCTAACCACCTCAACCAAGCCAGGATCACGGCCGTCCTGATCACGCCCGTGGCTTTCAAGGATCCACCGCTTCTGAACACTGTGGGCATCCACGAGCCGTTCGCCTTGAGGGCCATTGTGGAGGTACAGACTGACGCGGGAGTTTCCGGTTTCGGTGAGACCTACGGGGATGCGCGCCATATTGGCCGGCTGCAGCTGGCGGCCGCCGCCCTGCCGGGGACGGACATCTTCAATATTAACCAGCTGAGAAAACGGATCGCGCAGTCATTGCAGCAGGATAATAGCCAGGGCGGCCACGGCATGAGCGGGATGGTCACCGGCTCAAGCACAGCAGACCGCGTCCTGTCAGCATTTGACGTTGCTGCCCTTGACGTTCAAGGCAAGCTCGTTGGCCGGCCGGTCAGCGACCTCCTTGGCGGGGCAGTCCGTGAGGCCGTGCAGTTCAGCGGTTATTTGTTCTACAAGTGGGCGGGCCACCCCGGTCAGGAGGACGACGTCTGGGGTGAAGCCCTGGATCCTGCGGGAATTGTTCGGCAGGCCCGGACCATGGTAGACCGCTACGGATGCGCCGCACTCAAGCTGAAAGCCGGCGTCTTTCCCCCGGAAGAGGAAATTGCAGCCATCCAGGCCCTGCGGAACGAGTTCCCCGACATGCCGCTGCGTATTGACCCCAATGCCGCCTGGACCGTGGAGACTTCCATCCGGGTGGGCAAGGAACTGAATGGCGTTCTGGAGTATCTCGAAGACCCGACTCCGGGCATTGAGGGCATGGCTGCTGTGCGTCGCGCGGTGGAGATGCCTCTGGCAACCAACATGTGCGTGGTGAGTTTCGCCGACGTCGCTCCTGCGCTGGCGACAGGAGCGGTGGATGTCATCCTCTCGGATCACCATTTCTGGGGCGGCCTGCGTCGAAGCCAGCTTCTGGCCGGCATCACCGAGACGTTCGGCCTGGGCCTTTCGATGCACTCAAATTCGCATCTGGGCATTAGCCTTGCCGCCATGGTCCACCTCGCGTCGGCCACCCCCAACCTCGACTACGCGTGCGACACCCACTGGCCCTGGAAGGACCCTGCCGAGGACGTCATCAAGGGCGGCGTGCTGGCGTTCAAGGACGGGGCCGTCCAGGTCCCCACCTCGCCCGGCCTCGGTGTCGAGATAGACCGCGATGCCCTGGAACGGCTGCACCGGCAGTACCTCGAGTGCGGCATTCGCAGCCGGGACGACACCGGCTACATGCAGCGCCTCCACCCCGGCTACGAGCTCCAGAGTCCCCGCTGGTGAGCGCGCACGGCCCTGCGGGTCCGGAAGCCCTGCGGATCGTCGTCACTGATCCCATCATCAGTAGGTTTGAGGACAGGTTGAAGTACGACGGCGGCGCGCACCACTGGGACATGGCGGCGGCCTGGTCCCCTGAACGGCGACGCCGCGCATTGGCGGGTGCCGACGTCGTCGTCTGCTCTTCCCTCACGGCCGCGGAAGCGGAGGCTGCCGGCAACCTTCGCCTCGTCCACGTGACCGGCGCCGGCTACGACAAGATCGCCCTCCCGCACCTGCCGCCCGCAGCCGCGGTGGCCAACACGTTCCACCACGCACGGCCCATCGCCGAACACGTCCTGATGCTCACCCTGATGCTGACCCGCAACGTCGCCAGGGCGGACCGGGAGGTACGCAGCGGGCAGTGGCGGACCATTGCCACAGCTCCGGACGTCCCCTTCCACCCCGTCCTCGCCGACCTCACCTTGGGGCTGGTAGGCCTCGGCTCCATCGGCGCGGAGGTGGCCCGGATGGCCGCCCTGATGGGAATGAAAGTCCGGGCCGTCCGGCGCAACCCGGCCGCAGCCCTTCCCGAGGGGTTACAGCTGGACTGGGTGGGCGGGAACCTAGAGCTGCACACGCTCCTGGCCGGTTCCGACGTTGTGGTGGTCACCGTGCCGCTGGACGAGGACACCACGGGAATGATCGGGGAAGCCGAGCTGGCTGCCATGAGAACCTCGGCCGTGCTGATCAATGTGGCACGCGGGCCAGTGGTGGACCAGGCCGCCCTGTATACGGCCTTGAAGGACCGGCAGATCGCGGGGGCGGGCATCGACGTCTGGTGGGGAGTACCTGCCGACGGCGTGATCCCCCCGGCGGAGCTGCCGTTCACCTCGTTGGAGAACACCGTGCTGACGCCCCACCACTCCGGCCACGCCCGGATCACCTTTGAGCGCCGTGCAGGCGACATCGCCGCCAACATCGAGCGCCTGGCCCGCGGCCTGGAGCTCAGCAACGTGGTCCGGCGGCCGGCTGCTTAGGCTGCCAGAAGCAACTGCAGAATCAGCAGGACGCTGCCCAGCGCGGAAGCGCCGAGGGCCAGCACCCTGAGTCGCCGCGGGTTGAGGAAGCGGTTGACGTAGCGCGAGGCAGCGTAGCCGGCAACAACGGCCGGAACCATCCACAGCGCCAGGACCAGCATGTGCGGGGTGACGGCACCGGCCAGCCACAACATTGTCATAGAGATAATTGAGCCCACCATAAAGAAGGCGCTCATGGTGCCCCGTAGGCGTGGCCCCTCATGCCCCTGCCAGACGAGTGCCATGGGCGGGCCGCCGATGGACGTTGCCGTTCCCATGATTCCGGAGGCGGCGCCCGCGGCGATCAAATTCACGCGCCGGGGCCGGGGCGCCCAGCCCCTGCCGGCCAGGACCAGGCCCGTGAGCACCACGGCCACCACCACCCAGGCCAGGCCTTCCTTTGAAGACACCGCCACCAGCCAGGCCCCCAGGACACTGCCGGGGAGCCTGCCTGCCAGCGCCCAGCCCGTCCCGCGCAGGTCCAGGCTCTGCCGCTCCGTCACGGTGACCATCACCGTGACCAGCAGGGCCAGGAGAATCAGCGTGGCAGGCAACAGTGCCGGGTCGATAATTGCGATCACCGGCGCTGCCAGCATTCCCATGCCGAAGCCGCTGGATGCCTGCAGGCAGGCGGCCAGGAAGATGATCCCTGCTATGACGGCATACTCTTCGCCGGTCACAAGGCGCTGGCAGCAGCGCCGGTCAGGCCCTTAAGGGAGTCAAGCGGGAAGTGGCATTCCGCGCTGTGCCGCCGGCCGTCAGGGGCGGTGATGACCTGAGGTTCCGGCGAGACTTTGGCACAGATGTCCTGTGCCTGCCAGCAGCGGGTGCGGAAGCGGCAGCCCGACGGCGGATCCAGCGGTGAGGGCAGCTCGCCCTTGAGGACGATCCGGTCGCGTTTCGCCCCGCTCACGTCCAGCTTGGGGGACGCCGACATCAGGGCGGCGGTGTAAGGGTGGCGGGGATGGTCGAAGACCTCCTCGGTTTGCCCCGTTTCGATGATCCTGCCCAGGTACATCACTGCCACCCGGTCCGCTACGTGCCGGACCACCGTCAGGTCGTGCGAGATGAAGATGTAGGAGACACCGAGTTCACGCTGCAGCTCGTTGAGCAGGTTCAGGACCTGCGCCTGGACCGAGAGATCCAGGGCGGATACGGGTTCGTCGAGGATGATGACGTCCGGGTTCAGGGCCAGGGCGCGGGCAATTCCGATCCTCTGGCGTTGGCCGCCGGAGAATTCCTGCGGCGATTTGCGGGCATCGGACGGGCGCAGGCCCACCATGTGCAGGAGCTCCCGGACCCGGGCGTCGCGTTCGCGGGACGTAGGGTACAGGCTCCGGTGCGTGGCCCAGGGCTCGGCGATGATGTCGCCGGCGCTCATCCGCGCATTCAGGGAGGCGAACGGGTCCTGGAAGACCATCTGCACCCGCCGCCGCCAGCCCAGAAGCTCCTTGCCGCGCAGCCCGAAGGGGTTGGTCCCCTCAAAGCTGACTGTTCCCTCATCCGGGGTTTCCAGCATCATCAGCGTGCGGGCCAGGGTGGACTTGCCGCACCCGGACTCGCCCACCAGCCCCAGGGTTTCGCCCCGGCCCACGGTCAGGCTGATCCCGTCCAGGGCTTTCAGTTTGGTGTTGCCGCTGGCGCTTTTGGCCACGTGGAATGTTTTGGTCAGACCCTCAATGGTCAATAGCGGCTCAGCCATTGCTAATCTCCTCGCTGAAGTGGCAGGCTGCGGCGCGGACTGGCCGTCCCTCCGCGCTAATGGGCGTAATCGCCCGGCTGTCCTGTGCCGGAGTAAGTCCGGCGCCGTCGGCAGCGCCCGCTCCAGAGACGGGCGGCGTCACGGGGCGGAGTGCCGGGCGCTCAGCCCGGCAGATGGCCTGCACCATGGGGCACCGCGACTGGTAAACGCAGCCGGGTGGGATGTCGTGGAGCTCCGGCGGGCTGCCGGGAATGGAGTTCAGCTCCGCGCCGCGTTCCAGGTGGACGGGTACGGATTCGAGCAGCCCCTTTGTATAGGGATGCCGGGGGTCGGCAAACACTTCGGCCACCGGTCCGCTCTCCACCACGTTGCCGGCGTACATCACAGCGACGGAATCAGCTTCCTCCGCCACCACCGCGAGGTCATGGGTGATGAGGATGACCGCCATCTGGCCCTCCTCGCGGAGCGTGCGCAGCAGCTGCATGATCTGTGCCTGGACGGTGACGTCCAGTGCAGTGGTGGGTTCATCAGCGATCAGCAGGCTCGGGTTGAGGGCCACGGCCATGGCGATGAGGATCCGCTGGCGCATGCCGCCGGAGAACTGGTGGGGGTAGGAGTTGACCCGGGACTCGGGCTCCGGAATGCCCACCCGCTTCATCAGGTCGATCGCCTCGAGCCGTGCCTGCTTGGCATTCAGCCCGCGGTGGATGCGGAAGGCCTCGCCGAGTTGCGTTCCGACTGTATATACAGGGTTCAACGCCGTGAGGGCATCCTGGAAGACGATGCCCAGTTCCGGCCCGGCGAACTTGAGCCGTTCCTTGGGGGTCAGTGCCGCAAGGTCGGTGCCGTTGAGGACGATTTGTCCGTCGGCGAGGTCGCAGACCGGGTCCATGATCCCGGCCAGGGCTTTGGCGGTCATGGATTTGCCGCAGCCCGATTCACCGAGCAACGCCAGTGTTTCGCCGGCCCGGGCCTCGAATGCCACGCTGTTAACGGCACGGATGGTGCCGCGGTGGGTGCGGATGTCCACGGCGAGATCTTGTACCTGCAGGACGACGTCGTGGGCTTTGGCCTGGGCGGCCGATGTTCCGGCGTGGGCTGCTGCTGTGGCGGGAGCTTGTTCGGCAGCTGTTTTCACGGCTTTGCCTCCTTGACTGGGATGCGGGCGATCAGCCGCTTACGGGGAAGTGCAAGGCGCCAACGCTGTGCCGGATCGGTGGCAATGCGCAGCCAGGCGGCAAGGACGTTGGCAGCGATAGTAGTGATCACAATGGCGACGCCCGGGAAGATGGACAGCCACCACGCGGTCTGCAGGTACTGGCGGCCCTGCGAAACCATCAGACCCCAGCTGACGTCCGGCGGCTGGATGCCAATGCCCAGGAAGCTCAAGGACGATTCGGCGAGCATCACGGCGCAGAACTCCAGGGTTGCCAGGGTCAGCAGCGTCGGCAGCACCACAGGGATGACATGCCGCACGATGATGGCATTGGGCTTCGCACCGAAGGTGCGGGCCGCGTCGACAAATGTCCTGCTTTGCAGCTCCGCCGATTCGGCCCGTGCGGTTCGCAGATAGATGGGAATACGCGTAAGGGCCAGAATCAGGACGATGTTCGCGGCGCTCGGGCTGAATATGTATAGGACCACGACGGCGAGCAGCAAGGACGGAAAACTCAGGATGACGTCTGCAATGCGCATGGAGACGTTCTCCCGCCATCCACGGTGATACCCGGCCCAGACGCCCCACAGGGAGCCGATCAGCAGGGCAATGGCCACAGCAGGCAGTGCCACAGACAGGGTCGTCCGGCTCGCTACGACCAGCCGGGCGAGCATGCTGCGGCCCAGGGAATCGCTGCCCAGGAAGTACTCCCAGCCATGCGCAAATGTGAACGGAGCCTTGTTGGCGAACAAAAGATTCTGTTTCGTGGCCAGTTCACCCATGAGGGGGGGGCCGATGAGGGCTGTCAGGCCCACGAAGATCAGGACCAAAGCAGACACGGTGGCAAAGGGGTCCTTGAGCAGGAGGCGGAACAAGCCCGGCTTTCCACCCTTGGTGTCCTCAGTGTTTTTGGTGGGCGGCTGCGCGGCGGCCGATGGCTGCGGTGCCGCACCATCTGTTAGTGAGCTCGTCATGGTTACTCCTAGGCCTTGACCGTCACGGGACGGACGCGTGCGTCCAGCAGCGCGTAGCCCATGTCAATGAGGATGTTCAGGGCAAAGATGGCGACGGCGGTGAGCAGCACCGCTGCCTGCAGGACGGCGAAGTCCCGCTGCAGGATGGAGTCGATCATGAGCTTGCCGATGCCCGGCCAACCGAAGATCGTTTCCACCACCACCGCGCCGTTCACCAGGCCCACGGTCAGGTCCCCTGCGACGGTAAGCGCCGGAGCGGCGGCGTTGCGCAGTGCGTGGTGGGTGACCACCCGCAGCTCGCCGGCACCGCGGCTCCGGGCCAGCTTGATGTATGGCTCGGAGAGCGCGGACACCATGGAGCCGCGGACGATCTGCACCAGAACGCCGAACGGCCGCAGGAGCAGGGTGGCGATGGGCAGCACCCAGGCGCTGGCTCCCGACACACCGGATGTCGGCAGCCAGCCCAGGGTGATGGCGAAAATCCAGATGCCCACGATGGCCAGCCAGAAGTCGGGGATGGAAGCGGCAGCCATGGAGATGAAACTTGAGATGCGGTCCGCGATGCCGTTCGGTTTCAATGCCGCCCAGCAGCCCACCACCAGGGCGAGCACCACGGCCAGCACCATGGTGGTGGCCGCAAGCTGCAGCGTTGCGGGGAAGGCCCGCAGTGCCATGGCGGCGGCGTCCTGCCCCGTGCGGAGCGATTGCCCGAAGTCCAGCCGCAGCACGCCGCCGAAGTAGTCCGCCATCTGGACCAGCAGGGGTTGGTCCAGGCCGTTGCGGGCCGTGAAATCATCCCGCATCTGCTGGGTTGCGTTCAGCGGCAGGTACAGGCTGGCCGGGTTTCCGGTCATCCTGGCCAGTGCGAACACCCCCACGATCACCACCACCAGCGGCAACGCGCTGGAAACGATGCGCTTTCTCAAGTAAATCAGCATGACTGTCCTTCTCTCCCCGAGGTCATTGCTAGCTCGCCGGAGTCATTTCCGAAACACGCAGCTCATCACCGCTGGACGAGTTGGGCGTGTAATTCACCGACTTGGCAACGCCGAGGATGCCCGTCTGGTGCGAGATGTGGGCAAACTGGACAATCTTGTCGTTCTGGTACGCAAAGATGTCCTCGAATGCCTTCTTGCGCTCATCGCCCGAAGCTGCGTCCGCCTTCTTGATCATGGCGTCAAACTCAGGGGTACTGAAGTAGCTCTGCGCTCCCGTGGACAGCATGTACTGGTCCACGGTGAACGCCGCGTCGCCGGCCTGGTTGCCGTGCTGAATCATCAGGGCGACATCTCCTTCATCCTCCGGGAACGGCCGGACCTGATAGGTCAACTGCTGGCTGGTTTCGAGCATCTTGAGCTTCACATTCAAACCGGCCTGGGTCAGCTGTTCCTGCAGCACCTGGGCCAGCTCGGTGATCTTCGGGAACTGGGCGTTGCGCACTACCAGGGAGATTTGCTTCGACGTATCTACACCGTCGGCCTTCGCTTCGGCCACCAGGGACTTGGCCTTGTCCAAGTCAAAGGGCCAGCCCTTCAACTCGGAGTTGTGCCCAACAATCCCTTCGGGAACCAGTTGCGCTGCCACCTGGTGCTTTCCCTGGTAGAGCGAGCTGACGATACCTTCCTTGTCGATGGCGAAGTTGACTGCCTGGCGGACCCGGATGTCATTGAAGGGTGCTTCGTTCGCGTCCATCCGCAGGGCCACGGTTTCGTTGTTCGGGTAGTCCACGCCGAGGTCCCCGATGTTGTCGTCCGGGCTCAGTCCCATGGCCACGTCCGCTTCGCCGCTGGTGACCATCGCGGCACGCACGGAGCTTTCGGAGCGCCACTGGTACTCGGCCTTGGCGTACGCCGGCTTGTCACCCCAGTAACCGTCCCAACTGGACAGGGTGATCTTCTGGCCGGCATCCCAGGTATCGATTTTGTACGGGCCGGTGCCGATGGGTTCCCGGACCTTTTCCGTGCTGCTCGTCGACGTCGGGACCACTTCAAGGAAGGAAAGCCGCAGCGGCAGGATGGGGTCCGGTTCGGGCGTGGTGACAGTAAGGGTGGTTGCGTTGACGGCCTTCACGGCGAGGTCAACATCACCGAAGACGTAGCCCTCCACGTTGCAGCCCAGCTTTGAGTTGACGGCCCGTTCGATCGTGAAGGCTGCTGCCTCGGCATTGAAGGGAGTGCCGTCCTGGAAGTTCACGCCTTCGCGCAGCTTGAGCGTCCATTCCGTGTCGCTGGTGGCCTTCCACTCCGTAGCGAGCTTGGGCTCCAGTTCACCGCTTTGCGGGTTGCGTTCGATCAGCGGCTCGGTCACGTTCGAACGGACCACAACACCGGTGGAGGTCAGGTTCGATTCACACGCCTCCAGCGTGGGTGGTTCCTGGCTAAGGACCACGCGGACCGTATCGGTGGCGGCGGCAGCACCGCCATCGTCCGTGTTGGCAACGGTGCACCCACTCAGGCCCAGCACCGCAACGGATGCCAGGGCTGGCCATTTGAGGACAGCGGCTGAGAAGGGCAGTTTTGAAGAATACATCTTTGGGTTCCTCCGAATTCGATGCTTGCGGCATCAGGTGCTCATGCACGGAACAACATTGAGTGCTTTTTGCGCCCCGCTGGACTCAAGCTAGACGACGTGTGAGTCGGGCCACAAGGATGTTGCGGCCCGTCAGCACGACGGGAAGCGGCCCGAAGGCCGCCCGAGCGGGTGTGAAGGCTGGCGCGTATCTCTGAAATCCGCGTATTTCCGCCGGATTTCCTAACCAATACACTTCGGGCATGGATCGATGCCATTTACGTGTTGGACCAGCATGGGTGTGAAACCTAGTGTGCAGATATGAAGAACAACGCTGTCCTCCAGGTAGGGCCTCTTATGCCGATAGTCCAAGACTCGATTCTGAGCGACTACGGGGCAGTAAGGCTGCCTGATTCCGTCCGCGAGCGGGAGAACTTCCTGCGGCTTAACGGGGAGTCCTTTGAAATTGCCGTGACCTCGGGGAAGGTGGGAGTGGGCCCGGAGCTGATGCGCGCTCTTCCCAATCTTCGGGCAGTAATTAACTTCGGGGTTGGTTATGACACTACAGATATGGCCCAGGCAGCCGATCGGGGTATTGCTGTCAGCAACACCCCCGATGTCCTCAATGACTGCGTGGCCGATACCGCTATCGCCTTGTACCTGGACGTGCTGCGTAGGATCAGCGCTTCGGACCGCTTCGTGCGCCGCGGCGACTGGCTCAGCAAGGGCAACTTTCCCCTGGCCACCAAGGCCAGCGGCAAACGGGTTGGAATCCTCGGTCTAGGCAGGATCGGCCGGGTGATCGCCCGAAGGCTGGAAGGATTCGACTGTGACATCAGCTACCACAGCCGTAACCCTGTGGAAGGGGTCAGCTACCGTTACGAGGCATCCCCGCGTGAACTTGCGGCGGACTGCGACGTGCTCATTGTTGCGGCGGCGGGTGGCCCCGACTCGGCCAAGCTCGTAGATGTAGAGGTCCTCAATGCATTAGGCCCGGAAGGCTACCTGATCAATATTGCCCGTGGCTCGGTAGTGGACGAGGAGGCCCTGGTGGCGGCTCTCCTGGCAGGACGGCTGGCAGGCGCCGGTTTAGACGTCTTCGCGGATGAGCCGAAGGTTCCGGAAGACCTTCTGGCCTTGGACAACGTGGTCCTCCTTCCGCACTTGGGCAGCGGAACTCATGAAACACGGACGGCTATGGCCGAATTGACCCTCGCCAACCTGCGGTCCTTCATCACCACCGGCTCAATGCTGACAGCGGTGCAGCTGTGAGCGTCGCAGTGGGATACGTTTCCAGCCAGGAAGGCCGGGCCGCCCTTAGCGCTGCCATCCGGGAAGCAGCGCTGCGAAAGACAGATTTGCAGATAATGGGTCCCCTCGCGAGTGAGGGGGCTGCAGAGGCAGAATCGGATATCCGTGCTGCCATCACCGCGGCGGGAGCTGCAGGAGTACCCGCCTCGCTTCGTCCCAATGATGGCACGGACGCAGCGGACCTGATGATCGATGCCTCCTACGAGGAGGAAGTTGAACTGATCGTCATTGGAGTGCGGCGGCGGTCTCCGGTTGGAAAGCTTTTCCTCGGCAGCACCGCCCAACGTGTCATCCTCGAAGCCGGATGTCCGGTCACCGCAGTAAAGGCCGACCTCCTCCCCCGCCCCTGAACAATGCTTCACCTGTTCCTGGAGTCATAAACACAGGGCAGCCAGGCTTTCGGACAGGAATAACACTGCCCGCCCGATCTAAAGACAACCAACATCACGCCGACAGCGGCATTACCCAGAGGACATAACCGTGGCAAAGTATTCACCCCAGGAACTGGCGGACACTCTGAAGGAAGGCCTGCTGTCCTTCCCTGTGACCTCGTTCGACGCAGAGCTGCAGTTCGATGAGGAGAATTACCGGAAGCACCTGGCTTGGCAGGCGAGCTTCCCGGTGGCGGGCCTGTTTGCTGCCGGCGGCACCGGTGAGGGCTTTTCCCTTTCGGCGGTGGAGTCCGAGCGCGTGGTCCGCACCGCTGTGGAGGAAGTGGGCGGCCAGGTTCCTGTCCTCGCCTCTGCCGGCGGTTCCACGGTCCAGGCCATCGAGAACGCCAAGGCTGCTGAGGCTGCTGGCGCCGAAGGCATCCTCCTGCTGCCCCCGTACCTGACCGAAGCTGACCAGGCCGGCCTGACCGAGCACGTCAGCGCTGTCTGCAACGCAACGTCCCTGGGCGTTATCATCTACAACCGGGCCAACGCCATCTACAAGGACACCACGGTGGCCACCTTGGCGGACCGCCACGAAAACCTCATCGGCTTCAAGGACGGCGTGGGCGACCTCGAGCACGACGCCCGTGTCTACGCCAAGCTCGGGGACCGGCTCTTCTACTTGGGCGGCCTGCCCACCGCGGAGACCTTCGCGTTGCCGCTGCTGCAGCTGGGCATGAGCACCTACTCCAGCGCCATGTATAACTTCGTCCCCCAGTTCGCCCTGGACTTCTACCAGGACGTGTGCAACAACGACCGCGTGGCTGTGAACAAGAAGCTCAACGACTTCGTGATCCCGTACCTGGACATCCGCGACCGGGTAAAGGGCTACGCTGTCTCCATCGTCAAGGGCGGCCTGGACGCCATCGGCCGCTCCGCCGGGCCGGTCCGTCCCCCGCTGCAGAACCTCGCCGGGCAGGACCTTGCCGACCTCAAAGCCCTGATCGCCCGCGTTTCCTGACCGTTTCCTGATCCACCGTTTCCCAGGAGGAACCATCGTGACCCTCACCGGACACTCCCTGATCGCCGGACAAACCGTCGTTGGCGAAGGAAAAACAGCCTTCGGCTTCAACCCCGCCACCAACGAGCAGCTCGACCCCGCCTACTCGCTGATCAGTGACGGGCAGCTCAAACAGGCCACCGCCGCCGCCAAGGAAGCTTATTCCTCCTTCAGCACCCTGGACCCCGAAACCCACGCAGGTTTCCTTGAGGCCATCGCGGACAACATCGAGGCCATCGGTGACGAACTGATCATCCGCGCCAGCCAGGAAACCGGCCTTCCGGCGGCCCGGCTCCAGGGCGAACGGGCCCGGACCACCGGCCAGCTGCGTCTCTTCGCAACGGTTGTCCGTCAGGGCGACTTCCGCGGCGTGCGCATCGACCCCGCCATCCCGGACCGCGCTCCCCTTCCCCGGGCGGACATCCGGCAGCGCCAGATCCCGCTCGGCCCCGTCGCTGTGTTCGGTGCCAGCAACTTCCCGTTTGCCTTCTCGACGGCGGGCGGGGACACCGCGTCAGCCCTCGCCGCCGGCTGCCCGGTGGTCTTCAAAGCACACAATGCCCACCCCGGGACCGGCGAACTTGTCGGCCAGGCAGTGGCCAAGGCCGTCAAGGACTTCGGCCTGCACCCCGGCGTGTTCTCCCTGGTCTACGGGCCCGGTGCCAGCATCGGCCAGGCCCTGGTTGCCGACCCCAGCATCAAGGCGGTCGGTTTCACTGGTTCCCAGGCCGCAGGGATCGCCCTGATGAAGACCGCGGCAGCCAGGCGCGAACCCATCCCGGTCTACGCCGAGATGTCCTCGCTGAACCCGGTCTTCGTGTTCGAAGGCGCCCTCAAGGGCGACATCGACACTCTCGCCCAGCAGTACGTAACCGCTGTCACCGGCAGCTCCGGCCAGCTATGTACCTCGCCCGGCCTGCTCTTCGCCCCCGCAGGCGAACTCGGCGACAAACTCGCCGCCGCCGTCGGCCGCGCTGTTTCCGCAAGCGCCGGGCAGACCATGCTCACCGAAGGCATCGCCAAGTCCTGGACCAGGGGAGCGGAAAACCTGGGCAATGCCGACGGCGTCCAGGTCATCGGCCAAGGCACTCCGGGCTCCACCGAGAACGCCCCCGCCCCCACCATCTTTGGTACCGGCGTTACGGAATTCACCAGCAACCACGTCCTGCACGAGGAAATTTTCGGTGCCGCGTCACTGATGATCCGCTACTCCTCCGTGGAGGACCTGCTCCAGGCCGCCGCCCGGATCGAAGGCCAGCTGACCGCTTCGCTGCAGCTCACCGAAGAGGACTACCCGACGGCGGCACGCCTCCTTCCTGTCCTTGAGCAGAAGGTGGGCCGCATTATCGTGAACGGCTGGCCCACGGGCGTTGAAGTAGGCCACGCCATGGTCCACGGCGGGCCCTTCCCCGCCACTTCCGACTCCCGCACCACTTCTGTCGGAACCCTCGCGATCAACCGTTTCCTGCGCCCCGTCGCCTACCAGAACCTCCCCCAGGAACTGCTTCCGGAGGCGCTGCAGGATGCCAACCCCTGGCACCTCAACCGACGGATCGACGGCGAAGTAGTAGCTGCTGCAGAGAAGGCCGAGGTCAGCGCATGAGCAACCAGCCCATTATTTCCCGCGTAGAAGTAGTTCCGGTTGCCGGTCATGACAGCATGCTGATGAACCTCAGCGGTGCGCACGGGCCCTTCTTCACCCGCAACATCGTCATCATTACCGACTCCGACGGCCGCACCGGCCTGGGCGAAGTTCCCGGCGGCGAGAAGATCCGCACCACCATCGAAGAAGCCGGCGCGCTGATCAACGGCAAGCCCGTGGCCCGCTATCGCTCGCTCCTGCGTGAGGTTGCTGCCGAGTTTGCCGACCGCGACGCCGGCGGCCGTGGCCTGCAGACCTTCGACCTGCGCACCACCGTCCACGCCGTCACCGCCGTCGAATCAGCCCTGCTGGACCTGCACGGCAAGTTCCTCGGTGTCCCCGTGGCCGAACTGCTCGGCGACGGGCAGCAGCGCACCTCCGTGCCCATGCTGGGCTACCTCTTCTTCATCGGCGACCACGCCCGCACCGACCTGCCCTACCTCGTGGAGGACGCGCCGGCTGACCGCTGGGAAAAGCTTCGCCGCCAGGAGGCAATGACGCCGGACGCCGTCGTCGCACTGGCCGAAGCTGCCCAGGAACGCTACGGCTTCAGGGATTTCAAGCTCAAGGGCGGCGTGCTGTCCGGCGACGACGAGGTGGACGTTGTCACGGCGCTGGCCAAGCGCTTCCCCGACGCCAGGGTGACACTGGACCCCAACGGCGGCTGGGTCCTGGACGAGGCCATCCGCCTGGGCAAGCGGATGCAGGGCGTCGTGGCGTACGCCGAGGACCCCTGCGGCGCGGAAGGGCGCTTCTCCGGCCGCGAGGTCATGGCGGAATTCCGCCGCGCCACCGGCCTGAAGACGGCCACCAACATGATCGCCACCGATTGGCGGGAAATGTCGCACGCCATCCGCAGCAACGCCGTGGACATCCCGCTGGCCGATCCGCACTTCTGGACCATGCACGGCTCGGTCCGGGTGGCGCAGATGTGCCACGAGTTCGGACTCACCTGGGGATCGCACTCGAACAACCACTTCGACATCTCGCTAGCCATGTTCACACACACGGGTGCTGCGGCGCCCGGAGAGATCACCGCCCTTGACACGCACTGGATCTGGCAGGACGGCCAAGGCCTCACCAAGGAGCCGCTGCAGATCAAGGACGGCGCCATCGAGGTTCCGGACGCCCCCGGCCTCGGTATCGAACTGGACCCCGAAGCCCTGGACAAGGCCCACCAACTGTACCTGCAGCACGGCCTCGACGCCCGTGACGACAGCATCGGCATGCAGTACTACATCGACGGCTGGTCCTTCGACCCCAAACAACCCTGCCTCGTCCGCTAAACAGACAGGCAATCACTCAACTTCCGCACGGTCGGCCCTCCTCTCGCAACAGGAGACGGCCGTGCGGAATTCCAACATTCAAAGATAGAGCTCGTGCTGCACCACGTGTTTCGGGACCTAGCCGCCATGATCACCCAGACGTATGCGATCAAGAAAAGACCTACGTGGAATTCATGCTCCGCGAAATGGGATACCCCGGGCGTCCCCGTTCCCACCAAAGCCGGAGGACTTGCCCGACTCAACGCAGCGATCAGCAAAGCCGGTGAGGAAGTCGCCTTCGGAAGAACAAGCGCCAGCAACGCCGCACAAAACGTCATAACCGAGGCAGGATCAATCCTGTCCCGAGAAGTCACCTAGGAACACACCACAACAGAGGAAACCATGGCTAACCAATAGCTTGAGCCGACTCTAAGGCAGGAGTCCGAAAACCCACATCGGACTCCGGCCTGGATGGTTTCACCACCCCTTGGGCAGAGCCACCAAATGGGGGCGGACCGAGCAACAATCAAGCCGGGACTTACCGTGGCCGCGGACAGCTGCGATGTAAAAGGAACCCCTTGTCCGCCCGTCTTTGAGAGAGATTCGTAATGCTTCAATTCACAACGCAGACACATCCAACATTCCGCGTTGACGTTGTCGTCAACGATCCCCAAGATCTGAATCGGCTCTTGAACCAAGCAGTACAGCGCACAATCCCAACAGCGTTAGAACGCGGTCAGGGAATTCTCGTTACCCAGATTTTCCCCAACAAATACACGGTTGAAGTTGATGGAGCGGTCCCCTGCGGGGTGACGTACGAAAAACGAGCCTGCCCCTAAGGCCACTTGGTGGTTTGGAGAATCAGAAACTCGGGTTCCCTCCTGATGCGTCCACCAGGACCGCCCCTCAACCATGGCAACATCCTCATGCTCGAAGGCCTCTGCGGGAATCTTGGCGCGGGGCCACTAACAAGACTGGGCGCTTGAAGGATCCCGATCGCACATCTAGTCGAGGTCCTGCTCCAAGCTCGGTTGTCAATTCGGGCACACCCCAACCTGACGTCAGGCAGCAAGGAGAAGAGCGTCAGGTTAGGGTCCTGAAGTAAGTTCCTGCATGGGTCCCCTCCGCAGTCTTAGATCCAAATCTGACAACAGCCACAAATAGAAACTTGTTGAAGTGTCAGTTTCAGAGGTGCTCTTAATGTCACCTGGGAGTCAGCAGGAGTGACTCCAGCGCTCTAAGTGAGAGCTTACGGTTGGCGCCCCTTTTGCCAATGCAGTCCGGTAATCGAGAGCCTTATCGCGTTGCAGTCTCCCAAGTACAACCACTGAATGCACTCCTATTCGCTGTGCAGTCGACTCAATCCACCCCCTACGAACGGCCGTCGGCGGGACTGGGAGGCCCCCCGGTATCTGCCATTCACCTGCCTTTTCGTCGGCAGCTAGCTCGGCCGGCTCAGTCGAAGAGTCTTCATCAATCACGAGACGCTCGGGCGTCACATGTCCCAGGAGGACATGCGCCACTTCGTGGAGAAGCGTGAATAGAACTACATCTAGTCGCTTACCTCTTCCCGACAATGCAATTACTGGCTTCTCAGCGTTTTCGTCCAAAAGGAAGGACGCGCCGTTCAGCTTGCTCCCAGGGAACGCTTCGACATAGACAAGACGCACTCCTACAGCAGCAAATTCAGCAGGGAGCTTCGAAAAGTTTTCCGGATTTGCGACCAAGCGCGAGAGGCGCTCCGCTAGTTCCGTGAGCCCCACTGGGTCGTAGCTACTAACCTGAAGATCCTGCGCACGCTTGCGGGCGCACGCGAGCCATGCTTTTTGGGTTGGTGTTGGTTCTTCATCCTGATTGGAGCGTCGGGCTGCGGCCAGAAACCGCGGTGTGTCTTCAATGTGTTCGATTTGGAACAGCTTGATCAGCTCGTCTTTTTGCTCTGTCAATGACTGGCCGGTCAGGATTCCTCTTTTGAGAAGTAGCGATACTGGAGCCAATTCGTTCATCCTGGCCCGCAGCTTGACCTCGTCTAAGTCCTTGCGGGTTGCCTCATTCCGGGACTGGCTCCAGAGGAGATACGAATTCTGCAGGTTCAGCCAGTACTCCGGACCAGTACCAAGAGCTGCGCCGATCTGAGCTGCAGATTCACGAGTTATTTCCTTTTTCCCGGCGATTATTTCCGAAACGAACTGCGCCGGGCGCCCAAGGATCTGTGCAAAGTCGCTTTGGGACCAATGACGTGCTTCAAGCTCCTCGGTTAGAAAATCCCCGGGAGGGAAAGCTTCAGCGAGCTCGGGGGCCATGGAAATCAGTCCTTCAGTGGTAGTCAACGGCTTCAATGACGATGGCTATGCGCCCGCCATCCTGAGTTTGGAACCGCAGAATAAGCCTGTATTGGGTATCGATCCGGATCGACCACGTCCCAGCACGGTTACCTCTTAGCTTCTCAAGGTGGAGGGACTTCAGCGCTCTCAGATCCTGATCTGTGACCGCCGCGTGCAGCTGCTGGATTCGTCGTCGGTATGCCCGGGTGACGTTTGGAGCCCAACGTGATGTGCGATGGTCTGGCTCGTAGGCGAGTTTCCGGAGATCCTCATCCTCGTAGTCCACCTGCATTCTGTAAGCCGTCCTTCACCCCTGATGTGAACAACACGCTACAGGAAATGCTCAACTTCGTATGAAAACTATACCGCAGAACTCGCAACTTGTCTTCACCCTTGCACCGAAAGACCGAGACGATTAGAGTGGAAGCGTCGGCAGGTCCGATACAAAAAAGGGCGGACCCGTTCCAGCGGGCCCGCCCAGCAACTCGAGGTCAGGACCGCAAGTTCCATGGTTAGTGGTACTAGCGATTCTAACGGAGCCACAGGCGCCCGCGAATGGGCGCCCTCCCCCTCGGATAAGTGTTCTGAGGAGGACACCATGGCACGATCAGTTAGCCGCAGCGCGCGAACCGGACGTTTTGTAACCAAAGCGACTGCCGCCAGATCTCCACGGACGACAATCACTGAACGGGTTGGTGCCGGGACCGGAAATAGCCGAAGTGTTAATCGTTCGGCATCAACGGGACGGTTCGTCACTGATGCGACAGTTCGGCGTAACCCCGGCGGGACCATAACCCAGCAGGTCTGATCTCCCTCAGCAAGGAGATCAGGGTAACGCGGGAACACGTAGAGGCAGTCAAATAACTAGGAGTAATCCATGGCGGTAAGAATTACCCACGTGCGGGTTGAAGGATTCCCAGAGGATCATCAACACATTACGAGCTACAAGTGGGTCAATGAAGCAGATAACGGCAGCGGAACCAGCACGAAGCCGGCAATGGTCGAATTTATCGATGTAAAGAAGGGCCGGGCGTACGTAGGATCTGGCTCCTCAAGAGTGGAGGTCGGCGTAGTTCGGCCCCAATCTGCAGCTCCGTATCTTCGGACCTACGCTGATCAGCAATGGACTAACAACCTTCTGTCGTTGCCCAGATTCTAAGGTTCATTGCCAGCGCCAAGACCCCTGGGAAACTCCTTGGGGGTCTTGGCGTTGGAGTGACACTGAGTTCGCTGTCCACAGCCGGGGACAATCCTGATGGGTTATCCACCGCTACTGCTGCTGAGGGAGCTTTCCCGATGGCTCCCGATTCCAGCCGTGGATAACCCGGATTGACCCCAACTATGGACAGCCCGCGTGGTCACCGTGAGCGGTGGCTGAAAAACCCGGTTTAGAACAGCCCCGAGGGCGGTTCCTCACAGGGCAGGGGTACGAGTTTGGAGCGGTGGCCGTCGTCCGGGCTGCAGCCCCTGAACGGCCCATCAGTTGAGAGCAGGACCGACATGTGGTGGTCTGCGTGGTCGCGCCACCAGACGCTCATTCCTGTGGTGCCGTCCAGGCGCAGGAACTCCCATGCCCGCCAGAGCGCTTCTAGGCGGCTGATCGCTTCTGCGTGCTTCCACCACTGGGGGCACCAGGTCACCCCGCCCTGGACGTTGAGCTGCCGGCGGTAGCTGGTGGCCAGCTTGCCGCTGACGAATTCAGCCACGTTCGGATAGAACAGCTCAGGGGCGTCCGGTTCCTCCTCGGCCGGTTCCATGGGGGCAGTGGTGTCATCGAGCTCGTCGTCCCACTCCCCCAGGCCCTCACTCATTGGAGGCACCCGCAGCGATCCACCGGTTCCCGGCCGCGGCCGCCGGCTTGTTCGCCGGGTCGTGTGCGGCGATGGAGGCCCGTACCGCATCAGCCTGCGGACCGCTCATCCAGGGCACCGTTTCCAGCAGCGCGGCTGGGGCGCCGGAGGCGAACATGACGGCCCGGCCGCGAGGGAACGCGGCCAGGTCCGAAACGTCCAGGGTGCGTTCTTTGCGGTCGTCGTCGTGGCTGTAGGAGGTGCCTTGTTTGGAGCGGCTTCTGGTCATGTTGGAGTACCGGTATTCGCCCACGAGCTGAGCGAGTTCGTTCAGGAACTCGGCCTCGGCGACACCGCCGCCGTAGACCTTGATGTTGGAGGCGGACCAGAGCTTGCGCATGCCCTCGCGGCCCCACACTTCGACGCCCTGGGACCAGGACTGGAGGATAGTCATCAGGACGATGCCCCGGGAGCCGTAGTGGCTGTAGAGGTTTGGCAGCTCGCGCCAGCGGCAGACGTTGGCTGCTTCGTCCAGAACACCGACCATGGGCGTGGCCAGTCGGCCGCCGGGTGAATGGACGGCGAGTTCTTCGGCGGCCTCGACCGTGGCCACGGTCAGCGCCGTCACCAGCGGGCCGGCGGTGCCTTTGCCTTCCTTGGACAGGCTGTACAGGGTGCCTTTGGAGCGGACGAATTCAGCCGGGTCGAACTGGGGCCTGTCGTCCTTCTTCCCTTGGGGCGTTACCCAGCGTGCGACTTGGCGGTTGGTGAGGCAGGAGGCCATTTGCAGGGCTGTGCCGTACACGCCGCCGCGTTGCTTCTCGGGGGCGTTGATCACGCCTCCGACAGCGTTGGAGGTCTGGGTGAAGCCGTGGGCTTTGAGGATGTCCACTGCTTCATCGTCCGCGGGCCGGGTCAGCCAGGTGTGCACCTGGGTGATCGGGCGGTCGTCTAGGGCTGCGGCGAGCAGGAGCCCGGCGAGGAGATCCTGGCCGGCGGGGTCGAAGTAGGCGTCCGTTTTGGCGTCCGGGCCGCGGGAACCGGCGGCGAAGTGGTCGGCCAGGCGTGCTGCCTTCACCTCGTCGGTGACGTAGGACAGGGGGTTCCACCACCACGTGGGTTCCTCGAGGGCGACGGACTGCGGGTCGAACACCCACACGGGTCCTTCGGCGGCGCGGACGTCGCGGGTTCCGTCCACGATGTCCCGCTTGTTCGAGGTCACCAGCGCGGCGCCGGGGGCGGCGAGGATCGCCGGGATCGCCCGGGAGGTGGTCTTGCCCGTTCTGGGTCCCCAGATGTCGATGTGCATGTCTTCCCAGGAGCCGTAGACCATCTGCCCGCCGAGGACGGTCTTGCCGACCGGGACGCCAGGTGAGCCCTTTACTCCGAGGCGTTCGGCGGTGGCCGTGGCACCGCGCAGGCTCAGGGCTCGCAGGTCGCGGCCTTTGGCCATGTGCTGGGCCGCGGCGTCCACACGGGAACGCTTGGACCGCCGGCGCAGCACCCCACGGACCACCAGAACGGCCACAAGGACGATGAGGACGCCGAAGCCGGCCAGTACCCAGGTGGCGGCCGCCGGCCACGTGACCTTCTGCGAGATCAGGCCGAAGACCAATTCAAACGGGTTCGCCGGCAGCTCCTGGCCATCCTTGGACAGGATCGAGCCTAGGTGCACGGCGCCGGCCACCGAGCCGACACCGAGCACCACGACGGTGATGAAGACCCACAGCAGGATGGTTTCGCCATCCATCGCCGAACGCTTGCCGCTGCTTGGTGCACCCATCAGTTGTCCCCTTCGCCGGTCCGGCTGATCGTCCAGCGCTTGTTTGTATCGTGGAGCGATTTTTCGACGCTGGTTAGCTTGAGTGCGACCGGGATACCGGGGCGGCCGCCGACTTTGAAGAGGAACTTGCCCAGGCCCGGGCGGACCCGTTTGCGGGAGCCGCCGACGTCGGTCCATGACCCAGGGTCAGCCCAGGAGATGAGGCGGGCTTGTTCGGCCCGGGAGAGGGGGACGGCTTTGTTGAGTTTTTCCATTTCGGCTCCGGGGAGCGCGCCGCAGACGACCATGCCGGAGCGTTCGACGAAACCGCGCGCTTTCATCCGCTCGGACTCCGTCGGCAGGGCTTCGAGGTCGCTCATGGTGTGCGTGATCATGGCCTGCCCGACGCCCTCCGTGCGGTTGAGCCGGGTGAGTGAGTCGACCCGGTCGACCATGCCTTCACCGGAGCGAAGGGCCCGCCAGAGTTCGTCCATGACGACGAAGTAGTTCCGGCGGGGCTCCAGGCCGGCGTCGGCCAGGGTGTGGGCGACCTGGACGGTGGCGAACCCGGTTGACCAGCAGGCCAGCAGGCAGGCCGCTTGAATGTCGCGCTGGGTGTCGGAGATTCCGGAGAGGTCGAAGACCACGGGTTTGGTCAGGTCCATTGGCTGATCGGTGGGCTGGGAGAACATGTCGGAGAACCGGCCCGAGCCGTTCAGGGAGTACAGCGACTGGCGGAGCTGGTCGGTCGCGTCGAGGTAGCGGCTCATGTCGCCGCGGTCCAGGGCGATGGCCCGAAGTTCGTCGGGGGCGTCTTTGATGACCTCGATCAGGTCCCCGATCAGGGGGACACGGTCCAGGCGCTCGTCCAGGATGTGCAGGGCCCGGTCGATCAGGGATTCCTCGTGGGCGCTGGGCTTGGCGTTCCGCACGATGGTGATCAGCGCCGTGATCATGTTCAGGCGCCGGTTGTGCGAGTCGGCCATCAGCTGTTCGGCCAGCTTCTCCGCCTTCACAGCGGCAGCCAGCAGCGGCGCGGCCGCGGCCTGGTCGCCCTCTGGATTGTTCAGGGTCCGGTTCGCTTGTGCCCGGTGTTCCTCGGCTGAGGCGAGCAACCTCACGGCGGCTCCTGTGGCTTCACCGGGGTCCAGGACGTTCAAGTGGCCGCGCCCGGGTCCCAGACTGATGACCTGCCCGCCGAGGGCTTCGATCAGGTCAACGTAGTCCGGCTTCAGGTCACCGAGGATCAAAGGGTTGATGCTCCGGCCTGCCAGGCCCAGGACGATGTGCCTGACCAGGGTGGACTTGCCATAGTGCGGCAGGCCGAGGACGAACATGGAGGGATTGTTGATCATGCCGTGCATGAACCAGCTGATGGGATCGGCCCCGAAGGGCGCTCCGGTGTCGGTGTGCACGCCGATCGGGACTCCCAGGATCGGGGTGCCGGACCCGCCCACGAATGGCCAGAGACCGCAGACCTGGACGGAGGTTCCGCGCCATTCGTCGGCTGCCGTGACGTAGACGGCTTCGCCCTGTCCGCGGCCGCGCCAGCCCCGCAGGCCCGGGCGGCGGGCGACCGCGGCTGCGAGCTTCGTGGCTGGGGCCGGTGTGCGCTGGTGCTTGGTCTTGCTGCCGAACATCACATGGCCTCGCGGATCTCTTCGGGAACCTTCAAGTGCTTGGGCAGGACCAGCCCCAGTGGCAGGGACGCGGCAAAGGCAGAATCCTGTGAGCCGTACGCGCGCCGCAACAGCAGACGTGCCGACGGGCCGAGGTTGCCCTCCACCACGGCCACGGCGTCCTCAAGGTCACGGGCGGACAGCACCGTGGCCGTGACCACCATGCCGAAGTTGACCAGCCCGGCCCCCTTGGCTTCCTCGGCTGCGGTGGCCTGCGCAGCACGCGCATCGACCAGGGCGCGGGCGGTGGGCCGGTTGGTCGAGGAGGCCCGGGTCAGGGCGCTGGTCTGGTCCGACTCCACGATGGCGGCCGCGCGGCCGGCTTCGATCGGACGGTACAGCAAGGTGACGCGCTTGCGGTCAATCTCCCCGTGCGGTGCGACGAGGCGGCCCAGTGCTGATGCCAGGATGTGTCCGCGCGGGGCGCCCGTCATTGTCCATGACACCGAGTGCCCGGAGTCGTGGCGGTAGCCGTCCCAGTTGGATTGGTGGGCGGACGGTCCGACATCGCCCCAGTCCAGGTCAACGGGTGTGCCCTGGTAGTGGGCTTCGTCGATGAGCCGGGCCGCTGCAGGGTCGTAAGCGACCCGAACAACCTCACACAGTTCCTGGGCGTTCAACGGGGAGCAGGCCCCGGCGCCCGTGGATTCGAGACGCTCGGTCAGGCTGGGAAGCCGTGAGGCGAGATCCCTTGCGATCTCTTCCGCGGTGCGTCGCTTGCCGCCGGCCCGGGCAGCGGCGCTGAACGTCAGCGCGACCCAGGCGCGGATCGTGGCCGATCCCTGCGGGTAGGTGTTCAAGGCCTCGCGGAGCATGGCCTTGGCAATGTCAGGGGCGTCGTCGTGGATGTTCGATTCAACTTCCCGGCGCAGCCGTGCCCCGGAATCGGGTGCGGTTTCGACCGTGACGGATGCAGCCACGACGGCAGGTTCATTCGACAACGAGGCCAGCCAGCCGCCCCAGTTAGCCACCCAGGCATCAATCTGTTCAGGATCGACCAGGGACGCACCGTCGGGCTGGGTGCCGAAGACAACGGTGTAATGCGCGGTGGCGGGAAGGTGAATCAGCGCGAAGGGGCGGCCATAGGAGTCGGTGAATTCGTAAAGCTTGGAACCGGCAGAGATCCCAGGCAGTTGGAACTCGCCCCAAGGCGTCAGCCCCAACGGACCGGAGCGGTAGATGTTGGCCTTCTTGCGTCGCGCGGAGCGGAACGCCAGCCGGGCGAAGACCCGCTCCCCTACAGACTTGTTGTGCTTGTCGGTCACCGAGACGACGGCCAGCGCCACGCCAAGAATGAACAGAGCAATGAGCCCGGCGAACCAGCCGCCGACAAAGAGACAGATCACCGTGATGATGAGGCCAACAAACAAACCGGCTGTTGCCAGCCCACCAAGGGTGCCGATGCCCGCCTTACGCGGACGCCGCCAGTTGCCGTAGGTCGGCTCCCTGTATGTGTTCTCGATAGCGGCCATCTCAGGCACCCCCCGTAGATTCTTCACTCATGTCTTTGATGGCGCCCGAAGCGGCCTGGCCTGCTTCGACGCCCTTCTGTGCTGCCAGTACGGCGACACCGCCCGCGCCCGCGGCTATAGCGCCGCCGCTGGCGGACGCTCCGCTGGCCGCAGCCCCACTGCCTGCACCGGAGGATGCTGCCGGGCCAGTTCCTGGTTGCGCACCCGTGGCTCCCGAACCCCGGCTGCCGTTCGTTCCTGCTGTTCCCTGGCTTCCAGTTCCCGAAGGGCCCTCCGATCCGGGGTTCTGGCTTGATGTGCTGTTGGTCGTCGTGGAGCTGGTGGATGGGCCGCCGCCTCGTCCGGCGCTGCCCATGCTGATAGCACCGGAAGCCAGTGTGCCGACCGTCCCTGCTGCCAGAGCGCCACCACCACCAGCGACAGCACCAACCATCGGGGTGACGAACCGCATGAGGGCCGGCATGGCGAACAAGGCAATAATCATCAGAGCCAGCCCTGTGACCGTTGACAGGAGCGCGGACCCGAAGTCCTTACCGTCACCAACGTTCCCGAAGATCTTGCTGCCACTCAGTTGGAAGGCCGTTGCGTAGACGATGGCGGCCGCAGGCTTGTAGAGAATAAAGGCGATCAGCCACGCCGTGCACTTCTGGAACCAACCCTTGCCGGCCTCGGTGTTAGTGAAAGCTGCAGCCGTAGGGAAGATCCCCGTAAGGATGACGAGCAGCCCACCACGGATGATCATGAGCACGATCTGCATTACGGAGGCCAGAATCGCGATCAGCCCCAAAAGGATGATCATGATCGACCCGATCGGGCTGGTGGCCGAAAGCGCCAACAGGGCCGTGATGTTCTCGTTGAACGAGGTCCCGTTCGTGGAATTAGTGATGATCCAGGCAGAAAACTGATCCGCCGCGACCGTCAGTAACCCCACTGCCGCCACACCGGTGCCGGAGACGACGATCAGGGTCGCCAAAGAACGCACCAGATCCCGCAAAGGCGCACCCCTGCGCTCAATCGTCATCTTGGCTGCCCCCACGAGCACGGACAGCACAGCCAGGGAAGCCGTCCAGAAGTAGAGACTGCCCTGCAGAAACAACACCGGGTCACTCGCAGTGGAGCCTCCCGGGGCCGCGGTCAGAGCGGGAGTTCCCACGTTCACCCAAAAAGTCCCGAGCGTTTGTACTGTTTGTCCAACGGCATCGGCAATAGCTTTCGCCATGTTCTTGACGGCATCATTGGCGACATCTTCGATGGCCGCCCCTGCCTGGCAAAAGGGATTTATTGCATTCAACCCAGAGCAGTCAGCCATTAGACACCGGACCACTCAACGTAACCACTGAGGTCACTCAGCTGTCGCGCCCCTGTGTCCCCTGTGGCCGGTACAACGAACTTCCAGTCGCCCTCGTACCACTGGAGCGGAACCGGGATGGAGACAAAGGTTCCGTTTGCACCCTTGAATGCAAGATCAATAACGGCTCGGTCAGCCTCGTAAGAACGGAATGTGAAGCCAGTCAATTGGGCGGTCACGGAGTTTGGGGCGGCTGTTGGGGATGACTTCAGCACCGCATCTCGCTCCGGGCTTGGTACAGCTAACTGCTGATAAACGAGGTTCGCTTTTCCAGCTGAGGACAACGCAGTCATGTTTGCCGCTGCATACAACGCACCGGTCGGCGAGTGTGCGAAACAGGAGCGGAGGCCGTTGGTGTCGGTCTTGCCGGGGCCGAACTGCGTGGGTGATGTTGGTGCGGCGATTTTGCCGACCAATTCCCATTTGGTGTCGGTGGGCGTGGTGGCAGGTTTGGCCTGGTCGCCGGAGGGCAGGCCGCATACGCTTGCGGCGGCAGTTGCGCTGGGTTGTGCGCTGGCCGTAGTGGATCCGGAATTGCTTGGTTCGGCTGTCGGGGTGCCTCCCCCTTTGGGGAGCAAGGCCAGGATGATCCCGAGCGCAACAATGATCGCCACGACAACGGCCGAGATGATGAACTTAGGTTTGGTCAGTGGATTCTGGTCTTCGTTCACTGTCAGTTCAGTCATGGCTCGGCTCCTTAGACCAGGGCGCCTACGACGCCGCCGGCGGAGGCTGCCAGGATGCAGCCGCCGAGGACCCATGCCAGACGGCCGGCATGCTCGCCGCCCTCTCCGCGTCGGTTGTTGATCATCATCGTTCCGGCTGTGATCAGGATGCCGGCCACGGCCAGGCCGAAGACGATCCAGGCAATCCACTTGAGGATGGTCAGCAGGCCTTCCGACCCCGGAGGGGCCTCGCCCATGCCTGGATTCGGGATCTCGGTGATAGCGAAGCTTGACCATTCCATGGCCTTGGAGAACAGCATGAGTTTCTTCTTTCTACTTGGCCGTGAGTCCGGCTGTGGCAGTTACTGCGATCTGGACCTGTTCAAGGGTGCTGCGGGCTTCTTTGGGAAGTTGTTCGGTGGCGACGTCGTGGCCGTAGCGCCATGCGTCCACCCAGGGGAAATGCCACATGTGGGGCACTCCCCCACCGACGACGCGAGCGAAGTCGCGGATCTCTTTGGGGAGCCGTCCGGGAGCGTCAGACATGACCACCAGGCCGGCGACGTGGATCCCGGGAAGAGAGCCGGAAGCCCATTCAGTGGCAGCCAGCCGTGCTGCGCGAAGACCCGGAATATTGGACCGGGCAACCAGGACCACCGCAGATCCAGCTGCCGCCAAGGGCCAGTGATGCTCAGCGGCTTTGGTTGTCTTGTCCAGGCGTGCAAGTGACGTTTCGCCCGCGCCGCCGTGGACGCCGAGCCACCAAAAGCTCGGTTCCCTCCCCGCAACGTTCCTTCGGGGAAGCCGGTCCGCGTGGTCCGGTTGCGGAACGCTCAGTTGCGGCCTGGTCGCCCCCGTAGGGATGAAAGGCGGATCTTCCGGGATAGCTGGAACGGGTTCATCGATAGTTTCTGCGCCGAGCGTCACCCAGCGATTCTTTGAGACCGGCATTTCACATCCCCTACTAATGTCCGCAAAGATCGTATCGGTACCATCCGACACGAAAGGCCAAAAGTGACCCCCAACAACAGCTTTAGTACCTTTCAGTCACTTCCAGTACACCACAGTACCAATTTGTGGTCTACGATGGCTCTATGCGGTGGGACGGACTGAGCGTGGACCCCAAGTACCTGGAAGCACTCTTCGCCAAGTACCCGGAGCGTCTTTCGCCTCAGGACCTCGAAGAGATCTTCGGGTTGTCCCGGAACACCGTCTACCGCTGGCTCCAAACCGGAGTGATTCCTGCTTACCAAGTCGAGAAGACATGGTTAATCGCCAGAGATCAAGTCAAGGACTGGGTCTGGGAGAACCGGAACACGCTCAGGAAGGGCCAGACACCAGAAGTGAACGACGAGGACCAGCCCTAGGGCGCAGCAGCCGACGAGCAGATGTGAGGGGGACACATGCAATCACGAACGAGCGCGCCCGCGCTGGTCGCCGGCGCCGTCCTTGCACCCGTCGGCTTGGTGCTGTCCATCATCCTGTTCGGCGGGGGCTCCCAGGCCGCGGCCGATGTCTGCTCACCAACCGGGTCCAGCGTCAGCGTTGACGCAAGCCAGCTGCCCAAAGTCGCTGTTGCCGGTTACGAGGGCGAGCAACTGAAGAACGCGGCTCTGGTCATCAATGCAGGCAAAGCCCTGGGTCTGCCTGCCCGGGGGCAGACGATCGGTGTCATGACGGCCATGGGCGAATCCGGGCTGCGTGTCCTGGACTACGGCGACGGCCCGGGCCCTGACTCCCGGGGACTGTTCCAGCAGCGCGACAACGGTGCGTGGGGGTCCTATGGGGACCGCATGAACCCAACGACTTCAGCGACGAGCTTCTTTACCGCCCTGCAGAAGGTCAGCGGGTGGGAACAGCTCGAGCCCACCACGGCTGCGCACCGGGTCCAGCGCAACGCCGACCCGTTCCACTACCAGTCCTACTGGGCGGCCGCCGTCGAGGTCGTTGCCGCTCTGGGCGACGTTCAGATCACCGATGCCGGCGGGACAAGCTCCTGCGGGATCCCTGGCCAATCCGGTAAAGACGATGATCTGCCGTGGCGTACGGCCAAGATCTATGAGCCATCCCCGCTGGGCATGTTCAACCGCGAATGCGTTGACTTCGCCCTCTGGCGTGTCAACCAGCAACTGGGCAGCACCACGGCCCCGTACAAGGTCCTGAACGGCACCTTCCGGCCTGACGGTGCCGTGCTCGGCTCTGCCCTTACTTGGAAAGACGGCTGGGACGCCAAGGGCTGGCCCACCGGTGGAACGCCACGTGTCGGTGCTGTCGTCTGGTACTCCCCTGGCACCGGGGGCGCCGACGGCACCTACGGCCACGTCGCCGTCGTCAAAGCCGTTAATGGTGACGGCAGCTTCCTGGAAGAGGGCTACAACGGCAACCCCGTCCCGAACGACCACACCTACTACACCCGCACCGTAGAGAACAGCACTCCCAGCGCCTTTCTCTACCTGCCCGGCAGCGACTACCCGGAGGAACCATGAAACGCGCCCTGACAGCCCTCGCGGCCCTGCTCGTGTGCACGGCCTGCGCGCCGGTATCCAGCTCTACGTCCGCGGAACCATCGCCGAGTGCTTCCGCCGCCAGCTCAGCCACGCTCAGCGCGGGCGGTAAGCCCCAAGCTCCCGGCGGCACAGCGCCAGCCACGCTTGGCATCGCCTGGGACGAGGCAAGCAAAACAGCCGCGCTGGAAACCGCAACCAAAGCCATGACGCTTTACGCCCGTCCCACGGTCCCGGACAAACAATGGATCCAGGAGCTCGGGCAGCTGCTGACCGCCCAAGCAACCGCTGATTACCAATACGTTGACCCGGCCAACATGCCGGTCACCAGGATCACTGGAACGGGCCAGCTCAGGATCGATGAGAACAACGGTTTCGGCTGCCATGTCGTGTTTCCCACCGATGCCGGCGACTACGACGTGCAGCTGCTCCGCAGCGCGGCCGACAAGCCCTGGCAGGTCAACCGTTTCACGCCCCCGAACGGCACGAAGTAAGGACAGATGATGGAAACTCAAGCGCTCGACTTCCCCAAGATCAACGCCGTTCTGCGGACCAACGGAACCGGCGAAGTCACCATCAACGGGACCTCCCACGCGATCGAGGCCGCCGACGAAGCCGCCGTCCTCACCGACGCCCTGCGTATCATCACCGAAACCGCTGCTCAGCTCGGCCGGCCCGTCCGCGTCAGCACCACTGACCCGGACGGGCAGGGTTTCATCATCGTCTCCCCCGAGGGCGTCGTCAGCGAGGCCGCTCCGGTCAAGCCCACCCCGAAGCGGGAGCAGGACCGTCTGCCCGTTACGGCAGCCCCTTCGCCCGAAACAGCCAAGGCCACGACCACGGCCGCGCCTGCACCTACGCCTGTTTCGGTCCCTGCTTCCTCTCCGTCCAAGGAGGCGTCGGCACAAGCTGCCGGCGCTGCGCCGGTGACCTTCAGCGCAGCCGTTGCGTCCGCGCCCGCCGAGGGGCCCGCACCGGCTGCTGTGGCAGCCGGTGGGGAGCCTGCCGCCCGGCGCAGCCTCAAAGACACTTCGTTCCTCATTAGCGCGCCTGTGCTCCAGCCGGCCACGCGCGGCTGGCGGGGCGTTCTCAGCCGCTTGGGTTTCCGGATGGACCCCTCACCCGAAGAGCTGGCCGAACGGGAAGATATCCGCATCGTGAGTCAGCACTGGCCCGGCCCCCGCACCGTCGCGGTCGTCAACCGCAAGGGCGGAGCGAACAAGACCCCCACCGTCGTCATGCTCAGCGCGATCCTGGCCCGCTACAGCGGCGCAGCGACCGTCGCCTGGGACAACAACGAATCACAGGGCACGCTCGGCTGGCGCACCGAAAAAGGCGGCCACAACAACAGCGTCCTGGATCTCATCGACTCATCCCAGGCGCTGCTCTCCCCCAGCGCCCAGGCAGCCGAAATCGCCCAGTTCGTCCACCACCAGACCTCGGACAAGTTCGACGTCCTGCGCTCGGACGAGAACGAGGAGGGCGACCACGAAGTGACCGCAGAGGAGGTGGACATCGCCCACCAGGTACTCACCCGCTACTACCGTCTGATCGTCATGGACTCCGGAAACACGGCCCGGGCCGCAAATTGGCGGAGAATGATCCACCACACCAATCAGCTCGTGGTCCCCGTGACAGCCATCGAAGACCGCGCCGAGGCCGCACGCCTGACTCTCCAAACCCTCGAATCCCGTGGCGGCCACGACGCCGAACTGGCCCGCAACGCCGTCGTCATCGTGTCCGAATCCACCGACGCCAAGCGCAGCATGAGCGGCGACGCCCTCAAACGCGCCAAGGACGAGGCCAGGCGGATCGCTGACGGCTTCGCCCCCCATGTACGAGCCGTGGTCCGAATCCCCTACGACCCCGCACTGGTCAACGGCCCCATCCGCTACGACGCCCTCCAGCCCGCCACCCAGCGCGCGTGGCTTGCCGCGGCTGCCGCCGTCGCAAAAGGTTTCTAAGAGCGATGAAACCGACACGCCGTACTTTATGTCCAGTCCCCAGCGTTTCAGAAACTAACGTGAGGGGCATGGCAATTCAGAAACGCGCACGCGGAGGACGCCCTTCTAAAGGGGACCGTCATGTTCTGACTACCCGGCTCCCCGTTGCAGACGCAGAAAAGTTGTTCGCTGTAGCAGATCACCAAGGGCAGTCGGCCAGTGAGTTCATCGCACATGCCGTTGCTGAAAAGCTCGCCGCCATCGACATGACATTCGTTGCCGGCCAGGGGGAACTGCCTATCGGCCGTATCGCCTCTTAAAAGAGGAAGGCCCGCACTAGGCGGGCCTTCTCGAAGCATTAAGTCCAGATCCAGTTCTTGGCGGGACACGATCTGAACTTTTACAACACCCACGCTGTGGGTGCCATTTGTGTTACCTCGAAAGGAACTACTGCACACCATGGTACCGGAACCGGTATCGGCGTCAACGCATGCCCTTATGGGTGTCGCGCCGTACGTGAAGCCAGAAGATGCATGGAGCCTTGCTCCGATGATTGCTGGCGCCCCTTCTTACCGATTTGGTCGTTGGATTGGCTCGCGGTTTCAGTACCCCCGGCCGAGCAACGCACCGAAAATCACTCGGGTACTGCCGGAACGTCCTGCGGCGGTAATGGTGCATGGCCCGGATGGCAGTGTTGCCACGCTGTGCCTGGACTTTGACACGTCCAAGGCCCTCAAAGGTGTGGTTGACGCGGACGCTGCCCGGGTGGGGCGGTTGTTGGCGGCGTGCGGGATGGTTTTTGTTGAGGACTTTTCCCCTAGTGGCGGCCGCCACCTGTACATCCCGCTGCGGGACCGTATCGGAGCAGCTGAAGCCAGGGAACTGGTCGAAGCACTCGCACTGACGGCGAGGAGTCTAGACCCGAGTCCGCACCAAAACATCACGGATGGCTGTATCCGCGTCCCTGGATCGGTGCACAAGGCTGGCGGGCACCAAACCCTAATCACTCCACTCTCCCAGGCCTACGACATCCTGCGGCGACGCAACCCAGCCTCTGCGCTGATGGAGCTTCGGTCTGCGCTGGCTCCGGAGCTAACCCGGAAGCGCGCACTCAAAGCCCGTGCAGCCAGGACTGTTGCCGGGCAGCGAACCGGGATTCTGCCGGCACTACCGCTAAACGCTGGTAGTGAAGCGCCGCTGCGCAAGGTCGCCCGAACCGGCCTGTACGACACGGCCAGGTACAAGGGCCCATCCGAGGCTCGCATGGCTGTCCTGAACCACTTCAGCGCCTGTGGCTGGTCCCTGCAAGACGTCGAGAACGAACTTACCGGCCAGTTCCCGGGGCTGGCCGCCCTATACGGAACCCCCCAACGCCAGGCGCGACTCCTGCCCTACGAGTGGACCAAAGCCCAGTCCCTCACTTCCAACCAAACCCTTCAGAAACGACTCCCCCGTAAACACAGGAAAAAGAGTGCCCCTATTAACAACACAAGCCCAACTTTAACCACCGGGGGGGCAGGGAAACTTAGCAGCGCCGGTGTGCGGCAGCTCGTAAACGACCTGGAAAATGTCCTTTACGCAGTCCTCGATCACAGACTGCAAGCCAGAGGCCGGCAAGGCCTAAGCCTCCGCCTGCTCATTCGTGGGCTACTGGGCTATATGAGAGCCAAGGAAACTGATGTTCTTGACGTTGGATGTCGAACTCTTGCTGTGGCGATGGGAAAACACCACGTCACCATTGCGCGGCTTCTCCCCGTCCTGGTTGCTGCCTCCGATGGAATCCTGACTAAAGTCATGGACGCACGTCACAAAGCCGCCGACGTGTATCTCATCCAGCTCCCCGAGCAGTACCAACAACTAGCCCGCGAACTAGCTTGGCGAAAAGGAAAAATTCATGCCATTCGGCCTGTTTTTCGGGCACTCGGGGATGCTACAGCGCTGGTGTACGAAGCCATCGAACGCGGCCGCCACTCCCCCAAAACTGCGGATCTCGTGCGGGCTACCGGTGTCAGCCGGAATGCATGCTCGGCCGCGTTGGCCGAGATGGAAGCCTTGGGTATGGTCCAGCGCCAGGGACACGCGTGGAAGACCACCACAGTCAACTTACGCATGCTCGCGGCACGACTCGGTGTGATGGATGACTACCTTGATCAGATCAGCCGTAACCGGAATGAACGCGCTGCTTGGCACGCCTACCTAGACCGGTTTCGTACCCCCAAGGTCGAAGAGACTGAGTTGTTTGATCTAGAACGGGACGAGTACTGGATACCACCCGACGATGCGGCAATTTGGCATGTAGCTTGAGGCGGGAATGACAGGAAAGAGTTAGGGGTGCATCACGGTGAAGGCCTGCAAGCAAGTCGAGGAGGATCTTCACGATCTCGAGCGTGAATCTCATTGGCTGGCACCCCCCCATTGTTTCTGCCTTATGGAAAGCGGCCTAAGACTCTCTTAGTTCTTGCCGCCTGTCGTGAACCCGCGGTCGGACAAAGGAGCATGCGGAGAGAATCAATCTTGACGTATTTATTATTGTGGCGTTCTACTGCTGCTGGTGGGGCGGCTCTTCTGTGGAACTCTGTGCACCCTCAGACTTTGCGCCTGGAAGTGTCTTCGGTTAGAAGGGCTGGTAACTCCAGCGTGTCCCCGGCTCAAACGAGTCGGCCCCAATGTTGGCGTTATGAAGACGTCATCATCACGCAATAGCCCTTGAGTCTTGTGCCCCACAGTACGGGCGTGTGCCCTCAGCCCTCGTGGATTAGCGACATATGAAATAAATCCAGACGTATTTATCGGGTTCTCATGCGGTGGGCCGCTAAAGGCGCCCATGCAGTACCGGTGAAAGTTCTTGAGGGCACTCCCCGGGCCTTTCTCTGGCGAGCTGCTGGTGCCCATGTGACGCCAGGGATAGTTCTCCGTCGCCTCCCGGAGCCAGGCGTTGGATCTTGGGAAACGCCCCTCTTCCTCTATAGCTTCGCTTTTATGCAGCGACGCGCCGAGATAAATACGTCATGACGTAAAGATAGACAGATAGATTGATAGCCGGATGTCCAGTTTGAGCTTGGGGCGGACGTGTACCGCCGCCTCGGCAGTAATAAATACGTCATGACATAAAGATAGATTGATTGACGGATGGATAGATTGGCAGACAGCCAGATTTATTAATTGCAATTGAGGTGACACGTGAAAGTAACTGCGATAGGGAACCGAAAGGGCGGAGTCGGTAAGACCTCTGTGACATTGGGTCTTGCCACCGGTTTGAAGTTGATTGGCAAAAAAGTGCTCGTGATCGACCTGGATCCTCAGGCAAACGTCACCGAAGCACTTGAAGGTTCCGGTGAGTTCGACGTTTTCGACGTGTTGTATGGGGGAGATGCCGGCACTTTGGGTCAGGCCATCACCGAGACCTCTTGGCCTGGCATTGATCTCATCCCGAGCTCCGAATCGCTTGCGCGGCTGGAATCGGAAAGCATCATGACACCAGAGTTGCGGTTGAAGACCGCCGCCTGGGGCGCTGAGGAATTGATGGCATACGATCACATTCTTCTGGATCTTCCTCCCGCGTTGGGTCGTCTTACGCTCAATGGCCTTATTTGGGCTGATCGAGTCCTTGCCATAACGGAGCCTGCGGCCTTCTCGGTGAAAGGCGTCACCGAATTCCTGGAGACAGTGAAGAAAGTGCAGTCGTTACCGCACCTGAATCCGGCACTTGAGTTCCTAGGAATCATCATCAACAAGACCAGTTCGCCCCTGACAGGGGAGCATGCCTTCCAAATCGGCGAATTGGAGGCTGCCTATGGGCAAGACGTAAGGAGTCCTCACCTTCCGCTCAGGACGGCCATGCAGGACTCTGTCAGTTCGAGAGCCCCTCTTACAAAGCTCAACAGCAGGGGAGCTGTAATCATGACCGAAAAGTTCATCGAGCATGCTCGCTTTATCGATGGAGTCAACTGATGCCAGTAGAGAGAAAATCAGCGATCCGCAAGGCACCCGCCGCGGACGTAGTCGATGTTCTGACCTCCCGAAGCGACAGTAGGCAAGAGCTGTCTACGGAACCTTCGCGTGCACAGTCACCTGACCCGCTAGAGGTTGCTCCTCGAGTATCGACAAAAAGGCGGCCGGGACCGGGCCGCCCTCGAAGCAAACGTCGGATGGAACCCTTCTCCTCAAAGATCGAAATCGAACTCAGAGACGCGATGGATGACTATGTGGCTGAGCACGGACTTTCGATCATCGACTTCCTGGATGAGGCAGTCAGGGACCGCCTCAAAAAATAATTACGTCTTGACGTAATTATCCGCCATCAACTGCCGTGTCCGAGGGTAGTCAATAACGACCGTTTCTGACTTACCTTCGGCATTGCTCCAGAAAGAGTCGAAAAAGTACTCATATTGTTGGTCAAAACTGGTTTCCGAAACAGAAGCTGGTCAAAACCTTGGATGGAGGCTTTTTGACGTGTCTGGCAACGTAATTGGGTACGCGAGGGTAAGCACCCGCGGGCAGTCGCTGGATTCCCAGGTGGATGCGCTCGTAGCTGCGGGGGCCGTGCGGGTTTTTCAGGAGTACGCGTCCGGCGCCACCCAAGCCAGGACGCGTTGGAAGGAGTGCTTGGATTACCTGCAGCCTGGGAATGTCCTGACCGTTTCTGATCTAACCAGGTTGGGCCGCAGTACCGCCGATTTGGCCGACATTGTGACCGTACTTGGAAAGCGGGGGATAGGGTTCCGTTCCCTCGCCGAACCATGGCTCGACACGACCAGCGCCCATGGAAAGCTCATCTTCGATATGTTCGCATCCTTGGCCGAGTATGAACGGTCTCGGTTATCTGAACGGACAAAGGCCGGCCTGGCAGCGGCGAAAGCCCGCGGCCGGCTTGGGGGCCGCCCGCGAACCATGACTCAATCAAAGACAGAGGCCGCCCGGCAGCTGCGTAGCCAAGGAAAGACTCTCAAGGAGACGGCACAGATACTCAGCGTCAGTGTTTCTTCACTGACCCGTGCTCTTAGCCGCGATGACGTGCCGGAAGTCGACGTGCCGGAAGTCGCAAATGCGGCGGCTGCGTAGCGCTCTTCTAGTTTGGGGATAGCTTCTGAGACACCCGGATTACGGCCGCCCGCCGACGGCTAGGCATCCCTCTCAGGCAGAATGGGCCTCATGTGCGGCCGATATGTGATGTCCAAAGCCACCGGAGACCTTCTGAGCCACTTTGAAGCCAAGGAGGTCGAGGGGAGCCCACCACCGCCGAGTTGGAACGTGGCCCCCACCCAGAGTGTCCCGATCGTTGCTGAACGTCTGGATGAGGGGACGATCGACCGGCATCTACTCATTGCACGTTGGGGGCTGGTCCCCTCCTGGGCAAAGGACATGAAGATTGGCTCCAAGCTTATTAACGCCCGCAGCGAGTCCATCCTGGAGAAGCCATCCTTCCGCAAGGCCGCTGTGAAGCGTCGTGCAATTGTCCCGGCTGAGGGCTATTACGAGTGGCAGAGGACCGAGGACGGGAAAAAGATCCCTAACTATCTGTACTCCGAGAAGGACCCCTTGCTGGGCTTCGCCGGCCTGTACGAGTGGTGGGCTGACCCGTCGCTGCCAGAGGATGACCCGGAAAGGTGGCTGCTCAGCTGCACAGTGCTCACCACGACGACGCAGGACGCGCTGGGGCACGTCCACGACCGCTCACCGGTCATCATCCCGCGGGACCGCTTCGCGGAATGGCTGGACCCTGACCTGACCGACAAGAACGACATCCAGCACTTGCTGGACTCCCTGCCGGAACCCACCCTGACACCTCGAATTGTCAGTCCCCGAGTCAACAGCGTGCGCAACAACGGCCCGGAACTGATTGAGCCCGCCGAGCGGGCATCCAAATAGGCCCGTGCCGCGGATACTCACCTCCCGACGCCCGGCCGCCGGCGGGGAAGCGTCCCAATAGGAGGTCCCGCCTCTAGGGAAATGGAACACCTGCGGTATGAGCGAAAAAAGCCCGCCGGTGGGGGACCGGCGGGCTTTCCATTGAGACACTACGGCGATCCGTTTCGAACATCGAGTGGAAAATCCTAGTAGGACCGCCTTTAGGTCTTGTTCTTCAAGGAGTACCTCTCTAATTGTCAGAGGTGTCTGGTTTGCTTACCCGGGCATAGGCCTTGTTTTCTATTTTGTGGGGGGAAAAGAGATGCCACTTGCCGCTTACCTAGCCGGCGAACGCATTGAAGCGCCATTTATGGGCGATTCAGACTGGGAAGACGTGCGGCAGCGCTGCAAAGCAGGGGAACCTCTGACCATGTCGTGCGGTCAGCCTGGCAAACCGCGGATCTCCAAGAACGGATTGAAGCACTTTTACCATCACGGCTTAGCGGACTGTGCCTTACATCCTGGTGGGGAATCTGCGGATCACTTGGAGATGAAGTCTGTCGTCGCGGCGGCAGCACGCGAGGCAGGCTGGGAGGCAGTGATCGAGCAGGCTGCCCCTGACCGGTCCTGGATTGCTGACGTGATGGTGACCAGGGGAACTGAAAAATGGGCTCTCGAAATTCAATTCTCGCGCCAGGATGCCGACGAGTTTCGGAGGCGGCAGGAACGCTACGAAGCTGAGGGCATACGCTGCTTTTGGCTAGCTGCAGAAGTGAATCGTGAAGCTGCTGCCGTTGTGCCATCGGCAATGATCGGTGGGGAATCAGGAGCAAGGACCATCAGCCTGCCAGGCCCATTCGGGAGTCCTGTCACCGCCGGTCCTGCTGACGCTGTCCTTAACCTGCTGAACCACGGAATTGAGCAGCACATTGAACCGGTCGTTCGGGCGTACTCGTTGGAAACGGCAATGGTCAAATGCTGGCGAGAGAGCTGTAAACGCTGGATCACGGCCTGGCGGCTGGAAAACCTTCAGGTAGAGACAAGGTGTGGGTACACCGGCAGTCTGGTCGCAGTTCACCACTTTGACTCCAGGGACTTCCTAGTAGACAGGATTGAGCGGGTTATCGCAGCCAGGGTCATGCCCATCTTGAAACAGGCAGATTTGCCGGCACCCATGTTCTTGGCTACCAGATTCAGTAAAACCGCGGATCGCTCATACCTGGGATACTGTTGCCCCTTCTGCAATAGCCTCCAGGGCGATACTCCGCTCAACCACGCTAGCGTCAATTGGCGCAGTTACGTCGTGGAGGGATGGTTACCGTTGCCCATTAGTAAGGGCGTATTGGCCCGCGAGCACCTTTGCGTGGACGTAGGGCGAGGGCGTTGCAATCAAGAGCCTGTGACGCCGCAGGGGCCCGCTTTTCCGGACGGTAATGCTCACTGGGTCAGGGCGGTGACCGAGCTATTGGGCAACGAGCTCCCCTCTCTACCGAGACGGGGAGAACGAAAGGCTCACATCAAACCCTAGGACTAGTCGGTCGCTTCCCACTTCCCAAGGAAGTGGGACACCCGTGATTTGCGTGCCGCGGAATCGATAGCTCCTGCCCTTGGCCTTACTGTCGTACCCGCCTGACAAGATGGCTGGGTGCTTCGGAAACTCGCCAATGACATGGCCCTCACAGTCTCATTCAATATGCAGCTCGCGAAACTCCGGCTCAACGGCTACGGCCGGCAGCGGTTCCGGGCAGGATTCGACTCCGGATACCGCGTCGGTCACGATCATGGTGTTCGAGGCTTGACGAAGCCTGCAAGGCCGGGCCTCCCCGATCATTCGCAGGTAGAAGTCGACGGCATTGAAGTGGACCACCTAATGGCGCCCCTGCTTCGTGCGTTGTGGGATTTAGGTCTAGAGACGCAGTTCTCATGCCAAGGAGATCCTGAGCACTACACAGCCCACGAACCTTTGCTCAACTTCAACCGCGCTCAAATCGTGTTTGCCGATTTTGACCAAGCATGCAAATTTGTGCGAAAAACTATGGAGCTTCTAGACGGTGCCGCCTACAGCGAGGGCGGAATAGACATCACCACGATGGATCCAATGGACGGTACCTCTTTTCGGGCAAGCGTATGGTTTCCGCCGCAGCTTCTGGCGACCATTACGCGGCTCTGGGTGGAATTTGAAACCACAGTTCCACCGGCCGCAGGGCAACCCGGATAGTTAGTACCGACTCGCGCCCACCAGAGAGTGGCGCCCCGACGGCGAAAGACACTCTCAGGGTATGGTGCTGTGGTTCGCCGCGATGCTTAGCAAAGCTGCATGACCCTGAACCTGTAGGAGGACTTTCCATGCCCGAAGCTCCACTTGACGCTGCGGGCGCTGACGACGCCAATGACGCCGACAAGCAGGTTGTCGAGAATGAGCGCGCGGAGCTGCGCAAGTTCGTCGCGGGGTTGAGCCCGGACGATATCAAGTCGGGTCGATGGTTCACCGAGCTCCTCGCCCAGGCCCTGAGCTCTTACACCAATAAGGTCAACTGGCAGTACTTCCAGGAACTGTATGAGGGCGTACCCCCTGACGCCATCGTCGATCAGCGGATTAAATTGGCGGCTCGGTACGCCGCCATCGAAGGTGGCCTTTCTGCCGGCGCCTACACAGTGGCCATCATTGCCACTTTGGGAAGCCTCGGTGGCGCGGCGACGGCGACCGTCCCGGCCGCTTTAGCGACCTTCATGGTCGATGTCGCTTACATCTCTCGGCTCCAAATCCGCTTGGCGTACGACATCGCGGTACTTTATCGGGTTCCACTCGATTTATCTGCCCCAGAGGACATGTGGAAGCTCATCCGCGTGGCCTTCACCATCAAGGGTGGGGAAGTGGTACGTGAGGGTGCCGCTAAAGTGGTCCCGGCTCTGATGAGGCCGGTGATCAAGCGTTTCTATTCCGGGGCGGTCCTGAACGCGGCGAAAGGGCTGCCTTTCGTTGGAAAGTACCTCCTGCAGCGGAACGTCATAAAGATCGGAATTCCAGGAGTCGGCGTGCCGCTTGCGGTGGCGCTCAACCATTACACGACACTAATTGCTGGTCAGCACGCTCAATCTATCTTTAGAAATGAGGCGCGGGTGATTGAAGTCGCCACGACATTGAGCGAGAGGAGTCAGCACCCGCGCCTGATGTTATGGGTAGCCTGGCTCGTAATCAGGGCCGACCACAAGATATCCGACGATGAGGCGCTGTTGATGCGTCATCTGGTGAAGCTAGTCCGGGATCGACACGAGGTGGTCGATGAACGTCTCGCTCGCCTCATCGATATCGACCCTGACGAAGTTTGGCGACGTCTGGAAACCGAGCCAGGGGAGATGGATGACATCCTCGACGCGGCCAACCAGGTAGCCGCAGTGGATGGGCCCCTCAGCGCAAAGGAGAAAGCAATAATCTCCGAGCTTCGCGGTCGATTGGAATAGCGAGGAGTCCTCTCGTATGAAGAGGAGCAGGAAGATCCGCGGTGAGGTGACTTGGCCAGGTCTTTGTTTCGCTTTGTAATGAGTATCTGATGAAGAGCGGAACCGGGAATTAGGCTGCCGAACTATGCGCATCGTTGGCGGCGGTTAGGTCGGCAGCCGCGCGGTTAGGCTAGTCGAACTTCAAGGTCGCCATAATTCCCGCGGCCGATTCCCGCTCGTGCATCGGACCAGGCAGGCGAAAGATTCGTGCACCCCACGATGTGCGCCGCTCCTGGAATCCAGGCGGTGTCAGGCCGTGCATGAGCTCCCTAACAGGTGGCGCATAAATTCCGATGACCAAGGGCACGTTTCTTGCTGCAAGTTTTTCTTCCAAAATTGCTCGCCCGTATGCTCTCTCAGCTGCCGGGACGGACTTGGCGTCCGGTGTCGGTCGCCGTACAAGGTCTGCCAAACCAACGCCGGCTTCGAGAGCCGCTCGTTCAAAGAATCGCTCGTCCTGGCGGAGTGTCATGAGCCCGGCCCTGACAAGCTTCATGACCTGCCCGCGCGCCCCACGCCCCTGAAAGTAGTGGCCAGCGTTAACGCTCATTTGCGAAGGGTTGATTCCGACTATCACCGCCCGTACGTCCTCAGGCCAAACTTCGGCCAAAGTGAGAACTTCCTTGTCCATCCACTCGACTCGTTCCTGATAGCCGATGAGGTCAGAGGGTACGGCTGTCACCTATCAGAAATCGGGAGGAGGACTTCAAACGGATATCCAGAATATTGAGGACCTAACGTTCCCACCACGGGTCGCACCACCTCAGCTTCCCGCCATGCTGCGTAGCTGAGGCCATGAACCGTTGGTGTGTCGAATATCTGACTCTGAGACCAGGAGATAGGCCCACCGCTGGTCAGAAAATTCTGGGGAGGTGTTCACATAGTTTGCCCAACGACGTGCTGCTTCTCGTTTGGCTTGGACTGTCACATTAGTAAGGTCACGGTCGGCCTTGACTTCGACAAGCCAATGGCGTCCGTCGGTGCCGATGACGATGAAGTCCGGGTTGTATTTTTGTCCGGATGAGGACCATGTAAGCGGAAGTTCATCTCTTTGCAACCGTATCCACCAGGCAACCCCGGAGTCGTCGTCGACCACATTGGCGAAGTCACGTTCTGTCGATGAGTCAAACCATTCCAGGGGCATTATCGAGCGGTTCCAGCCGGCGTATGCAGTGTCCCTGTCGAAGGGACCCGAACGATCCTCCGATTCCTTCGACCGGGTGTTACGGCGCGAAGGTGTGAACTTCTTACCTGTGGCCGTTTCTTCAAGAACAGCCTGTGATGAGCGCAGTCTTTGCTCTTGCCCGACTAACTGAATAAGCAAAGCAGCCGCTCTGTCTAAATAGGCAGATAGTAGGGCCTCAGCCTCGCCGTTCACACCGTCCATAAACGCATCGATGATGGGGTTTACGGCCAGAACTTCTGTTGGTCTGTCAGACCTGCGGGCACTAACAGCCGGCGCGTTAAGTATGGCCTCCGACAGTTGGGCGCGGATCTCTTTCAGGCTGTAGAGGGTGGCTGACTCTGCTCTAACGCGATCTTCAGCCGTGGTCCTAATCAGAATGGTTCGTTCTATCCCGTCTGCCCCAACCTGCCTCTTAGCGGAGATTGCAGTTCGTTGGAGTTCCCCTTGTGGGTCCACGCGTAGTCGCCTGCCCAGTTCCCTAAAAGGGGATACATCAGTAATGTCCCGCAGCGAGAATGAAGTCTGTATCTGGGTTGGCCGCAGTACGGGGAAAATCAAGGATGGAGTGTCCTTACGAGCCTGCACCAGAGGCGCTTCCAGCAGCGTGGACGTCTGCTGACCGTCCGCAACGCGTCGTTCAACGGAGCCCAACCGCACGCTTCCCTGTTGCTCCCGATTGTCCACTAACTCTGTCGCTGGCGTGGGGTTTTCGTGCAGCTCAGCAACCTCCGTCTGCAAGAACCCCGGACCTACTTCTTCTTCCTCACGAATCGCAACAAGATCCCCGGCCGAGTTACGCTGCACTACGGATCGTGTCCGGTAGGAAATTAGCTCTTCATTAAGCACATTGGCGCGCTCAAGGAGTTGCCGGAAGCGGTCATGGGCGAGCACTTCGAGGGTATCCAGCATCTGAATGCCTGTGTAACGCCCAAAAGGAAGGCGCAGACCTCGCCCCAGCACCTGCTCAGTCAGGACATCAGAAAGCGATGGCTGCGTGGAGAGAAGGACGTAGACGTTCTTAACATCCCACCCTTCCTTAAGCATCTTCACTGACACAACAATGCGAATTTTTGAATCGGGTTGCTCTACTGTGGACAGACGCTCCCACATTGCAGGTTCGTCTTTTTCAGTGACCGAGGAGTCGACTTGGATGACGCTTTCTGCATAAGCTCCGCCTTTAAAATCTTCTCCCCGCAGTATGCCTGTGATCTCGTCGGCCTCAGCGGTATCCCGTGCGAGGACCAACATAACAGGGTTCACTGCCTTGGCTTCAGGGTTTTCCCGGCAGTAGGCCGTGGCCACCTCACGCTTGTATTCCAGCAGGGTGGCACCGTCGGTGAGCCTGGTTAGCAAATCATGCCGGTCATCTCGCCGGCCCACAATCACAGGTGTCTTGACATACTTACCCGCGATGGCGGCAGCCAAGGGGTAACGGAAAATGATTTGTTCGGGCGGGGTGAGCTTATGCGGCGTCGCGGTAAGGCCGATCAAAGCTTTCGGGTTCAGCCCCCGAACGGCAGCTGAAAACTTCGGGCCGTAGTAAAGATGGTGCTCATCCGCCAGGACGACCAGATCATCTCGGCTTTGGAGGATCTCGTAAAGCTCGCCACCGAGCCCTTCCATATAAAGGTGCGCCCGGCGACTTGTTTCACTGGCTTCCGGCCGGAGTAAGATCTGGACGGTCAGGACGAAAATCTTGACCACATCAGGATTAGTTATGGCCTGTGCCATGGCAGGAGTATCGAAGTTCTCCGCCGTCACTAATACGGTTTTCACTCCCATGGCATCTGTGAGGGATTTTGAAGAACCCGGAGTGAAGTTCGCGACGGTCTTTTCCCGAATTGTGGATCCGGGAACGACGACGACAAAGTTAGACCAGCCTTTGGCTTGCGCCAGGTAATCAATGGCCGAAGCCATAACGAACGTCTTTCCCACACCAGTGGCGGACGCTACGACCCCTTCGTAGGGTGCGGGAAGCTGGCGGTCGTCAAAGTGTTCGGATATGCCAGCCACTATGGTTTCCAGCGCTTGCTCATTGGGGGTGCGCAGATTCATCTGCGCACCAATCTGGGCAAGCAGTTCCTGGTCGATATCAAGACCGGTCGTCATACGTCGGCTCCTTGTGCCTGAAGGGAGGGACTTGCCCAGTTCAATCCGGTACTGCGCCGCTTCGTCCTTCTATACGACGAAACGATCGATTGGGGGATCTTCTTGAGCGTTGAACCGCGCCGCAACTCGGCAAGCCGATTTGCGGATTCAGGATCTATACCCGTTCCGAACGCAACCAGGAGGTCCCCTTCGTCCAGCCAATCCAGAAGGAAATCAACCACAGGGTCGTTGACCAGACCGTCGATTACTGCAAGGCGCTGCTTACCCTTTCTTCCACAGAAAGGTGACTCCTTCAGGTAAGCGAATCCATACTGCCCCGCCACTGCTTCACCTAGCGCGTCTCCCGCAGCCCAGTGAGCCAAGAGAACTTGGCGATCTTCAACCTCAAACATGGATGGGCCCACGTCCAAAACGCGGAAACCACCGCCCCCCGACCAATTTTTGGTGGCGACATTTCTGGTCTTTCCTGCCTTCCGCAACGCCGAAAAGACCGTCTTCAATATTTCCCGGTCAGTTAACTGTGTCAACTCGTCAGAGGGCAAGGCATGACGCTTTGGGTTGGCAACGAACGTCCCGTATTTCTTGACCGACTGCAGTAAAGCTAGATCATCAAATGTGCCATGCTCCAGGAGTTTATCCAGCACGCCAAGTGCGGCCTTGGCAGATGCGGCAGTGACATCGTCTGGGAGATCGCCGAGCGATTCGACGGCGGTGGTTTCCGTAATTCCCCCGGGATCGGTCCCTTCGATGACTTTAGCCAATCGTGGCATGGTGTACGTCTCGATCGTGCTGTGCTGCCATTCCACGGTGGCCCATCGTCGCCCCATCTTGTGGGCCGCCGCTGCTGTGGTTCCAGACCCTGCGAAGCAGTCCAGAACGAGATCACCCGGCTCCGTTGAAAGCTCGATGATCTTCCGCATCAGCTGCTCAGGCTTCGGGGTGTCGAACAGGTCCGGGGTCAGTACACCAGGGAACAGGTTCTTTAGGTGATTCTTGGCTCCCCGGCTACTTCCAGTCTCGCCAACATTGAACCAGATATCGCTTGGCGGAAGTCCGTCTTGTTCCCAGAGGAAACTGATTCTCTTGATCGCAGTTTCGTTCTCGTTAAAGAACAGCTCCCCTGAGGCCAGCTTGGCCTCCAACGTCTCGCGTTCCCAGCGCCACCCGTTCTTTGGATGTTTGATGACGTTGCCCGACGGGGACACGACGTCATACATCAAATTGGGCCTCAGCTTGGGATTCTGGACGTCCCTCCCGTCGTACCAAGGCCCCCTCGGATTATTGTCTGGGTTGGAGTAGTGTCCCGACTTGGCAGGATCCGGGAGGTGCTTCGGCCGCCACTTCGGCATCTTTGAATAGATCATGATGCTGTTGTGATCCTTAGCGAATCCCTTAGCGTTATTACTGCTGCTGTCGGTTGAACGCCAGGCGATCTCAGCAACAAAATTCTTGGGTCCGAACACCTCGTCCAGCACCAATCGCGCCCGGTGGCTTTCGACATCATCAAGATGCAACCAAATGCTTCCATCATCGGCAAGCAGAGTCTCGATTTGCTCCAACCGGTCCCTCATCATGGTGAGCCAGACGGAATGCTCTAGAGCGTCGTCGTAGTGAACGAAGGCCTGACCGCGATTGAACGGGGGGTCGATGTAGACCAGTTTCACTTTCCCAACATAATGTTGCGCAAACTCAGGCAATTGGGTGAGCGAGGTCAACGCATGGAGGGCATCGCCCCGGATGAGCAGGTTGTCCTTGGCCCGATGGGCAGAATTGTGGGTCTCTCCCACTGTTGTCACATCGTGAAGAAGTCTTACTTCACTGGTTCTGTAGTCGCCGGGGACAGTCCATTCATAGGACCCGTCCTCATGCGAAAGCAATTTTTGGTTTTTATTGGTCCAAGTCAGCTCAAGACGCCCCGAGGGACGAAACTCAGGGACAGTGGTCATGAGCGGAGGCCCTTCTTCTTCTTTCAAGTTAATCAGTGACTGACAATACCGGACTAACTTCCGCGCAATGTCAGGAACCGGTGGCTATGTCCACCATCGTCCGTTTGGCGCTCCCAACAGTGCGAGCCGCCACGCTACAGCTGCCGGCCTGCCTGGCTTAGGCGGCCGCGGAGCCGGCGTCGGTGATGCCGCTCAGTAACCATTGCTCTGACAGCGGATCGCGGCGCAGCTCGAAGGTGCGCAGCGCCGAGGTAGAGGTAAGACGGACCTGGAGTCTCCAGTGTTCGATGTCCACGACATTCCCAATGCCTACCGGCACAGTTCGCTGTGTTTCCCACCAGGAGTCTCTGGTGAACCAGTGCAGTGGCTCCGCCGCGACGGCCCACACCCGCCCGTCGTAGCGGACGGCCAGGGGAGTGCCGGCCGCGGTGAATCGGACGTCGACGGGGGCGTCGAGGGTTGTTTCACTTGCTGTTGCTGTCACGGCTGGTCCGCTCTCCCAAATTCCTGTTCATCATTTCTTCCCGGCGGGTGACCGCCGAACTCCACACCCAGGTCCGGTACGCGACCGGTCCGTCCTTCCAGGTAACTTCGGCCGCTTTCGCTGTCCACGCGAACACTTCCCCGTCCACGAGCTCCGCGCAGTTCGGGAACCGGATCCACGCCTTCACCGGGATCCCGGGGTACCCGTTCTTGACCGGGAAGTGCTCGAAGTCGAGCTCTTCCACGGTCAGCCCGATGGGGCCGGCCCGGCGCGCGTACTGCGCCTGCAGCGCGGAAGCTTGCTCCGGTCTCATAACACAACCTTAGAACATATATTCGAATAGACACGCCAACAAAAAGCAACCCGTCTGAGCTGCACGTTTCAGTGTGGGGGAGGGGTACGACAAAGGCGGCCGCGCTCAGTGCCGGAGCGGGTTATGCCCATTGTGGGCAGGTGGAGACCGGAGGATGAATCTCAAAGCTGTCCACACTGGGCATAACCCGCCGCAGCGCCGTCATCAGCGGTGCCTGTTATTCAGTTCAGGAGGAACCCTGACCTCTGCAGGGTCCAGCTCCGGCCTGACTCGCTTCCAAGTGACGGGGTGCCGAAAGGACGTGCCGGACCAGGCGACGTCGGCCGAGACCTCGACCACGACTGGGTCGACCAGTGTCAGCCGCACGGGGCCTTTGTCCTTGCTGAATCTGTTCAGGGAGGACTCGCTGATCTCTTCGGGCCACGGATGCCCGGGCCCGGCCGGGTGGAGGTACCGGCCCAATTCACGCCCGACCTTCGTGGACAGGACGGACGAGCGGCCGACAATCTTCAGTTCACCGCCGATGGGCAGGCCGGCGATGATGGCCTGTGGTTGGGCCACGGACCCGATCACGGCCGCGCACACCACGTCCCAAAGATGCTTGTGCTTGAGCTTCGACCAGATCCTGGCGGCCTCGTAGGGGTGTGCGCCGCCCTTGAATACGAGACCTTCGATTCCTGCCGCGGGCAGATCCCGGAGCCAGGTCTTCGCCAGATCCATGTCCCTGGCGATGGGGGAGAGGTGCAATGGTGCGGCCCAGTCCCGGGCGAGCTCCTCGAGCAGCTGCCGGCGCCCGGTGAAGGGCACACCCCGGGTGTCCTGCCCGGCGACGGCCAGTACATCGAAGGCCACGAACGAAGCGGGCAGCTCTTTAGCCAGGGCCGGAAGCGCCGCCCTGGAGGTGACCATGCGCTGCTGCAGCGCATCGAAATCCAGCCGGTCCCGGTTCCAAATGACGGCTTCACCATCCAGGACCACCCCGGGAGGCACCTGCTCTGCGAGAGCGGCAGCTGCGTCCGGCAGGATTCGGGTAAGTTCCTTGCCCTGTCTGGACCACAGCGTCACCTTGCCGCCGTCATTAAAGGCGGTAGTGCGGAAACCATCCCATTTGGGTTCCGCCCATAGGCCGCCGGGCAGTGCGTTGGGCCCGGGGAAGGCCTTGACGAGTTTCGCCAGGGCAACCGCGACCGGTGGGTGCAGTGCCGGCGGAAGGGACTCGGCCATGGGCCCAGCCTAAAGGAGAAACCAGCACAAACGTCCGTGCTGGCTTTTACTTGGCCGTAGGACCTTCCGTAGCAGCGTCCGCGGCGTCGACGCGGCGGAGTAATGCCGCCACGCTCCGCACAGCTGCTGGATCTTCCTGCCAGGGCTTCCCGCCCCGTGCGCAGGCATGAAACCCGGTGGCAGCTGACTCTTTCGCCGCCTCGGCGAGTTCGGCCCACGCCGCTTTCAGATCTGCCACCTGCTCAGGAGTCAACGGCTCCTGTTCCTTCGGCCCAATGGCCGCTGCGAAGGCGGGGCGACCAGCATCCGTTGACGGCTTGCGCCGACGGGCGAACCAGCTCCACAGACCCATCGGCATTCCCTTCGTATCAACACTCCAATGACCGTCCAGGACAAAGCAGAGGGCCGCAACCGGTGGGAATGGGCCCTCTGCCCTGGGTGTAAACATCCTGCTGCTTACGCCTTCGAGCATGCCACACCGGTAAGTGATGGTGCATGCTCGCAGGACTCGCACCCGTTTGGGCGTCCGCTGGCGCGGCCGGTTGTGGGGTCCAGTGCTGGCTCCGCAGGGCTCCGCCGTCCCTGGCCCTGTGTTGTCTGCGACGCCTTTTTAGCTGCTGTCCTGACGGATTGTACGTGT
>NZ_JAGGPK010000055.1 GCF_018613855.1 Arthrobacter sp. ISL-30
CGGCAAAAGAAACAGTGAAGGGCCCACGGCGTGATCCCCAACGCCCGGCTAGCTCACGGCCTCAACGAACCATAGATGGACGGCGTCGGCAGGCGACCACAAGGACATTTTCAAACCCGAACGGGCGTCCCACAAGAGACAAACCGGCTAGCTCGCAGTAGTTGTCGTTATGAGGGCTTTTGACGACCACAACTGCCAGTCAGTTGGGCCTCCACACGCCGGCGCCTCCCTGTTGCATCCCCGTTGCCTCTTGACGCGGGACCCCTTTTTGGGATTACCTAATGAACATTCGGTAAATAAAGCTGGAGGCAATGACGCATGGCTGAAGCAACCCTTCCGGGAGCAGCACACCCCATCCTGAAAAACGACTACGCCTCCGAGTGGATGGGCATCGAGGTCCTCAAACTTGGCCATGGGCATCCAACCATCCGCATGCGCTTGCGGCAGGAAATGCTCAACGGTTTCGGGATGGCGCACGGCGGAATGATCTTCGCCTTTGCGGACTCCGCCTTCGCCCTGGCCTGCAACCCGGCCACGCCCACAGCCTCGGAATCGCACAAGATCACGGTGGCGTCCGGCGTCGACATCAACTTCCTCAAGCCCGCCTATGAAGGGCAGGTCATCACCGCCGTCGCCAACCGCCGCGCCCACACGGGCCGCAGCGGCCTCTACGACATCCAGATCTATGCGGCAGACGCCGAACTGGAACTGAACGACGACGAAACCCCGGGCGAGCTCATCGCCGAGTTCCGCGGCCGGAGCCGCACCATTTCCAAGAAGTAGGAAGATCCCCATGACCCTGCACGCCACAGAACCTGCCGCTGTTCCTGCCCCCGGCTCCGCCGTCCTGGACCGGGAAGAGACGATTTCCCGGGACGAGCTCGAGGCGCTGCAGCTCAGCCGCCTGCAGCACACCGTGGCTTACGCCTATGATCGTGTGCCCCTGTACAAGCGCAAGTTCGACGAGGCCGGTGTACAGCCCAGCGACCTCCGCGAGCTGGCAGACCTGGGGAAGTTCCCCTTCACCACGAAGGAAGACCTGCGCCAGGAGTACCCGTTCGGGATGTTCGCCGTTCCGCAAAACGAGGTGGCCCGCATCCACGCCAGCTCGGGAACCACTGGCCGACCCACGGTGGTGGGGTACACGAAGAACGACCTTGCCAACTGGGCTACCCTGGTGGCGCGCTGCTTCCGGGCATCAGGCATCCGGCCTGGCATGAAGGTGCACAACGCCTACGGCTACGGGCTGTTCACCGGCGGCTTGGGCGCCCACGCCGGTGCCGAAGCCTTGGGCTGCACTGTGATCCCCATGTCCGGCGGCCAGACCGAGCGCCAGATCCAGCTGATCCAGGACTTCCAGCCGGACGCAATCCTGGCCACCCCCACCTACCTTCTCACCATCGCCGACGCCATGGCGCACATGGGCATCGATCCGACGTCGACCTCCCTCAAGTACGCCGTGCTGGGTGCCGAGCCGTGGACCCAGGAAATGCGCCACGAACTTGAAGTCACCATGAACATCAAGGCCTGTGACATTTACGGCCTGTCTGAGGTCATGGGCCCCGGCGTGGCCGGTGAAGCTGTAGAAACCCAGGACGGCAGCCACATTTGGGAAGACCACTTCCGTCCTGAAATCATCGATCCGTTCGATCATTCGACAGTGATGGCCGACGGCGAGTCGGGGGAACTCGTCTTCACCTCCCTCACCAAGGAAGCGCTGCCGATCATCCGCTACCGCACGAAGGACCTCACCAGGCTCCTTCCCGGCACTGCCCGGCCGGCGCACCGCCGCATGGGTCGCATCACGGGCCGCAGCGACGACATGATCATCCTGCGTGGAGTGAACCTTTTCCCATCGCAGATCGAGGAAATCGCCCTCCGGATCCCCGAGCTCAGCCCGCACTTCCAGCTGGAAATCACCCGCCCTGAGGGCAAGCGCATGGACGAGCTGACTGTCCGGATCGAGCGGCGGGACGCCGTATCGGCTGAGCAAAGCGCGACGGCGGCCCGCACCTTGCGTGAACAGATCAAGATTCACGTGGGTTCTTCATGCACAGTGGACGTTGTGGAACCGGGTGCGCTTGAACGTTCCAATGGCAAGCTTCGCCGCATCTACGACCTGCGCCCGAAGGGCTGATTCGCAGCTGTCGAAATGCCTGTCCGATCGATCGTTCGTGAGAAACTGGCCAGTATGCCTATAGACACCAACTCCAAGCGGGGCCGCCCCGGCTACGACCAGCAGTCCGTGCTCCGCATCGCCGTCGACGTCTTCAACCGCCACGGCTACGACGCGACCTCCATGGGCATACTGGCCGAGAACCTTGGCATCTCCAAGTCTGCCATCTATCACCACGTGCCGTCCAAGGGCGATCTGCTGAAGCTCGCCCTGGACCATGCCCTGGGCGGCCTGGAATCGATTCTCGAGCAGCCTGAAGCGCAGTCCGGCCCAGCTGACGCGCGGCTGGAGTTCGTGCTCCGTCAGACAATCGCGGTGCTCGTGGATCGGCTGCCGTTCGTCACCCTGCTCCTGAGGCTTCGCGGCAACACCGAGATCGAACGCAACGCGCTGGAACGCCGTCGCAGCTTCGACCACAAAGTGGCCGCACTCATTGAGGCGGCACGCGAAGACGGCTCACTGCGCCAGGACATCGATCCCCGCACAGTGACCCGTCTCCTTTTTGGCACCATCAACTCGATCGTGGAGTGGTACAAGCCCGGCGGATCGCTGTCCCCGGAAAAACTCGCCGACGACGTCATCACCATGGCCTTCGACGGGCTCCACGCGAAGTAGCTTTTGACCCCTTCTCCGGCGGGTGCTGCGCCCGGGGCGGCCCTACAGCCCTGCTCCCTGCCGGCCCACCTCTTGGAGGGCCCCGGTCAGAGCGCGCCGCATGTAGGCTCTCCAGACCCGCCCGAGGACCAAACGCACAAACGGCTCGCGGTATGGCCTGGGGAAGACGTCGTAGCGCCACAGGACAGTGGTGCCGCCCAGGTAGGTTCCGCCCGCGCTGTGACCGCCTGCATAGGTGCCGGGATGGTCGGGGATGAGTGTCCACTCTGCGTTGACCTGTTCCGCGAACCAGCCCAACATGCCGGTGATTTCCGTGATGGTGTAGGCCAGGCCGTCCGGGGGCCGGACATCGGTAAGGGTTTCGAGGGCCGACGAGCCATCGGAGAGCTGGGGCCGCCGTGTTGCACCTACCTGGTCCCAACTCCCCCGTTCATCCTCTACGCCCACGACGGACGGCAGCGGACCCATGCCGGAGAACAGTACCCGCAGGTCCATTCCCAGGATGGTGCGGAAGGTCTCCTCCTGGTTGTAAGGGCAGTGCTGCGACACCTCGAAGCGCACCGGACCCTCAAATCGAATGGGACTTTGGAAACGCACTTCGCTACCTGCTCCCCCAGCCTAGAGCTGGTACTCAACCTGGTTGGCGCCCAGGGGCTGGTGGATGCAGAGGACGTTGTGTTCCGAATCCATGAACCAGGCGCACTTTTCGTCGTCGGTTGTACAGATGTGGTGGTCGGTTTTCAGGTCCGGGAGATCGTAGTCCTGGAATTCGACGCCGTTCGCCTCCATTTCCTCGACAGCCCGTTCGATGTCGGAAACTTCGAAACTTAGGGCTGTGTGCTCCGAATGCTTGCCGTCCTTGACTGGCATCAACTGCAGCATGGGACCGCCGTCGTTGCCAAAGAGATCGTTTCCATCCCAGGTCATGCCGCGATGCGGGAGTCCGAGTTTCTGTTCATAGAAACTGCGGGCGCGGGCTGGGTCATCGACTGGCAGGATGGTTGTGGCTGACTTGAGTGCTAGGTTCATTTCGCCACCTCCTACGGAGCAAATTTTACGCTCGGAGGTGCCGAAAAGATCCCTGTTTGCTGGGCGTCTGAAAGGGTATCCGCTGGGGCGGGCAGGGCATTCGCTGGAACCCGGGAGAGGCATAGACTGTGCGCATGCGCTGGACTGGCCGTGAGCTGGACTGACGGTGAACTGGACAGATAAAGTCCCGCCCTGGCTGCCGCCGGTGGGCGAGCCAATGCGCCCGCCCCGGACAGGCAGGGTGCTTATCACGATGGGCCTCGTGATCCTGATCGGCTTCTTCGCCTTCGCCATCGTGATGGGCGCGCTAGGTGCGAGCTACACCCTCTACGCACTCCTCCCGCTGGTGATTGGGCTGACCCTCCTCATCACCGGCCTGCTACGCCGCAACAACGCCTTCGGCCCCCGCGACGAGCTGTAAGCGACGCTCTCACCTCCCGGGCTACTTCTCTACGAGGGTGAGGACGTCGTACGTAGCTACGATTTCGTCGTTCTGGTTGGTCAGGACGGCGTCCCAGGCCACCTCGCCGTATTCGTCGGTCTCACGGGGCGTGATCTTCTTCGCGGTCAACGTCACCCGGATCGAATCCCCTGCCGCCACCGGAGTGATGAACCGCAGGTTTTCCAGTCCATAGTTGGCCAGCACGGGTCCAGGAGCCGGCTCCACGAAGAGTCCGGCGGCCCAGCTCAGCAGCAGGTAGCCGTGGGCCACGATGCCCGGGAAGAACGGATTCGCCTCCGCCGCCTCCTGATTGGTGTGTGCGTAGAACGTGTCTCCCGTGGAATTCGCGAAGGCTGTGATGTCCTCCAGGGTGACCTGGCGCAGTTCCGAGCGCACGGCGTCGCCAATCCTGAGCGTCGCCAGGGACTTCCGGAACGGGTGCGTGCCCTCGGTCTCAAGGGTGAAGTTCCGGTCCGCTCCGGAATGCCAGACGCCGGTCACACCAGTCAGCATGTTCGGGGACCCTTGGATGGCGGTGCGCTGCATGTGATGCAGAACGGAGCGGATACCGCCGAGTTCCTCGCCGCCTCCGGCCCGGCCGGGTCCGCCATGGACGAGGTGGGGAACAGGTGACCCGTGCCCTGTGGAGGTGCGCGCATCTTCACGATTGAGCATCAGGACGCGGCCGTGATGTGCCGCGATTCCAGTGACGAGCGACTGCGCCATGGCGGGATCGTTGGTGCAGACGGTGGCCACGAGGGAGCCGCCACCGCGGGCGGCGAGGCGGACGGCGTCGTCAAGGTCGCTGTAACCCACCACGGAGGAGACCGGCCCAAAGGCTTCCAGTGAGTGGACTTCTTCGGCTTCGGCGTCGGCCCAGCTCAGCACCACCGGAGACATGAAGGCGCCGCTGTCAACCACACCGCTGGTACCGTCCGCTTTGGTGACCGACGGCGAATCGAGCGTTCCGTACGCAAGCTCACCTCCGGCGTCGAGCATGGCCTGCACGGCTGCGCGGACGCCCTCCAACTGCTCCACCGACGCCAGCGCGCCCATGGTGACGCCCTCGGCGCGCGGGTCGCCGAGTACAACCCGCTCCTCAACGCGGGCACCGATGGCGGCAACGACGTCGGACACCAGGGCCTGCGGCACGAGGGTCCGTCGAATGGCCGTGCACTTCTGGCCGGCCTTGACAGTCATCTCGGTGACGACGGACTTGATAAAGGCGTCGAACTCCGGAGTGCCTGGAACGGCGTCGGGCCCAAGGATTGCGGCGTTGAGCGAGTCGGTCTCGGATGTGAAACGGATGCCGCCAGTGACGACGTTCGGATGGGACTTCAGCGAGTTGGCGGTAGAGGACGAACCCGTGAAGGCAACCAGATCACGGTAGTCCAGCTCGTCCAGCAGGTTCCGAGCGGAGCCGGAGATGAGCTGCAGGGAGCCCTGGGGAAGGATGTTGGACTCCACGATCGCCTTCACGACGGACGCAGCCACATAACCAGTAGGAGTTGCCGGCTTGACGATAGTGGGCACCCCGGCAATGAAGGCGGGGGCGAACTTCTCCAGCATGCCCCACACCGGGAAGTTGAAGGCGTTGATCTGGACGGCGACGCCGGGAATGCGCGTGAAGATGTGCTCGCCAACGAACGATCCGTCCTTGGACAGGACTTCCATGGGACCGTCCACCACCACCTGGGTGTTCGGCAGCTCACGGCGGCCCTTCGAGCCAAAGGTAAACAGCACGCCGATGCCGCCGTCGATATCCACCATCGAGTCGATCTTCGTGGCACCCGACTGATACGAGTGGGCGTAAAACTCCTCGCGGCGGCCGTTGAGGTACTGGGCCAGCTCCTTGAGCTTGAGCGCGCGCTGGTGAAAGGTGAGCTTGCCAAGCTCGCGCTGGCCCACTGTCCGGCCATAATCTACGACGTCGGCAAGGTCCAGGCCCTCGGTGCTCACCGTGGCAAGGATTTCTCCAGTGCTCGCATCCCTGACCGGGACACCGCTGCTGGCGGGGGCATCGGGAGTCCACCAGGAATCCTTGATGAAGCTGGGGACGGTTTCGACTGCTGTTGCTTCCGGAGCGACTGCGGTAGTGGTCATCGTCGACGGATCCTTCCAAGGCACGGGGCTCAATGCGGGAACCGGAACGGAATCCCGGCCAACATTACTGACCGGCCGTTCGGTATTTATCAAGAGTACATGATCCCTACCGCCAGCACACTAGTAGATCTCGCCAAAGCCCGTTTCCTGCTTGTGAAGCACCCAGGCTGAGCGGCCTGCGTGAGGAACCTGCTACACAACCGAAACATTGCGTCGATGCAAAGAAACATTCCCGGGCTACGCTGATTCCACTTGGACAACGAAGTCCCTGCGACGAACGGAAGGTCACACTAATGTTGCTTTGGAGCAGCTTAAACCTCTTTCTTGATTTCGGCCGGAACAACGACGAGTCGAACGGCGGGGGCAAGGCCGATGCCGAATTCCCCAGCGGCCAGCTCACTTCCACTGCCTGGGAAGGCTGGTGGCATGACGACGACGCCGCCGCGTCCCTCACCACGGAACGCCGGCGCCTCAACTAACTAAGCCTCGCGTCACCGGGTTTCGACAGGCTCAACCGCCGGTTCCCGTTGACCGAGCCTGTCAAGATCCCGTTTCGCTCCCCACCGCCTCAACCACCAGTGCCCGTGCGGCGCTATGCTGTGTTTCATGCCTCTCCAGCGAACGGGAGTGGCTGGGTTGATGAGCCGGGGGGTCATCCAATGACGCGCAGCAGCATGTCACCGGGAGTTCCTACCCGTCCTGATGACGGGGCCTGAACCAATGCTGAACCTATGGCGTTTTGAAACACTGGACAGCTACTACAGGCGACTCGGCTCCCGCGGCAGGGTAGTCCTGTGCCAGCTGCCGCTGTCCGTCTCCATCCTGCTCGTCGTAGCCGTCTCCGCCGTCGTAAATCCCGGCACACTCCAGGACCCACGGTTCCAGTGGACCCTCCTGCCGCACCTGCTACTCCTGGCACTATGCGCAGTTGTCCCCTGGGGCAAGCTGCCCTCCGGCAGCTTCGCCGTAATCCCCATCCTGGACTGTCTGGCAATCAGCCTTAGCCGCGAGGCAGGCGGACAAATCCTCAGCGCCCTGGGTCTCCTCACGGTGTTTCCCGTGATCTGGCTGGCCGCCATTGGGCCTCGGGGAAGGGTCCTGATGGCGATCCTGGCAACGGTCCTCAGTGCGTTGCTGGCCCCCATCATCCTGGGCGTCGATTTTGGGAAGGAATCGGTGGTAAGGCTCATCCTGCCTCCCATGGTCTTCACCGTCATCGCCGTCACTGTGCATGTGGTCGCGAGTGTCCTGGCCGGACAGCGGAGCAGCCTCGAAGCCAAGGACCGGGAACTCCAACACGCCCTCAGCGACAGCCAGCGACGACAGCGGCTGATGGACACTGTCGTTGAGACTGTCGGCGTCGGTGTCTGGGTGGTTAATGCCGAAGGTGCGACCATTTTCACCAATAGCCGGTTCCAGTCAGACCTGGCGCGGGCAGAAGCAGCCGCCGCCTCGCATGGTGAAACGGCTACCTCCCGTAGCGAACCCGCGGCTGGACCCAGTACTGATGCGCCGAACATTCCGGTGTTCGAAAGCGACAGGGTGACCCCCATGCCCCCGGACAAGAATCCCGTCGCCCGGGCGTTGGCGGGCCAGAACATCACTGAGGAACTGCTGTGGGTAGGCACGGGTGACACACAGCGGGCCTACTCGACTACGGCACGGACAATCCGCGACTCCGACGGAGCTTTCACGGGTTCGGTCATTGCCTTTACCGATGTCACGGCGCTGGTGGGCGCCCTGGCAGCAAAGGATAACTTCGTTTCGACGGTTTCCCACGAGTTGCGAACGCCCCTGACGTCCATTCTCGGCTACCTCGAGCTAATCATTGACGAGCCTGATTCAACGCTTGGCCGGGAGCAACTGCTGGTGATCGAGCGAAATGCCCAACGACTGCTGCACCTCGTGAATGATCTCCTGGCGGTTGCCTCAGATTCAGTGGACCTGGCAATGGAGGAAACAGACCTCGCAGGGATCGTGGAAGAGGCACTCGAATCGGCGCGGCCTCGCGCGGCAGCAAGCGCCGTCAAGCTGGTAGCTGACATGGACCGCCCACTGCCTGCCCGGGTGGACCCGGAGCGCGTAGGCCAGGTGGTGGACAACCTGCTCTCCAACGCCATCAAGTACTCGCCTAATGGAGGTCTGGTCACCGTACGCACCCACCGCGATGGCTCCAGGCTCGTCTGCTCCGTCACGGACTCTGGAATCGGCATGAACCCGGAGGAGCAGGAAAACGCCTTCGCTAAATTCTTCCGCGCAGCCAGGGCCAGGGATACTGCCATCCCCGGCGCAGGATTGGGCCTCCCCATCAGTAAGACCATCGTCGAAAGCCACGGCGGGTCCATCAGCCTCACCAGCCGGCCCGGTGCCGGGACTACTGTCACCTTCACCCTTCCGGCCGCGAACTGAAGCGTCGCGGGCTGAAGCGTCGCGGGCTGAAGCGTCGCGAACTAAAGCGTCGCGAACTAAGCGTCGAACCGAAACAGAACGGGATGCAGGCCTCAGCGCATCTTGGCGAGCCGGAACTCCAGGCCCTTCTTCACCATTGGCCACTCATGCTCGAGGATCGAGAACACCACAGTGTCCCGGAGGGTCCCGTCCTTGCTGCGGGTGTGGTTCCGCAGGACGCCATCCTGTTTGGCGCCAAGGCGCTCAATGGCATCGCGGGACTGGTGATTGAGCCAGTGGGTGCGGAATTCGACGGCGGGACAGCCGAGGACCTCGAAGGCGTGGCGCAGCAGCAGGAACTTGGAATCCGGGTTACTTCCGCTGCCGTGAGAGGAGGCCGCATTCCACGTCGAGCCAATCTCGACCCGCGGCGTCGCGGCGTCGATGTTCATGTAGGTGGTCATGCCGATGACCTTCCCGGTGGCATTGAGGCGCGTGGCAAACGGCAGCATCGATCCCTGGTTCTGCAGCTCAAGCCTCCGCTCGATCTCGGCCGCCATGCCCTTGGGCTCGGGGACGGAGGTGTACCAGAGCTTCCAGAGCTCACCATCCCTGGCCGCGTCCACCAAACCGTCGTGATGGCCGTGGTCAAGCGGCTCAAGCGTGACGAACTGGCCCTTGAGGGTAACGGGCAGGATTGAGGGGGCGGCTTGGTAGGCAGTCACCGATTCATCCTAGCCTTCCGAAATAGACCCTCAGAGCGAAGAGGCCGCAGTGCTCCCCGGGCCGTGCGCAAAACCTTCCCATCGTCCCGGAGATCAGGGTCGTGTCGCAATTGATCGGACTATCGGTGGCCCGGGGGGCGGCGTATGCCGGACTGGCCCTGGCCCAGTCCCGGCTCCGGGAATCGATGCTGACCAGCTCTTGAGTTCGACTGCTGCTCTCCGCTATGTCGCCTTAGGGTTGGCCGGTTCCTGGTGCACCCGTTCTGGGCGTTGATTGCCCGACTGTCATGTCAATCACCGACCAGGATTTCATGGCGTTGGCTAGGTCGTTCTTGCCTCGTAGTTCTGTGCGATCCGGAGATCGAGGGTAGCGATGATGACTTCCTCGAAATGCTGAAAGTGCGGGACCCGCATCAGTGCGTCCCGCACTTTCATGGCGTATCTCAGTTCTCCGCTTAGGAAGCAGGACGCGGAAGGGCAAAGAGGCCGGTATGAATCCAAACATCTAGCTGACAATTATCAGGACAGGGACATGGCCACGAAGGGAGCGGCGCCGCCGATCTTGAAGAGGCAGGTTCCCTTCCGCGTGGCCGTCAACCCGCGACAGGCTTCATCAGCAGGAGTATCGTGCCTTAGCCTTGATCCACCGAT
>NZ_JAGGPK010000056.1 GCF_018613855.1 Arthrobacter sp. ISL-30
GAGAACCGACATCCCGGCACACACCAAGTCCACAAACTCGGTGCGTGCGCTCAGTGGATAAGACTTGACCATAGAACACTCCATCAATTCAGAGCGTTGCTACGACCATATGACTCCACCGCGCCCATAACGACCAAAACTGCGAGTCAGATGGGGGAATGCTCAGCGCTTGGCGTAGTTGGCCCAGGCGATATTCCAGTCTCCGTAGCCTTCAAGCGGCTCGACTGCAGGTGCCCCGGTGTTCAGTACCTGGACAACATCACCGGTCTTCATGTTGCTGAAGAACCACTGAGCGTCGGCGGGGAGCAGGCCCACGCAACCATGCGAGACGTTGTACTTGCCCACGGCGCCCCACGCGGATTCCAGTGCCTGGTGCACGTACACACCGGAGGAGGTCAGGCGGTTGGCATATTCGACGACGAGGGGTGGGTAGTAGCCCTTGTCCCCCGGCTTGAGCCCGATGCTGCCGGCATTGAATTTGGAGTTGCGTTCCTGCTCCATGATGACCGCATAGCCCGTGGGTGACAGCCAGTCCGGGCTACCGAGGGTGACGCGGGCCGTCTTCACCAACTGGCCGTCAAAGTAGACGTTCATGGTCTTGGTGAGGTCATCCACAATGGCCACCCTTTGGGGCCCGGTCTTGAAGGAAACGGAAACGTTGGAGTTGCCGATCATGTTGTTGCCGAAGTCCAGGCCGAACAGGGGCATATCCACGGTCACTTGGGTGTTTGGGGCCCAGAAAGTTTCGGGCCTGATGCGGACCTTGCGGTCCGAATACCAGCGCCAGGCGACCGGCTGGCCGGAAGATACGGTGATCTTCACAGCCCTTTCCATGGCTTCCTTGTTCAGCACAGGCTCGCTGAAGTTGATTTCGATGGGCTGCCCCGAGCCGACTGTTGAGCCGTTCAGCGGATAGACCGCCGCGTCTGCTTCGTTGGCCTTGGAGACAGTGGTGAAGGTCTGCCTCTTGGTGGTTTCGCGCCCGGCTTCGTCGACGATCGTGAAGGTGTAGGCGTAGGCGGTGTTGAAGGCAAGGGGTTCCGCGGTAGTCCAGGTGGTGCCGTCGGCGCTCACGGCGCCGTTGACGGGGGTGCCGCCTTTTTGGGGCACGAGGACGACGTTCTTGACGGTGCCGTTGACCGCCTTGACCGATGGGCCCGAGGCGGGATTCACTTCAACGGCGCCATCGATCGGTGTGACGCCCAGCTCAACGGCCTTGACCACGGGCGCTGCGAGGCCCGGCTCGCTGCGTTGCGGGGTCCCCGCCTCAGACTGCAGGGCGCCACCGGCCCAGCTGGGCGCAGTGGCGACGCCAATCCCCCCGGCCGCGACGGCGGCGCAGATCGCCGCGATTCCCAGGATTTTGCCCGTTTTGCGCTTTCCGATTTCAGTCAAGTCCAACTCTCCAGATCCCCCGGCCAGGCTAGCTGTGCCGCCTGAAAATCGCCTGCCGATTGAACCCCAAGCGGCAACGCATCCGATACTCCCGTACCAATTTTAGCCGACGACAATGGACCGTCTGCGCAGCCAGGCCTGGGAGCCTGGCTGCGCCTCTCCGGTGGAGTGCAGAATCCGCGGTTTTTAGTACCTGTAATGGTCCGGCTTATAGGGGCCCGCCACGTCAAGGTCCAGGTATTCGGCCTGCTCCTTGCTCAGTTCCGTCAGCTCGACGCCGAGCGCGTCAAGGTGAAGCCTGGCGACCTTCTCGTCAAGGATCTTGGGCAGGACATACACCTGGTTTTCGTACTCCCGCTCACCCCCCAGCTGGTCCTTTTTGGTCCACAGCTCGATTTGCGCGATGGTCTGGTTTGCGAAGGAGTTGCTCATGACGAAGGACGGGTGGCCCGTGGCGTTGCCCAGGTTCAGGAGGCGGCCTTCGGAGAGCACGATGATGGAACGCTCGGAGTCAGCGCCGCCGTCGAACACCCATTCGTGGACCTGGGGCTTGATCTCAACTTTCCTGACGCCGGGAATTCTGGCCAGCCCGGCCATGTCGATCTCGTTGTCGAAGTGGCCAATGTTGCCCACGATTGCCTTGTTCTTCATGCCCAGCATGTGTTCGGCCATGATGACGTCCTTGTTACCCGTGGTGGTGATGAAGATGTCACCCTGGGCCAGGACAGATTCGAGTTTTGCAACCTGGTAGCCGTCCATGGCTGCCTGCAGGGCGCAGATGGGGTCGATCTCGGTGACAATCACGCGGGAACCCTGACCCCGCAGCGCCTCTGCCGCACCCTTTCCGACGTCGCCATAGCCACAGACGACGGCGACCTTGCCGCCCATGAGGACGTCCGTGGCGCGGTTGATGCCGTCCGGAAGGGAGTGGCGGATCCCGTATTTGTTGTCGAACTTGCTCTTGGTGACGGAGTCATTGACGTTGATAGCGGGGAAGAGCAGCTTGCCCTGTTCCGCCAGTTGGTACAGGCGGTGAACACCGGTGGTGGTTTCCTCACTGACACCCCGGATGCCGCCGGCGATCCGGGTCCACTTCTGCGGGTCCGAGGCGAGCGACTTGCGCAGGACATCGAGGATGAGCGCGTATTCCTCGGGGTCGTTTTCCCCGGCGGCAGGCACTGCGCCGGCTGCTTCAAACTCCACGCCCTTGTGGACGAGCAAGGTGGCGTCGCCGCCGTCGTCCAGGATCATGTTCGGGCCCAGGTCCGGGTTGGTATCCGCCCCCGGCCAGGTGAGGATCTGCTCCGCGGTCCACCAGTACTCCTCCAGGGTCTCGCCCTTCCAGGCGAAGACCGGGACGCCCTGCGGATCCGCGACGGTGCCTTTGCCCACCACGACGGCCGCCGCGGCCTCATCCTGAGTGGAGAAGATGTTGCAGGAAGCCCAACGGACCTCGGCGCCGAGGGCCGTAAGCGTCTCGATCAGCACGGCCGTCTGGACGGTCATGTGCAGGGATCCGGCGATGCGCGCCCCCTGGAGCGGCTGCGAGGGGCCGAACTCGGCTCGGAGGGACATGAGGCCCGGCATCTCGTGCTCGGCGAGGCGGATCTGGTGGCGGCCGGCCTCGGCGAGGCTGAGGTCGGCAACTTTGTAGTCGAGTGTCATGGGAGTCCTTGGTTGTACTTGCGGCTTTGCTGGAGCGTGCCGGGGCAGCCCGGCTAAGTCTTCCTAACGGCTGAGTCTTCGGGATCAGCCCTTAGGCGTGGCTGCTTCTTTGGAGTGCGTCGGAGCGTGGTCGTGCTGGTCCGAGGGTGCGTTCGTGGCGGCGGCCAGGAGCTCGGGCGGCAGCAGCAGCGGAATGCCGTCCTCAATGGCGTAGCGGGTTTTTTTGCCGGATTCGCCCGCCGTCGTCGAGACCAGCTCGTCGCCCTCCTGGACCAGGCTCGAGCCCGTCACGGGGCAACGGAGGATGGACAAGAGTGCCGGACTGATCTTGGGCATGAAGTGGGCTCCCTGGAAGGCGCCGCCTGGGGCGCCGCTGGCGGACTGATATGCAGGTTCCAGCCTACAGCGCCGCGGCTTGGGGCGACGTGCCGCATGGGAGGGCTGCTGCTGGAAAGACACGGGGCCTGGGCCGGCTTAGGAGGGTTCGCGGAGGACGCGCAGGTGGCCACGTCGTGCGCCTTCCAGCCGGTTGCCTTCAAGCCGTGTGCCTTCAACCTGTCCGGATTCGAGGGGAACCCGGGCTCCGCGCTGCTGGGGAGTCTCCGGATGCTCGGGCAGTGAGGCAGCTTCGCGCACGGCGTTGGCAAGGGCCAGGAGGTCGTCCGGACCGGGTTCCGGAGGCGTGGCAGGCATGGCAAGCCGCAGGACCTCCCAGCCGCGGGGAACGGTCAGGGAACCTGCATGCTGGGGACAGAGATCATAGGAGTGGGGTTCGGCATACGTGGCCAGTGGACCGAGCACTGCCGTGGATTCCGCGTAGACGTAAGTCAACGTGGCCACCGCGGACTGGCGGCAGGCAGATCTGGAACATTGACGAATAGCACCCACAGCATCCCAGATTAGCCCCTTTAGCCGCCTGGTCACGGCATTGGCGCACGATTACTACCGTGGCTTCCGTGCCTGCGTTCCGACATGAGGGGTCTGAACCACTTGATGTCGCGCGCACGAGTTGTCGGGTTTAGAGTCGATATATGCAGGCAGAGCATCAGGGCGGGGGCTTCACAGTCCGGTTGGCCGAACCCGACGGCGAGAACACCGGGACGTCCGCACGGGCGAAGGGGTTCATGCAACGCCGAAGGAACCGCCATGGCCGCGGTCTTCGGGGTGAGATCATGCTGCCCAATGTTCCTGGCTATCGGACGCGTTCGGAGCGGTTCGACGACCTTGTGCTGGATTCCGCGGAGCGCCTGCATGACATGTGGGGAAAGCAGCTGGACGGCGTGCTCTTTGCAGTGGACGAGATCCCGCCGAACCTGGAACAGCTTGTGGCCAATCATGCTGCTGCTCCGATGGGCTCGGCCACGCCTGCTGGGAAGGGGCAAAACGCCGTCGTGACGGTCTATAGGCGAGTGGTTGAGCAGGCCTGCACCACCAGGGAGGAATTGCCCGACCTCGTCCACGACGTCGTCGTGGAGTACACAGCCGAAATGCTTGGCGTGGCTCCCGAAACCCTGGATCCGGTCTACCGCCGCCGTTACATGTAGTGGTTAACCGCTCCTAGTAGCCGATCCTGACGGGTACCTTTTCCTGCCCCTGCGCGCCTTCCTGAGTGGCGACGATGGCAATGTCAGGCCGCTCTTCCGTGCCCAGCATCAACGATCCGAAGACGGGGTCGCCCGAGGCGGACACAACGTAGCCCGCTACCTCGGCGTCGTCGACTTTCTCCGGGACGCGTACTGTCGCGGTGGTTCCCCCGGAGATGTCGATGCTTCCGGCCTTCCGGACTTTCCCGTCCCTGGTCACTGCTGTGTAATCGATCTTTGCACGTCCGTCAGGGGCGCCGAAGACAAGGGTCGCATTGCCGTCATTCGGCAGCGCCACGATGTGCTGGCTTCCCAGCCTCAGGGACGACGGCGACCAGGCAAAGTCCCCGGGTTCCTCCGCCTGGAGCCCCCGGGCAGACCTGGTGGCGGCAACCATTGCAGTGTCCGAGGTCGCGCTGACCGTGTAGGTCCCCTCAGGTACTCCGGTGAGCGGGACTTCGGTAACTGACCCGGCCTTAGCCGTAACGGCGGCCTTGCCGGGCAGCGTGCGCTCTCCATTGCTGCCGTAGAGGCGGATTTCCACAACGGCGTCGGCCGGTCCTGGCACTGTGATCTGCAGTGCGGGGGCCGCATCCTCGAATCCGGACTTTTCGGAGATTGTCTTTAGGGCCGTCCCGTCGGGAATGTGGATCGCGGTCATAACCTGCCGGACGCCGGGGGCTGCCCCGGGTGAGAGGAAATCAACGCCTCCGGGAGTCAGTCCGCGCAGGACACTCTGCTGAATTGTTGCCGCTACCGGTCCCCCGGTGCTTCGAAGATGGACGGCCAGGCTGGCCTCGCCGGAAGCCAGGCCCGCAAGGGCCACGGTGCGTGTGGTTCCCGGAGGCACCAGCAGTCCCCTGCTCCCCGCGGCCTGAATCTGTCCGTCTTTCCCGTATAGGTCAAGGCTCACGGTGGCCGGGGTGCCGGAAGGATTATTGAGATTCAGGATTGAGGTGCGGCCCAGCGTCGTGTTGGCACCGAGGATCCAATAGTCGTTGCCTGGCTGCTGACAGCCTGCAGCGGCAATTCCGCGGAGGTCTCCGTCAGTGGCCGAATACTTCATGAGTGCCGACGTCGACGGCTGCTGGTTGCCCACAGCATCCGCTGCGACCACGTCCACTCCTTCTACCGCACGGGCCGACAGTACGGCCGCTTGCAGCGCGGGCTCTCCGGCGGCGGGAGCCTGCGACTGCTGAGGGGCTTTGGAGATTTCGGCCAGGCCTTCGCCGGACAGGCTTGTTACCCGGCTGCCTGGCAGAGTGCCCTCCTTGCCGCTGAGGACAAGTGCATTGAGAAAGCTCTTGGCGGTGCTGGAGACAGGGCTGAACTGGGGGTCGGTACCTACGGGGGTGCCCTCCAGCAGTTGCGCAGGAGCGGGGCAGACAGCGGTGGATGGTCCGGCCGGGACATCGGCCAGCGGCACCTCGAGTTCCCGGGCAGTGTCCGGACCGGGAACAAGCGAGGAAGCTGAGACCACCCCGGCCCCGGCCGCGACAATCACCACAGCTGAAATTACTCCCGCCAGCATGCCCTTCGTTTTGCGTCCCGCCTTGGAACCGGGAACGGGCCTTGAGACTGCGAACCTGCGCCGATTGGCACCTTTGGCCTGCTGGGGGGCTTCTTCCCTAGGCATTGCTGTACTCCTTACGAAGGGATCCTTCGTCCTTTGAGAGCCCGGTTTTCGGCCGGGGGGCCGGCATGGGAATCGCGAGAACAATCGTCAGACCGATGATTACTGCCTGCAGGATTCCCAGCCACGGATGCCATGGGTTCACGTAGCGGACCTCCAGCTGCCCGCCCCCTGCCGGGAGCGTGAAAGCCTGGGACCAGCCTGACGTTGTTCCGGTCAGTTTTCGGCCGTTCAGCCAGGCTGTCCAGCCGGGATCGGACCGTTCGGCAAGAACCACGAGGCGTCCCTCACCGCCGTCCGGAACGGCGGTGGCTACCGACGTCGAGCTTGAGCCCAACAGCGCAACCACCTTCCCTCCGGCGTCGACGATTCTCGCCCTGTGGGCGGTCTCGGCGGCGGAATCAGCAACAGGAGTCAACGGAGTGACCCGCCACAGCCAACCCGAGTCAGTCTGGCCGACCGCAATGAGCCCGGGAACGGCGTCGATCCTGCTGGCGATAAGCTGCGCAGCGGTATCGGACGCGGACAGCACCACGAAGCCTGCGCCGAGCTGTTCGAGTTCCATTCGAGGATCGACGCCGGTGCCCGCGACGATCGTGGCTACGACACTGCGCAGTGATGCGGAGACCGGGTCGTCGGCAGCAATGCGCTCCTGCCCCGGCGGTCCAAGGATGCTGCGTGACGAGGCGATTGTTGAGAGGGCGTCCAGCGTAGTGCCTTCCCCGCGGACGAGGGAGGACGTGTAGGTTCCGTCCTCTCCTGCCGCGATCAGCAAGGTCCTGGTCTGCTCTGGACCCTGCGCATGGTCAGCGGCCGTGGCCGGGAGGGCTCGAACCGGCCCGGGCTGTACCAGCCTGGAGCTTCCGAGGGGCGACTGGGATGATGCAGGCTGGGACGCCCCAGGTTGGGATGGCACAGGCAGGGACGCCCCAGGCTGGGACGACGGCGATTGGGATTCTGAAGCGGTCGGCACCTGGAGCAAATTCCCGGCGCTCCAGGCGGCAATCCCTGCGAGTGGGCCGGCCACGAGCACGAAGGTCGCGATGGTCGAGGCGGCCTTCAGGAGGAACGTCCGCCGCCGCGTGACGGAGCCTCGCGCGGAGTCCGACGCGAGGGAGTCAGACTTGTCAGCGAAGGTCAGGAGGTTCTCTGCGCCAATGAGCGCGGCGCCCAGAAGCGCGAAGGCGGCCGCAGACACGGCCGGACCCGTATAAGGTGCCACCAGCACACCGGCGTTGACTCCGGTTGCCACGTGGGTGCTCAGCCAGGCGGCGGACAGGACAGTCAATGCCGCCACCCACAGGAACCTCGTCAGGCGGGTCCGTTTACCGGGCACGAACAACCCGGCGATTGCGAGGACCAGCATTGGCGCGCCAATCAGCAGGGTAAGCAGGATGGCCCATGGGGCACCGCCCGGGCCAAACAGCCCAAGCCCGGCCAGGCCGCCCTCGACGTCAAACCGCAAGGGCTGCCCCAGGAGCTGCTGCCAGAGGGGCGCCGCGTCAAAGCCCAGCGGAAGCCCGGGGTCGCCCAGCAACGCTCGAGGCCGGTCCAGGGTGGAAAGGGCAAAGGGAACGAAGAGCGCTGCGCTGGGCAGCAATGCCCACCACACGGTCCTCCCCCTGTGGCCCAGGACCACGCCGCTCCCCACGATGACCAGCACTGCGGGAAGCAACAGGGAGGGCGCCGAGGCAGTAATGACGGCCAGTGCCAGTCCGGCCGCCGCGGCTGCAGTCCAGGAGGGCGTTCCGTTCACGCCCGGCTTGACCGGAACGGGCGCCGAGCTTCCCTGTCCTGCCGTCCCCCGCTGTCCTGCCGCCACGGGGGCATACCGCCCCTGGCCCACGGCCGAACCTGTGGCGCGCAGCAAGGCAAGGACCAGCAGCGGCATCATGATGTGCGCCACGAGGGCACCGAGGCGTCCCTGGTTGAGGGCAAGCTGCAGCGCCGGTGCCCCCGCCCAGATAAGTGCCGCCGTGAAACGGAACCGGCGACGGGTTGTCAGCGCCGCCGCGGCGAACCATGCGGCCAGTCCCGAAAGGGGCATCGCCAGCAGGAGAAGCCAGACGACGGCGGCGTTCGCGTTTCCGGCACCGAGCACGGAGAGGACCCACAGGATGTAGTCGAAGGGATCGCCGTGGCCGGGGAAACCTGCGCCCAGGCTGATCCACCACGAAGAAGCGTTCTCCCAGATGTCCCCGGCATCGGCGGACAGCGGCAATAGTGCCCCACCCGTGGCCGCCTCGGCGCGGATCAGGTTGGCGAGGCCAAGGAGGGAGGAAGCCAGGGCGAGGAGTCCGGCCACCACGGCACCGGTACCCACCCAGCCGCGCTCGTTCGTGGCGAGGGCGGCAAAGTCATCTGCAGAGTCGCCGCTGGGCTCCTCGGACAGTACACCAGGCCCAGGACCGCTGGCTGAATCATCAGCACCCAGCGCCTCCATCAAAGAACGACGATGGGCCCACACTTCACGCCGCGGCGTCTGCAAGCCCCTAATGACGGATCTGGGCAGCCGACGGGTTCGTGCGGCGATAATGCGGGCACGGCCGATTGCCAGCGGCCGACCAAGGGCGGACAGCGTTGCGCCCAGCTGGGACAGCCCATACCCGGGATCTTTCACTGTGATGCTCAGGAGGAGCCGCAGTAATCCGCCAAGGAGGGCGCCCACGGCCTGGAAGGGGACGGCCCATGCTGAAGCATGCTTCAAGCGAAGGTGCACCTGCGCCTTCCGTGCTGCGGTTGCCGTGCCGAGGCCGTTTGGTCGGTGGACCACATGGAACATGCGGGCACTCGGCACCACAACCACGCGGTTGCCCGCAAGGCGGTTGCGCCAGCAAAAGTCAACGTCGTCGCCCGTGCCGGGCAGGGCCGGATCGAACCCCTGGAGCTGCTCCCAGACATCACGACGTATCAGCATTCCGGCCGAGTTGACGGCGAAGATGTCACTTCGGCCATCGTGCTGGCCCTGGTCCAGTTCATCGGATTCAATGAGGGTCAGCCGCTCGGCCCAGACACTGGTGGACAGCCCGACGTCGATAAGCCGCCGCGGATGCTCCCAGTCCAGCTGCTTACAGCCTGCAACTGTAACCGACGGCGCCCGTTCCACGGCGTGGAGCAACTCGGCGAGGGCCTCCGGTGCGGGCGCAGCGTCGTCGTGCAGCAGCCAGATCCAATGGGACGATTCAGCCTGGGAGGGATCGCGGGTCCTTCCCGTGCCGCGCGTGCCGCTTGGCGAGAAGGCTGCCAAGGCAGCCTTGACTGCTCCCCCGAAGCCGGTCTTTCCCGGCTCGGCCATGGTGACATTGGCCTTGCCGAGCGCATGTTCCAGCAAAGCTGCCGAATTGTCGCTAGAACCCGTATCAATGCCAATGGCGGCGTCTGCCGGACGAGCCTGGTCCGCCAGCGCCGCCAATGTCCTAGGGAGATAGGTCCCGCCGTTGTGGGCAACCACGACGGCGGTAACGTGTACTTCCTTGAGAATCAGACTGCTCGCTTTCTCAGCCGACGGCGTTCGCGCTCTGAAAGGCCTCCCCAGATGCCAAAGCGCTCGTCGTTGGACAACGCGTATTCAAGGCACTGCGAGCGGACGTTACAGGCTCCGCAGACCTTCTTTGCGTCCCGCGTGGATCCGCCCTTCTCGGGGAAAAACGCTTCCGGATCCGTTTGTGCGCACAAGGCATCCGTCTGCCAGCCGAGTTCGCCTTCGTCGTCGAAGTCGTTCCGTGCAGGCAAGCCGATCCATACCGGCTGTGCCAGGCCCTCCGTGGAGCTGGACTGCAACTCCATCGGCGGATCGTCGCCTTCGTCCTCCTCCGGCGCGCTGCCGGTGAGGAACATTTCGTGCGCCGCCAAAAAAGCGGTGGCCTGGTCTTCCAGTGATTCTCTTGCACTTCGGTTGTAGCGTTCGGCCGCTTCCGGATCGGCCGGATCTACATACCAATCGCTTGGTACCCCCCGTGAACGGTACGTTGCCGCAGCTTGGCCGGCAACAACTGCATCTTCCTGGATACGCTCTCCATGCCCCATGGCGTCCCTCCTGATGTTGCACCACCGCCTGGATAGGCTGGACACTCGGATTGTGCCGCTATTTGCGCGGTGGCGTTCGATATCTAATTACACGCGTGTAACTACCAAGGCGTCAAGCGGCCGCCGGATAGTAATCAACGCCTGGCCGTAAGCGCAGGCACGCCACGCCCGGGATCAGTTGTGGTTTGACAGCACCTGACCTGCCAAAACGTTGCCGGAGGCTCCAAAAAGATGGAATCCCATTGATTTTTCAGGGAATTCGCCCAGAGTTTGCCGACAGGGCGAGGAACCTGAAAATGAAGTGTTGTGGCTGGAATCACATCCCCCGGCGATTCATGCAAAGTGCCGTGGCAAGATGTAGCCATGAGCACCCCGGCGATACATCTGATGACCGCGCTGCGGTCAGGCCATTCAACGTCTCCCCGCCTCACCTGGTATGGACCGGATTCGGAAAGGGTGGAGCTATCAGGGCGCGTTTTGGACAACTGGGTAGCCAAAACCAGCAATCTGCTCCAGGACGAACTCGACGCGGAACCCGGAATGAAGCTGCGCCTGGACCTCCCCGCCCACTGGAAGTCGCTTGTCTGGGCCCTCGCTGGCTGGCAGCTTGGTATGGAACTTGTGCTCGACGGCGGCGACGCCGACCTGCTTGTCACGGACAAGCCCGACGGCGAACCGGGCGGCAGCTTTGACGCCGTCATTGCGGTGCCACTGGCCGCGCTGGCAATGAGCTGGCCGGGCGAGCTTCCGTCCGGAGTGCTGGACTATGCGGCGGAAGTCCGCTCCCACGGCGATGTTTTCATGGCCCACACAGATCCCGACCCGGCCCTTCCGGCGCTCACCGGGCCTGGCAAGGCTGTCCGCCACAGCGGGCTGCTTGACGAATTCGCGGCATCGCAGGAGGCCGGGGTGCGGCTGCTCGTCAAGGGCGCCGAGGGATTGGAGTCAGCCCTTTCCCGGTCTTTGGGGGCCTGGAAGCAGGACGGCTCAGTGGTGCTGGTCGATCCAAACGTGGAGGTAACCCAGCACCTGCTGGACAACGAACGGGTCAGTGCGACGCAGTAACTAGCGCCATGCAGTAACCCGTGGCACCGGGTGGTCAGGGCCTTTTGGCGGCTTCTGAATCCGAAGCGTGTTCGGCTCCCTGATTAGCAGTGTGCTTGGGATGGAGTTCGATGAGCTCGTGGTCATGCGAGAACTCCGGCTCCTGGTCGAGTTCCTGGTTGAACACGAGGAAGCGGTAGGCAAAGAAGCGCACCACCGTCGCTACGAGGATTCCCGCCACGCCGGCGGCAAAAAGCATGTTCTTGTCGGTGACGCCGAGGCTGTATTTGGCCAGGGCCGTAAATCCTGTCGAAATGCCGATGCCAATGCCGTTGATCAGGATGAACATCAGGAACTCGCGCAGGACATTGTCCTGGCGGCGGTGGCGGAACGTCCAGAAGCGGTTGGCAATCCAGGAGAAGATCGTCGCCACAGTGGCGCCCACAAAACGGGCTTTGGCTTCGCTGTCGCTCATCGGACCGTGCATGAGGAAATACGTCAGTCCGTTATCTATGACGAAAGCCACACCGCCCACGGCGCCAAATTTGGCCACCTCTCGCCAAAAGAGCGAGATGAGTCCCCGGATGCGATCCGACAATGTGTTAATCATGACCCTCCAAGGCCGTCGAACAAGGGGGCCATTGGGCCGAACAACCATTTTAGCTCCCAAACCTTGGAGCTCCCGCAACGCCTCCCGGCCACACTGCCCAATTCGGTCCGGCGTAGGCAGCCCGAATGCATTGAACCATCCCGGTTCAGGCCCATTTGGCCATTCCTTCTGGCGCCAAAATCAAGGATCCGCCCGCCTGTTCGGTAGGCTGAACCTTGTGACTTTTCCAGTAATAGGCGTGGTTGGTGGCGGCCAGCTCGCACGCATGATGGCTCCGGCGGCAACAGCTCTCGGCTTCGAACTCCGTGTCCTGGCCGAAGGCGAGGACGTTTCTGCTGTTCGCGCAGTCGCCAACGCCCCCGTTGGCGACTACCGCGACTTGGCGGCCCTTCTTGAGTTTTCCCGCGGCCTTGACGTCCTCACGTTCGACCATGAGCACGTCCCCACGGAGCACCTCCGCGCCCTCCTGGACGCGGGCGTCAACGTCCAGCCTGGACCCGACGCCCTCCTCAACGCCCAGGACAAACTGGTGATGCGGGAAGCCATTGACCGCCTTGGCCTGCCGAATCCAGCGTGGTCGGCCGTGCACGACGTCGACGAACTTGTTGGCTTCGGAGAGCGCATCGGCTGGCCCGTGGTGCTGAAGACCCCGCGCGGAGGGTACGACGGAAAGGGCGTCCGGATAGTTCACTCCCCGGAGGACGCCCGCGACACCGCAGGCTGGTTTGAGTCGATGAGTCCGCTCCTTGCCGAGGAAAAGGTCAACTTCACGCGTGAGCTCTCCGCCCTCGTCGCACGGACTCCTGGCGGCGAATCCCGCGCCTGGCCGGTGGTGCATACAGTGCAGGTGGACGGCGTCTGCGATGAAGTGATCGCCCCGGCACAGGGCATCCCACTCGAGGTCGCCGCGGCAGCCGAGGAAGCCGCCCTGCGAATTGCAAACGAACTCGGGGTCACCGGCGTCATGGCCGCCGAACTGTTTGAAACTCCCGGCGTCGGTACTGGCTTCCTCATAAACGAACTGGCGATGCGTCCCCACAACACGGGGCACTGGACCCAGGACGGCTCCGTGACGAGCCAGTTCGAGCAGCATCTGCGCGCCGTACTGGACCTGCCGCTGGGGTCCACCGAGGCCCTTGGCCCGGTGGTGGTCATGAAGAACTTCCTCGGCGGAGACAACCAGGACCTCTTTAGTGCCTATCCCCTGGCACTCGCTTACGAACCCGCCGCCAAGGTCCATTGCTATGCCAAGTCGGTCCGGCCCGGCCGCAAGATCGGTCACGTCAACCTGCTCGGCGCCTCAGCCGCCGACGTCGATACCATCCGCAGGCGCGCCACCGCCGTCGCTGACATCATTAGAGACGGCCGCGTTCCGGCCGGAACCCCCAATCAGGAGATTGCATGAGTGCCGAATCCGTTCAAGCCCCGATCGTCGGCCTCGTCATGGGGTCCGATTCGGACTGGCCGGTCATGGAGTCAGCAGCGGACGCCCTGGCCGAGTTCGGCATACCCTTCGAGGCCGACGTCGTTTCCGCCCACCGCATGCCCACCGAAATGATCCGCTATGGGCAGACGGCCCATGAACGCGGCCTGCGTGTGATCATTGCCGGTGCCGGCGGCGCCGCCCATTTGCCTGGAATGCTGGCCTCTGTGACTCCCCTCCCCGTTATTGGCGTGCCCGTACCGCTGAAGACCCTCGACGGTATGGACTCCCTCCTGTCGATCGTGCAGATGCCCGCCGGTGTCCCCGTCGCCACCGTCTCCATCGCCGGCGCGCGGAACGCCGGCCTCCTTGCCGTCCGGATTCTCGCTTCCGGAACCGACGATCTCGCCGTGCGCCTGCGCTCGGACCTCCAGGGATTTGCCCAGGAACTCAACGATGTGGCAACGAGGAAGGGTGCTAACCTGCGAAGAAAAGCAGGCGAAGTCTTCCCCCAAGGCATCGGCTCTGCACGGGGCAGCCACTAGGGGCCGCGCATGTCGACGACGAACAGCACCCGCAACCAGTCCGTCGGGAGTTCCCTGACAGATCCCGTGCGCTATCCTGCCGGCGCACCGGCCCCTGTCCAGACCAAACGCGCCTTCCTCCTGCTCCTGATGACCCTGTTTGTACCGGGCAGCGCCCAGATCGTGGCGGGCGACCGCAGGCTGGGAAGAATTGCCCTGCGTGTCACCCTGGTCGCCTGGGTGCTGCTGCTACTCACAATCGTGCTGTTCTTCGCCAGCAGGACTGTCCTGCTGAACATCCTCACGCACCCCATTGCGTCCCTGCTGATCATCGTCGTCCTGGTGGCCCTGGCCATCGGCTGGGCAGTGCTGTTCATCAACACGCTCAGGCTCATCCGTCCTGTCCTCCTCGCCCCCGGGATGCGGCCGATCCTCGGCATCGCCCTCGTCCTGGCCATGGTGCTGAGCAGCGGAAGCCTCGGCTACCTGGCCTACATGCTGAACGTTGGGCGCAACGCCATCAGCAGCATCTTCGCGAACGGCCCGGCGATCGATCCCGTTGATGGGAGATACAACTTCCTCATGATGGGAGGAGACGCCGGAGACGACCGGACCGGACGGCGTCCTGACAGCCTGTCCGTTATCAGCGTCGACGCAAAAACGGGCCAGAGCGCGATTATCTCGGTTCCACGCAACCTCCAGAACGCGCAGTTCAGTGAGGATTCCCCGATGCGGACGATCTACCCGGACGGCTACAACTGCGGTAACGACTGCCTGATCAACGCCATCAATACGGACGTCACCAACAACCACCAGGATCTCTACCCGGGAGTCGACGATCCCGGCGCCCAGGCAACGCTGGAAGCCGTCTCAGGGACGCTGGGCATCACGGTCCAGGCCTATGTCCTCGTGGATATGGATGGCTTCGCCAAGCTCATTGACGCGATGGGCGGCATCCGCATCAAGGCCGGTGGCTGGGTCCCGATGAGCGGCCCGATGATCGACGACGCCAACGGTATCCACGCGATGCCCGAGGGGTGGATACCTGCCGGCGAACAGCACCTCGACGGCTATCATGCGCTCTGGTATGCACGTTCACGGGAATTCGTGGACGACTACGCGCGCATTGCGCGCCAGCAGTGCGTCCAGCAGGCCATGCTGAAGCAGTTGGATCCGGGCACGCTCCTGACCAAGTTTGAAGATATCGCCAGTGCTGGCACCAAGATCGTCGAATCGAATATCTCCTCGGCCCAGCTGGGCAGCTTCGCCGACCTTGCCATGAAGTCCAAGGGCCAGCCGGTATCGCGGCTCACCATCGGACCACCGGATTTCGATGCGTCGTTCTCGACCTTCCCGGACTTCGACGTGATCCATGAGCGAGTGCAGCAGCTACTCAAGCCCCAGGCTAGCCCGGCCGCGGGTGCCGCCGTCGGTCATACATCCCTTGATGACGCCATCGTGAGCCATGATTCGGCCGTCTCCGACGGATTAATGGCCGGCGGACTGAGGGCAAACGGAGTTCCGGCGACCACCCAGCCTGCGCCGACGTCGGACTTCACGCCGGTTACTACAACTCCTGACGGGCAGCCTATTACCGAAGCCATGCTCAACGAGCTCAAGGCTGCCGGCAATGAACAGGCCATCCGGGAACTCGTGGCCACCAACGGGCAGTGCGCCCCGCTCTAAGCCACTGCCCGGCGGCGGCAAAACCAGCAAGTTCGCCAACGTTACTCGACCTCACGAAGAGAAGGACCTCCGGCCGTGTTTGAACTTGAGAACGTCTTGCGCCCCTACGCCTGGGGCTCGAAGACGGCAATCGCCGAGCTGCTCGGCCGTGAGGCTTCGGGTGGTCCGGAAGCTGAGCTGTGGATCGGCGCGCATCCGGACTCGCCTTCACAGGCAGTTGGGAGCGACGGGCAGTCGCTTGCCCTCGACGCGCTCATCGCCGGCGATCCCGCGCACTTCCTGGGTTCCGCGAGCCTTGGGCAGTTCGGCCCGCGCCTGCCTTTCCTGACCAAAATCCTCGCGGCCGAAACGCCGCTGTCCCTGCAGGTACATCCCAGCCTGGAGCAGGCGAAGGAGGGCTTTGCGGCGGAGAACCGTGCCGGGATGGCCCCGGATTCCCCTTCCCGCAACTACCGGGACGACAACCACAAGCCGGAGATGATCTTCGCGCTGACGCCGTTCGAGGCCTTGTGCGGCTTCCGCCCGCCGGCAGAGTCCTCAAAGGTGTTTGCGCACATCATCGGCTTCCTGGAACTGGCCGGCCTCGACGTCCCGGCGGTCCTTCCGGCCGTCGTGGAGGATCTGTCCCTCCCCGACGAGTCCGCAGCGCTCAGGGCCGCCTTCACGCGCCTGATCAGCGGCGGCCAGGAGGTCTCCGATGCTGCCGAGCACGTGGCCGCCGCACTCCGGTCCGGCGCTCCGATGACTCCCCACACAGCGGCACTTAGTACCCTGCTCAGCCTCAACGGCTACTACCCGGGCGATCCTGGAGTCCTGATCTCATTGCTGCTCAACGTGGTCTCCCTCGCCCCGGGAGAGGCTGTCTACCTGCCTGCCGGCAACGTGCACGCCTACCTCAACGGACTCGGCGTCGAAGTCATGGCGACATCGGACAACGTCCTGCGCGGCGGATTGACGCCCAAGCATATCGATGTCCCCGAACTCCTTAAGACCATCGAGTTCAGGTCCCTCGGCGTGCCCAAAATCCAGGCGGAACAGTCAGCCCTGGGACAAGAGTTGTACCGGCCTCCGTTCCGGGAATTCCAGCTGCAACGCATAGAGCTCAGCCCGGGAAGCGAGCCTGTGCCCTTGGCGCAAAACGGTCCTGCGATCGTCGTCGTTACCTTGGGCGCGGTGGTACTGGACTCCCCCAAGGGCGACCTGCCGTTGAATCGCGGCGCCAGTGCGTTCATTCCCGATTCCGAGAGTCCGGTGATGGTGCACCCGGCCGCAGGATTAACGGGCCGGGGCATCGCCTTCGCAGTGACCACTTCCCTGGAGGCCTGACATGCAGTTTTTCCTGCACACCGCTGCCTGGGAGGAGTTCCAGCGCGATCTAGGCCGCACGGTCCATCGGAAGTCGGGACCTGGCTGGAGCTTCCTCGCCATCGAGGAAAGGAATCCGGCTGGCAAAGTGCTCTACGCTCCCTATGGTCCCGTTGCAGAGTCCGTAGATGCGTTCGACGGCGCCCTGGAGGCCCTCCGGTCGCTGGCCCGTGAGCGGCACGCCGCGTTCGTTCGGATTGAACCGGTAGACGCCGGCTTTTCGGCAGCCGAAGGGGACGCTGTGCTCCGCGGCCGCGGGCTGAATCCCGCACCTGTCAACCAGCAGCCCGAATTGAGCTGGATCGTGGACCTCAAGGGAGATTTCAAGGACATCCTGGCGGGCATGAAGCCGACCAATCGGAACCTCTACCGGAATATCCACAAGAAGGGCGTGAAATTCCGGTCAACCCAGGATCCGGCGGAGATATCGGTGCTGCTGGATTTCCTGCACATGACCGCCGCCCGCAACGGGTTCAAGCCGCAAAGCGATGATTACCTCACCCAGGTTGCCCGCTCCTTGATGCCGCGTGGCGCCGCCACCCTGTTTATTGCCGAACTTGATGGCAGTCCCATCGCCGCCGCCCTCGCCTATGACTCGGCGGACACGCGGACGTATGCCCACGCCGCCATCGATGACGAGCACCGCAAGCTCAGTGCGGGGATCCCGCTCCTGGTGACTCTTATTGCTGATGCCAAGGAGAAAGGCCTCAAGTACGTGGACCTCTGGGGTGTGGCACCGGAGGACCAGCCGGATCACAAATGGGCGGGCTTCACGTCCTTCAAGAAGTCCTTTGGAGGACGCGAGGTCGCCTACCCCGGAACGTGGGACCTCCCGGTGAACAAGCTTCGCTACGGGGCATACCAACTGGCCAGGAAGCTGCGGGACAAGCTCCGCTAGACACCTTTCAAAGTGCAAACAAAAGCGCCAACCTCGCCGGGCGAGGTTGGCGCTTTTGTTTAGCTGCCTGCTTACTTGCGGGCGTAGGTCTCCCATTTGTTGGAGTGGTGTTCGGCGTCGACGAAACGGACCGTTCCGGACTTTGAACGCATCACGATGGACTGCGTAAGGACGCGGTCCTTCTGGTAGCGCACGCCCTTCAGGAGGTCGCCGTCGGTGATACCGGTAGCCGCGAAGTAGCAGTTGTCGCTGGTCACGAGATCGTTGGTGGAGAGCACGCGCTCGAGGTCGTGTCCGGCATCGATGGCCTTCTGCTTCTCGTCGTCGCTGGTGGGCCAGAGGCGACCCTGGATGACGCCGCCGAGGGACTTGATGGCGCAGGCAGCGACGATTCCTTCGGGGGTGCCACCGATGCCCATCAGGGCGTCGACGCCGGTTCCGGCACGGGCAGCGGCGATTGCGCCGGCGACGTCGCCGTCCATGATGAACTTGGTGCGCGCACCGGCTTCACGGATTTCCTCCACGAGCGGGCGGTGGCGGTCACGGTCCAGGATCATGACGTTGAGCTGGTTGACCTTGACGCCCTTGGCCTTGGCGATCAGGTGCAGGTTCTGCTTGACCGGCAGGCGGAGGTCCACCATGTCGGCCGCTTCCGGGCCGGTGACGAGCTTCTCCATGTAGAAGACTGCCGAGGGGTCGAACATGGAGCCGCGCTCAGCCACTGCGAGGACAGCGAGGGCGTTGTTGATTCCGAGGGCCGTGAGGCGGGTGCCGTCAATGGGATCGACGGCGACGTCGCATTCGGGTCCGGTGCCGTCGCCAACCTGCTCTCCGTTGAAGAGCATGGGGGCCTCGTCCTTTTCGCCTTCGCCGATGACGACGACGCCATTGAAGTGGACGGTGTGGAGGAAGGAGCGCATGGCGTCAACTGCGGCGCCGTCGGCCTTGTTCTTGTCACCGAATCCGACCCAGTGGCCGCCTGCAATGGCAGCGGCTTCGGTCACGCGGACGAGTTCGAGCGCGAGGTTGCGGTCAGGTTCGTCAGTGCGCACCGCAAGCGACGGCGAAATGGTGGAATACTGCTGGGTCATTGGCGATGGAGACACGTGAACCTCTTCTTCGAGTGTCGATTCATTGGACCAGGACGGGCCGTGCGGGACGGCCGTGGTAATTCCTCTTCTACTGATCATAGTGGTGGAGGGAACCACCGGTCACAGCTGACCATCAGGCGGGTGGCCCCGGCGGGACTCATCTCTGCCCCTTGCTGGGACGACGATGTGTATTCGCTGCCCGGATAGTGGACTATTGAATGGTGAGTGAAACGCAGGACAAGCCGGCCCGGGAAACGACGTCCCTTGGAACGCCGACGCCGGACGATACAGCCGCCCAGCCCCCGGTCAAACCCGTAATCCCCGCGAAGGCGGCCAAGCGGGCCAACGCCTCGGTGATCGGTATGATCATTGCCCTGCTCGTGAGCGTGCTGGCTTTCCTCCCGGTGGTCCTGATGAATCCTGCCCCCAAGAGCGACGGATTCCGTCCCAATGTCAACGTTTCCGCCGTCGCCGCCAATGCTGCGGATGTGGCAGGATTCACACCCGTCAGCCCCGATACCGGCGACACATTCAGTCCGAACTACGCCCGGTGGGAGTCCGGCATGGGCAGTGGCGTTCCCACTTGGGAGGTCGGTTACCTGACGCCCAAGGAAGCCTTCATCGGCCTGACGCAAACCCGGGAAGCGAATCCCACGTGGGTCCTGCAGAAGGTGTCCAATGCGCCGGCCACCGGAACGCGCAGCGCCGGCGGCCAGGAATGGGAGCTTCGGGATACCGGCAAGGGAACCCGCAGCCTGGTTCTTGAGTACCGGGGCACAACCGTCATCCTCAGCGGCACCGCGGGCCTTGAGGAGCTGTCCGTGCTGGCCACGTCCGTCGTCGAATCCATGGATCGCAATGCTGCCGCAACAGTTTCACAGACGGGCACTCCCACCCCGTAAAGTAGCCACGTGGCAACTTATCTCACTCCCGCCCTGGCTTGGCGCCGTCTCCGCGAAGGCAATGAACGCTTTGTAGCCGGCAAGTCCCTGCATCCCAACCAGGACGCATCCCGACGGTCATCGCTGGTCCACGACCAGCACCCCTTTGCGGTGATCTTTGGATGCTCCGACTCCAGGCTCGCCGCTGAGATCATTTTCGATCTCGGCCTCGGTGATGCCTTTGTGGTGCGCACTGCCGGACAGGTCATCGACGACGCCGTCCTCGGCTCGCTGGAATACAGCATCAGCCAACTCGGCGTGCCGCTAATCGTCATCCTCGGCCATGACAGCTGCGGAGCGGTCAGCGCCACGAAGTCCGCGGTCGAGACAGGCGACATGCCCGCGGGATTCATCCGTGACCTCGTCGAACGCATCACTCCCTCGGTCCTGACGTCTCTCCGCAACGAACAGTCGGACGTGAATGACATGGTGGTGGAGCACGTCAAGCAGACATCCCACCGCTTGGCGGACAGCTCTCGTGTGATTTCCGACGCCATTGAAGAGGGCCGTGTTGCTGTAGTGGGCCTGTCCTACAAGCTTGACGAGGGCCGCGCGGCGCTGGTTTCCGGTATCGGCCAGCTTTAGGCCGCCTTTCCGTGGGTTCCAGTTCTATTCCAGGACCTCCTCCCGGCGGCCACCGAAGCACGCGTAGCATCCCGTTCCCGGTTTTCGATGCGGCGGGCGGGCGACCTAAGCTAGCCCCATGACTTCCACTGCTGAGTTCCGTATTGAACATGACACGATGGGCGAAGTTCGCGTCCCCGTGAACGCCCTGTACCGCGCCCAGACGCAGCGCGCCGTGGAGAACTTCCCGATCTCCGGCAAGACCCTTGAGCGCACGCACATCGAGGCACTGGCCCGCGTCAAGAAGGCCGCGGCCCTGGCGAACAATGAACTGGGGGTGCTCGACGGCGAACTCGCCGAGGCCATCGCCAAGGCTGCCGATGAGGTCGCCACCGGAAAGTACGACGGCGACTTCCCGATTGACGTCTTCCAGACCGGCTCCGGTACCTCCTCCAACATGAACACCAACGAGGTCATCGCGGAGCTCGCCACCCGTGCCCTCGCGGCCGCCGGGAGCGACAAGGTTGTCCACCCGAACGACCACGTCAACGCTTCCCAGTCCTCCAATGACGTCTTCCCCACCTCGGTGCACGTCGCCGCCACCTCCGCGTTCATCAACGACCTGATCCCCGCGCTGGAGTACCTGGCCGCTTCCCTTGACCGCAAGGCCGCGGAGTTCAAGGACGTCGTGAAGTCCGGACGCACGCACCTCATGGATGCCACCCCGGTGACCCTCGGGCAGGAGTTCGGCGGTTACGCAGCCCAGGTCCGCTACGGCATCGAGCGCATCAACGCAGCACTCCCCCGTGTTGCCGAAGTTCCTCTAGGCGGTACGGCTGTGGGCACGGGCATCAACACCCCTGCAGGCTTCCCGGAGCGCGTCATCGAACTCCTCGCGGCCGACACCGGTCTTCCCCTGACCGAAGCCCGCGACCACTTTGAAGCACAGGCAAACCGCGATGGCCTCATCGAAGGCTCCAGCCAGTTGCGGAACATCGCCATTTCCTTCATGAAGATCAACAACGACCTTCGCTGGATGGGCTCCGGCCCCAACACGGGCCTCGGCGAAATCGCCATCCCCGACCTGCAGCCGGGCTCCTCGATCATGCCGGGCAAGGTCAACCCGGTGATCTGTGAAGCTTCCATCATGGTCTGCGCCCAGGTCATCGGCAACGATACCGCCATCGCCTGGTCCGGCACCAACGGCGCCTTCGAACTGAACGTCGGCATCCCGGTCATGGCCGCCAACCTGCTCGAATCCATCCGCCTGCTGGCCAACACGAGCCGCGTCATGGCCGACAAGATGATCGACGGCATCACCGCCAACGTAGAGCGTGCCCGCTTCCTCGCCGAGGCGTCGCCATCCATCGTGACGCCGCTGAACAAGTTCATCGGCTATGAGGCCGCGGCAAAGATTGCCAAGAAGGCAGTTGCGGAAGGCCTGACCATCCGTGAAGCCGTCATTTCCCTCGGCTACGTTGAGCGCGGCGAACTGACGGAGGAGCAGCTGGACAAGGCCCTCGACGTCACCACCATGACGCGCCCGGCTCACAAGGCCTAACGCCTAAAGGACCGTTTCGCGGCCGGTTCCCACCGTTGGGAGGGGGCCGGCCGCCGTCGTATCTGCTTATTCCTGCTGATAGGCCACAGGACCGTCCGGTGCCAGGGCAAGGCGAATGCTCTCGCGATATCCCGCGCTCAGGGGCGGAAGATCATCCAGGTTGAACCAGCCGACATCCAGGGACTCATCGTCGTTCACTCGTGCCTCTCCCGAGACGTAGCGGCACCTGAAGACGATGTCCAGGAAATCGCAGACGTCGCCGTTCGGATAGGTCACCGGGCCAATGACGCCGACGGCGAGAACGCGTTCCGTCCGCGCGACGACTCCGGTTTCCTCGTAGATCTCCCGGACAAGGCCCGCGGCCGGGTGCTCCCCCGGATCCAGGATGCCGGTGATCAGTGTCCAATGCCCATTGTCGGCACGCTGGCACAACAGGACACGCTGGTTGTCGTCCAGCACCACCCCTCGGACGGCGGGAAGCCACAGCGGATCGGTTCCGATTTTCTCGCGTAGCCTGAGCACAAAATCCGGTGCCGCCACGGTGTCACGCCCTTCCGGTGATAACTGCGCACTTATGTGCGAGTATCCCATCGAGCTGGACCTGGGAATAGCTACGGGGAAATACCTCAGGCCGGCAGCAGCAGCATGGCGGCGGCGGCACCGGCGAGCATAAAGGGACCGAACGGAATGGCGGACTTGAGGGAGCCCTTCCGTGAGGCGACCAGGATGATCCCCCACAGCCCGCCGAGCAGGAACGCCGCGAAGGTTCCGGCAAACACATGCCCCCACCCCAGGTACCCAAGATAGAGTCCAAGCACTCCGGCAAGCTTCACGTCGCCAAAGCCCATTCCCTGCGGATAAACGGCGCGGAGGATGAAGTAGAAAATCCACAGCACGGCTGCGCCGGCCACAATGGCAAGTCCGGGCAGCCCAAAAAGTACTGCACCGGCGTCGGACGCGTTACGGCCCTCCCCGTCCGGTTGCAGCCAGAAGGCTGCGGCGGCCCCGAGCAGAAGCACCCCCGCCACGGCGTACGAGGGGAAGACAATCCTGTTGGGCAGGAGGTGGTGGCGCACATCTATCACGGTCAGGCGCAATGCCATAACGGCAAAGTAGGCACAGGCGGCGAGCGCGAGCCAGAAGCCGATGGGGCAGGATCCCCAGAGTTCGCCCAGTCGTCTGATCACACTCGGATGCTACTGGATTGCGCACAATTCCACCGTTGCACCCGCGCGTAAACTGTGGATATGTGGACGTTCAGCGCCTCAAGGCAGGAACCGCAACCGGCCGACCCTTCCTCCACATTCCGCAATCTGTGCCGGTCTTCCCCCTGGAAATGGCAAAGCCTGCGCTTCGAATACCTGGACCTGCCCGGCTCCGAGGAATCAGTGGTGCGCGCCTGGCTCCGGCGGCCCGGCGCCCTTCGACTTGAGGACAGGAACGGGCGGCTACTGCAAAGTACAACCGGCATCAACGACTCCCGCGACGGGCTTTACGTCAGTGCCACCCGGAAGTCCTGGCTCCTGCCTGCGAACCTGGTTACCCCGGTCTATGACGACGCTGGGCTGGTCAGGCGCCGGCCGGAAGCAGCCTATGGCGAACCCTGCTTCGGCAACGGGCGTTTCGCCGCAGCATTGGATCCCGTGGAACTGGCCGGCAATGCCCCTGTACCCATGGAGTTTCCCTCCGCCAATGCCGTAGAGCTGGGCACCATCAAGGAAGTGAACCATGAGGGCCGCGATGCCCTGGAAACCGTGGTGGTGGTCAATCCGAGTTATCGGCCGCAGGATCCCAGTTTCCCTCTGTGCTTCCCGGGAAGGACAATGATCCGCATCGATCTGGGAACCGGCGTCTGCGTAACCAGCGAATCCCTGGACGGAGAGACGAAGGGCAAGGGACATTGGCTGCGAATCCTCGGCGTCGACGAATACATGCTCGATGACCTGTTCACCGCGGAGTCCATGAACCTCACCGATGTCCGCCAGCACATCGTTTGGAATGCAGGACCGGTGGCCTGATACACGCGCGTTCGCTGAAACGGGTTTCAATCCAGCCATTTACAGCGTTATAAAATGCTTGTTAGCGTTGTCCCTCGACCGCGTTAACCCCCCACTGACTGGCAGTAGATGTCGTTATGAGGCGGCGGAGTCAAGTAGTCGGGGCAACGCTGGGGTTTAGGCTGCCAGCAGCAGTTCGTTGAGCCGGTTGGCTGGGGTTTGCAGGTTCAGGGTGGGCCGGGGCCGGCGGTTGAGTGTGGCGGCGACTCGGCGGAGGTCTTTCGGGGGTGTGGACGGAAAGGTCGGGGCCCTTTTTCTTGCTCTTTATAACCATTTCCAGGCCCCGGGGCGGTCATTGAACT
>NZ_JAGGPK010000057.1 GCF_018613855.1 Arthrobacter sp. ISL-30
GACACAGCGGACCGCTTATGCGAAACTTGCACCTACGAGATGCCTCTCTTTTCGGTTGTCAATGGGTTCTAGACAAACTCCATTTTCCTTGAAAAGACGGGCATTCTCGGTTTAACCCGCCGTCGGCGCCCCGATCAGCATCGGTGGATCAAGGCTAAGTCATTGAGGGGTGGAGCAGCGTGCTGTCTCATCCTAGTTGCGGCAAACCAGGAATCCGGCCACGCGTCTCGCACAGGTGCCTCTGTGTGCGGCCCGACCCGGGCTTCCGTAGAATCCGAAGGATCTCTTCCTAGGACACTTTCGCGTGCCATAGTCTGGGCGCCAGTCCGTGGCCGAAGGTGAAGAAGGCGGGAAGCAGGACACAAGACGCTTAGAAGGGACCGACCATGCTGATCTGCGCAACCTGCGCCGTCGAACGCGACGAACCTACCCCGGGGGTCTGCCCGATCTGCGCCGATGAGCGGCAGTATGTGCCCGAGGACGGACAAAAGTGGCTCACACTGGACGGGCTGGCGCAGAAGGGCCAGCAGACATTGTTGAAGGAGAACGAGCCGGGACTTATCGGGATCAGGACGGAGCCAAAAGTCGGGATCGGCCAGACCGCTCAGCTTGTCGTGACACACGAGGGTTCGCTGCTGTGGGATCCGGTCGGATATGTCGATGACAGCGCTGTGAAGGCGGTGCTGGAGCGAGGCCCGGTCCTAGCGATCGCCGCTAGCCATCCACACATGTTTGGTGTGCAGGTCGAGTGGTCGCATCGGCTCGGTGGCGTCACTGTACTTGTGGCCGACGCAGACCGGCGATGGCTGGGGCGCAACGATCCGATCATCGAATACTGGTCCGGCACCCAAACCATCGCCGAAGGCTTGACACTGCACCAGACCGGGGGCCACTTCCCGGGCAGCGCGGTGGTGTACTGGGCTGCAGGAGCGAGCGGTAGAGGAGTTCTGTTGAGCGGTGACAGCGTGTTTCCGAATCCAGATCGTCGCTCCATCTCCTTCATGCGCAGCTACCCGAATCATTTGCCGCTATCCGGCGCGGTGGCGTTGCGAATCGCCGCGCAGCTGGGAGAGCTCGAGTTCGACCGGATCTACGGCAACTTCAACAATGTAATCGCGTCCGGAGCCACGGCCATTCTGCACGATTTCGCCCAACGGCACGCTGCTTGGGCGCGAGGAGACTTCGACCATTTGACCTGAACCGTCCATTTCCCCTTAGCGTCAGTTTGGGATCGAGTAGAGGTTCATGCTCGGATCAGCGATTGCTCTCGGCCTGGGGATCATTCGCGCCGGGCATCTCAGTGAACCCTTGAAGCCGCCGTTGCTATGCGGGCGCCGGGGACTTCTCCGTGAGAAATTGCCATTGCGTGACCATCACTGGAGTCAGTCAGCGGCTGCCGGATTCTTCGGTGCCTGGAAAGTGAGGTCCAGGCTCCAGTCTTGGGGAGCTGAGGGACCGAGCTGCCAAACGTACTCGTTCTTGAGCTTCGCTCCGTCACACCTGAACGGGCCTGTGTGTAGCGGATAGAACGCAATCGTGGGCAGGCTTGTGTCAGGTGATGTAAGGATTGCGTTGTTGAAATCGCCGTTCATACCTCTGAGTTGCTCAAGGATGTATTTCCTGTAGGCAATCTCGTCCAAGGTGCGCTCGTGAGTAGCTTTCGCGGTGAGCTGCAGCGCGATGTGAAGTTGTCGGTTTCCCTGCTCGTCTTCGAAACTGACGAGGCGGTGGTTCTCTACCGCTGCAAGGAGGGTCCGGTCGCCGCTGAGGACGTCACGCAGTGCATCGGGTGCGACGACGGCTCCGTTGAAGTCGACCGACAAGTCGCTCCTGCCGTAGTGGAAGAGCAGGGGGAGATCGAGGAACTGCTGACGAATGATGTCTTCGAGCCCGAATTCCCTGAGCACGGCATTGAGGTCGCGCACGCGCAGCACGTGCCCGCGGTCATGAATGTTGTATCGGATCCGCGGATTGACGTTCTCTTTCCGCACGATCGTGACGATCAGCTCTCCGTCGTCGTTTGTTTCTATGAGGTAGTCGTAGGGGTTGAACTGGAAGATCATCGGCAGCACACTGTACTCTGCCTGCTTGGTGAGCCGGGCCGACAGTGCAAGGTTGGCTGCGATGGCCTGACGGAGCTGCACTGTGTAGTCCGTCTCGATAGCCAGGTTGATCTCAAGGTCGGAGGCCCCGTAGGAGCCGAAAGCGCTGTGGGCGTACTTTGTGATGTGCGCGCGCATGTTCTCGCTGATGCCCTCGCCGCCGAATGCCGCCACGATGTCGTAGGCTTCCCAATTGATTCGGTCATCTTCGAACAGTGCTTTCAGGAAGGGCGGGTAACTGAGGATGATGTATGTGTAATCCGTCCCGAACTCGAGCATCGTGGCGATTACCTTGTTACGGTCCGGGCCAATGGATTTGATCATGGTGACGTCCGTTAGGGAAGTAGTGACGTTCATCCCTGTCGCCCATGCTCCGAGTGAGAAGCAGTTGAGCACGAACGGCTGCTTCGTGAGGGTCTCCGCCGTGCGCGAGAAGCCAACCTGGAGCAGCTGTCGGGTGGCGAGGCGTTCGTCCAGGCCACGCACCCAGCTGGTGGGAACACCTGAACTTCCCGACGATTCATCGACTACGACACCGTGGCGGGGAAGAACGCCGTCGACGCTGCGGGCGGGAATGGTCCAGCGTTTGATATAGCTGTCTTTGTCCATCTCTGGCAGTGCGGCGAAGGCCTCCGCAAGTGTTTTGCCCCTGAGGGAAAGCTTTCCCGATACTCCATGTTCGAGAAGGAAGTCGCGATAGGCCGGTACGCGTTTAGCTGCCATCTCAAAGGTTCGCCAGGCCCTCCAGCGTCCGGCGGCCCACCGGAAAGGTTCAATGCCGGGCATCAATAGTATGCGATGGGTGGAGACCCTTGGGGTGAACAGCCCGACAAACCTGTCCATCAGAAAGACGAATGCGAAAATGAATGTTTTCAAGGAGTGGCTCCTGTGGGGACGTGTCCCTCGGGCAAAGGACTGAGCAGCGTCGAGGTGGCGGGGCGTCGGTGTGCAGTTGGAGGGGTGGAGCTGTAGCCGAATCTAAAGAGCATCCACGCCATTCTGTCCGCGAATTCGTGGATTCCGGCCTCCCGAATGAATTCGGCGTGGGAGGCCGGGTTGGTGATCACTGTGCCGAAGGGATGAAGGTACACGCCTCTCTCAGAAAAGAAGAGCCATACCCGCATGAAGGTACGTCCGGCTTCGAGAAAGTGGGCAGGCTCGGCGAACGGGCCTTCCAGCCAGCCGAGCTGTCGCACGCCGCGCATCGTGCGCAGATACAAAGTTCTAATGAGGCCGCCGATTACCGGGAAGGACCAAAGACTGCGGTGCCGCATCGTGAAGCGAAGCACCCGACCCGGGATGACCATGGTTTCTGCACTCAGCCCGTCCGCCTTTGCGGCCGCTTCATCCTTTGAGAACCTCAACCACTGCATAATCTCGGCGTAGACCGCGTCATTGCGCAAATCAGAAAAAAGCGTCTTCTGATTGATCCTCACGAGCGAAGAGACAATGCGGTTATCGACCGTCGAGCGGAATTCGAATCCTTGCTCGGCGGCGACTGAAGAAGCTGCTGCGAGTATCTCCTCACCCACGATCCTGCTGTCATAGGGCCGGCGGGAAGTCTGTCTGGACCGGAACGCAGCGAGCCGTCGTTGAGCCGCGGACCGGGTTTCGGCGTCCGCGTCGGTGGGTTCCAATCGAACTGTGCCAATAAGATGCAGACGGTCTACGGCATCGAAATCCATTTCGGAGTGGTCAAGCGATTCGATGGTGCGGTAGCCGCGGGCTGCGGCAACCACAGACAACGACTCCAGGAAGACTCCAGCGCAAACGTGACCGAAAGGGATACCGAACGATTCGGCAGGCAGCCCGAGGTCAAGGTCATAGTAAACCAGTGCCGCTGTCTCGCTGATGGGCCGGAGCTTGATTGGCTGGGAGTTATGGGGCGAGGGGTACCATCGGACGTCCTCGACGATATTGAGCCACAGAGCCCTGGCGTCCTTAAACATGTCGCCAATCCATGAGACACCAGTAACGATAATCAGCCACGGGAGCACTTCCTTCGGTAAGTAGTTCGCGGAAACCCGCGAACTGAGCAATGACTCAGTTCGGTGGAGGGGTACGGCCAGACTTCATGCTTTCCATGGAGCGCTTTTACCGCCCCTCCCAAACCCAGACTCATATGTCCAAGTCCGACTTCGGGATGCAGTTAGGTGGTGCTGTAATAGGGCCGCGAGCCGACTCTGCCGCCCCTGAATTTGGGTCAGACCTTATCGAACTGCTGCCAGCGCTATCCGGTTATCCGACAGGACGCTCAGCAAAAGCAGCGGTGCTGCGGTATCTCATAATTCTCCTGATAACTCCGTCAACTCGATCTGCAGGGGTATCTGCACCTACCACAAGCTCATCGACCGTCGATCATCCCCGCAATGAAAGTACGCTGCCTCAGCCGCAAGCAATAGCAACTTGGGGCAATCCTGCGGAAATCCTGTGGCTGCGCTGAGTCGGGGTGATTGGGCCCCCGTTAGCAGTCCAGCGCTTATGCGATAGCTAATTGGTTTTCTTGCGTCCAGGTTTCCCAGTAGCGTTTCGGCGTCATACCGTCCAGGGATCCGTGGGGCTGATTGGGCCCCCGTTAGCAGTCCAGCGCTTATGCGATAGCTAATTGGTTTTCTTGCGTCCAGGTTTCCCAGTAGCGTTTCGGCGTCATACCGTCCAGGGATCCGTGGGGCCGTTCATGATTGTAGATAGCCTTCCATTCCTCGGCCAAATACTTCGCTTCGGCCATGGTGTCCATGACTTCTCCGGCGAGTTGCTCCCTTCTGAACTGGGCATTGAACGATTCGATAAAGCCGTTCTGCCACGGCGATCCGGGGTCGATAAATGCCGTGTCGACGCCGGCGGTGTTGCACCACTGGATGAGGGCGGCGGCGGTGAATTCCGGCCCGTTGTCGCAGCGGACGTAGGTCGGGGCGGTGCCGGTTTCGGCGATGATGTCCTCCAGCACCGCAACGACATCGGAGGCCTTGAACGACCGGCGCGGAATGATCGCCAGCGCCGTGCGGGTGTACTCATCGATGACGTTGAAGAACCGGATGTGCCGCCCGCAGGAGGTCACGTCGGACTGGAAGTCGAAGCTGACCACATGCATCGGATACTGGGCCGTCAGCCGTTGCTGTTCCCCGGCGCCGGGCCCGGTCCTTCGCTTCTTCCGCGCCCTGGGCTTGCAGACCAGACCCTCCTCGCGCCAGAGCCGGCGCACCCGCTTCCGGTTCAGCCCCACGCCATCCCATGCAGGCTGGGCCAGCAGATGCCAGCGCACCTTCCGCCATCCCCAGGCGGGATGCTTCCCGGCCACGGCCAGCAGCTCCATCCGCAGCCGCGCTTCCTCGAAACCCATGTCCGGCTTCTTCTTGCGGAACGCAGAACGGTTCTGGCCAAGAAGCGCACAAGCGAAGCGTTCGGACGCCCCGAACTTCTCCGCCGCCATGCCCCACGGCACGGCGGCGGGGTTCAGGGCTCAGAATTTTCCCTTCGCCACCTCGCTCAGGATGTCGATGGCCAGCTCCTTCTCAGCGAGCAGACGCTTGAGCCGGGCGTTCTCCCTCTCCAGCTCCTTGGTCCGCTTGGACGCCTCGGCGTTCTTCTCGGACCCGTACTGGTTCAGCCACCGATACCAGGTCGCCTCGGTGATCTGCAGTTCCTTGATGACCTCGACCATCGGACGTCCGTCGTTGAGCATCTTCTGGCCCTGCCGGACCTTGGCGATGACCTGCTCGGGGGTGTGTCTGCGTGCCATGATTCGTGAATTTCCTCCTGCGTCCATTCTCGGACACGAAACTCACACAAACACTGGACTTCTATATGGGGACCCAACCATTTCCTAAAAGCCCGTTGAAATAGAGAATCACAAATACAGCCACGACAATAAGCGTGATGATAGGCATCTGCCATTTTTTCATCAATTGTCCTTTCACCGCCTCTTATGGATGAGAGAGTACGCTGTCCAGCTATCTACCAGCCCTTGCATAAAATGTGCGTCCCACTTCCTTGGAACTGGGAAAGCCCAGGCAAGCCAATCCCCCGGAACTCTCGTGCGCATCCTCCCGCGTAATCAATGTGTGACAAATTTTGTTCCAAAGGGACGTCCCAAATACATGATGGTCTACCTCGTGCTGCTCCCCTGGGCGGTGAGAACCTCGGCAGACACCCCACGTGAGTCTTCTTGTTCCATCGCCAGGTTAGGACCGAGATTCGGAGTGTTCCGGGTGAGTTTCAGCGAAGTCTTGACTGTGATTATTCCCCGGCAGATAATCCGAAGAGGGCCGCACCCCCAGATGTGCCTCGCCTAGATTTTACCGATGTTTCGCATCCTTGCCCGGACGGCTGCAGCTCAGCTCGCCCTCCCGCAATGATTGCCCCCAGCCCCGTGCGGTTCCGGCCCGAGGCCGCCGCGGCATCTAATACTTCTACCCGCAGCGGGTTCCTGCCATCCGTCAGGGACCCGCTCAGGGAGTGCCCGATGATCACTGAATCCCGAACCTTTGTGGCGTCACTTCTCGCGGCGGTAACGGTTGGCGCCTTTGTTTTGTTCGGCGCAGGGGTCAGCGGTGACCCTAGGGCGGTTGCCGCACTCGCCACGCTCACGCTCAACGCAGCCACCCCGACCACGGTACTGCCCACAGATGACTCGTTCGAGTTCGCTGCTGTAGGTGACATGAACCCGGAAGGGAACACGTCCACCTCGTCCGCATCGGGCAAGAACGCTGCCAGCATCACCGCCAGCCTGAACGACGGGTCACTGGACAGCTTCATCGGTATCGGTGACTTCCAATACAACAAGGGCACCTGTTCGGCCCTCGGGGCGTGGAACACCCTATGGGGTGGAGTGAAAGCCAAGACGTTCTGGACGGCCGGGCCGAACCATGACGTGGAACCCGGTGTGAATGATGACGTGGACAGGTTCATGAATGGTGAATGTGTGTCCACGACCAAAAGCGCAACGAACACCACTCTTGGCCGGTTCCAGGACGCCCTTGAATGGTACTCGTTTGACAAGGGCAACTGGCACATTGTGGTAGCTCCTACGGCTACGTGGCGGTACAACGCCACAAGGGCACAGGCCATGACCGCGGAGATGGACGCTGATATGAAGGCGGCGAAAGCGGCGGCGAAGCATCTGGCCGTTGTCTACCACGACCCGTACTTCACATCGGACACATCGGCCCATACCCGCTTCTCTGAGGGCAAGCCGTGGATCGACATGTTCTGGGCGAACCGGGTCAAGATACTCCTGTCAGGTTCACAGCACAACTATGAGCGGACCTGCCCGGTGAACAACGCGGACCAGTGCGTCACGGACGGGATGCAGCAGTTCCAAGTGTCCACCGGCGGTATCGGTTTGCGGTCCTTCCTCAGCGACCCTGCCTATGTGCAGAAGAAATTCAGCGACACGTGGGGCCATCTGAGGGTGAGCCTCAAAGCTGATGGCTCCTACACGTGGGAGTTCCGCCCTGTCCATGGCGGGATGCAGACAGACAGCGGATCACGGGAGTCGGATACCACCCCGCCCAGTGATACGACGGCTCCGGTGGTGACGGGTACATCTCCGGTTGCTGGTGCGACTGGTGTGGCGGTGACGGCGAATGCGACGGGGTCGTTCTCGGAGGCGATGGATGCGTCGACGGTCACGTCGAA
>NZ_JAGGPK010000058.1 GCF_018613855.1 Arthrobacter sp. ISL-30
AGGACCACTGCCAAGCACCCCACCCGCATTCAGCCGGCAATGCCATCTTCTGCCAAGAAATACCCCACCAAAACTGTGAGACTAACGAAAGAACCAAACAACCACTCATCAACTCACAAACCCCGGCCAGCCAAACTCCCTCTATTCTGTCCAGATCGTATGCACGAATCCGCCGAAGGATACTTTCGAGGCAAGTCTCAGCGCCGGGCCAGACGAAGTCCCAGTACTCGAGTGGCCAACGCCCCTGTAGACAGGTCAACCTTTTCGGCGGTGGGGGGAAACACCCTCTGCGGGGATTCGGGCACCATCGGCCCATGAACCCGATATCAGGCCGAGCCGCCGACAGCTTCCGCCTCCCATTGCAAGGGTCCAAAAACCGTCCGAGCCAACCAAATCTGAGGAGACCTTGACATGAACTACCAGCCGAAAGTTGAGAGAGTGCTGGAGTTGGAAGATGTCACTTTCCGCCGCGGGGACAGGGACATCATTAGTCGGATATCTCTGTCTGTGGGGGCCGGAGAGCACTGGGCACTGTTAGGTGCGAATGGGGCCGGGAAGAGTACTCTCATGGCACTTTGCGGAGCAATTGCTCATCCTAGTTCCGGGACTGTTCGGGTTCTGGGTGAACGCCTGGGACGAGTCGAATTGCAGGCGTTGCGTCGCGCCATCGGTCACGTCAATCCGCGGCATGAGGCCCTCTCATCTCTCACCATCCGCCAGGTTGTGCTCACGGGCCTGACGGGCAGCAACCATCTGCCTCAGAGATGGGAACCTACCACCGCGCATTCTGCTCGTGCGGACACATTGCTGGAGGAAATGGGCCTGGTCAATAAGGCGGCCTCCCGCTGGACCAACTTGTCGCAGGGGGAAAGGGGACGGGCGCTGATAGCTCGTGCACTCATTTCATCCCCTAAGCTGCTGCTGTTGGATGAGCCCTGCACAGGCTTGGACGTCGCCGCCCGGGAACAACTGCTCGAAACCATCGACATCCTTACCCGCACGCACCCGGAGATGGCGTCCATTCTTGTCACTCACCACCTCGAAGAACTGCCGACAACCACCAGTCACGCCCTGTTGATCGCTGATGGCGAAGCCGTCGCGGCAGGCCCTGCGGCAGAGATCATCACCACCGAGAACATCACGGCCGCTTTCAGGCACCCCATTCAAGTGGAGCATCGCCACCGTCGCTGGAGCGCACGTGTCGGCCGACGACTGGAATTAGCGACCTTTGCGGACCAAGAAATGGAGATGGTCTCCGCCTGACGCAGCGGTAGCCCCGAACATCAGAACTGTTTTTCAAAGGACATAGCATGACGCATACCGACCCGACATATAACCTAGCTCCTCGTCCGGATGATGTGGTGATTATCGGCGGTGCGCGGACCCCGCAGGGTAAGCTCAACGGCCAACTCGCGGGACTGACCGCAGTGCAACTTGGCGCAGCAGCAGTAAGCGGAGCACTCGAAGAGGCCGGGATCCATCCGGGCTTGGTGGATGCTGTGGTGATCGGACAGGTCGTGCAGGCGGGCTCCGGACAGAACCCCGCGCGCCAAACTGCACTCAAGGCCGGAATTGGCGGGAAAGTACCTGCAACCACGATAAACAAAGTCTGCCTGTCTGGACTTACCGCTGTCATAGATGCCGCGCGCCTGATCCGCGCCGGTGACGCGGAAGTAGTTGTTGCCGGTGGCCAGGAATCAATGAGTCAAAGTCCGCATTTGCTGCCTGGTTTGCGCCATGGATGGCTCTACGGAGGCGGCAACCTGATCGATTCACTCGTCCCTGACGGCCTCACCGACGCCCTGGAAGACGTATCCATGGGCATCCTGACTGAACGCGGCAACCAGGTCCACGGCATAGGGAGACTCCAACAGGATGAGGTGGCAGCGGCGTCCCATCAGCGGGCTGCCCAGGCTGCAGACGAAGGAGTCTTCAAGGATGAAATCGTGCCCATCACTGTGGAGCGCCGGAAAGGCGAGTCAGTGATCCTCAGCAAGGATGAACAAGTAAGGCCAGGCACGCACATTGTGACCCTTGGCCAATTACGTCCTGCATTTGTGGCCGATGGCAGCATCACAGCAGGGAACGCCTCACCCCTCTCCGATGGCGCCGCAGCGCTTGTCCTAACTACCCGCACCAACGCCGAACGCCGCCAACTCGAGATCCTCGCCGTCGTCGGCGCCCCGGGCCAAGTGGCTGGCCCCGGCAATTCACTGCATTCACAGCCCTCGAACGCCATTAATGCGGCGCTGACAAGGGCCGGCTGGGCAACATATGATCTCGACTTCGTCGGGATCAACGAGGCATTCGGTGCCATCGTGGTTCAGTCGTTGAACGAGTTGGGAATTCCCTTGGACCTCTGCAACATACATGGCGGAGCCATCGCCGTGGGCCATCCCATCGGGGCCTCCGGAGCGCGCATAGCACTTCATGCCGCCAACGAGTTGCTCCGCCGCGGGGTCGGCAAAGCGGCGGTCGCCCTCTGCGGTGGTGGGGGACAGGGCGAAGCGCTGCTGCTGTATCGAAACTAGCATTTCCGCTCTCAACCCATCGGGAAGTAGCCGAGTCCACTGTCCACGAGCTCGTCATCCACGCCTGCGGAGTTCCCAGCACCTACCGCCACGATCGAGAGTCACCCTAGGACTCGAGATTTAGTCAAAGTTTCCCAGGGCGGCCAGAAGAATCGCCCGTATAGAACCCGAAGACCGTGCGATGATTCTCGCTATCCCGGGAGCATCGGAATCAGTAATTACCACAAGCTAGTCGGAATTTGCTCTTTTCCAGGTTCACACGCTGCCCGACAGCCCGCCAATCTGGTTGCAGATGAAGGTCCATCCTTCGCTCCTGAATTCACACGGGTTGGAAGATTGTGGCGGTTGGCCGGCGGTGGAGCGTCGTGAGCGTTGCGAATAGTTGATGATCCGGGTGACCATCCGACGCTCCACCGCTGGAATAGGGGCTGCCGTACTGCCGTTTAGAGGGAGCGCTGCTCGTGCCCGTTGTATTCGCTGAGCGGGCGGATCAGGGAGTTGGATGCCTGTTGCTCCATGATGTGGGCTGTCCAGCCAGTGATCCGGCTCGCGACGAAGATCGGCGTGAATGTCGGTGTGTCAAAGCCCATGAGGTGGTAGGTGGGGCCGGCGGGGTAGTCGAGGTTGGGCTTGATGGCCTTTGCTTCATCCATGGCCTGCTCGAGCCCATTGTACAAACCCAAGAGCTCCGCCCGGCCGTAATGGGCGATCATCTTGTCCAGGGCTGCCTTCATGGTGGGGACGCGGGAGTCGCCTGCCTTGTAGACACGGTGGCCGAAGCCCATGACTTTTTTCTTCTGGGCCAGGGCGTCCTCCATCCAGGACTTCGCGCGGGCAGCGGCATCCTCAAGCGATTCCTCGGGGCGGATCCCAATTTCGTCGAAGGTGTGCATTACCGCTTCATTGGCGCCCCCATGCAACGGACCTTTGAGGGCACCAATTGCCGCGGTGACGGCCGAATGGAGGTCCGAGAGGGTGGAGGTGACTACCCGGGCGGTGAAGGTCGAGGCGTTGAAGGAGTGCTCGGCGTACAGGATCATCGAGACATCGAAAGCCGCAATGACCTCGTCCACCGGTTCGTGGCCGAAGGTCATCCACAAGAAGTTGGCAGAGTAGCCGAGGTCATCCCGGGGTTCCACGACATCCTGTCCGCGCCGGCGTCGCTGGTCGTAGGCCACGACTGCCGGCATCGCAGCCCAAAGGTCCACGGCTTTGGTCATGTTGGCCTCGGGAGATGAGTCCTCCGCCAGCTCGTGCCGTGCTCCCAGCACCGAGGCGGCCGTGCGGCAAACGTCCATGGGGTGGGCGTTATTGGGCAGGGCGTCGATGATGGCCTTGAGTGCCGGGTCCAGTGCCCGGCCGGCCCTTTCGCGCGCTGTGAATCGGGTGAGTTGCCCAGGCGTGGGCAGTTCGCCGTTCCAGAGCAGGTAGGCCACTTCTTCGAAGCTGCGGTTGGCGGCGAGCTCCTGGACCGGGTAGCCGCGGTAGAGCAGTGAGTTGGTTTCTGCGTTGACCTTTGAGACGGCGGTGTAGTCCACCACGACGCCGGCGAGGCCCTTCTTGATCTCTGTGTCAGTCATTCTGAACTCCTTCGTTGCAGTCCTGTATTAGTGGATGTCGGGAATCTGGAAGTTGAAGACGCCGGAATCGAACTTGTTGTACGCCTCATAGTCCACTAAGTCGTAGAGCCTTGCGCGGGTCAGCATGCTGCCCACATATGCTTCCTGCGTTCCCGCGGACTTGAGTTCATCAAGCACGAGCTCCGCGGCGCCCATTGCACTACGGAGAAGGGTGACAGGGTAGATCACCATGTTCACGCCCACGGCCTGCAGTTGGTGTGTGGTGAAGAGGGCACTTTTGCCGAACTCGGTCATGTTGGCCAGGATGGGCACGCTCACGGCGTCCCGGATAGCCTGGAATTCGCCCAAGTCCTTCAGGGCTTCGGGGAAGATCGCGTCCGCCCCAGCGTCCACTAGTGCACGGGCACGGTCCTTGACCGCGGCCAGCCCGTCGGTGGCCCGGATGTCGGTGCGGGCCATGATGAGGAAGTTCGGATCCCGTCGGGCATCGGCTGCCGCGCGGATCCGCTTGGTGGCCGTCTCGAGGTCGACGACGTTCTTGCCGTCCAGGTGCCCGCACCGTTTGGGGTTGAACTGGTCTTCGATGTGACATCCGGCCAGTCCGGCGTTCTCCAGCTCCTGCACTGTGCGGGCGACGTTCATGGGTTCCCCGAAGCCGGTGTCGGCGTCCACCAGGCAGGGGAGGTCGGTCATGCGGGCGATTTGGCCTGCCCGGGTGGCGACTTCGGTGAGGGCAGTGAGTCCGATGTCGGGCAGGCCGAGGTCGTTGGCCAGGACTGCCCCGGAGATGTAGACGCCCGGGAAGCCCTTTTCTTCGATGAGCCGTGCGGAGAGCGGATTGAACGCGCCGGGGAACTGTTGGATGGTGCCGGAGGAGAGCAGTTCCCGGAGGCGGACCCGCTTCTACTCCGGAATTGTCTTGGAGTAGAGCATTTAGAACAGTCCTTTCGGGGCGGCCGCGAGGTCGATGACGCCGTCGGCGGCTTTGATGTTCAGCTGGTCCAGGTCACCGGGACCCAGTTGGGGGAGGCGTTCGACGGCGGCGAGGAACCTGTCGATTTCGGCCTCCTCCACGATCCCGGCCGCGAGGGTGCGGAACTTGTTGACGTACTGCTCCCGGGCGAAGGGGCGGGCGCCGAGCGGGTGGGCGTCGGCGACGGCGATCTGGTCCCTGATCACTGTTCCGTCGGTGAGCGTGATCTCCACCGAGCCGCCGAAGGCCTTCTCGTTGATGTCCAGCGAGTGGTAGCGGCGGGTCCATTCCGGGTCCTCCACGGTGGTGACTTTCTGCCATAGTTCCACTGTGTCCGGACGGCCAGCGCGTTCCGGGGTGTAGGAGTCCACGTGGTGCCAGGCCCCGTCCTGCAGGGCGACGGTGAAGATGTAGGGGATGGAGTGGTCCAGGGTCTCCCGGGATGCGGTGGGGTCGTATTTCTGGGGGTCGTTGGCCCCGGAGCCGATGACGTAGTGGGTGTGGTGGCTGGTCTTGATCAGCACCGATTGAATGTTGGTCGGGTCGGTGGCTTCGGGGTGTTCGCGGTGGAGTTTGCGGGCGAGGTCGATCCAGGCCTGGGCCTGGTACTCGGCCGAGTGTTCCTTGGTGTAGGTGTCCAGGATGGCGCGCTTGGCCTCACCGGGCGTCGGCAGCGGAACCAGGTATGACGCATCGGGGCCGTCGAGCATCCAGGCGATCACGCCGTCTTCGCCTTCGTAGATGGGCACGGGGGAGGTCTGGCCGCGCATGGCCCGGTCCACGGCCTCCACCGCCATCTTCCCTGCGAACGCCGGGGCATGGGCCTTCCACGTGCTGATTTCGCCCTTGCGGGACTGCCGGGTGGCGGTGGTGGTATGAAGCGCCTGCCCTACGGATTGGAAGATGGTTTCGACGTCGAGTCCCAGAAGGGCGCCGATTCCGGCTGCCGCGGAGGGGCCCAGGTGGGCCACGTGGTCGATCTTGTGCTTGTGCAGACAGATCGCCTTGACCAGGTTCACCTGGATCTCATAGCCGGTGGCGATACCGCGGATGAGGTCGGCACCGGTGGAGCCGACGTGCTGCGCGACGGCCAGGATCGGCGGGATGTTGTCACCGGGATGGGAGTAGTCCGCGGCCAGGAACGTGTCATGGTAGTCCAGCTCCCGCACTGCGACGCCGCTGGCCCACGCGGCCCACTCCGGGGAGACCCGCTCCTCGATGCCGAAAACCTTGCCGCCTCGGCCGTTTGCGCTCGGACCGTGCGTGAGTGCCTGGGCGCGGGCGGCGACGATCGGGGCCCGGTTCAGCGAGGCGACAGCCACCGAGGCGTTGTCGATGATGCGGTTAATCACCATTTCGGTGACTTCCGGCGTCACAGCTACGGGGTCAGCGGCGACCATCGCGATCTTGTGCGCCAGCTGCTCCTCCCGGGGCAGGTTCTCTTCGCTCTTGTGCACGCGAACGTGGTGTTCCTTAACCATTGGTGCTCCTTCTGGGGGATGAATGAGTGGCTTTGATGTGGGAAAGGCTGTGGTGCAGATGAAGCGTGGTTGCCGCTTCTGCAAGGCGGGGATGACCACCCGCAATGGCTTCGACGATGGCAGCGTGCTCCGCCGCTGCAGCCTTAAGTCGAGCGGCATCATCCGCGGCGAGGCGACGGACTCGCACCATGTGCACTCGAAGGCTGTGCAAAGTTTGCGCCAGGTACGAGTTGCAGATTGCGGCCTCAATGGCCTCATCCAACTTACTGACCACCTCGTAGTAGTCACGCCTAGCAGGGTCTTTGTCAGTGAGCAGCTTGGGTGCAGCTAACAGCTCGGTGTGCAGCTCGGCGAATACGCAGGGTGCCCCTCGCTCAGCGGCCAGGCCGGCGGCCCTTACTTCCAGCGATTGGCGCAGCTCGAAGAGTTCATCTATATCGTCCAAAGTGATGTCCGTGACGACGACGCCGCGGCCACCAGCCGCCGTCGTCAATCCTTCCGCAGTGAGCCTGCTGAGCGCCTCGCGGACCGGTGTCCGCGACGCTCCGAGGCGCTCCGACTGCTCAACTTCAACAAGGACTGTTCCCGGTCGCAGAGGCCACTCCACGATGTCCTCCCGGAGGGAGCTATAGACACGATCAGTGGCACGCATAACAGCAGTGTATACATAAACAGCAAAATGGAGCTCTTCCGTGCCGTAATGTGCCGTTGTGTATACAGTAGCGGGAGGAACTCGAGCGTTTCCGCGGACATCCCCACCCTTAGGGCAGGGCCAGATCAGGCAACCACCTCAGCCTCGGTGCCGAGACCGGCTAGGGTACGCATCCACCACCTACAGCAGATGAAAGCCGCGCGCATCAAGTTCGCGATGGTCACCGCTTAAGAGCAGTAACACCGCAGAGTTTTTGACGCGGCCGGCATCGAAGTGCTTCTGGTGGGCGACTCCGCGTCCAACAGTGTGTTCGGCAATGAAACCAGCCTTCAGGTGACCGTGGACGAACTTCTCCCACTGTGCGGCGCCATGCCCAGGTCCGCCAAGCGCGCCCTCGTGGTGGCCGACCTGCCTTTCGGCAGCTATGGGGTATCAGCTGAACAGGCCGTATCTGCCGGTGTGCGGTTCTTGAAGGAAGGCCTCGCGCATGCAGTCAAGATCGAGGGCGGAAAATATTACGCGTCCACCGTCCGGGCCATGATGCAGGCAGGCGTTCCCGTGATGGCCCACATTGGCTTCCCCCCAAAGCGAGCACGCCCGGGGCTGCTACCGCGTCCAGGGCCGCGGCGACGATGCGCAACGGCTGATCGATGATGCCATGCCCTCCCCGAAGCGGGTGCCTTCTGCGTGCTTATGGAGATGATGCCGGCGGAGACTGCAGCAGCGGTGGACGCCCCTGTCAGCATCCCTACTGTGGGCATTGGCCCGGGCAAGGAGACCACCGGCCAGGTGCTGGTGTGGCAGGACATGGCCGGGCTGCGCGACGGACGGATTGCCAAGTCGGTCAAACAAGTATGCCGATTTGCGCAGCACCCTCCTAAACGCCGCCACCGCCTATGGCGAGGACGTCCGGTCTGGCCAGTTCCCCGAGCCCAGCACTGCTTCTAGACCGACTCGCCCCTCAGAAATCGATCCTAGCCGGTTAGCCTCCTAGGCACTTTTTTGCCTAGGAGTGTGTTTATAGGAAGGAGGCCGAGTGTCTCGGGACACCGGACCTGTGACTCGGGAGATCACGTCTATCGCCGAACGTTATCGGGGACCATGCGCTTGAGGAGGATCCTTATGCGGGGTTCGGGCTGCAGTGCGGCTGGGAGGACTTGCCCGGCTGCCTTCATGTCCACGCTTGACGTGACGCCGCGATCCAGCGCTTGACCGTCGCCCAGGACATTTGGCTGGGCTGCCTCTATGCGTGCGTGATGAGCACCTCCTACGTTGCGCAAATGCAAGCATCTGACTGGGATATCGCCGAAAGTTGTGTCGGCAGAACTCATGCTCATCGGCATCAGACGGCGATGACGCCCTGGCCGGCCCTAGCGGAGTGCACTTCAACGGCCTATTTCATGTTTGCTGTCGCATCTTTGTAGAGCGCGCTCATGGTGTCGATGGTTCCGCTGCGGTGACTAGTTGTCGGACCCATTGGCCGCGGTGCTGTCTGCTGTGGTGTATCAATCGATACGTAGACAGGCCCACTGACACTTTCAATGGGCGCTGCCGACCGAATCCGGAAGATCACGAGGGGTGGTGCTGAATTCGCACTCGACACCACTTGGGGTGCAACCAGTCATCAATCCACCCGTTCAGCGCGGGGCACTGCTTCTGGTGACTTCCACAAATGGACACGGAATCACTGGAGTATTCCCAGTGGCGTGATGCACGTCATAGTTCTTCACTAGTGGAGAGTTAGGTGACTTTCCAGATCGCCTTCCAAATCAAATGCCCAGGAGGCAACGTGACCAAGATTTCATTCTTAGCAAACAAGCGATGGCCGATGGCCGTCGCTGCCGGGCTCTGCACGATTGGATTCATAAGCGGCTGCACCCCCCAGGAAGCCGCCGGCCCTGGCTCGGCAGCAGTGGATTCCGCAATAGCATCTGCGCTGAAGGAAGAAGGCAAAGTTCAGTTCACAACAGTAGGGGATCTCGAACAGGATATTCAGGCGAACTTGATGGTCGCCGTTGTGAACGAACTGGGCGGTAGGGCTGAAGTGCTCCAGGGAGCTGTGACCGAAACCATGGCGGCAGCCTCTAAGGGTCAGCCGATTGTAGGGATGGTGAACTGGAGGTGGCAGACGCCCGAGCTGTGGGACAAGTATGTCGGCGAAGGGGGCGTCGTAGAAGTCGGCACCACCGACTATCCCGGAGAGGAAGGATGGTACGTACCTGCGTACGTCATCAAGGGAGACGAAAAGCGAGGCATCGAACCCGCATGCCCCGGGCTGCCGAACTGGGAAGCCCTGAATGATTGTGCTTCCGCCTTTGCGACGGCGAAGACGGGGAATAAAGGCCAGTACATGTCAGGCGCGGAGTCCTGGGCCTTTGCCTACGGTGATCCGCAGCGCATCGAAAACCTTAACCTCAATTACGAGATGGTGTTCGCCGGTTCAGAAGCTGCTTTGTACGCCGACCTGACGCGAGCGTACGAACAAGGCAAGCCTTGGCTCGGTTTGATGTGGCGTCCGAACTACATGACGCAGAAGTACGACCTTACCCGCGTTGAGTTCCCAGAGCATTCGGCAGAATGCTGGGGCAAGACGTACGCATGCCAGTGGCCTGAAACTGTCATCTATCAGTGGGCTTCTTCCGTTATCGAGAAGGATCACCCGACGCTATGGCAGATCCTCAAGAATTACGATTTGAATAACGATCAGCTGCAGGAACTGCAGGCAAAGGTGATTGATGACGGGCTTTCACCCCAAGAGGCCGTCAAGGAATGGATGCAGGACAACCGCGATGTCTGGACCAGTTGGGCGTGAAGCACCACCGAGAATCGATCAGCACCCGCCGGAACAGCTTGGGGACGATGAATTTCCGGATCAGTCGACGGCATATCGACCCGACCCTGATTACCCAATTCCGCCAACAGTCCGATAGTTACGAGAAAGGAGGCCATGGTGTCAATCCGGATTAGTCCTGCGAAAGGGGACAACCTCTTCTCGAACTACGGTCTTCTCGTCCTGGTGGGCTTTGCCGCGGTTGCAGCCGTGGTCTGGGGACCCCATAGCTTCCCTGATGCGCTGCGTATCCCGGTCGGGAATGCCTTCGAGGTAGGATTCTCTTCTTTTGCAGAAACTGCCCCCTGGGCCTACGAGCCATTCGCAGCCTTCTTGGAACAAACGTTCGAGGGCCTTCTGACCACACTTAGTTCGATATCGCCCGTTATTCTCTCGTCGGCTGTAGTGCTCGCGGTTGCCCATTTTCGGGGGGTCAAGCTTGCGGGACTTACCGTGCTTCTGTTCGCATGGGTTGTCCTGAGTGGTTTCTGGGATTACACAGTAGAGACGATCGCGTTCATGCTTGTTGCTGTTGCAGCGGCATTTGTGCTGGGCATTCTCGTCGGTCTGATAGGTTCCTTCGGTCCTCGTATTAACGCGGTGGTGCGATTGCTGCTCGATGCAATGCAGGCATTCCCGGCATTCGCTTATCTTGTACCTGTCGTATTCCTCTTCGGTATGGGAAACGCTGCGGCGCTGGTAGTGACGGTGATCTGGGCACTTCCGCCACTTGCAAGAATGACGAGCGTCGGCCTCCGAAATGTCTCACCGGAGGTGGTCGAAGCGGCAACGTCACTCGGGACGAGTCGGAGTCAACTCTTGTTCGGCGTGAAGCTGCCGATGGCTGAACCCAGTATCCGAGCGGGCAGCAACCAGATGATCATGTATGCCATTGCAATGGCTACGATGGCAGCAATGGTCGGCGCCGCAGGCCTTGGGGCTCCGATTTGGAGCGGGCTGAACCGTCTGGCATTCGGCGACGCCTTGCAGGCCGGCGTTGCGTTGGTGCTGGTCGCGGTCATCATTGATCGAGCGAGCTCTCCTCGTACGGTCAAGCGGAGCACCATAATTCAACGCGATGGCTCGCTCAGCTGGCGCAAACGGTTGCGTGGGCTCTTCCGTGCCCCCTATGGTTCCGCTCAGATCTGCCTGGCGCTCTTCTTGCTGACCGTCTTTGCCTCCCAGGTCTTACGTGGTCGGTGGCAGTACTTTTCGGATCCTCCCTGGGGTGTTCCACTGCGGCTTCGGGAACCTGTGGAGGCAGCTGTCTTCTGGGCAACGACCACCTGGGGGCCTTTCCTGGACTCGTTAAGTGGTCTGATTCAGACATACGGTCTTAATCTGCTTGGTAGCTTCTTTGCCGCCACACCGTGGGTAGTAGTTGTTGCGGTCACTGCAGCAATTGGCATATTGACCATTGGTAAGGTTCAAGGCCTGTTTTTAGGGCTTGGTGTGGCATTCATCGGCTGCCTCGGTATGTGGGAATCGACGGTACTGACCTTGACAGTGGTCACCGTGGCATTGGTCCTCGTGATACTGATCGGGTTTCCCCTTGGTGTGCTGATGGCTATGAACGACACAGCTGCGGCCATCATCCGGCCTGTGCTGGATGTTATGCAGACTTTGCCGATATATCTGCTAATTATCCCCGCAGTTATGCTCCTCGGAGTCGGCGAGGTAGCCGCCGTACTGGCCACGTTCATTGCTGCAGTTCCGCCGATGATTAGGTTCACCAACGCCGGCCTCCGTGGAGCGGACAACGAAGTGATCGAGGCAGCGCAAATCTTCGGAGCGAGGCCCGGCCAAATCCTTCGCCAGATCCGTATTCCCATGGGGCTCCAGACGATGATGGTCGGTCTCAACCAGGCATTGCTCTTGGCTCTCGCCATGGCAGTCGTAAGTGCCATGATCGGGGCGCCGGGGTTGGGCGCGAACATCCTGACGTCAGTTAATCGCGCCTTGTTGGGCACTGGAATGGAGGCGGGTATCGCAATGTTCTTGCTGGGCGTGGTTCTGGACCGTCTCTTTAACGGATGTGCACGATTCGTTGCATCCGCTCAGCACGCATCAATGACCAAAGTAGCTAGGAAGCCAAATGACGAAACAAGTTCTGTCCCCGCAACCAGGGCGACTGCGCCTTCCCACTGAGCAGACACGCATCCCTGGAAACGATCCTTCGGTTGCCGGCTCCACAATCGAGGTGGAGGATCTCTGGAAAATCTACGGCCCAAATCCCACACGTGCGCTGCAAGAGTATAGGAGCGGCGCGAGCTATGTTCCGGGGCACATGACTGCGGTGCGCGGAGTTTCATTCCAGGTCCGTCCTTGCGAGACATTCGTTGTTATGGGACTTTCGGGTAGCGGAAAGTCGACACTGATTCGCTGTCTCACTAGGCTCATTGAGCCGACGGCAGGTCGCGTCGACATCGACGGTAATCATGTGCTGACATTATCGAATTCGCAGCTGTCGGAGCAGCGGAGACGCGACTGGGCCATGGTGTTCCAGCACTTCGGGTTGCTCCCTCATCGCCGAGTGCTCCAGAACGTCGCGTACGGTCTAGAAGTCTCAGGGGTTCCGCGCCGAGAGCGGGAGGAACGGGCGCATCGAATGGTTGAGCTGGTTGGACTTTCCGGTACAGAAAATAAGTACCCCAGTGAGCTCAGCGGCGGTATGCGTCAGCGTGTGGGTCTCGCCCGAGCCCTTGTCCAAAACCCCCGGCTTCTGCTGTTGGATGAGCCATTCAGTGCACTCGATCCGCTAATCCGTGCCGACCTGCAGGACGAACTGATGCGGCTTGCTCGTGGCGGCAGCCAGACCTCAGTATTCATCACGCATGATCTAACTGAGGCGCTCAAGGTAGGTGATCGAATTGCAATCATGCGCGACGGTGTTCTAGTCCAGGTGGGGACTCCGGAGGAAATTGTACTGAACCCTGCTGATGACTATGTCCGCCGCTTTGCTGTGGAGGCTCCGCGGGCCAAGGTCGTTCGTGCTGCGACCATCGCACAAGCTGTCCCTGAACTCTCCGCCGGATTGTCAGTTGACGCGGCCCTTACCGCCCTTGCCCAGAACGGAGGCGGATCAGCCCTGGTCCATCCCAATGCGCGGGCGCCATTCGTTGTCACGGCGCAAGATCTTCTCAAACTGGACGGCTCAAGACGAACTTTGGGTTCATTGGAGTTCGGGACTGCCACCGTGGATGGGGACGAGCTCCTCGCGGTTGTTATGCAAAAGCTCATCGACACTGGGCGCCCTGTTCTGGTCAAAGCGCCTGGTGGTTTCATGGGAGCCATAGATGATTCCCTGGCTGTGCGGGCACTTTCAGTTCCAAGCTCCTCGTAATCCAGGTCGGAAGGGTGATTCTCAGAACCAGCCGGGGGTTCTGAGAATCACCCTTCCGTTTCTCGTTTTGATCTGCGCGTCGATCAGAAAGACCCTTGCCTGCGATGACCCGCGTCAGTGTAATCGTCTGCGATGTTAATAGCCCGCGAGGTCGCGAATGCCTCTTAGCCTTGTGGCTCAACGAGGCCCGGGGTGGGCACGATCGGCAGGGTCAGGAAAGACTGCGAGTCGCCCCCGATGTGGATGACTTGATTGGCTACTCGCATTGCGCCGGTCTCAAGTCCATCTGCCGTGTTCAGATTTCGGTCCCATCGGGGGAAGCAGCTGGACGTTACTTGTACCCGAATGCGGTGTCCTTTTTTGAACAGCATGCTGGTTGACCACAGGTCTACCTGTACTGATTTCGTCTCGCCTGCCTTGCCGTGCACCCTGGTAATCCCATCCGTGACTATATATGAGCGGCCATTGGGGTGGACGTCGCATAAGCGCACCACCCAGTCAGTGGTTGGCCCATCTGTCTCTGCGGACAGAGTCGCGCTCACACGACCCGTAACCTCCACGTCGTCGGTTAGAACGTCACTTGTGAAAACAAGTACGTCGTCCCGCTCTTCCACTTGTCGTTGGTCAAAGGCGCCTGCGGAAGGACTGGGATCAATAAGGCTAGCCCCGCCCACTGAAGGGACGGGATCCTGGGGATCGTACGAGAAGGGTACCGAAGAAGCAGTGATGTCAGCTTCCGTCGTGAGCGCCCCGTCGACTCTTAGGAACCAGGATGTCTCGATCGCACGGCTAAGCGGCCATTCAGCCTCGGAACGCCATTCATTGGCGCCCATCACATAAATCTTCACCGGCAGCTCGTCGTCGGGTGCCCTGCTTGCGGTCAACCATGAGTGCAGCCAATCGAAGGTAAGGCCTGCGATGGAGGTTGAGTAATCGATGGCAGACCCGTTGCCCGCGAAGCCGAAGTTGATATCACCCTGCAGAGAAGTCATCTGGGTATGACTCCACGGCCCAACAACCAATCTCGCGGGAGTGTTTTCTGCAGCAACACAATAGTTATCGATCGTTCCTTGGATGAAGACGTCGTACCAGCCGCCAATGTGCAGGCTGGGGACGGTCACCTTTGCTTGATGAGGGGGGACTTCGGCCGCCGCCCTAGAAGCCGGATTGGCGAGGCTGGGCAGATCATATCGGGCGATAACGGGATCGGTTGCTGTCGGCAATTCCAAATACGTCGGTCCGGGAATTCCGTCGGCGACTTCAGCAAGCATGCGAATGTGCTTTTCCAATTCGTTGCTGTCCCGACCGTGGCGATGGATGGCCTGATCGAATCCCATATAGACGCCCCAACTGCGGACGAGGCCCAGCTCGTTGGCACCTCCTCGGGCTGCGAGCCCGTCATCCGTGCCCCGAAATGTGAAGGAGGGGACGATAGCCCTAAGGGCAGGGTGCTGTCGGCCCGCTGCTTGCCATTGAACATTTCCTAAATAGCTGAGACCCCACATGCCGACAGCACCGCTCGCGCCGGGGAGGCACGCGGCCCATGAAATGGTGTCCTCGCCGTCGGGTCCTTCTGCCACAAACGGTTCAAACTCGCCCTCAGAGCTGGATCGTCCTCGAACATCTTGAATTACTGCAATGAAGCCACGGCGGGCGGCCAGCCAAGGGTCAAGAAATAGCAGTTCGGGGACGTAGCTTTTGTCGTAGGGTGTTCGAGCGACGATGACAGGCCACGGACCATCTCCTTCCGGGCGGTAAATGTCGGCCCGCAGAACGACTCCATCTCGCATTGGAACCGGTACGTCGTACTCAATGTTCACATTCGTCATTAATGTCTCCTCCTGATGACTTCTTATCTTCGGATTCAGACGGAGCTCTCAGCCGCTGTGCATGGCTCTAGCCCGTTATGCAATTCCAGGAGCAGCTTGGGTGTAAGGCGACTCGGTTGGCACTAGGAAGAACTCCCAACGGCTAAAGGCACCTTAGGATTTCTCCCAAAGCGTCAGATGCCAAACCTGAAAGGAAGGCGCGCACCCCACCAGATCGTCAGCGGGGACGATAGCCTGGCGCTGCCGGGCGAAAGCAGTTTGATATCGGCCGCCCCGCGCCCGCCCAGGCCTGTTAGCGGCCATGAAAAA
>NZ_JAGGPK010000005.1 GCF_018613855.1 Arthrobacter sp. ISL-30
CTACGCCACCATGTACCACCGCAACGTGGAACTGCCGGCCAACCTCGGCAGCGTGCCCTCCGTCCTGGTCGACTCGGTGGCCACCGGCGGAAACATCACAGCCGTGATCCCGGACGAAGAAGGTGGTGCACGCGCCGCCGTGGGCGCGCTCCTCGAAGCGGGCCACACCCGGGTGGGCTTCATCAACAACACCGATGATGTCCCCGCAACTCGTCAGCGGCTCCAGGCCTTCCGGGCCACGCTGACTAAAGCAGGGCTCGACGGCGACGCAGCACCTGTCGAGTCCGAGGTCTCCGAGGTGCAAGGCGGTTATGAAGCGGCGCGGCGGATCCTGACACGCGAGGACCCGCCCACCGGCTTGTTCTGCTACAACGACCGTATGGCCATGGGAGCCTACCGGGCCGCTGCGGAGTTGGGACTCACCATCCCCGCTGACCTTTCAGTCGTCGGCTTCGATGACCAGGGACTGATCGCCGCCAACCTTCACCCGGGCCTCACCACCGTGGCCCTGCCACACTACGAAATGGGTGCGTGGGCCACCGAGCACCTGATTGACGCCGTCGAGGGGAAGACAGACCTTACCCTCATGGCACTTCACCCGACCATTCTGAGCTGCCCCCTCGTGCGCCGCGATTCCATCACGGCTCCCCGGCAATAGGCAGCCAGCCCCTTCCACTTCCCAAGAGGAACGCCAGACATGTCCAGTTGCCTTGATGCCGCACGCCCGGAAACAGCCCCGGCCGGAACCTCCAGGTTCCGGCCTGCCATCCACTTCACGGCAAGGGATACCTGGCTGAACGATCCCAATGGCCTGGTTTTCTACGACGGCCTCTACCACCTCTTCTTCCAGAACAACCCGTATGGCAACGTCTGGGGCAACATGTCCTGGGGCCACGCCACCTCCCGTGATTTGCTGCACTGGACGGAACACCCTGTTGCCATTGCCTGCGACGAGGCAGAGGACATCTTCTCAGGGAGTGTCGTAGTCGACCACGGCAACACGTCCGGTTTCGGCACGGCGGACGCACCTGCCCTCGTAGCCATTTACACCAGTGCCTACAAAACCGCGTCCGAACACAGCGGCACGCAGGCCCAGTCTCTGGCCTACAGCACAGACGCAGGAATGACGTGGCGAAAATACGAAGGAAACCCTGTCCTCACCAGAAACTCCGCGAACTTCCGCGATCCCAAAGTCTTCCGCTATCAAGGGGACCAAGGTGCCTGCTGGGTCATGGTCGCCGTCGAAGCGCAGCACCAAAAGGTGGTCTTCTATCGTTCGGAAGACCTCAAATCCTGGGACTTTCTGAGCGACTTCGGGCCGGCCAACGCCGACGCCGTCGAATGGGAGTGCCCCGATCTCTTTCCCCTGGCGGTGGACGGGGACCCTGACAACATCAAATGGGTACTGATCGTAAACACTAACCCCGGCGCAGTGGCAGGAGGTTCCGGCGGCCAGTACTTCATCGGACACTTCGACGGCGCCCGGTTCCTGCCGGACGCCGGTTCACTCGCGGCGCCAGCAGGACTGGCCTCCCACCCCGACCCCAAGGCGGGCTCTGCAGCCTTGCAGCAATGCCTGTGGCTGGACTGGGGACGCGACTGCTACGCCTCAGTATCCTTTAGCAACGCCCCGGATGACCGGCGCATCATCATCGGCTGGATGAACAACTGGGACTACGCCAATGATCTGCCCACCGCACCCTGGCGGTCCTCAATGACCCTCGCCCGCGAAGTGCGCCTCACAGCAGTCAACGGCTCCGCCCGTCTGATCCAGCAACCGGTCCTGGCGGACCTCTGCGCAGGAGAAGATCTGCCTACTGCCAAGGACCAAATGAACGCAGACACCTTTGAGCTGCGAAATTCAGCCCTCCGATTGCCGGATGCGGTACCCGGTAGCGCCCAAATCATCGAGGCGGAGATACTGCCCGGAAGCGCCGAACGTTTTGATTTCCGACTCTTCGGAAGCAGTGACGGGAGCAAGGGCACCATTCTTAGCTACAACACAACCAGCGCCCAACTCATCCTTGACCGCAGACAATCAGGAAACACCTGCTTCCACGGCAAATTCGCTTCGGTCGAGTCAGCACCAGTTGACCATGAAAACGGTGTGCTCAAATTACTCATCGTCGTGGACCACTGCTCGGTGGAAGTATTCGTCCAGGGCGGCAAGGTCGTCCTGACTGATCTCATCTTCCCCGAAACCGAAAAACAGGAGAACTGGCTATCGGCTGAGGGAGGTTCAGCAACAATATTGAAGCTCGCGGTCTCAACACTCACCTAACCTCAGGTTGGAGGTAACGGCGGAGGGAAGAGCCTCCGAGAATCTCCGTCAAGGGCTGAGAAACCAAACCACAACATAAAAGGGAACAACCTATGTCAAGCAACAACTACTACGACGTGACTACATGGCCGGTCGGCAATCCGTCCAAGGACGTCGGTGAAGTAATCAACAGCATCATCGCTGACATCAAGGACCGGCAGACCGTCACCGATACGAACAATGGAGGAAAGCCAGGCGCGGTAATCTACATTCCGCCCGGGGACTACCACCTTCGAACGCAGGTGGTGATCGACGTCAGCTTCCTCAGGATCCACGGCTCGGGACACGGCTTTACGTCGTCGAGCATCCGGTTCAACGTTCCCGAAGACGAATGGCCCGACTTGCATGAGCTATGGCCCGGGGGGAGTCGCATTCTCGTCGACATTCCCCTCGGCGGAGACGGGGAGGAAACCAAGGGCGCTGCCTTCTACGTTGAGCGAAGCGGGAGCCCGCGGATCAGCTCGGTCGAGTTCTCCAACTTCTGCATCGACGGGTTGCACTTCAACTCCGATGGCTCGGGGATGCATCCGGAGAACACCTACGTCAACGGCAAGACCGGTATCTATGTCGCGAACGCCAATGACTCATTCCGCGTAACCGGCATGGGGTTCGTCTACCTTGAGAACGCTCTCACTATCTACAACGCGGACGCGCTTTCCGTTCACGACAACTTCATCGCTGAATGCGGAAGCTGCATCGAGCTGCGCGGGTGGGGACAGGCATCAAAGGTCACCGACAATTTGGTTGGAGCAGGCTTCAAGGGTCACTCGATCTACGCCGAGAACCATGGCGGGCTCCTGATAACCGCGAACAACGTCTTCCCCCGTGGCGCGAGCAGCGTCCATCTCAACGGCGTCACGCGTTCAAGCGTCACCAACAACCGTTTGCATTCGTTCTACCCTGGGATGCTGATTCTCGCAGCGAATAGTTCGGAAAACCTCGTGGCCACGAATCACTTCCTGCGTGACCATGAGCCTTGGACCCCCTTCCTGGGAGTCGACAACGGACTGAACGACCTCAACGGACTTCTCTGTGTCAGCGGCAGCAACAACTCTGTCGTCGGCAACCACTTCTCCCAGATCATCGACTCACAGAGCATCCGACCGACAGGTGCGACGCCTGTCATCATCCGGCTGATGGCGGGGGTTGGCAACTTCGTCTCCAACAACCACGTGGTGGCGTTGGACGTTCACTCCAAGTCAAGTGACTCCGCCTTCTCGGCTCAAGTGGACGCTCTGTTGACGACCGAGGCTTCGGACGGCCTCGCCGTTACGGCCGTCATGGTCGATTCCGAATCAGCTCGGAATACGATCCTTGATTCCGGAAGTGACGCCCAAGTTATCGCAGATAGGGCTGTTAACGCCTTTAGGGCCACACCCACGGTCGGTTTCTAGGCGGCACATGCACTTGTTGGCCCAGTAACCCGCTCAGGCAACGGCAGGACCCCGGGGATCGCCATCATCGAGGGCGGCGGCCGCATACACGCGAAGAGGGTATGAAAATGAAGCAAAGACGAGTCACGATCAAGCAGGTTGCAGCCGAAGCCCGCGTGTCCATCACGACCATCTACCACGTCCTCAACGATATGCTGGGGTGCGGGTCAACCCCGAGGCCGCCAACGAATTCAGGACAGCTCCGCGCGGCTGGGGTATGTACCCAACCGGCTCGCGCAGTCCTTGCGCACTCAGCCGTCGAACACCATCGGCTCATGATGGTTGTTCGTTGCGACAGGCACTGACGACAGGCAAGATATCCGCAGAAAGACGCATGATTCGTGCAGTGGACGAGAAACCGACCAAAACGCCGATAATGGACGTTTCGTCGTTTTGCAGTCTGTCCGGCGCACCCTATTTGAGCCATTCCTGATCGTTAGAGCTGGGCGTCGTTCGGGGAGTGATGCGCTCTGCATAAGTGCCTCGGCCTGGGCCGGATCGACCAAAGGTGTGCCGGGCGGGTCAAAGAAGGCCGAGAGTTGGGAGATCCGCCAGCCGTCATCGCCGCGCAGCAGCCGGTACTCGTGGTAGCGGCTATGGTTCCTTGCAGTTTGGATGACCGAGCGGACTGTCGCCGTGTCCTCGTCGACGTCGGTGATCTGTCCGACGGCCGGGTCATGCGCAGGGTTGGAAGACAGCGAACCTTCCTGGCCGGTGCGGACTCCCGGGGTGCAATGAGTCGCGACCAGTTCCGCCAACTCGCCAGGCAACGGTTGGACGGTGCCAGGGTCGAAGGCGACCATTTCCGCCAACTCGCCAGGCAACGGTTGGACGGTCCCAGGGTCAGACGCGACCATCCCCCCGAAACTTGCCAGAGCGCTGCCACCTCGTATGGAAATCGGCCACGAAGGCCTCGATCCTGCCGCGGACCTCATCCTGGGTCATGCCCCAGACCATACCGACACAGGTTACTCTCCGCCAGACATGGGCGATCAACCCCCGGTGACATGAGCAATCCGGAGGCATATAGGAACCTACACCGAAGATGATGCGGTCTGCCAGATCGTCTCCGGGGCTACCTGACTGTGACACCGGCTCCCTGGGCTCGCTTCCGTTCCCGTCATCTCGGGGATGAAAGCCTCCCGACCTGCGATGTCTTCGCTGATCGGGAGGCCCATATGCTGAGGCGTTAGACGCGTTCTGCCACTGGATAGTCGGTGTAGCCGGTGGCGTCTCCGCCGTAGAATGTGGTGGGGTCTGCTTCATTCAGTGGAGCGTCATAGCGCAGGCGGTCCACGAGGTCGGGGTTGGCCAGTGCCAGCTGGCCGACGGGGGCGATGTCTGCCAGCCCGGCTTCAATGTAGTCGGCGAGCTGTTCCATTGTGCGTCCGTACTTGAGGACCAGGATGGCTGTGGGCCACATGGCGCGGATGGAGCGGAGCATCTCATCATCCCCTGCGTGGAACACATGCAGGTATACCAGGTTCAACGGCGCGAGTTCGCTCACAAGCTGGAGGTACTGTGTGCGGACCGTGTCAGTGTCGCCACGAAGCAGCGACGAGAAACTCAGGGGGTGGGCGATGAGCACCTTTGTGTTGATCCACGGTGGTGGAGACGTTGGGTGGTACTGGCACCTGGTAGAAGCTGAGCTACGAGCCCGTGGGCACGATGTGGTGGCTCCCGACCTTCCAGGCGATGATGAGTCCAAGACTCTGGCGGACTATGCCGATGCCGTGGTCGAGGCTGTCGGTGGGAAGCAGAACCTGGTCGTGGTGGGCCACTCGTTCGGTGCTTTCACCGCCGCGTTGGTTGCCGATCGGCTGCCGGTCGATGTGCTGGTCCTGCTGGCCGGGATGATCCCGTCGCCGGGTGAGTCGCCGGACGAGTGGTGGGCCAACACCGGGTACCGGAGCGCGGTGGCGGAGCAGGCGGGGCGTGATGGGGGCTTGACCGGCAACGCGGATCCATACGTGAGCTTTTACCATGATGTGCCGCGGGAACTGGCAGAGGCGGCGATGGGTAAGGAGCGCGCGCATCCGTCGAGGGCCGCGATGGCCGCTCCATGGCTGTTGGAGGCGTGGCCGCACGTGCCCACGAGGTTCCTGCTCTGCACCGAAGACCGTTTCTTCCCGCCCGACTTCTTTCGCCGACTGGTGCCCGACCGTCTGGGTATTGTCCCCGACGAGATCGTGGGCAGCCATTGCGTCGCACTTAGCCGCCCCAAAGAGGTGGCGGATCTGCTGGAGGGTTACATGGCCACCGCGCCGTCCACGAGGATCGACTAGTGAACCAATCCTGGGCGGCGGCCAGCATTATCGGGTTCGGCGGTATCCGCGGTCTACCAGTCCGCCGATGATTCCTGCGACCGCGCCCGGTAGGGCAACAACGGCAACGATATGCCGTAGCAGGCTGTAGGGCCACATGAGGGCGACGCCCCCGATCAGGACGGCGGGCGCGGCCACGCACGCCGTTACCCAGCGCGGATGGCCGCGCAGGAACGACCAAATGGCAGCCGCCAGCGAGGCTGCGGATCCAGCAAGCAGGTATAGGCTGCCGACTCGTGCGTCCTCTACAAATTCCGGTATCGCCGTATACCCGAAGAACGTTGACCTCAGAAGGCCAGTGACCATCAGGACGATGGATGCCACAACCAGGATCGACCAGAAGATGACGCCCGGCCATCCCCGACGGCGGACGGAAGCATCTTCCTGGCTCATCGTCGCGCTCCATTCCCCGTCAGTGTCATGTCGAGCGTCCGACTGTTCCGAGCCCAACTGTCCTCAGTTTTCCACACGTACTTGTACGTCGGGCTGGCCGTGTCGTAGCTGCCTGCACCCGCCGTCGAAGTGGGCTCCACGGCGCCATTCATCAGATAGATGAGTAGTCGGGCTAGTCGATCTCCGTGGATTTTGGCTGGTCAACGCGTAGCCTCAGGCCATGGGGAAACTCGTTCGGCTTTCGGTGGTAGGGATTGCCGCATTGTTCGTGGCTGCTCGGCACAGCCCGCTTCAATCGCGGAATCCGAACAGGAAAGCGGAACACGCTATCTCCATTTCCTCAAGGAGGCTGGCTCGATGGCGGTTCCACATTCGCAGCGCCGCGCACTTACGTGATCAGGAGGCCTAGAGAAGTGGATACCTCCCAGGAGGTGAATCTCCAATATGGAGAGAATTCAGTCCTTCTGCCCCCAATATGAGTGTCGAGTTGCGAAGGTTTCATCGGCTATTGAGATAACTTCCTTCAAAATCGACAGTTATTTAGGGGCGCCTCACAGATGGTGGCCAAGAGGAACGTAATCACTGATCGGGGGATGGATGACAAAGCTGCTTCCTGCAAGAACGGGGTCGGCTGCAGACTGGATGTCGCAAGGTCCTGCTAGTCCGAAAATGAGGTGGGCCAGTGTGTGGTGTGGGCAGGGTTGAGTGATCGGTGGGCGGCACCGGGTGTGAGGCATTGGTGGTGGGTTATGCCGCCGCGGTCAGTGTGACGGTGTAGCCGACG
>NZ_JAGGPK010000059.1 GCF_018613855.1 Arthrobacter sp. ISL-30
CGAGGACGGCACCCCGGACGCAGCCACGGCAGCGGCCGTGCAGCAGGCCACCACCGCACAGGGCCTGCTGACACTGACCTGCGGCCCGGCCGGCAACGTCGTCCGCCTCATCCCCGCCCTGGTAGTCACCGCCGAAGAAATCACCCTGGGCCTGGACCGCTTCGAAGCAGCCGTAGGCGCCGTCACCGGAGCCATCCCCGCCACAACAGGATCCTGAGCCCTCCATGATCGAAGCCGTACATTCCCCACCGAACCCCGCAAGTGCCGCCGGTAAGACAGGTGTCCGGGGCGCCGCGCAACATGCGGTACTCGCCCGCCTGGCGTCGGCCGGCGTGGCAGCGGACAGTTCACCGCGCCGCCTCGCCGAGTACTCCTACGATGCCTCCAACTACCGAGTGGCACCGCTGGCCGTGGTCTTCCCGCGCACCGTGGAGGAAATTCTCGCCACTGTTGCTGCCTGCCGCGAAACCGCAACGCCGCTTATCGGCCGCGGCGGAGGAACCTCCATGGCCGGGAATGCCATGGGTCCCGGCGTCGTCCTGGACTTTTCCCGGCACATGAACCGCATCCACAGCATCGATGAGGCCGCCGGAACGGTGGCCGTGGACCCTGGCGTGGTGCTCGCTGTTCTCTCCCGTGAAGTCGAGAAGGCAACGGGACACCGCTACACCTTTGCCCCAGACCCGTCCTCCAAGAGCCGCGCCACCGTCGGCGGCTCATTGGGGAACGACGCCTGCGGCAACCATTCCGTCCGCTACGGCCGGACGTCCGACCACGTGGCAGAGATCGACGTCGTCACTTCCGATGGCGCCCGGCTCACCGCGACGGCCACCGGACTGCGCGCAACCGACCCCGCGGACGCTACCTCGGAACAGCGTGCTGCCGCCCTCACGGCGCAGCTCAGGGAACTGGCCCACAACAACCTGGCCGGTTTCCGCACCGAGCTCGAACGCATCCAGCGCCAGGTCTCCGGCTACCACCTGGCCAACCTGCTGCCGGAAAGAGGCTTCAACGTGGCCCGCGCCCTGGCCGGGTCTGAGGGAACATGCGTGGTCATTGTCGGCGCACGGATGAAGCTTGTCCCCAAGCCTGCCAGCGCCCTGCTGGTCTGCCTGGGCTATGCGGATGTGGTGGATGCGGCGCGGGACATCGGGACCATCCTGGAATTCTCCCCCGCTGCCGTGGAAGGCATCGACGAGGCGATCGTGGACACCATGCGCTTCCGCCGCGGGGACCGCTCCGTGCTCGGCTTGCCCAAGGGCAAGGCCTGGCTCTACGTTGACCTCGACGGCGACAACCAAAGCGAGGTCCAGGCCGAAGCGGACCGCCTGCTGGCCCGCCTGAAGGAAAACGGGCGGCTGGTGGACGGCCGGACTGTTCCGGACAGCATTGAGCGCGCATCCCTGTGGCGGGTCCGGGAGGACGGCGCCGGGCTCTCTGCACGGCTCTCCACAGGAGGTGAATCCTGGCCCGGCTGGGAGGACTCCGCAGTGGCACCCGAAAGGCTGGCCGACTACCTCTCGGACTTCCGCGAGCTCCTGGCGTGCCACGACCTGAAGGGCGTCATGTACGGCCACTTCGGCGCCGGCTGCATGCACATCCGTATCACCTACGACCTGCGCACCGAAGCCGGCCGCGCCGTTTTCCGGAATTTCACTCGCGAAGCCGCCGAACTGGTGATCCGTCACGGCGGCTCGCTCTCCGGCGAGCACGGCGACGGCCGGGCCCGCTCGGAGCTCCTGCCGATGATGTACTCGCCGAGCATGCTGGCGGCTTTCGCCAACTACCGCCGCGTCTGGGATCCGGCAGGAATCCTGAACCCCGGATCGCTGACGGAGGCAGACGCCATGGACGCGAACCTTGCCCTCGACGGTGTTCCGCAGCGGCAGTGGCGGACCAGCTTCGATCTTCGCCCGCTCGGCGCCGGAGGCGGCTCGCTGGCCGAGACCGACTCGCCCGAGACATCTGCCGGCAGCGGCACGGATCCCTGGGTCCACGCCGTCCAGAGCTGCATCGGCGTCGGCCGGTGCCGCACGGACGCTGGCGGCGTCATGTGCCCGAGCTACCGAGCCACCAAGGATGAAAAGGACTCCACCCGCGGCCGTTCCCGGGTACTCCAGGACATGGTCCGCGGAGCACGCAGCGTGGAGGAAGGCTGGAAGTCGGAGGAGGTCCGGGAGGCCCTCGACCTCTGCCTCTCCTGCAAGGCCTGCTCCAGCGACTGCCCCACCGGCGTCGACATGGCCACCTACAAATCCGAGTTCTTCTCCCACTACTACGAGGGAAAGCGGCGCCCGCTCTCACACTTCTCCCTGGGCTGGCTGCCGCGTTGGCTCAAGATCACCGGCCGGATGGCGCCAGTGGTCAACGCCGTGATGTCCACGCCGCTTGCCAAAGCGGCGTCGGCATTTGGCGGACTCACCACCAAGCGGGCACTGCCCCGGTTCGCCGGAGCGAACGAGTGGCGCCGCGAAGTGGCGGGAGCCGGCGTCGGGCCTGTTCGCAAGCATACCGACGGCGGGAACGAGCCCGGCGGCGACGGGGTGGTCCTGTTCGTGGACACCTTCACCCGCGGCTTCCGGCCGGAGGTGGCCGGAGCAGCGGCCCGCGTTCTGGCCAGCACCGGTACCCCCACGGAGTGCTCCGCCGACGCCTGCTGCGGCCTGACCTGGATTTCCACCGGCCAGCTGGATACGGCCAAAAAGCTCCTGGGCAACGCCGCCGTCGCGCTCGACGACGGGACGGACCGCCCGATCGTGGTGGTCGAACCCAGCTGCGCCGCCGCGCTGCGGAAGGACCTGCCCGAGCTGGTCCATACGGAGCAGGCCCGCCGCGTCGCAGCCAGGGTGCGCAGCTTCGCATCCCACGTCGAAGAGCTCACCAAGTCAGGATGGAAACCGGTCCCGGCGCGGCCGCTGCCGGAACAAGTGGTACTGCAGACGCACTGCCACGAATACTCCGTCTTCGGCGCCGGCACCCAGCGCTCGGCGCTCGGCGCTGTGGGCGTCGCCGACATCGTGGACGCCACCGGCTGCTGCGGCGTCGCCGGAAACTTCGGATTCGAAAAGGAGCATTTCGACGTCAGCATGCAGGTGGCCGAGCAGTCCCTGGCGCCTGCCCTCCGCCAGACAGACGCGGACTCGGTGGTCCTCACCGACGGGTTCTCCTGCGCCATGCAGGTCCAGCAGCTCGACAATTCCAGACCGGGCCGCCACTTGGCCCAACTTCTTGACCCCGGCGAACAGGCGGCACTCTCGCCCAGTAGCAGCCGCCAGCCACTCCCTTCCACCCAAGAAAAGGATTACTCATGACCACCCAGGCAATCACCAACTCCCGGACGTCACAGAAGGCGCTGGACGCCGTCGCCAAGGTGAGCACCAACCTGTTCATCGACGGCGAATGGGCCGAGGCAGCTTCCGGCGCCCGCTTTGACGTCATCAACCCCGCCACCGAGGAAGTCATCGCCACCGTGGCCGACGGCGGCCCCGAGGACGCCCGTCGGGCGATTGAAACGGCCGGCCGGGTACAGAAGGAGTGGGCAAAGACGCCGCCCCGCGAGCGCAGCGAAATCCTGCGGCGCGCCTTCGACCTGATCATGGCCCGGCAGGACGAACTGGCCCTCATCATGACCACGGAAATGGGCAAGCCGTTCGCCGAAGCCAAGGGTGAGGTGGCCTACGCAGCAGAATTCTTCCGCTGGTTCTCCGAGGAGGCCGTCCGCATCGGCGGCGACCTGACCACCACCGGTGACGGCAAGAACCGCATTCTCGTCTCGAAGGAGCCGGTGGGCCCCTGCGTGCTGGTGACGCCGTGGAACTTCCCGCTGGCCATGGGCACCCGGAAGATCGGCCCTGCCATCGCGGCCGGCTGCACCATGGTCTTCAAGCCTGCCAACCTCACCCCGCTGTCCTCCCTGGCGCTGGTGGACATCCTGATCGAAGCCGGACTGCCCAAGGGAGTGCTGAACGTCGTCACCACCACCAAGGCATCCGAGGTGGTCACTCCCTGGATGGAGAGCGGCATCGCCCGCAAGGTCAGCTTCACCGGCTCCACCGGAGTGGGCGTCCGCCTCCTGGAGCAGGCCGCAAAGAACGTCATGCGCTCCTCGATGGAGCTCGGCGGCAACGCCCCCCTGATCGTGTTTGAGGATGCCGACCTGGACCGGGCCGTCGAAGGCGCGTTCGCGGCCAAGATGCGGAACATGGGCGAGGCCTGCACGGCCGCCAACCGAATTTTCGTCCAGCGCTCGGTGGCCGCCGACTTCTCGGCACGGCTCGCCAAGCGTCTCGGGGCACTCAAGGTGGGCGACGGCGCCGAGGAAGGCACCGACGTCGGCCCCCTGGTTGAAGCGAAGGCCCTGAACAAGGTCCAGGAACTGGTGGACGACGCTGTCGCCAAGGGCGCCACCGTGGTCTGCGGCGGTTCCCGTCCCCAGGGCAACGGGTACTTCTACTCCCCCACCGTTCTTTCGGACGTCAGCCCGGACGCGGCATTGATGAGCGAGGAAATCTTCGGCCCGGTGGCCCCGGTGATTCCCTTCGACACCGAAGAGGAAGTGGTCCGGCTGGCCAACGACACCCCCTGGGGCCTGGCCAGCTACCTGTTCACTCAGGACCTGGACCGCGCCTTCCGCGTGGGCGAGGAGCTGGAGGTCGGCATGGTGGGCCTGAACACCGGCATCGTCTCCAACCCCGCCGCACCCTTTGGCGGCATCAAGGCCTCCGGCCTCGGCCGTGAGGGCGGACGCGTGGGGCTGGACGAGTTCCTGGAGATCAAGTACATGGCCCTCCCCCGCGTCTAGGGAACAAGAACCAAGCGATCATGGATCCGAAGCGGAACTTGCAGGAGGAAAAGAATGAGTGATTTGACTGATCTGACCAATCTGACGGCAGTCGAGCTGCTGGCGGGCTACCGCGAGGGCACCGTCTCACCAGTTGACGCCACCCAGGCTGCGCTGGATGCCATCGACGCGGGAAACAGCGAGGTCAATGCCTTCGTCTCCGTTGAGGCCGATAGCGCGATGCAGGAGGCACGTGAGTCCGAAGCCCGGTGGCGCAGTGGCAAGCCGCTGGGTCCCGGCGACGGCGTTCCCACGTCCATTAAGGACATCTTCTACACCAGGGGCTGGCCCACTCTGCGTGGGACCAACCTCATCAATGCGGATGCGGCCTGGAACGATGACGCCCCGTGCGTCGCGAGGCTGCGCGAGACTGGCGCCGTACTGCTCGGAAAGACCACCACGCCGGAGTTTGCCTGGAAGGGAGTGACCGATTCGCTTCGCCACGGCTCCACGGGCAACCCGCGGGCCGTGGGCCTGACATCGGGCGGCTCAAGCGGCGGCAGCGCCACGGCTGTGGGACTTGGAATGGGCCCATGGTCAGTGGGCACGGACGGCGGCGGCTCGGTGCGCATTCCGGCAGCATTCACTGGAACTGTTGCGATCAAGCCGACCTATGGACTGGTTCCCATGTTCCCCGCGAGCCCGTTCGGAACACTCGCGCATGCCGGGCCGATGACCCGCACGGTCGAGGACACGGCGCTGCTGCTCGATGTAATCACCGGCTTCGATTCGCGCGACTGGTCCGCACTCCCGACACCGACAGCCTCCTTCCTGGACGGTTTGGACGACGGCGTCAAGGGGATGCGCATCGCTTTCTCACCCACGCTGGGCTTCGGCACCAACGATCCGGAAATCGAGCGGCTTGTGCGGGCGGCAGTGGACGTACTGGCCGACGCCGGGGCCATCATCGAGGAAGTGGATCCGGGCATCCAGGATCCCATGGAGGCTTTCCACGTTCTCTGGTTTTCCGGTGCTGCCAAGGTGCTCGAGGCCTATGGACCGGACGCGATCGACAACGTGGATGCGGGGCTGCGCCGCTCTATCCGGGAACAGGGCGAGATCAGCGCTTCGGACTTCCTAGACGCTACCGCCGTGCGGATGGACCTGGGGGTGAAGATGGGACGGTTCCACGAAACCTACGAGCTGCTGTTGACCCCCACGCTCCCCATCTCGGCCTTCCCGCGGGACAGGGACGCGCCGGAAGGCTGGCATTCTCCGAACTGGACCAGCTGGACTCCATACACCTACCCGTTCAACATGACGCAGCAGCCGGCCATCAGCGTTCCCTGCGGCTTCACCGAGGCCGGCCTGCCGGCGGGACTGCAGATCATCGGTCCGCGGCACGCGGACCGCAAGGTGCTCCGCGCCGCCCAGACTTACGAGAAGGCTGCAGCCTGGGGTACCGAACGGCCCGCACGGATCGCGGCACACCGCAGCTAGCACTGTCGGTTAGGTGCCTAACATGTAGCAAGTCAGACCGAACGCCCGGCTGGGGTTTCCCAGCCGGGCGTTTTCTGTGGTGCCAGACCCGTTTCGGCCAGGGCTGCTGCGGACGGGAACTCTGGGCGGCCCTCGCCCCTGCCGGCCATGAGTGCGGCTGCGCCGATGCCGCCAAGGCCGGGGAAACTTGTGGCGACAGCGGCGTTGGGGTGTGTCCCGGTGCCGGCTATTGCTCGATGAACGCCAGGGAGATGCCGCGGTCCCTCCTTGAAGCCGCTACAGACCGGTGACGGTGTGCTGGAACGTCTCCGAAGGATGGTTTTTGCCGTCTGCGTCAGTGCGGCAGAGCTGGTGGAATGATCGGACCGCTGTTTCCTGCTTGGACGGGCAACGGGCGCCCGGTCGCGGACCGCCGCATGGTCGTAGAGGGGACGGCATGGAAGTTCCGGACCGGGGCGCCTTGGCGGGATCTTCCTGAGCGCTTCGGGAACTGGAACACCGTGTTCAAGAACTTCGACCGCCGGGCCAAGGACGGCACTTGGACGAAGGTGCTCGAACACGTACAGACTCGCGCCGAGACCCTTGGCGATCTGGACTGGGTCGCCTCAATCGACTCCACGATCGTGCGCGTGCACCAGCACGGTGCGACCCTTCCGCGCCACACAGGGGGAGCCGTCGAATTACATGAAACTCGGCCTTGAACCGCCTGACCACGTGATCGGGCGCTCCAGTGGCGGGCTGACGTCCAAGCTTCACATGGCCACCGACCGTAAAGAGGCTACACCTCGAGAGCCAACCGCATCTGGTTGGCTTACCACGGCATCAAGGCCACCATCCCGGAGAAGTCCGACCAGGCAGCCAACAGGAAGAGAAAAGGTCCCGCTGGCGGGCGCCCGCCAGCGCTCGGCACCGAGGCCTACAAGGGCCGGAACGTCGTCGAGCGGGGATTCAACCGGCTCAAAAACTGGCGCGGCCTCGTCATGAGATCCGAGAAGACCGCACGCAACTACCTCGCCGCATCCCTCGTCTGGCTCAAAGCCAGCTTTAGCAACACGCCCTACGGACATACCACCTGTTAATTCGCCGGTTGCCTTGGCGTCCAGCGCCAGAACCTTATCTCGGCGATCACCACTTCGGGTGTCGCGGCTCCCGCTGGCTGTTCACGGTCTGCCGCCGCGGGGGAACGGATCTCGGGCGAGCCCTTAAGCCCGATTCCGGTCAGGACCCCAAGCCAGTAGATTGCGCCTTCACCAGCGGTCTTCCTTCGCGACACAGTGCAATACCCAAAAACTCCCGGTGATCGCGACAACTTCTGAGAAATCGCCAAGCCCGCGGCGGACCCCTCAGGGTCCGCCGCGGGCTTGGCGAGTTTATGGAGCTGCGGTGGTTTAGATCCGGCTGTTTGAATTGCCGGGTTTAGGAGCGGTGTGGCTGATGGAGTTTTTTGATCCCCAGGATCTTCATGTTGCGCAGGGAGGAGCCCGCTGTCTCGGGCATTTTCCACACGGCAACGAGGCCTATCAGGCAAGCAGCCATCATGTAGAACGCCGGCATCAGGACGTTCCCGGTGGAATTGATCAGGAGCTCGTTCACCATCGGAGCAGTACCGCCGAAGAGAGCGGTGCTGACGTTGTAAGTAATGGCGAAGCCCGAGTAGCGGACCTGTGTGGGGAACAGGGCCGGAAAAGTCGCGGAGATGGTGGCCAACTGCGGGAGGTACAGCAGGCCCAGGACGGCGAAGCCAAGCATCGCGAACCAGAAGCCGTTGGCCATCACCATGTACATCGGAACCGCCAGGACGAACAGGCCGATGAGCGAGATGAACCACATCGGTCTGCGTCCGATCTTGTCCGAACGGGCGCCTGCGAGCGGAATTATCAGCATCATGACCAGCTGTCCGACAAACATAAGGGTCAGTACGGTGCTGGCGTCCATGCCCACCGTGCCCTCAAGATAAGTCGGCATATAGGACAGGAGGGTGTAATTAACCACGTTCAGAGCGATGACCAGCCCGGCCATGGTCAGCATGGGCCGCCAGTAGTAGCGGAGCAGGTCCCCGAGCGCGGTGCTCACGGCCGGTTCCAGTTCGCCCTTGGCTTCCAGTTCGCGGAAGACAGGGGTGTCTTCCAGACGATTCCGCAGGTAGAGCCCAACGATGCCGAGCGGGCCGGCGATCAGGAACGGAACGCGCCAGCCCCACTCGTGCATAGCGCTGTCGCCTAAGACCTGGCTGCAGAGCAGGACGATCAGGGAACCGAGGGCGAAGCCGCCCAGCGTTCCGAACTCCAGAAAGCTTCCGTAGAAGCCGCGCTTCTTGTCAGGCGCATACTCCGCCATGAAGGTGGCGGCGCCGCCGTATTCGCCGCCGGTGGAGAAGCCCTGAATCATGCGGAGCAGTATCAGCAGTGCCGGGGCCAGCCAGCCGGCCAAAGCATGAGTTGGGAGAAGGCCGATCGCGAAGGTCGCCCCTGCCATCAGGATGATGGTCAGCGCCAGAACCCTCTTGCGGCCGATCCTGTCACCCAAGGGACCCCAGAACAGCCCGCCGAGGGGCCGCACCAAGAACGAGAGCGCAAAGGTTGCCAGCGTCCAGACAGTTCCCATGGCGCCTTCGCCAGGGAAGAAGTTCGCTGTGATGTAGGTGGCGGCTACAGCGTAAACGCCATAATCGAACCACTCGGTGGCGTTGCCCATTGCAGAGGCTGCGATGGCTCGGCGCAGAACCTTTTTGCCTGCTGGTGAGTTTTCCTCTGGATTCGCAAAACCCGCGTCGGAGCCAGCTCCAAGCGGTTGTGTTTCTGACATAACGATCCTTGGTTGGGGGACAAAAATGTATCGCTCATCACACTATCGGACTGTCGCATTGTTGACAATAGGAAAGTTGGGCGGCCCGTCAGCCCGCAGCAAGGACGCAAGGCCAAAGACGCAAAAAGGGCCGCCAGATCATGATGATGATCTGACAACCCTTTAGACGATCCGACGGCCCCTTATAGAGGTCACTCCGGGATCAGGCGCATCAGGGCGTCATCCATATGTTCGGCCATGAGCTTCTCCGCGAGATCCGAGTCCCCGCGGGAGATTGCCTCGGCAATTCCCCTGTGCTCGGAGATGCGCTTATCCGCCGTCTCGTAGGTGCTCTTAAGGGCATTGAGGCACATCTGCGTCTCCGTCAGGAGCGTGTCATGCATCTTCTTCAGGCGCGGACTTCCGGCCAGCTCCACCAGAAGGGCATGAAAGTGCATGTCAGCCTCTGTAATCGCCTCGCCGTTAGGCGTGGCCGCGGCGTTCTCCATCTCACGCACGGCTTCCATCAGCTTGGCCGCGTTGCCCTCCGGGTCAGTGCTGACCACCCGGTTGATGGCAGCAGCCTCGACGGCAGACCGGGCCAAATAGATATCACGAAAGTCGTCCTGATCCATGGACACGACAAAGAGGCCGCGGTTCCGGTAGCTCACCAGCAGTCCCTCTTGGGTCAGCCTCTGCATGGCCTCGCGAAGGGGGCCACGGCTTACGCCGAGCTCCTTGGCGAGTTCCGCTTCACCCAACTGGATGCCGGGGGCGAAGTCACCCCGAGCAATGGCATCGCGGATTTTCCTGGCAATGATTGCCGGAGTAGACTCCTGCACAACCGGGTCTAGGGCTCCCCTTTTCATGCTCTTCCGTCCTTGCTCCCAGGCTCGGCTCCTGGCCGCTGATCAAGTTGTAGCTGCCTAGCAGACAGCCCGCCGTCTAATGGTTGACAATCAGCATTTTACTCTTCAACAAAGAGACCACCGCTCAATCCTTGAATGCTGCCGGGATGATAAACCTGCCTGCCACAAGCGAAAGCTAGCCTTCCGAAACTACCCCTTCGATTGTTGACAATCCAACTGTATGCTATTTGTGTAGCAGTGAAAACCCCCAGCCGTGTATACGGCCAGACGTACAGGAGCGAAGATGACAACTGTCGGAATGCTTTATCCCGGCCACAGCGCCGAGGATGAATACCCCTACCTGGAGTCAGTGCTGGGAGACGACATCCATCTCCCAGTGGTTCATACCTCGGTCGGCGGGTCCGACGAGATCACCACTCACGAGGTGCAGGCGCTACTGGATCTGGGCAAGCCGGAGCGGCTGCTCTCCGGTGCCAGGGAGATCGCCCGACAGCATGATCCAGACGCCGTCATGTGGGCCTGCACGTCAGGCAGCTTTGTGTTCGGTTGGGACGGCGCGCATCAGCAGGCGAAGGAGATCCAGGAAGCCATCAACGTTCCAACGTCATCCACCTCGCTGGCCTTCGCCGCCGCACTGCGTCACCTGGGCATCTCGAAGGTTTCCATCTCGGCAACCTACCCCGACGATGTCTCCCGCCACTTTGTGGAACTGCTTGGCCACCAGGACGTCGAGGTCCTCGATATGGCCTCCCACGATATTGCCTCCGGAGAGGACGCGGGCGAACTGGACCACGACAGCGTGGTTGAGCTGGCGCGCAGCGCCAATGCTCCGGAGGCCCAGGCCGTCCTGATCCCGGACACCGCCCTGCATACCGTCCGCTGGATCAACGAACTGGAATCAGTACTCGGAAAGACAGTGCTGACAGCGAACCAGGTAACCGCGTGGTACGGGCTACAGCTCGCCGGCCGGACCGTGCACTCTGACCAGTTGGGCACACTGTTCCGCCCCTGACAGAAGACGGCCTCCTGACCCGAGACGGCACAGCCAACGAAAAAGACCTCCTGGACGGTGCGGCATCCGCCAGCCAGGAGGTCTTTCTTTTGCCTGATTGTGTTTCAGAGGAGTGAAACAGGTTGACCTATTTGGCCGCGGCCTGGACCAGGAGCTGCTCCGGCCCGACTGCCTCGCGGCCCATCAGCCGCAGCCCGCTCCATGCAGTTACTTGGTTGGCGGTGATCACGGGCTTCCCCAACTCCCGCTCCATATAGGCAATGAGGCCATAGGTGGGCAGGTTGGTGCAGCTTACGAAAACAGCCTCCGCGTCGGGCCGGTCCGCCTGACGGATCAGCCCGCACGTGGTGGCGTATGGGACCGTCCAGATGTCCCGGTCCAGCCCCAGCCCCTCGTGCGAGACCACGGACTTCCCTCCCTGCTCCAAAAATGACGTCAGCCGGTTGGTGAGCTCCGCGAGATAGGGTGTGGCCACCGCGACCCTGCTCACGCCCAGGGCGTCCAACGCCATCAACAGGCCTTCCGACGTGGTCACGGCTGCCGGCGCACCTGCCGAGACCATAGCTGCCGAAAGCTTCCTGGCCCCCTCGACGCCGTGGACGAAGCTGCCGGACGTGCAGGCATACGTCACTACGGCCGGACGGATGGCAACGAGAGAACGGACAGCGTCCTGAATTTCGCCGTGGTCGCTGATCTCCTCGGCCATGTCGAGACCCACGGGCTGATCGTAGTAGGGCGTGCGGGTAAAAACGAGGTTCACCCCCTCGGGCATCCAGCGCCAAAGTTCATGGTCAAGGGCCATATCGAAAGGGCAGACGACGCCGATGTCCTGCCAAGGTTGCGGACCCTGCGGGTCTGCAAGAGGTGCCACAGTGGGGTTAGGTATAAGTGCCATACGTCACTTTCTCATATTTGTTTGATTGTCTACAATGGCTCGTTATGTACGAAAGTAAAAATTTGATTCCGCCGCTGCCGCCCACCCCTCAGCCCGCCGGAAACTACGTGCCCGTCCGAGAAGTAGGCGGCCTCCTCTACACCGCCGGACATACCTCCGCTGTACAGGGAACCTTGGAACACCGCGGCCGCGTGGGCGAGGACCTGACGGTGGAGGAAGGGCGGTCGGCCGCGGCCATCGCCGTGCTGAACTGCCTGGCGTCTCTGGCTGCGCATGCCGGCGGCCTGGAGCACATCGGGGAGATTGTCTCCATGACGGGATATGTCTCTGCCGGCAGCGGTTTCACGGACCATCCGCTGGTGATGGACGGCGCGTCTGAGGTGCTGGTTTCATACTTCGGCGATCAGGGACGGCCGGTGCGTGCCGCCGTCGGGGTCTCCAGCCTGCCCGACGGGGCACCGGTTGAAATATCGCTTCTGGCCACCAGCCGCAGCGCCTGACCCGCGGGCCGGCAGGGGAAGGACGGCCCCGTCCCAGGCTCCAATCGCCTGGCCGATAACGCGCCTAGGCGCCGGCCCGAGAAGCTGCCGGTTTCGGCGAGCTTCCCGGGCAAGCGCCCGTTGGAGTTTTCAGTTGCCCCCTGGGGCAATGGCTGAAGGTCATCGCTGCGAAGTTGCCTCAATGCTTGCGGATTGCCTCAGTGCTGCAGGACGGCCCGGAGGAAGGTCCGGGTCCGTTCCTGCTGCGGGTCCTTGAAGATCTGGGCAGGCGGCCCGCTCTCCACGGCGGCGCCGTTGTCGAACATCACCACCCGGTCCGAAATCTCCTCGGCGAACCGCATTTCGTGCGTCACCATCAGCATGGTCATGTCCGTGGTGTGCGCCAGGTTCCGGATCACGTTCAGGACCTCACCGATCAGCTCCGGGTCCAGTGCGGAGGTGGGCTCATCGAAAAGCAGTACCTTGGGCCGCATCGCCAGTGCCCGGGCAATGGCCACACGCTGCTGCTGCCCGCCGGACATCTGGGGCGGCGTGTGATTCATGTGCTTTCCTAAACCCACCAGGTTAAGCAGTTCCGCGGCCCGCTCCCGCGCCTCAGCCTTGTTCATGCCCAGTACGTGGATCGGCGCCTCGATAACGTTCTCCATGGCCGTCATATGCGGGAAAAGATTGAACTGCTGGAACACCATGCCTATCTTGCGGCGGGTTGCGCGCAGCTGCTTTGTTTCCCGGACCTTCTGGCCCGCGGTCACATCCCAGAGGATGTCGCCGTCGACCTTGACCAGACCTTCGCTGGGCGTCTCGAGCGTCATGAGAATACGAAGGATGGTGGTCTTTCCGGAGCCGGACGGGCCGATGATGGAGACCTTCTCGCCCGGAGCGACCTCGAAGTTGAGCGACTTCAAGACCTGGTTTGACCCCCAGTTCTTGCTGACGTTCTGAAACCTGATGACCGGGTCCGGGGCGAGGGCCAGGTCCGTGGACAGGGGTTGGGGTTCAGTGCTGGGGCGCATAGCGCCGCTCCAATCTGTTGACGAGCCGTGAGGCCGGGTAGCTGATGGCCAGGAACAGCAAGGCGGCCAGGGTGAGGGGTTCCAGATAGCGGAAGTTCGAGCTTCCGATAGCCTGGGCCGTGGCCATGAGCTCCACGACAGTAATGGCCGAGAGGACTGCGGAGTCCTTGAACATCTGGATGAGGTAGTTGCCGAGCATGGGCACCACGGTGCGCACTGCCTGCGGGAGGATGATCCTGCCCCACGTGCGGACACCGGGGAGACTCAGCGCCGTTGCCGCCTCCCACTGCCCCTTGGGGACGCCTTGGATTCCGCTGCGGTAAACCTCGGCCATGTACGCGCTGTAGTTCACGCCGATCACCACCACACCGGTGGTGAAGGCGTCAAAGCTAAGGCCGTACGCCGGCAACACGAAGAAGGCGCAGTAGGCCTGGACCAGAAGCGGCGTGCCTCGGACAAACACAACGAAGAAGGAAACCACCGGTGAGAGGACCGGGATGGCAAGCCGCCTAAGCACCGCAAAGAACAGCCCAAGCACGGCCGCGAGCAGCGTGCCCAGCAAGGTAATCTGGATGGTGACCCAGAGTCCTTCCAGGAGCAGCGGAAAGACTGACACGGCAAAATCGTTGTCCCAGATCATGCTGCACCTACCTTCATGAGACGGCTTTCCTTCCGCTGGGCCGCAAGTGCCTTCCGGTCAAGGGCGAAGCGGCGTTCGAGCCAGCCCGTCAGCAGGGTCAGCAGGTAGGAGAGGACAAAGTACGCCACCAGAATGGTGAGGAAAATGGCCGTCGTCTGCCCCGTGGTGCTGCGGATCATCTGGGCCCTGAACGTCAACTCCGCCACCGTCACCAGAGAAACGAGGGAGGTGTTCTTCAGCAGATCCACCATGACGTTGCCGAACGGGGGCAGCATGGCCGGAATGGACTGCGGGATAATGATCCTGCGCAGCCGCAGTGCCGGTTCCATCCCCAGGGCGATGCAGGCCTCGGTCTGGCCCTTGGCCCGGCTCGCGATGGCGCCACGCACGACTTCCGCCGCGTAAGCACCCTCGTTCAGACCAAGCGCCAGGACGGCCGCAGTCAACGGATGCAGCTGGATTCCGAAGAACGGCAGTGCAAAAAACAGCCAGAACATCTGCACCAGCAGTGACGTACCGCGGAACACCTCAATAAAGATGCCCGCGGGCCAGCTCAGGAAGCGGTGGCTGGACAAACGCGCCAGTCCGGCGGCGAACGCAACCACCAGGCACAGGGCACCGCTGAGCACCGCCACCAGGATGGTGGTCAGCAGTCCCTGCCAGAGCAGTGGCGCATATTCGATTACTGCGTGCATCCGCTACCCCCCTTCCCCGGCAGCAGGATCAGCCGGCGGTCTTGCATAGCTCCTCGGCGGTGACGCCCTCCACCACTGACGGGTCGAAGCCCCACTTGGTCAGGATTTCGGCGAACTCCGGGGTCTTCTTGAAGGCCGCAAGTTCCTTGTTGTAGGCCTCGTGGAATGCGGTATCGGACTTGCGGAATGCGGCACCGGAGCCGGTGCGTGGGGCGTCCTGCAGGGGCTCGCTGATGTCGAAGCTGGCATCGTCCTTTGCCAGCGCCTGCAGCGACAGCGTTGGAAGCATGAAGGCGTCCGCCCGATTGGCTTTGAGTGCCTCGAGGCCGCTGCGCCCATCGTTGATCTTGATCTGCTGCGAGGCCGGTACGTTGGCCGCCTTGAGCACGCCCTCCTCGAAGCCACCAGGGAGCACAGCGATCCTCAGAGACTTGTCCGCCAGGACATTGGCCACGGATGTAATGCCTTTCGGGTTTCCCTTGGGTGTGGCGTAGGACTCCGTGGAGACGATGACCGGCTCCGAGTAGAGGACCTGGCCACAGCGGGATTCCTTCATGAAGAGTCCGGCGGCAATGACGTCCCAGCGGTTGGCGTTGAGGCCGGGGATCATGGATTCATACGGGGTGATGATGCCCTGGACATCGTCGATGCCGAGCCGCTTGCAGACGGCGCGAAGCACATCGGGCTCGCAGCCGGTCACCTTTCCGTCGGCACTGACCTGCGTGTACGGCGGCTCGTTCGCGATGCCAACCCGCAGAAAGCCTTGAGACTTGGCCGTCTCCAGCAGGTTGCTGGATGCGCCCGTCGCCGGGCCGCCCGCCGCCACGCTGGAGCAGCCCGTGGCCCACCCCACAACAGTGGCGCCGAGGACAGCCACTCCCGCGCCCCTCAGGACGTTCCTTCGTGAAATGTAACCGCTCATTATGCACTCCTTCGCCCGGGCGTGCCGGGGCTAAACCGAGATGATCACACTCTGTGACGTGTGTTACACATAACCTAGAAGTTAGGTGTACTATTGTCAACAATAGGAATGTAAATTGCTGATTACGCTACGGATTCAGAGACGTTTCGGCCGCGAAAGTTCAATGCGTCCAAGGTCGGCAGCACAAACAGCCCCCTGATTGGAGCCCAGAATGATCATCGGCGTCCCGAAAGAGATCAAGAACAACGAATTCCGAGTGGCCATCACAGCCGCCGGCGTTCACGAGTTC
>NZ_JAGGPK010000060.1 GCF_018613855.1 Arthrobacter sp. ISL-30
CAACAGCGTTCGCCCGCGGTTCTGAACGGGCGAACCTGGCCCCGACCAGATCCCCGATCTCCGCCAGTCCATCGGCCCATTCCTGTACGTCTGCCACACAAATATCATCGCCCACCGCCAAGGATTAACACGCCCACCCGCAGGAAGGCGGTTAAAACGCCGATGGACGACAAAATAACCGCGACTGTAGTACTAGAAGCGACCGCCGCCGTCGGCCTTGACGGCGAGAACCGGCCGGTCGGCCTGCATGAGGATGCGCTGGGCGTGGCTGCCGAGGATGAACTTCCCCACCTGGGTTCGGTGCCGCAGCCCAATGACGATGAGGGAAGCATCGACTTCCCGGGCCACATCAAGGAATTCATCTGCAAGGTCATGCTGGTAGGACGGTTGGATGACTGTTGCGTTCACTCCGGCTTCACCGGCCCGCTGTGCGGCCCGTGACAGGACATCCGAGGGAGCCACGGCCTTGTCCACCAAGGCACCCTCCCGAGCCGAGTTGACGATCACCAGGTCTTGGTTCCTTAGCTGCGCTTCCGCGATGCCCGCAGCCAGGGCGGCCTCCCCTGCGGGGGTGGGAACGAAGCCAACAATGATGCTCATACCGTCTCCTTGATTTTGGTGTCTGAGGCGGCCTCTGCCGCGGATGCCTTGCGCTTGCTGAGCATGATACGGATGCCGGGCAGCAGGGCCACCAGCACGAACACGATGAGCAGGGTTGCGGAGATGGGGCGGGTAAAGAAGCCCAGCGGATCGCCGCCGAAGACCAGCAGGGAACGCCTGAGCGAACTTTCCAGCAGGGAGCCGAGCACGAAGGCCAGGACCAGTGGCCCGGCTTCGAAGCCGAACTTCTTCATCAGGTAGCCCACCACACCGAACACCACAACGAGTGTGACGTCGAACATGCTGTTGTTGATGGTGTAGGCGCCGAGCAGGGTGATGAGGGCTGTGATCGGGGCGAGGATGGCTGCCCGGACCCGGAGGATTTTCACGAAGATCCCTACCAGCGGCAGGCTCATGATGAGCAGCAGGATGTTGCCGATGTACATGGAGTTCACCACGCCCCAGAAGAGGTCGGGTTCCTGCTCCACCAGTTGCGGCCCAGGTGTCACACCCTGGATGAGCAGGGCGCCGAACATGAGGGCCATCGTGGCATTTGCCGGGATGCCGAGGGTCAGCAGCGGGATGAATGACGACGTCGCCGCGGCGTTGTTGGCAGTTTCAGGCCCGGCAACCCCTTCCGGAGCGCCCTTGCCGAAGCGTTCGGGCTGCTTGGCGCGCTTCTTCTCCATGGCGTAGGACGCCATGGAAGCAATCGTTGCACCACCTCCGGGAAGGATGCCCAGGAAGAAGCCCAGTACTGAGCCGCGGCCGATGGAGCCGGAGGCCTGCCTAAGGTCCTTCCGGGAGGGCCAAACATTCGCGAGGGCGGACGGCGCTTTTGCCGCCCGGTGGCGCTCCTCGAGGTTGTAGAGGATTTCGCCGAGGCCGAAGATGCCCATGGCGATGGGAACGAAGTCAATACCGTCGGCAAGCTCCAGGCTGCCGAAAGTGAAGCGGTTTTCGCCGGTAAAGACATCCCGTCCGACCGTGGCCAGCAGCAGCCCGATGGCTCCGGCGATGAGTGCCTTGGCCTTGGCTCCGCTGCTGATGGTGGCCACGAGCAGGATGCCAAGCATGGCCAGGGCGGTGTATTCCGGCGCGCCGAAGTCCAGCGCGAAGCTGGCCACAACGGGGGCCAGGAAGGTCAGGCCGATGATCGCGGCGGTGCCTCCGGTGAAGGAACCGATGGCTGCCAGACCGAGTGCCGTGCCGGCTTTGCCCTGCCTGGCCAACTGGTAGCCGTCAAAGACCGTGACCACAGACGACGCCTCGCCCGGGAGCCGGAGGAGCACCGAGGTGATGGTGCCGCCGTACTGGGCGCCGTAGAAGATGCCGGCCAGCATGATGATGGCGGTAACGGGCTCGACGTTATAGGTCAGCGGAAGGAGGATGGCGATGGTTGCCGCGGGCCCCAATCCGGGCAGCACGCCAATCAACATGCCGATCAGCACACCGATCAGGCAGTACAGGAGGTTCATCGGCTCCAGGACGACGGCGAATCCGTTGATCACGGGATTCAGGAAATCCACGGTGTTCTCCTAGAAGAGGTGGGGAATGGACGTGTTGAGCGCCAGGACGAAGATGCCGTAGAACGCAGCCACGACGATTGCACTGACCAGGAGGGTTGAACGCCAGGTCTCGCTGCCCAGGAACCGCATCCAGATGATGCAGAGCACCAAGGCAGGAATTTCAAAACCGATCAGGGGCATCAGCGCGACCATCGCCGCGAGGGTCACCAGTCCGGTCAGCGGCGCAAGGGACATCCGGGTGAACTTCTCGGCGTCGCGGTTGTGTCTGCCGATGACCAGCTGGAAAGCCCCAAGGGCGACCAGAACACAGCTAATTAGGAACGGCCACAGCCCCGGCTGAGGCGCCGCAGGGGTTCCCAGGCCCATGGCCAGGGACAGCGCCACCGCACCGATGCCGGCGCCGAGCACCACCAGGGAGGAGGCCGCATTGGCCAAGGGCCCGGCCGCGGGCGGCTTGTCCTCTTCCCACTGGGCGGCGAGCTGTTCGGGGGTGAAGTCCGCTCCGCCGTCATCGGCTCCTTTGGGGCCGACCCCGACGGCGGGAACGGCCCTGACGCTGTCCCCTCCGCCGGGCATCGGGTTTATTGCCTTCATTGGAATCACTTCGTCCCGCTGAGGCTGATGTCGTACTTCTCAACGAGGGACTTGTACTTCGCGGCGTAGTCCTTCCACTGCGTCATGACCTCCTCGCCCGGGATTTCCTTGGGGCTCAGCATGTTCTTCTTGTTGAACTCCTTGTAGGCGTCGGACTTGAAGGTCTCCTGCAGGGCTGCGTACAGCTTGTCCTTCACATCCTGGGGCGTGCCTTTTGGAGCCGCGACCGCACGATACTGCGCTACGGGTACGTCGTAACCGGATTCCTTGGCCGTGGGAACGTCCGGAAGGAAGGAGTTGCGTTCTTCGGAGAAGACCAGGAGCGGTGTCACCTTGCCGGCTTCGATCTGCGGCATGGCTTCACCCAATTGGATGGTGGCCAACTCAACCTGGTTGCCCAGCACTGCGGTGAGGGCGGGCTTGCCGCTGTCGAAGGGAACGTCGGTGCCCTTCACATTGGCCTGCTTGAACAGGACCGTTTGGGCGAGCTGGCTGCCGGTACCGACGCCGGTGGTGCCGAAGGTGATGTTGCGTCCAGCGCCGGTGACATCCGTGATGTTGTTGAAGCCGGAACCCTTGCTGGCAACCAGGACGTAGTCGTCCTGTGACAGGCCCGCGATGATGTCCAGGTCGTCGAGGTTGACGGCTTCCTCGGGCGTCACGGCTAGCGGAGTGATGGTAATAAGGGACGCGGTGAGCAGCAGCAGGTTCTGGCCGTCGGCCGGCTTGCCCGCCACCTCCTTGGTGGCGAGGGCGCCGTTGGCCCCAGGCTTGTTGACGACGGGCATCGGGGCGCCGAGGGTCTTGCTGGCCGATTCGGCAACGGCACGGGCAATCAGGTCGGTGCTGCCGCCGGCCGCTTGGCCGACGGTAATCGTGACAGGCCCGTTGGGGTACTTGGCGGTATTCGTGGCGCCACCTGCGACATTGCCGCAGGCGGTCAGGGCCAGGAGGGTTATGGCCGACGCGGCTCCGAGGACGGCGCGGCGTGAGGGGAAGTGCATCATTGGAACTCCTTGTTGGCACTCCGGGCGTTGGTGGCCCGAAAATCGTGTGAACCGGCTCACGCCGGGTCCGCTTTGTCGAGTGTAGAGAGCAGCTATGATGCGCGTCCAAGCCCAAAATTGCATCGGATGATACCGTAGAGGCATCATTTTTACTTTTGAGTAAAGGCACCATGTTTACTTTTGACCAACTGGCAGGCTTCATCGCTGTGGCCGAAGAACTTCACTTCGGGCGCGCCGCTGAGCGCCTCAATATGACACAGCCCCCGCTAAGCCGGCAGATCCAGAGGCTGGAGAAGATCGTCGGGGCTGAACTGCTTGAGCGGGACAACAGGAAGGTCCAGTTAACGCACGCAGGGCAGGCGTTCCTTGAGGAGGCCAGGCGGCTGATGGCCCTTGCGGACCGCGCCCCGGTAACGGCCAGGCGCATTGCTTCCGGCCGGTCAGGCCTTCTTCGGATTGGATTCACCGCCGCGAGCGGCTTGAGCATTCTGGGACCGCTGCTGGAAGAGATCTCGGGAATCCTGCCCGACGTCGACATCGATCTCCAGGAACTGGTCACCGGCGAACAGATCAGCGGTCTCCTGACCGGAGAGCTGGACCTTGGCTTGGCCAGGCCTCCTTTCAATGACGAAGTTTTTGATTCACACCTGCTCTACAGCGAATCCATGATGCTCGCCGTTCCGGAAAACCACCCGCTGACCGAACTCAACCGGGAAGTCCGTGCCGAGGACTTCAAGGACGAGCCCCTGATCATGCATTCACCGACGCAGGCACGCTACTTCTACGACCTCGTGGTCCGCGCGCTTCCGATCAGCCACAGCAATGTGGTGCACACGGTCAGCCAGATCCTCACGATGGTGTCCCTCGTGGCCGCCAAGCGCGGGGTTGCCTTCGTGCCCCACTCAGCGACCTTCCTGGGCATTCAGGGGGTCCGGTTCCTGCCTTTGCAGGGAGGCGATAACGAAGCTGTGGAGCTCCACGCGATTTGGAACCGCAAGGTGGAGAACCCTGCCCTTGCCAGGCTGCTGCGCGACATCGAATTCTCCATGGAATGACACTGCCCCACCTCGAAGGGACGCACGACACTAGTGATGCCCCTAAGGTATCAATGCATATAAAAAAGCACTTAGACAGGCATCAGACGCGGTCCTAATCTGGGAAGGAACCACCCCCACTATCCCGCCGAAGACGGCGCACATCCGGAGGACCACATCGTGGCAAAGCACACACCCCAGGAACTGGCAAACATCCTCAAGGAGGGGCTACTTTCGTTCCCCGTAACATCGTTCGACGCCGATCTGCAGTTCGATGAGGAGAACTACCGCAAGCACCTTGCCTGGCAGGCCAGCTTCCCGGTGGCCGGGCTCTTCGCCGCGGGCGGAACCGGTGAGGGCTTCTCCCTCACCCCCGCCGAATCCGAGCGCGTGGTCCGCGCCGCCGTCGAGGAAGTGGGCAAAATTGTTCCGGTCCTGGCCTCGGCTGGCGGTTCCACCGCCCAGGCCATTGAAAACGCCCGGGCAGCAGAAGCTGCGGGGGCCGAGGGTATTCTGCTGCTGCCGCCGTACCTCACCGAGGCTGACCAGGGTGGCCTGATCGAGCATGTCAGTGCCGTCTGCAACGCCACGTCCCTGGGTGTCATCATCTACAACCGCGCCAACGCCATCTACAAAGACACGACCGTCGCCACCCTGGCAGAACGGCACGCGAACCTCATTGGATTCAAGGACGGCTTGGGCGACCTCGAGCACGATGCCCGCGTCTACGCCAGGCTCGGCGACCGCCTCTTTTACTTGGGCGGGCTGCCAACGGCCGAGACCTTCGCCCTCCCGTTGCTCCAGTTGGGCATGAGCACTTACTCCAGTGCCATGTACAACTTCGTGCCCCAGTTCGCCCTGGACTTCTACCAGGACGTCCGCAACAACGACCGTGCAGCCATTAACAAGAAGCTCAACGACTTCGTCATTCCCTACTTGGACATTCGCGACCGCGTAAAGGGCTATGCCGTGTCCATCGTCAAGGGGGGCCTTGACGCGATCGGCCGCACCGCTGGCGGTGTCCGTCCCCCGCTTCAGAATTTGGCGCCCCGGGACCTTGCCGACCTCAAGGCCCTCATCGCCACCGTTTCCTGATCCGCCCCTTCTCCAAATCCACGTTTCCAGGAGGAAGCACCGTGACCCTCACCGGACACTCCCTGATCGCCGGGCGGCCGGTCGTTGGCGAAGGCAAGGCTGCCTTCGGCTTCAACCCCGCCACCAATGAACAGCTTGAACCCGCCTACTCGTTGATCACCGAAGCACAGCTCAAGGCCGCAACATCCGCTGCTGCCGAGGCCTACGCCTCCTTCAGCACACTCGACCCCGAAACCCACGCAGCATTCCTGGACGTCATCGCGGACAACATCGAAGCCATCGGCGACGAACTAATCGTCCGTGCCGGCCAGGAAACCGGCCTGCCCGCCGCCCGGCTTCAAGGAGAACGGGCACGCACTACCGGCCAGTTGCGCCTTTTCGCGAAGGTGGTCCGCCAAGGCGATTTCCGCGGCGCGCGGTTCGACCCGGCGCTGCCGGAACGCACCCCTCTCCCCCGTGCCGACATCCGTCAACGCCAGATCCCCTTGGGGCCCGTGGCCGTCTTCGGTGCCAGCAACTTCCCGCTGGCCTTCTCGACGGCGGGAGGAGACACTGCATCCGCCCTCGCCGCCGGTTGTCCAGTAGTCTTCAAGGCCCACAACGCCCACCCGGGCACCAGCGAACTCGTCGGCCGGGCCATCACCAAGGCCGTCCAGGACTATGGCCTTCACCCGGGCGTATTTTCCCTGATCTATGGACCGGGCCGCAGCATCGGCCAGGCCCTGGTTTCGGATCCCGCCATCAAGGCCGTGGGCTTCACCGGTTCGCAAAGCGCCGGCATTGCGCTCATGCGCACGGCTGCGGCACGCCGGGAGCCGATTCCCGTGTACGCCGAAATGTCCTCCCTCAACCCGGTCTTTGTCTTCCCCGGCGCCCTCAAGGGTAAGGTCGATGCCTTGGCGCAGCAATACGTTACTGCCGTCACCGGCAGCTCGGGGCAGCTGTGTACGTCCCCTGGCCTGCTGTTCGTACCCGCTGGCGAGGCAGGTGACAAACTCGCAGCCGCCGTCGCCCGTGCCGTTGCATCCTGCGCCGGGCAGACCATGCTGACCGAGGGGATCGCTTCATCCTGGAACGCCGGGACCACGGCGCTTGGGGGCGAATCAGGCGTCGAGGTCATCGGACAGGGCACACCAGGGTCCACCGAGAACGCCCCGGCTCCCACCATCTTCGGCACCGAGATCGGCACCTTCATCAGCAACCAGGTGCTGCATGCCGAAATCTTCGGCGCCGCCAGCCTTATCGTCCGCTACTCAACTGCCGAGGAACTGATCGCGGCGACCCAACGGATCGAAGGCCAGCTCACCGCGTCACTGCAGCTCACCGAAGAGGACTACCCGACGGCGTCCCTCCTGCTCCCGGCACTGGAACAGAAGGTGGGACGCATCATTGTCAACGGCTGGCCTACCGGCGTGGAGGTCGGTCATGCCATGGTTCACGGCGGCCCCTTCCCGGCAACATCGGACACGCGCACAACCTCCGTCGGTACGCTTGCCATCAACCGCTTCCTGCGCCCGGTGGCCTACCAGAACCTGCCGCAGGAACTGCTGCCAGCAGCCCTGCAGGATGCAAACCCCTGGCAGCTCAACCGCCGGATCGACGGAGACCTTGTCCTGGCACATTCCCCTGTGGCAGGCGACTACGAGAAAGCAGAGGTCAACGCATGACCGGCCAGCCAACCATCGCCCGCGTGGAAGTCGTTCCGGTCGCCGGGCACGACAGCATGCTGATGAACCTCAGCGGCGCCCACGGGCCCTTCTTCACCCGCAACATCGCCATCATCACGGACTCTGAAGGACGTACCGGACTAGGCGAGGTGCCCGGCGGCGAAAAGATCCGAACCACCATCGAAGAAGCCGGAACCCTGATCACGGGCCAGCGTGTTGCCCGTTACCACTCGCTGCTGCGCGAGATAGCCGCGGAATTCGCGGATCGGGACGCCGGTGGTCGTGGCCTCCAGACGTTCGACCTACGCACTACGGTCCACGCCGTCACCGCCGTCGAATCCGCCCTGCTGGACCTGCACGGCCAGTACCTTGAAGTTCCGGTCGCCGAGCTGCTCGGCGACGGCCAGCAGCGCACTTCCGTGCCCATGCTCGGCTACTTGTTTTTCATTGGCGACCACAAGCGGACCGACCTTCCGTACCTCGTGGAGGACGCGCCGTCGGACCGTTGGGAAAGGCTTCGCCGCCAGGAGGCCATGACCCCCGAAGCAGTAGTGGCGCTGGCTGAAGCAGCGCAGGAACGCTACGGGTTCAGCGACTTCAAGCTCAAGGGCGGCGTCCTGTCCGGGGATGATGAAGTGGACGTTGTCACTGCCCTGGCCAAGCGCTTCCCGGACGCCAGGGTCACGCTCGATCCCAATGGGGGCTGGCTACTCGAGGAAGCCATTCGCCTGGGTAAGCGGATGCAGGGAGTAGTTGCCTATGCCGAGGATCCGTGCGGCGCGGAAGGCCGCTTCTCCGGTCGGGAAGTCATGGCCGAATTCCGACGCGCAACTGGCCTCAAGACCGCGACCAACATGATAGCCACGGACTGGCGGGAAATGTCCCACGCTATCCGCAGCAACGCCGTCGACATTCCCCTCGCGGACCCGCACTTCTGGACCATGCACGGCTCCGTTCGCGTCGCACAACTGTGCCACGAGTTCGGCCTCACCTGGGGATCGCACTCGAACAACCACTTCGATATCTCGCTGGCCATGTTCACCCACACCGGCGCAGCGGCTCCCGGCGAAATCACGGCACTGGACACACACTGGATCTGGCAGGACGGCCAAGGCCTCACCAAAAAACCGCTGAAGATCAAGGACGGCTCCATTGACGTGCCGGATGCACCTGGACTCGGCATCGAACTGGACCGCGACGCCCTGGACAAGGCACACCAGCTCTACCTTGAGCATGGCCTCGATGCCCGCGACGACAGCATCGGCATGCAGTACTACATCGAGGGCTGGTCCTTCGACCCGAAGCGGCCCTGCCTGGTGCGTTAATTACCGGCCGCTACAACTTCCGCACGGCCGCCCCTCCTCGCGCAACGGGAGACGGCCGTGCGGAACACCATCACCTTTACAGCTACATAGAAGGGCGCAGAGTGCTCGGCGTTGTCTCCGGAATACTCATCGTCTCCACAGTCACCGCCGTCGGCTACCTCGCTGCAAGACTAAAGATCCTCGGCCCCGAGATTCAGGGCGCCCTAACGCGTACGGCCTTCTACATCACCAATCCTGCCCTCCTCTACACCGTCGTGGCAGAAAGCGACATCCGGGCGGCGCTTGGAACCGATGCCCCGCTGGCGCTGCTCTCAGCAGCGGTAGTGGGGCTTTTCTATTGCCTCCTCAGCTTCCTGTTCTTCCGCCGTCCGGTGGCCGAAACCGCCGTCGGAGCCATGGCCAGCAGCTACGCCAACGCCAACAACATCGGCATCCCCGTTTCCCTCTACGCAGTCGGAACCGCCCAGCACGTGGCACCGGTGCTGCTGGTGAAGATCCTGGTCCTGGCGCCCTTCTACCTCACCGTTCTGGGCCTGGCAGGAGGCTCCCGGATTTCATGGAAACGGCTCTTGGCGCAGCCGTTCGCGAATCCGATGATCATTGCCTCCGGGCTGGGGGCCGCCGTCGCGCTGACCGACTGGACGGCACCAGAACTCGCGCAAAAGCCAATCGACATGCTGGCCGGGGCAGCAGTTCCCATGGTGCTCCTTGCCTTCGGGCTGTCGCTGGCTGGCCGTGCACCCTTGCAGCGCAACGACGGGCGGACGGAAACGCTCGTGGCCACGTTCCTCAAAATCGCAGGAATGCCCGCCATTGTCTGGGTCCTGGGCCACTTCGTTTTCGGGCTGGAGGGCCAGCACCTCCTGGCCAACGTGATCATGGCCGCCCTCCCGACGGCGCAGAACGTCTTCCTGTTCGCCTCGCCATATGGCCGGGGCATGACGGTGGCCCGCGACGTCATCCTTTGCACCACCGTGCTCAGCGTCGCTGCGCTGCTCGTCGTCGCCTCGGTGCTCGGCTGAAGGAACCGGAATTCATTCCCTGAAGGTATCCGGTGATTCATTATCTGTGTTGGACCAGCATCACCACCCCCGCTTACAGTAGTAGGGATCGCTGTGGCAGAGGCCATAATCCCGCGCCCGCCAGCAGCCGACCTGCCCTCCCTATTCAAAGGAAATATCCATGCAGTCTGTAGACATCGCTGTCACGGACCTGGCGCACGCCACCAGGAAGTTCTTCAAGCGCGTGCTACCCATCATGCTGGTCATGCTCGTATGCAACCAGCTAAACCGGTCCAACATCGGCTACGCCCAGGACCACCTACAGGCCGACGTCGGCATTGGCGCTGCAGCCTACGGCTTCGGAGCCGGCCTGTTCTTTGTTGCCTACGCCATCTTCGAACTGCCCAGCAACGTGATGATGGAGAAGTACGGCGCTAAGATCTGGCTGACCCGGATCATGATCAGCTGGGGCATCGTGTCCTTCCTGATGGCGTTCGTGCAGAACGAAGTGATGTTCTACCTGCTGCGCTTCCTGTTGGGCGCCGCGGAGGCGGGCTTCTTTCCCGCCGTCATCTTCTACTTCGCCCGCTGGGTCCCGGCAGGCCAACGGGGCAAGGCAACGGCCCTCTTCATAGCAGGATCCTCGGTGGCTGCCGCCATCTCGGGCCCCATCGCAGGGTTGCTGTTGAGCCTCCATGGAGCCCTCGGCTTCAGGGGCTGGCAGTGGCTCTTCGGCTTCGAAGGCCTGCTGTCCGTGGCGGTGGGCTTCACCGTGTTCTTCCTGCTCGATGCGAAGATCTCCGACGCCAAATGGCTGACTGCCGCGGAAAAGGTCGCGCTCACGCGCGCCATTGAGGCCGAGGACGCCCAGCACGCAGGCAACAAGGGCAGCAAGCTCAACCGCTGGAAGATGCTCCTGAACCCCCAGATCCTGCTGCTCTGCGGCATCTACTTCTCAGTCCAGTTGTCGATCTACGCCAACACCTTCTGGCTGCCTAGCATCATCAAGCAAATCCCCGGCACCACGGACTTGAGCGTCGGATTCCTCTCCTCCATTCCCTGGATCTGTGCCGTCGTCGCCATGTACTATGCCGCAAAGTGGCAGGACAGGGCCAAGTCCAAGCGCCCGCTGTTGGTGGCCGCACTCCTGGTGGCCGCCGTCGGCACCCTCGCGGCTGCCCTCGCCTCACCAGTCCTGGCCCTGGTGTTCCTGGCCATCGCCGCCATGGGATTCAAGAGCGCTTCGCCGCTCTTCTGGACCATCCCCCAGTCCGGGCTGCACCCCTTGGTCCTCGCCCCGGCCATCGCCATCATCAACTCGCTGGGCAACCTGGGCGGGTTCGTGGCACCCTTCGGCTTCGGGATCATCAAGGAACAGACGGGGAGCGTCATTCCCGGGTTGTTCGCCCTGGCCGCGGCCTCGACAATCGCCGCCGGGCTCGTGTACTTCCTTAAAGAACGCCGGGCTGGTGCCCATTCCCAGTACTCCGACGCTATGGCTGAACCCCCATTGGATTCGCCGGTTCTGACTAAAGCGTAGCCTCAGGGAATAAGGAGGCAGGCGCCAAACCCGTGCCTGCCTCCTGGCCTCCCATGGCGCCCGAAACCCCTGCCCTGAGCCGTCCGGATATGCTCCAAGGAAGGGTACTCGGGCAGGGAAGCGCGGATGGACGCGTCGGACACAAAACGTGTTCCTACCGCTGGAGAGCTATTCCGGGAGTTTGGCTTGAGAAGAAGCATTCTCCTCTGCCAACTCCGCACCACACCGTCGTCGTTGGCTCCGGAGATGAATTTCTCGTAGTAATGCAGCACTGCTGGAACGATGCCGGCTGCGCCGTTGGTGGGCGTTGACGATGCGGTCGCCGGAGGTGTTCTCCTCGTTGACCGCGAGGGCGAACAGGTTCACCCAATCCATGGCCGCATCGGGTCCGTTTCCTCTGTGCTTGCCGACAGCTCGGTATGCAGCTTGGGGGCGCGTCGCGGGACACGGAGACCACCGGGCAGGACCGGTTCGGTGCGTTCGCAGCCGTTGCGCACGCATCCCTTCATGACGGACCAAACGTGCAGGAGTTCGCTGCGCAGTTCCTCCTCAGTTCCCCAGGAGAGCTCGTTCCTGAGCATGATGTCACTGATCCACAGGCCCCCTCCCGGCGGCAGTGCTCCAGCAGCTGGCCACCAGTGGTGAAAGGGTACGGGAGCGGCGTCGTGTCCTGCACGATACGGTCCGCCCCGGCAGCATCGAACCGTGATGTGGCCGCCTGTTTTACGGAGGTGCACGCTACGCCATAGAACCGCGGACGGAGCGATCATATGTGTTCATAACTCGGCACTTCGGCCGGGAACACTATAAGCCCATGATGTGACTGCTCAACGGCCAATCAGTAGATCCCACAGAAATCACGTTCCTGTGTGCCGTCCAGCTACGGACTTCCGCGACAATGTAGGACTGCTGAATTACGCACAGTTCATTGGACTCGGCGAAAGACACCCAGACTTGGCCATCGTTAGCCTGTTCAGCTTCGATCGACCGGCGCTCATCTAAGCCACGGGCAAGGTACCCACCCTCTATTCCGGTCAGTTGGTGGTGGAGATTTCCTTCAAGTGGCGGCGCAGGCTGCTGGCGACTTCGCGGGTGGCGTCGAGCTCCTCGGCTGTCAGGGCGTCGATGAAGAGCCTGCGGACCAGGCGCAGGTGCGAGGCTGATGAGCTTCTAAAGGTCCGTGCTCCGTCATCGGTGAGTTCAACCTCGGCGCCGCGGCTGTCACTTCCGGGCCGGTGCCGGCGGATCAGGCCCCGGGTTTCCATGCGGCCCAGATGATGGGACAGTCGGCTGCGTTCCCAGCCGATGGCCTCCGCCAGAATGGACGAGCGCAGCCTTCTGCCGTCGGCCTCGCTCAGCGCCAGGAGTACTGCATAGTCCCCGGGCGACACCCCCGAGCTGGACTGCAGTTCCGACGCCAAGGCCTGACGGATCGCCTCCGCCGTCTCCACATACTCGCGCCACACCGCCAGTTCGTTGCGATCGGGACTTTGCCTGGCACTCTTGGCGGGCTGATTCATGAACTCCTGGCCTTTCGCTTGACATGTCAATCATACTCGTCGCATGATTGATACGTCAATCATTGACATATCAATTACAGGAGCTCATATGAGTGAAGTGATCTTCGGGCTGGACACCTTCGGCGATGTCCCAACCGACGACGCCGGCGCGCCAGTCAGCCACGCCCGTGCCATCCGCCAACTGGTCGACGAGGCGGTGATCGCCGACGAACTCGGCGTTGACGTTTTCACAGTCGGCGAGCACCACCGACCCGAATTCTCGGTGTCCTCCCCCGAAACAGTTCTTGCCGGCATAGCGACGCGCACCTCCCGGATCGGGCTCGGCTCGGGCGTCACCGTGCTCAGCTCCGATGACCCGGTGCGGGTCTTCGAACGTTTCGCAACCCTCGACGCCTTGTCGAACGGGCGCGCCGAAGTCATCCTCGGACGGGGTTCTTTCACCGAGTCGTTCCCGCTCTTCGGCTACGACATGGGCGACTACGACGTGCTGTTCGAGGAGAAAATCGATCTCTTCGCCCAACTCCTGAAGGAAGAGCCCGTGACCTGGAGCGGCACCGTCCGCGCTCCCCTGGTCAATGCCGATGTTTACCCGAAGACCGAGGGCGGCCTGAAGACGTGGGTGGGGGTAGGAGGCTCGCCGCAGTCCGTCATTCGCACGGCAAAGTACGGTTTCCCGCTCATGCTCGCCATCATAGGCGGCCAACCCGGCAGGTTCGCCCCCTACATCGACCTCTACAAGCGGGCAGCGAAGGATTTCGGAACCAACCCCTGGCCGGTCGGAATGCACTCTCCCGGGTTCATCGCCGACACCGACGAACAGGCCAAGGAGATTTTCTGGCCCCACTACAAGGTCGTGCGCGACCGGATTGGCACCCTCCGCGGCTGGCCGCCCGTCCGCCGCCAGGAATTCGAGGCCGAGATCCGGCACGGCTCGATGTATATCGGCTCCCCGGAGACGGTCGCGAAAAGAATTGCCGGTGCGATCTCCTCCCTCGACGTCGGCCGCTTCGATCTGATCTTCACCTCCGGGGCGCAACCGATCAGCGCCCGCCTCAAAGCCGTGGAACTCTACGCCAGCAAAGTCGTGCCCTTGGTCCGCGAAATCCTCGCCGAGCAAGACCAGGCAGCACCCGCGCTCGCATGAAAAACATCATCCGCATCCTAGGGGCCGGCAAACTGGGCACCGTCCTGGCGCGCCTCACCGACGCCGCCGGCTACCGGGTCTTAATCGCCGGGTCCGGAAACCCCGAACACATCCGGCCGAGCGTCGGGGTTATCAGACTAGGGCAGTCCCGGCGACGGCGACGCAGGCAGCCCGGGAAGGCTCCGCCGTCGTCCTCGCTCTGCCCTTGGGAACTCTCGGAACATCCCCCGGAAGGCGCTGGCCAGCAAGCTCGTGATCGACGCAATGAACCACTGGTGGGAAGCGCGGCCACCGCCCCGATCTTCAGGACGCCAACACAGCAACCAGCCTACTCGTCCAGAGCACACTGAAGGCTCCTCCGGCCGGCCACGCGAACTATTCGTCCAGCCAAGCAAAACCCGCGATTCACGAAAGAAGAACATTATGAACATCGTCCTTTGGGTCATCACTGCCCTGCTCACGCTCCTCTTCCTCGCAGCCGGAGCCATGAAAATCGCCCAACCCAAAGCCAAACTTGCCGCCTCCGGCCAGGGCTGGGTCGAAAACTTCTCCGACGGCGCCATCAAGGGGATCGGAGTCGTCGAAATCCTCGGCGCTGTGGGCATGATCCTGCCTGCCCTCCTGAACATAGCCACCATCCTGGTGCCGACCGCCGCGGCCGGGTTCTTTCTCCTGATGACCGGAGCCGTCATCACGCACGTCCGACGCCGGGAAACCCCCAATGTCATCATCAGCATGATCCTTGGCATCCTTGCCGCCGGTATCGCGATCGCCAGGTTCGGACCGTACAGCTTCTGAAACCAGTGCACGGAGCACGTGGATCACTGATCAGCCTGAATCAGTGATCCACGTGCTGGCCGCTTCACTTCCTTTCTGAACATTTCATGTACTAAAAGCCGGGAACTCACATGACCAAACAAGCAGGCGGCACGCCCCGCTGAGGGGTGACCACCGCCGGCAGAGCCTGCCAAGGTACATGTGGGGAAGCCTCACGAGAGTGATGGTCTACTGGTCATCCTGATGTCCCATTATCGCTGGGCGGGTCCTTCGCGCAACCAGGGCGCTACGCGCCGGCACCGGATCAAAAAGCTCCGCTCGGCGCTCCTGCGTCGCTTATCTCCTCACGAACTTTTTGAACCGTGCCGGTCCCCTATCAGGACGGCACCAAGAACCAACGACCACGAGTCGCTCAAAAGTGCCCTGGGTCCGAATCGAAGGTCGGTTGTTGCTTAAGGCGATTTCAAGAAAATCCTTGACGAGTGGCCAGCTCTGACTACTTCAAGGGTACTGTGCCGCATTCTCCTTCGCAGGTGTTGAAGGAGCCCGCATCAGCCCTCCTTCTCAGCTGCCTCAGGCCTGTGTCAATGGCCAATGGT
>NZ_JAGGPK010000061.1 GCF_018613855.1 Arthrobacter sp. ISL-30
GCGCCTTGGGCCGACTTCACTTTTACGCCCTGGAAGAGCAAATGGAATGCTGGCTGCTCAACGCCGCACACATGAAGGCCGTCCCGGGGCGCGAGACCGACGTGAAAGACGCAGAGTGGATTCGCCCAACTGCTTGAGCACGGATTGGTTCGACCCTCGTTCATGCTGCCGCCTCCAGTCCGCCGCCTGCGCATGCTGACGCGTTACCGAGTGCTGCTGATGGGTGATCGGACCAGGGACACCGGCAGGTTGGAGACGATGCTCGAAGATGCCAGCATCAAGCTCTCCTCAGTCGCATCGTCGGTGACCACCGTCTCCGCACGAGCCATGCTCGCGGCATTGATAGCAGGCGAGGCCGACCCCGAGGTCCTGGCACAACTGGCCAAAGGAAAAATGCGGTCCAAGATCCCCGACCTGATCGAGGCATTGACAGGTCACTTCGACGCCGACCATGCCCGGCTGGCTGCCGCAATGCTGGGTCGCCTGGACCAGGTCGAGGTCTCCTTGGCGGCACTGGATAAGACCATCGAGACCGCCTCGCGGCCGTGGGCCCACCAGATCCAGCTACTGCAGACGATCCCCGGGGTAGGACTGAAAGTCGCGCAGGTCATCATCGCCGAAACAGGCGGTGACATGTCCCAGTTCCCCTCGGCGGCGCACCTGGCCGCCTGGGCCGGAGTCGCGCCGGCGATCCACGAATCCGCAGGACACCGCAGCCCGGCCGGTGCCAGACACGGAAACAAGTGGCTCACCTCAATGCTCGTCGAGGCGGCAGTGTCGGCGTCCCGTAGCAATAACACCTACCTGTCGGCGCAACAGTCCCGGATCGCCTCCCGGCGTGGTGCCAAACGAGCCCAGATCGCAGCCGCCCACTCAATCCTCGTCAGCGCCTACTACATGCTCCAGCGCAACGAGCCCTACCATGACCTCGGGCCCGAGTGGCTGCAGCAACGGCACGAGCAAACCCACACCCGCCGACTCGTAGCGCAACTCGAACGTCTAGGTCATACCGTCGTCATCGACCCAGCCGCCTGATTTCTAGACAGATAACTGACCGGAGAGACACTCCGGAGGGTCACCCATGGCCTGCTCGGGTTATTCACGGGTCTGTGGACACTGTCCACACCATTTTTTTGCCCGTTTTCCGGCACCATCACAGCTGCCGGCGGCCCTCAGGGTCGCGGAAGCTTTGTCTTGTGTGCCGTGGAGTTTCGGCGGGAACCGACGGACTGCAATGTCTGGACGGGGGCCAGGTCGACGGCCGCCACGAGCGGCCTGACCATCAAGCCAAAGCACGGGCATGGAGTCAATGAGGATGAAGGGAGTCACACCTCCTCATCTGAACATCTCAAGCACTGAAAGACGGGAACGCACATGACCAACTCCAAGCCAGCATGACCCGTGTACAAAAGCGCCGTCAGCCGACATTGTCAGGGCGAGCGGGTGAACCACGCATCACATGCCCAGATCTGCACGGCTACTGTCGTTCTGACGTGTCCATGATCGCTGGGCGGGCCCTCCGCGCAACCAGGGCGCTCCCGCGCCGGTCCCTTTGGTCAAAAACTTCGCTCGGCGCTCCCCCGTCGCTTCCCTCCTCGGCGAACTTTTTGACCCGGAACCGTCCCCCAAGTTGCACTCCGGCCCCTCAGCCCAGCGGCTGGTCCCCTATCCGAACGACGGCCAAAACCAACGACCGGAACGGCTGAGGGTGAACGGCGACAGGAGCGATGGCAACGCCGAGACGCCTCGCGCTGGTCAAAACTTGGAACTCTCGCCCGGTCACCAGATGCCCTAACCTCACCACTTCCCTAGGTGTCATGACACCCCTAGACTGGGTTGAAGGCCACCTATCCAGGAGTGCAGCATGTCAGCCGGCACCACACGCCACACCATCCGCATCGAAGACCAGCTCTGGAACAAAGCGCACGCCAAGGCAACCAGACACGGCACCACCGTCTCCGAACTCATACGGGAAGGACTGCGCAATTATGTGTCCGATACAGCCGCCGGCACACCTGTTTCCTCCAGGCACACCCTGGCCGATTCCCTGGTCTACCTGGTTCCCGACACCCTCGATGATCTGCACGGCCCGGCCTCGGGCATCGTGGAGCTTCCCATCCACCTGGATTGGGGTCCGAACAGCCGCTATCTCGTGGACGATGACGGCAGCTGCAGCGCCCTCTACCAGCTGACACTGCAGAACTCGGGATCCATCGAGGAAATCTGCGGAATCCTCAACGCCGACCGGCTGACAGAGCTCTGGCCTTCGCTGCGGCTTCCCGACCGATGCAGACAGGCATGGGAAGAAGCATTCCCCCAGCTACCCACCCACCGCGAAACCAAGGAACATCCTTCATGGACCACGCTCAACGGGTAGCGACCGAAATTGCCCTGTCAGTCTTGGCCGGCGACGGGTTCCTCCTTGCCGGGGGCCAGGCACTGGCCGAACACGGGGTCATCGACCGTCTATCGAAGGACGTCGACCTGTTCGCACTGCACCGCAAGCACACCCCCGAAACGTTTGCTGCCTCAGTGCAGAAAATGACCGAGGCCCTTGAATCAGCCGGATACACCGTCGCGATCACCCGTCAATACGAAGAGTTCGCCAGTCTCACCGTGGACAAGGACGGCGAAGCGGTTGTGATGGATCTGGGGCTGGACTGGTGGGAGAACCAGCCCGCGATCGTGGATTTTGGGCCCGTCCTGTCGCTCGAGGATTCCGTGGCGGCGAAGCTGATCGCGGTCTATTCACGCGGATACGCCCGCGATTACCTGGACGCCTATTCCATCCTCGCCAGCGGCCGATTCAGCCACCAGCAGCTGATTGGCCTGTGCCGACGCAGGGACCCGCACCTGGACCTTGGCATGTTCGCCGCATCAATGACCCGCTACAGGGAAATGCCAACCACCGAGTACACCAAATACGGCCTGCCCACCGCCGAGCTCTCCACACTGGCCGCAACCCTCGACAAATTCGCCCGCACGGTCCAACTCCACGCAACAACCGAAGGCATGGCAGCCCGTCCCGTCGATCTCGCCGGCCCCGGAAACCCCGACCCGGGAATCGGCCTGCGGTAAAACGGCATCACCAGCATGATCGCCTCACCGTGGAAAGCTGGAAGGCGTCTAAGCGACGGTGTCTGGCGCAGCCAAGAAAAGTGGCGCAGCTAAATGGCGAAGCTAAAATAAGGGCACGCATGCAGTGGGCGGTGCCGTCCGCCGGGCACTACGGCTGACTTGTTGGCGCCCAGCCCTTTCCTTCCGCCCAGGCAGAACAGAGCTTGAAGGCGACGTCCGCGGCCCCGATAGTGGCCCCGGTGGGCGACCCGTCGGAATCTGGGTCTTCTTTCCCGGTTTCGTGGCCTGCCGCGCTACCGACCATGAATGCCGTAATCGGTGCTGCCGCATGAATCACGGCGGCCATGCTGCGGTCCGTGAATAGGTCCCGACGGCTTTCCAGGCCGGGTCTCTTCGGTCACGCCAGTGGACGAGGGTGCGGAGCATGTGTACGAACATCCCCGTCCAGAGGGCGGCCGCGGCCAGACGGAGTGCGGTGATCGGGATACCGAGGGCGGGGTCAGCTTGCTGGGGGTGGGCACGCAGTGCTTCGGCGACGATGACAGCCGCCAGCGCCAGCCAAAGCCATCGGCTCCAGTCCAAACGGGCATGCAAGTCGTCGCTGCCGGCGTAGACCTGGAGGGTCATCTCGGTTCGAGATGCATTCATGATTTGCCCCGATCTGCTCCTTTCTCCACACCGGGGTGCACTCTGACCCGCGAACTGCACTCGGTCAGGCGAGGGCTGCGTCGATACGTGGGCCGAGCACCTGGGCGCCGTCGGCTACCTCATTGGGCTGCCCGGTGCCAGTGGCGATCAGGTCGCGCAGGCTGTGCCCGACATAGAAGCGCCAGCTCTTGTGGCAGATCTCGTAGCACTCAAATTCAGGGATCAGACCGACGTGGTTGAAGGCCAGCTCTGTTTTGCCGTCAGGGCCGGTGCTGATCTCGAAGTGGATCTCGGTGTCGATCCACTCCTCTTGGTCCCCGACGAACGAGAAGGTGTTGTCGAGAACGCGCCAATTCACGCGCTTCTTGGGTACCACCTCGGTCACCCGGACCCGGCAGCTGTGGACGTCGGGCACCTCGTATGCGAACTCGTCTCCTTCGACGACGGTGCCACCTTGGATGTTCTTCGACCACCAGCCTCGAACATTAGTCACCGCGTTGAAGACCTCTTCGGGCGACTGGTCGAACGCCAGGGTGATCGTCGTGCTCTGATCAGTCATTTGCTGCTCCTCTTTCATGTTGGAAGTGGCTCCGAGGACGCGTTGGCGTCCTACTCGAAGGGGTTGTTCATGTCGAAGGGCGACTGCGGCAGCACCTCGCCGGTCTCCAGGAGCGACTTGAGGTTGGCCAGGACTCCGGACCAGCCGTGGGAAATCCCGGCGAAGGTGCCCGGGTCCGGGACATTCTCGTGGGTGACGGTCAGCCGAACGATGTCTTCGTGGGGCTCGATCTGGAACGTGACTACTGACGGGTCGGTGGACTGGGGGTCGGTGTCGGTGAACTCGAAGGTGTACGACAGCCGTCGGGGCGGATCGGACTCCAGCACGCGGCCGTGGACCTTGTAATTGCCGGATCCGTCGAGTTCCCGGTGCTCCCATCGCGAGCCGGGCTGCCAGTCCGAGACGTTGGCGTGATGCCAGTACTGGGCGGTCAGGTCAGCGTCCGTGAGTGCCTCCCAGACTTGCTGAGCGGACGCGCGGATGTAGGTGACGTAGACGTACGTCGGGATGGTCTCGCTGGCGGTGGTCATGGCGTTCTCCTCTGCGGTGTTCTTGATGGCGGCGAGTGCGTCGAGTCGGGGCTGGTCGAAGCCGGCGATCCAGCGCTGCTGAATCTCGTGGATGGGTGTCGGGTTGAGGTAGTGCAGTCGCTGCCTGCCCCGGTGCACTACGGCGACGAGGTTGGCTTCCTGGAGCAGGTCCAGGTGCTGGGTGACGGACTGGCGGGCCATGTCGAGGTGCTCGCACAGTTCCCCCAGAGTCTGGCCGTTGCGCTCCCGGAGACGATCCAGCATCAGCCGGCGGGTGGGGTCGGCCAGCGCCTTAAAGACGGCATTGAGGCTCTCCCGTGTACTCACAAACCCATCATGCAGGTATTTACCTGCATTTGCAAGTGGCCGCCTGGTCCCCTCGATCGCGAGGAGCAACTGCGTCAGCGGGTCCTGTCACAACTTCTTCGGGTGACAGGACCGCCCCCCACTGGATGGGATGGCTACGCAGGCACCGTTCCCAGTTCCTTGGTTCTATGGGGGTCCGATCTCGTGTGGTCGACTGTGGCACAAGCTTGATCGCTTGGTTGGTGGACGACGGGTTCTCACTGCGTGTCGCTCAGGTGTTCGTCATATTGGCGGCCATTATTGGCATAGGAGATGACTGCGCATGTCGGGGTACACGCTGCTCGCGTTGTCGTGATCGACTGTACGGATCACCCGCGTGGAAACACCCTGCTTTTCCATGATCAGGCGGCTGACGCGGATCAGGCCCTCGGTATTGCTCACTTCCGGTGATCGTTTGAGAGTCCCGTTGAAGAACAGCGCCTTGAGGTCGCTGTAGTCCCCCGGTGCCTTGGCTTCATCCACGTGGCGCTCCCAGGGGTGTATCGGGCTGAGGCACCACGGAGCCCTCAGCGGAGATCCGTCCGGTCTCAAGGATGACGGTCCCGGGCAGGTACCTGCGGCGCCGGGCCGTGAGTCCCTGGAGAGTGAAGGACCAGTGGCCGGCATCCGGGTGCAGCAGGCGGCTGAACACGCTGTGCCCGTCGAACCGTTCCGGGCACCACCAATCAATCGAGCCGCTGGACGTGGCCGGAGCCCCACCCCGGCGGCCTCCGAGGAGGGCATGATCGGAGATCAGAGAGTCCCCTCCCCGAGTCGCTCGTGCTCCAGGCGCTGCGCTCATTCCTGAAGCGTGACCCCGTGCCAGAAGGCGATCCGGTTTTTCACCGCTTCCGCGCCTGGAATCGGCTCCGCGTAGTACCAGGCGGCATTCCGGTTCTCTCTGCCGTCCACCAGGAGCGTGTAGTAGCTCGCGACGCCCTTCCACCCGCAGAACGTGTGCTCGTCCGAAGGCTGGAGGAACTCGGACCGTATCGATTCCCGGGGGAAGTAGTGATTGCCCTCGACAACCACCGTGTCATCTGACTCGGCGACAATCGCCCCGTTCCAGATCGCCTTCACAGCCGAGACACTGCTTCCTGTGTCGAAAGCACCTCCGCGGCGAGATACCTGAAGTTGGTCAAGGCCGCGGCCATGCCGTCCCCGAGTTCAGGGTGTCGGGCGGCAGCGGTTGCATCGGCGACGACGGCGACCTCAAAGCCCTGTTCGAGCAGGTCCCGCAGGTGGCTTTCAACGCAAAGGTTCGCGGACATCCCGGCGAGCACCACCTTGCTGATACCCCGTTTGCGGAGCTGCAGCGCGACGTCGTTGTTCTGTGGGCCATAGACTTTGTGCGGGCTGCACACCACTGTCCGGGAGTCCTGCAGGTAGGGCTTGTACTCCGGCAGCCAGTCAGCTCCGGATCCTTCGAAATCCGTCATGTCCAGCGGATGCCGCCGTTCGAACATGCTGATCTCGTGCATCTTCTGCTCCAGCGTCCCGCCGAACTCCCAGCGTCGATCGTAGGGGTAGTAGTAATGGGGCGAGACGAAGATCCCGTAACCGGATTCCAAGGCCGTGGCCATCAACTGGCCGAGGTGCTCGACCGTGCCGTTCTCCTGCACATTTTCGCCTACCAACTCCCACGTGACGCCCTTGGGGCTGAGGAAGTCCACCTGTGGATCTGTGACCACGATGGCGGTGTCGGATGGGGTGAACTGCATGGTGACCTCCTGCTGTTCCCAATGGTTCTTCTTCTGCCTTACGGTACGAGGCCCCCAGCTGGCAGTCCGTGATGTAGGACACATAAGGCCGAAAGAACTTCGGCATCTAGGGATACAGCTGCCTTGTTGGGCCGGATACGGGTCAGAGGTAGCTGCAGATCCTCCCGGGATCGCAATCAGCGGGCTCGACCGTGGCGATGGCCTGGTAATGCTCCGCGACGGCAGTTCTGAGGGCCGTCAGTTCGGCGATCTGCTGGTCAAGGTGTGCCAGCTGCACCCCGAGCTCATCGCGCACATGCGAGCACGGTGAGTTGCCGGTGTCACGGATGCGCAGGATCTCCTGCGTCTGGGCGAGGCTGAACCCGGCGTTCTTGCTGCGCTGGATGAATTCGAGCCGGTTCACTGTTTCCGCGCTATATTCCCGGTACCCTGAGCGCGTACGCCGGACCGCCGGCAGGAGGCCGCGCTCTTCATAGAACCTCAACGCTTTCACTGTCATGCCGACCGCGGCGGCCGCTTCACCGATACGCATGGCCGTCTCCTTTATCCAGAACTTTGCCTTGCAGGTTGCAGGCCCCCGCTCTCTCCACCCCTGCTGAAAGCCCGGTTCTACGAGAGCCCGTGTCCTGCCACATGCATATCTTGACCCTCCCCTCCGGGGAAGGTCCACAGTGGTCTGCAACAAGCAAACGATGCCCTCCGAACCGCAGGCTTTCGAAGGCATGAACGGGAAGGTGCCCAATGCGCGTTACAGACGAATCGGACAACAACCCGGCGGACTTTGATTTGGCGGTGGTCGGCTCCGGAGGCGGGGCATTCGCCGCGGCCATCAGGGCCACGAGCCTGGGCAAACGCGTGCTCATGGTGGAACGCTCCGCTATTGGAGGCGCCTGCGTGAACACCGGTTGCGTGCCTTCCAAGGCGCTGCTTACGGCAGCAGACGCCAGGCACGTCGCCCTCAATACCGCACATTTCCCGGGTATCTCGACAGCAGCAGAAGGTGTGGACATGGCAGAGCTGATCGCGGGCAAACAGGCATTGGTGGAAGGGATACGGACGGATAAATACGTTGATCTGGCCGCACACTATGGATGGGACCTGCGTCAAGGCAACGCTGCGTTCGCCGGAACCCAGGAGGACCCGGTGCTGGACATTACCGCCGCGGACGGGTCCAAGAATTCCGTGCGCGCAGGGCACTATCTTGTTGCCACCGGATCTGCCCCATGGGTGCCGCCGATCCCGGGGCTGCCGGAGGTGGACTTCCTGACCTCAACCACTGCGATGGAACTGGAAGAAATTCCCGAATCACTGATAATCCTCGGCGGCGGGTACGTGGCGGTAGAGCAGGCGCAGCTGTTCGCCCGTTTGGGGTCAAACGTCACTGTGCTGGCACGTTCCCGCCTGCTGTCCCGGGAAGAGCCCGAAGCCTCCCGCGCACTGGCCGGGGTCTTCGCCGACGAGGGCATCACGGTGGTGCACCGCGCTGCCGTCAGCACCATCGGGACTGACGCTGCAACAGGGAAGGTGGTGCTCACGGCCACGACGCCGGGCGGCGGGGAGCAGAAATTCCGCGCCGTTCACATCCTGGTCGCCGCCGGGCGGCGGCCCGTCACGGAAGGATTGAACCTGGCCGCCGTCGGCGTCGAGACGGGCGACCTCGGACAAATCCTGGTCCAGGACACCCTCGCCAGCAGCAATCCGCGCATCTGGGCGGCCGGCGACGTTACCGGCCATCCAGAGTTCGTTTACGTCGCGGCAGCTCATGGATCCCAGATGGTGGAGAACGCGTTCAACAACGCCGCCCGGAAGGTCGACTACCGGCATCTGCCCCGTGTCGCCTTCACCAGCCCGGCCGTGGCCGCGACAGGCATGACGGACAAGGAAGCCAACCAAACAGGCATCCGGTGCGAGTGCAGGGTCCTGCCCCTGGAATACGTTCCGAGGGCACTGGTTAACCGCGACACCCGGGGCTTCATCAAGATCGTCGCCGACGCCGGCACACGGCGTATCGTCGGGATCACCGCCGTCGCCAAGGAGGCCGGAGACCTGGCCGCCGCCGCGGTATACATCCTCGAAGCAGGCATGACAGTAGAGCAGGTCGCGAACCTGTGGAGCCCCTACCTGACCATGGCCGAAGGGATCAGGATTGCCGCCCAGGCCTACACCACCGATGTTTCCCGGCTCTCCTGCTGCGCGGCCTGACAACAACCGGCGGAAGCTGCGAGGTGGGCACCGGCGGCTTTGTACCGGCAGCTTGTACCGTGCCCCGCTCTTCTCCAAGGCAAACGGTGCCACTGATTCGCCGGGGAGATGGCTGCCTTCGAGGTGGACGTGTCCGCGGACCTGGGCGATGGGTGACCTTGGTATATGGCGGTGATCATTGCGCGCCCCGTGCCATGGTCCTGAACGCTGCGGTGTTTTGGACTGTGATCCGGTGCCGGCCCGGCTCTGCCGGATGACGCCGCGAGAGGCAAGGTCTGCGGGGAAGCCGCCGGACCTGTGGGATCTGTGGGTCTGCAGTAGAAGAAGAGGACCTTGGCCATGCCGGCTACCTTCCTTCACACCGAACGGGCCCATGAGCCACACGCCGGTCTCGACCTCAACGGTCAGGGCGAGGCCCGTCGCCCGCCCCGATTTTGGCGCTGCCCCCTGCGCCAGACGAGGGGATCGCGGAGAGTCGCATCGTTTGCTTCCTTGACCTCCCCTTACGGGAGGGTCTTAGCGTGGCAAACGTCAGCCATAGGGCTGAAAAGAGTTGAAGGGAGGGCAGCGATGGCGCTGCAAGAAGGAGAGGTTTACCGCTGTCCTGACGCGGACTGCGGTTGCGAGGTGACGGTCACGAAGGGCGCAAATCCGGGCCCGGGGAGGGACAAAAATCCAAGCTGCTGCTGTGGACGGACGATGGAGAAGGTCACCTGACCCGCGCTCTCTGAACCCGCCAGCCTTGAAGGGCATTCCCGGTCTTCCTGGTTCGGGTCCGAGGGTACCCGTCCGAATCTGGATGTGCCCACTGCGCATTGCGTCCGTCACGGCCTGCTACGGGACCACACGCAATGCCGGCGCAGGACTCCAGAGCGGGATAAGGCTCGTGGTGGACGGGCGTTATGGGCGGGCTGAGCGGCATCCTCTGCTGCTTGAGCCCGACCGTCCTTGCTCCGCTGGGCGGGATGCTCCGTCACGGAGTACGCGGTCACAACCGACCTCTAGCCGCTGGAACGGGCCTTCCGGCTCGCGGGGACCTTCCTCTCCAGATCCGGACTCATGGTCGAACGATCCGAGGACCACAGCCACACGCTCGTGCGGTTGCTCAACCGCGTCGAGGCCCGTCTCACTGTCCTGCAGGGGCTGTTGTGCCTCCTGGCCTCCCGAGCTGCGGTAGCCGCCCGTTCCGGCCGGTGGCCGGCTCCTTCTTGCTCTTCAGGGCGGGCAGGAGCCCGGTCAGGGTGGTGAGGGTGTGATCCGGTGCGGCAAAGTAGCCCGGGTAAGGACCTCCGAATCGGTTCAGCCAGGCCTTGCCCAGCCCAGCAACGGAGGCACCGTGAATGTCCCACGAGTGTACTGCCACCAGCAGCATCTGCTGCGGAGTGACTCCGCATATCCAGGCGGCATATTCGTAGGAGCTCGGTGCTGGTTTCCAGGCAGGGGCATTGTCGACGCTGAGCAGATAGTCGAAGTAAGCGCGGATCCCTGTCGGAGCCAGGAGCTCTTCGGCAACCTGGACGGAGCCGTTGCCCGACGTAATCAGCCGGTAGCCGCCCTCTTTCAGCGCCTTGACCCCGGTAGCCACGTCCGGATGGAGTCCAAGCCCGGCCATTCCCGCCATCACGTGCTCCACGGCATCATCCAGGCCCATGGTCAGGGGCGCCTCGTTCAGCAGGCCCCGGAGGGCTTCCCCCCGATCTCAGCAAAGCTGCCGTTGCCGCCAGCGGCAGTGAGTGCGAAACCATCGCGCAGCAGCGCGGCGAACCATAGTTTCGCGAGATGGTCCGGGGCGCCGACCTCAGTGAAACGCGCAGCCATGGGCGACATGTCTGAAAGGGTCTCGTTCACATCGAAAACGATCACCGACGGTTCATCGCTCAATGGTTTACCCCCTAACTTATGAAGGGCGTGTCTTTCCTGCTGCCTTTAGGCACGCTCCAAGATGCCCGGATAGCCCGGGGATCTTATCGTGGGGTTTCTCCGGCTCCAAAAACGTCCTTGACCTTCTCCATCTTTTGCTCAAGCATGTCCGTGGCGATGGTTGCCTCATCAGGGTCGGCGGTATCTGTACCGGGAGTGAAGAGCAGGCTCTCGGCGTAGGGTGCGTCACGTCCCATCACAAAGGCCGCCGCTGTCTTGGCATACAGGTCCCGGGCGTCCTGAACCGTCCGCCGGCCTTCGATGATTTCGACTGCCAGGTTCAGGGTCAGGGTGTTATAGGCCTCGTGGTCGCAACGGGAGCCGATCTCTCCGGCGGTCCGGTCCAGTAGCACGCTTCCGTCGAACTCAACTATGTCGCTACCGCTCCTGGCCGGAATCCGGTAAGAGACGTATTGGGTGAAGTAATCGACATGGGGCGTGGGGAAGTTATGCACCACCTCATCGGACGTGAGTTCCATTCGGCTCCATGGTCCGGTCCGATACCAAAGCAGCTTGGTAACGGTGGCTTCATTGGGCGGCCCGTACTTCTCCAGCACTCCTGCGGCCGTCATTTTGGGTGCCTCCGGCCACTGCTCGATGATGTCCTGGACCTTTTCCATCGCCACGGAATGCTCTTGACCGTAGGCGGACATGGACTTCCCTTCGGCCTTCAGCCGCTCTGCTGCCGTTTTGGCCGCGGCCAGTGCTTTGACCCGCTCCGGGATGGACGTTTCAAGATTGTCGTCTTTGGATCCCATCATTTCCTCCTCGTGTATGGGTGATCGCTGGTGGAGTCATGCGGACGGCCACGGGCTTTAGGATTGTTCCCGCACGATGATGCCGGCTGCGGTTTCGAAGGCGATCCTGTTCCTGATACGGCGAGCCAACGGTGACGGCCTGGGGTAGGACCACGCGGCGTTGGGCAGACGGCTGCCATTGATCCGGATGTGGTAGTAGCGGGCGATTCCTTTCCAGAAGCACAAGGTGCGTACCCAGCTCTCTTCCAGGGCGCCTGGTTCCACTGCTTTGCGGGGGAAATAATGGTTGCCTTCGAGGTAGACGGTGTCCGCAGAGCTAGCGATTGTATGCCCCTGGAAAGTGGCGGTGATCATTGCGTGGCCCTCGCCATGGTCCTGAGCGCCGTGGTGTTCTGGATGGTGATCCGGCCCCGGCCCTGCCGGATGATGCCCCGTGAGGCAAGGTCGGAGAGGATTCTGCTGGTCGCTTCACGGGTGGCGCCGAGCAGCCCCGCGATCTGTTCGTGGGTAAGCCTTACCGGGGCGGTCTGCCCGAACCGGCCGGGCGGGGCGCCGGCTGAGAGGGTGAGCAGGGTTGAAGCGACCCGGGCCGTGAGGGGCCGGAGGGCAAGGTCGGTGAGGCGTTCCTCGAGAAGGGCGACCTGCTCGCCCAGCATCCGGGAGATGCGGATGGCGATCCGGGGGTCCGAGAGCAGGAACCGTTCGACTTCTTCGACGTCGAGCTGGCATACGGCGGAGTCTTCGATTGCCTCGGCGTAGTTGTCGTACATGCGCTGGCCGACCAGGACCATTTCTCCGAATACCGCGCCGGGTTCCAGGATGCCCATGGTCAGGGCCTTGCCGTCCTCCGCTACCCGGAAGACGCGTACCCTGCCGGACTTGAGGATGAACAGGGCCGTGACCGGCTGCGCCTGGCTGAAGAGCAGTTCCCCGCGGCGCACCATCCGGGCCGGGGCCATCAGGTCCATCGCGTGCATCTCCTCCGGGCTCAGATCAGCGAACAGGTCCACCTCATCCAGGCAGGTGAACGGGTCCGGCGGAATGATAGTCAAAGGATCAGCCTCTCGTTGCTCTGGAGACCAGGGCTGTGCGCTGCTGGGAACTGCCTCGAGGCAGTTCCCGCAGTTATCGTTCATGCCCGGCCCTTCAGCACGCGGACGGCCACCAGTGCGAGCACAACCCCGTAAATCAAGTGCCCCATGAGGGACATCAGTGCGGTCAAGTCAAGCATAAACAGGGGCATGCCAAGCATGCTCGGCATGATCAGCAATGGACCCAAGATCCACCAAAGGACCCCGTAGGCGAGCCCAGCCAAGGCGCCGCGGGCGTAGGAGGTTAGAACCAGATGCGCGAACGGAACGGTCAGGCCAAGGCCGATCAGAACCGAGATGACCAGGTGCACCCCGAAACCAACCCACGCGGAATCCGATCCGACCATAGAGGCCACCATGGGGAGCATGCCCATCATGGCCATCAGAATTCCGAAGAGCAGGCCTCCCGCGAGGCCGCCGATGACACCGGCCGCTATGCGGCGACTGGCTGGAAAAGCGGAAAAACGGTGCGGATGGGCGATTGCATTTGAAGCAGACATCGGAACATCCCTTTCCTTGTATCAGTCATCCTTACCCTCGCTACAGTAGGCCCGGCACGGGCGACTGTTCTGTGTTCAAGGACACACAACAAAGGCAAAATCTACCCCGCTCATAAATAGACATGACGACGACTGTGACAGGCCCCAGGGAGCCGGCCACCGCCGTCGACGTCAGGGAAATACGGCTACTTCTACCTCACGATGCCCTTGTCCTTCAGCCAGGCCGCAGCCGCGTCCTTCGCGTTCTGCTTCTGGCTCCCACTGACGGCACGGTTCAGGTCCAGCAGGTCCCTAGTGGTGAGAATCCTTGAGACTGAGTTCAGAGCCTCCCTGGCCTTGTCCGTCATCCTGGCCTCGTTATAGAGCGGGAGAACCTGCTGGGCGATGAAGTTGTTCTTCGGGTCCTCCAGCACCACAAGGTCGTTATCAACGATCGAGGGAGTGGTCGTATAGATGTTGGCCACCTGGACCTGGTCCGAAAGCAGCGCCTTGAGCGTCACGGGACCGCCGCCGTCGCTGAACGGCTCAAGCTTCCTGGGTACACAGCCATAGTTTCCCTTCAGGCCCGGCAGGCCATAGGCGCGTTCCGCGAAAGTTGCCGGAGCACCGATCGAGAACTCACTGCAGACCTTGGCCATGTCCTCGATGGACTTCAACTGGTACTTTTCCGCCGTCGCCCTCGTGACCACCATCGCATCCTTGTTCTCCGCTGTGGAAGCTTCGAGTACGGCCAGGCCGTCAGGGAGTCTGTCCGGCAGCGCCCTGTAAACGTCTTCGGCCGAAACCTCAGTGGCCTCCCTGTCCACATGGAGCAGGAGGTTACCGCCGTACTCCGGAACAACGTCCACCGAACCGTCCTGCACTGCCCTGAAATAGACCTCACGCGAGCCGATGTTCGGCTTCGTGCCGGCCCTCACTCCGGCAGCATTCAGGGCACCGGCATACACTTCTCCAAGGACCTGGCTCTCCGGGAAATCCGCTGAACCAACCACCAGGGCAACCCCGCCGGTGCCGGCACCGGTGGTGGAGTCACCGGTGTCAAGCGGACCGGAGCCTCCGCAGGCCGAAAGGACCAGTGCCAGGCCAGCGGCAAGGGCTCCAAACGCCCGCCGTCCCGTCGTGCCGGGGTGCGTCTCATTCATCGGGTACCTCCTTGGACGGCAGCTCCGACTCTTGCGGATCTCTAAGGTGGCCAGCAGGCGAAAGCGGAAGCAGTGCTTTTGCATGATCGTGCGCGAAGCAGACTTTGGAACGTCCTTTACCGTTTTGCGGTCATCCTTACCTTCGTCAGGCTAAACCTGGCTACCCGCAATGTTCTGTGTGCAGGAACACACAACAGCAAAACCTTCAGTGGCATCGCTCTTCGGCATCATTTTGTCGGGGGTGGATGCTGTACCAGTTGAAGGTGGCTCAGGAGCGAGGTGTTCGGCCATTGCATGCCGGCGAATGGCAGAACGCCGCCCGCGCATGTCGGATATGAAAATGGCGATACCAGCGGGGACGTGATTTGGCATCACACCTCGACGCTAACCATGCGCACCGGGTCCTCGGCTTCTCGCGCCTTTTCCAGTCCTTCAGCCTTCACTTTCCTTTGTGTTCTGGTTTACAGAACCAGAGCTGATGAGAGGCCTACATTTCAAGATAGACAGGGAAATAGAGACACGGGGAACCCGGCTGGAAGGACCAGCCGGAGCATCACCGGCTGCACGTCATTGCAGGTGTCCCGTCGCCCTCGGCCCATCATGAAAGGAATGAATCATGGGAAAGATTAGAGACATCACCGACGCTTCGTTCGGGACCGAAGTCCTCACGTCGCTGAAGCCGGTGATCGTGGATTTCTGGGCCGTCTGGTGTGCTCCCTGCATCAGGCTCTCGCCAGAGCTGGAGCAGCTCGCGGAGGATTACAACGACAAGGTCGAGGTGGTGAAAGTGAACGTCGATGAAAATCCGAAAACAGCCGCCGAATTCGGCATCAGCTCCATCCCGGCCGTCTATCTGTTCAAGGATGGACAGCCGAAAATTTCTGTGGTTGGAGCCCGGCCAAAACAGTTCTTTGAGAAGGAATTCGCCGATTATCTCCAGTAGAGCTACCTCGCTGCACCACCATGGCATTGGAAGTTCAGGGCATCGTAAGGGAGCTGATGTTGCCCTGTTTTCCTCACCGCCGCCTTCCCGGCCACCTCCTCGGGAATGCACCGTGCGATCACCTGGATCCGGCGCCGTACCGGCGGGGAAAGGGTATTCGCGGCCGTCGAGGGCACTTCCTCCTACGGCGCCCGGCTCACCCAGGTCTTGCTTGCCGCGGGCATCGAGGTGGGCGAAGTCAGACCACCGACACGCTCGTCGCGATCACTTACCGGCAAATCTGATCCCATTGATGCCGAAGCCGCTGCCCGCTCCGTCCTGGGACGCCCGCGCGATCAAGTGATGGAGCCACGCGCCTCAGGAACCAGGGCCGCGATCAGGATTCTGCTCGCATCCCGGTCCCTGCTGGACCACCAACGCACAGCGAACCGCAACGCCCTCACTGCGCTGCTCCGAGGAACCGACCTCGGGATCGATGCACGGTCATCCCTGCGGGACGCGCAGATCACCACCATCGCAGCCAGGCGGAGCTCAAACGGCACCGACCCGGTGATCCGAATCGCCCGCGCCGAAGCCAAGCGCCTGGCGCAGGCCGTCAAAGACCCCACCGGCCAACTCACCGAAAACCACAAAGCCTTGGCCCACCTCACCGAAGAACTGGCACCCGGACTGCAAACCACTCCCGGAGTCGGGCCGGTGACAGCGGCCATCATCATCTGCGCGTACTCCCACCACGGCCGGATCCGGTCAGAGGCAGCCTTCGCCGCCATCGGTGGCGTTGCGCCACGCCCTGCGTCCTCCGGCAACACCACCAGACGCCGGCTCAACCGAACCGGCGACCGCCAACTCAACCGGGCCTTCGACGTCATCGTCCGCACCCGCATGAGCTTCGACACCGCCACGAAGGACTACGTCACGCGCAGTCGGGCTACAGGAAAATCAAACCGCGAGATCCGCCGCAACCTCAAACGCTACGTCTGCCGCTCCATCTTCCGCCAACTCCAAACCATTATGGCTTGACACAACCCATAGAAGAGTCATTTTGGGTTGATGTCCCTGGCCAGATAAGCAGCGGCCCGACGCAGGATCTCGTTCTCCTGCTTCAGCAGCCGATTGCGCTTCCTCAACTCACGCACCTCAGCGGACTCGGACGGGGCAGTTCCGGTCCCGGCTTCCTTGCGCTCGGCGATCGCAATCCATCGCTTGAGAGTCGTCACGGAAATCCCGAAATCCTTCGCGATCTGCGTCACCGGCGCCTCACCCTTGCGGGCCACATCAATCACGTCATGTCGGAACTCCGCCCCATAAGCCGTTGGCATGGTCAACATCCTTCCACGAGCCAAAGCTCGCTAGGTCAAGGAGTCAACAAAACCGGGGGCAGTCCCAGGCTAGGTGGTGTCCGCCAGGAAGGACATATGCATGTCGGCAGGTGCTTATCGAGCAGGAACCGGTAAGTCCAGCTAGTTGATCCTGTAGCGGGTCCCCGCGACACAGCCACCCAAACTGCTGTGGGTGGCAACCCATGACTTCTCTACGGAACTGTCATGCCAGAGGATTTGACCTGGTCGTGCGCAGTACACGTAACCGCCTGCGACGCCGCGGTATTCGGTGACGATGTAGCGATTGCTTCCCCATGCGTTTTTCAATCCAGCAAACTGCCTTCCTGAAGGCCAGCTGGGCATGCTGTTCTCGTACACGGGGCTGCGAACTCCGGCGTAATAGGTGTAGTAGACGTAGAGCGGTGCGGCACCTTTGCCCACCTTGAAGTAAGGGTCGTAAACGACCGCGGACGCCGGCAGCGACGTTGAGATGAGACTAGCTACGGCTAGAAAAGCCGCAGCCAGGACGCGCGGTTTTAGTGACTTGAAGCTCAACAAATCCCCCTGATTGATTTTATCTATCACTTGGATGAACTAGCGCGCTGGGTTCAATGTAGACCTCGCCATTTCGCTCGTCAATGACACATATTTGGTTAGTACCGTGGAACCGGCCCAGCCTGCTGCCCGCCGTTGTGAAGGCCACCACCTTCTACGATGACCCGGACATGATCGCCGACGTCGCCGGCGGCCTCGCGAAGCCATCAATGTGGACGAAATCCCGCGGCCGCACTGCCTCGCACAGCGCGGCTGGTAAGCCAGCATCTCCTGCAACCGGCCGAAAGAAGTACGCCCAAGACGTCGAGAATTACAGCGTCCGTAGCTGGGAGCGGTGAAGCGACCCGGCACTTCAAATCCGGGACGCTTCAGATCCCGCTTCGGGTCAGCTGCGGAACGTGAACAGTACCTCGTGACTGCTAGCATCGTTCCGCTTCACCCGGAAACCTGACAGGGGCCGCCCCACGTCTCGCTGGTCTTCCACACGCAGGTATAAATCCCATCACCGTCACTGAATGAAAGGCTGCTGCCCCGGGTGTTGAGCTTGACTCCGCTTCGCCCAGGGTCGCTTTTGTATCGCACGGAGTCCCTCTTGACATCCCCGGGTCATTCCCATCGACGGCTGACTACCCCAGCGTGTCGCGCTTGCTGCGGAGGTGAGGCAAACCAAGATAATGACAACGGCAGGTTGCCTTTGAGAGAGTGAGCATCTATTTGGATCGGAATCCGTTTAAGCGCCTCGTGAACAAAGTACCGGCTTGGACTCGCGACCCTGAAGGCGGTCCATCTACCAGGGCCATCGCGATTGGCAGCTTAGTGCTTGCTCTCGTTTTCCCTACCGTGACTCTAGTTCAGGGCATAAGCTCTTCCCTTTCATCGGTTAACACCGCCGCCGAGCAATTAGCGGAGCAGAAGAGATCTAACGATATGACGCATAAGCTGCTCGAGCAGGTTGCAGAGCAATCGTTGGGGGGAGCGAATCCCAGCCCAGCCCCTCAAGCCGATTCAAACCTTGGGATGTGCACTAATGACGAGAAAGCACTCTCAGTAGGATGGGGCCCTGAGAGGCCCATCTACAACGAAGAGGCGACTCCAAATTACCCGGTCTTCAATTCTGTGAGAGATAATCCTGACCTGGGTGATGAAAGGAGTTTCTACGCCATAAAAGATGCAGCCGACCTTAACGTGGGCCCCTGGCGTAAGTCGATTGTCATGCAACCCGGGCACACATACATCCTGCGGATCTACGTTCGCAACGATTCGTCTTTTCCGAAGGCGCTTGCAAGCGGAACGAAAATCATGGTGAATCTTCCAACCTGCACTGGAACTGCTATTGGTACGTCCGCCTTCGTTGTCAGTCAGGACGCCTACCCGCATGAGATATACGACGGAGTCCGTTTACTGTCCGACAAGCCTTTCAACCTCGCATATGTTAATGATTCAGCAATGATTTACAGCAACGCTCCGAACAGCCCGATCCACCTCAGATCAACGAGTTTTCTCACTTCATTGGGACAAGAATTAGGATACGAAAAATTGAATGGGAACGTCGCACCCGGTCATGGTGCCAGCCTCTACATCTCATTTGAAGTAAGGCCACAATTTGCTCCAGAAGGTTGAGAAGAGCGTTCAACTCCAACACATAACTAGTCCGGAACGAAAGGCTCCGAAAGCTCTGCTGCATCAGACGCAAACGCTGTTCGACTAGTCAAATGGCCGGACATCGGCAGGCGGAGAGTATCACTTCGTTCGCCCCTCATCACCAACCCTGCGGACCGCTCCCGCTAACCCGTCTTCACCTGATTCAGCAAAGCATCCCGCACGGCAGGATTGCCTTGCCAGAGGCCAAGCGATGCCGTGATCGCGTTGCCGATTCGCTCCATGGCGTTCCGGGCGGAAAGCATGTGCACGCCATGAGATGAAATGCCGCAGGGACCAACGGACGTGCTGCGACCGTGGACCATCACAATCGGGATCACCTCAACCTGGGGCCCGAGAAGAGCACGGTACAGAAAACCGCAGCTAGCAGCGCACGACCCCGGTCCTCCTTGCGGATCAGGTCATGTCGCTCCGGCCACTCAGGACCATGAAGAAGTGAAAAACGAGAACATAGCCCAAGCCGACAGAAGGGAAGCATCGGCCACAGGAACGGCCACCCACAACTGAACACGCTGATGGAGTCAGGTCCGAGCACCCTCGCGCAGCGTGTGGACAGTGTCCACACGCCAAACAGTCCACAAACCGCCCCTGGCTTGGGGGAATACGCGTGCCCGAGGTGGGACTCGAACCAGATTTCAGCCCCTGCAAACACAGGGAACTCTTGAAAACATCGCGAATCCGAGCCTGTCCGGCCCATATACGACCCAGTCCGGCGCCCAAGGTGTGGACATTGTCCACACCGTTTTTTTGCCCATTCTCCTGTGCCATCGCACGCACCGTCGCTCACTGCCTCGGCGAGGACACAAAGGCCACCGACGTCCTCTTCGCCTACACCTCAACCCTGGGAACCAGGGCAGACAAGGCCGGACGCAGCGACCATCGCCGCTCTCACTGGCGTTCTTGCAGAACGGGGCCTGACCAGCCCCAGCCGCCGTGAGATCGTGAACAGGTTAGCGCCGTCCTGAAGCAGTCAGGATGCGTGACTTTCCCTCAGATCATGAATACGGAGGTTTATCGTAAGGACATTCGCCTGTGCCGTGCGGGCCCAGGGCACATGCCCGCGCAGAGAAGGGCATGAACCCAGTGGCTGCAGGGCATCCTGGGTCCGCTCGCCCGATTCGGCCCATACGAAGGCGGCCACGACTTGTCCAGCGGTCAACGCTGCTCTCCTCTTATCGACGCCCGGAACCCACGCAATCATGCCGCCTCCGCATGAGGGACCAATGAACGGATAGACCGGTAGAAAGACTGCCCAGCATAAGGATCCGGCCACAGAAAACGGCCGGCGATAACTTCCTACAGCACGGCGAGGACAACCGTCCGAGCCACCTCCAACAGGTGTATGTACACCCCAGGCTGGAGGCCCTTAAATGGCCTCCAGCCTGGGGGAACACACGTGCCCAAAGTGGGATTCGAACCGCATTGCAGCCCTTGTAAACAACACTGGGAACTCCTGAAAACATCTCCAATCCCCTGTGTGTCAGTCCGAACTGGCATCTCTACCGGCTCACGGCAGACGTCCAGGGCCTTCGACGACCCCTGGGACGAGTACTTTTAGCCCAACCAAGGGAACACCCCAATGGGTCCCGCATCGACTAGGTCACCAGCTGCTGATTCGTGCTGAATGCAGTGGACGACCACCAGGATTGCATCCTCTTCCAAATGGCATTCGGGCGATACATCGCACGTGCCGGTTACCTTCAGTACCGATGTGCGTGCGAGGAGGTGCTGCGCTTATTCTCCGTACATCAGGCTGTCCAGGAAGGCTTCCAATTCATCATTGAGGGCCGTGGTAGCGTCCTTATCGGCCGGGGCGAGACTCTCGTAGTCTTCAACGTAGAGGCCCTCCCAAGGCGAACACGTCAGCCGGCCGGCATTGCGGAGGACACCGGACTCCGATTCAAGGTCTCTGGGTGAAGCAGCGGTGGACGAGACATTTCTGTTCTGGGCGCTCAAGCTCATTGAAGTCGCCCAGTTGGTGATAGACATGCTGTCATCCTTCCTGTCTGCGGCCGTTCGGAACATCTGCGTACCGATGGCCTTAGTTTCAGTTCTGCAAGAAAAGTGAACGTGCCGTTCATTTCTTGAACGTTGGTTAATTGTGGCACGTCTCACCTGTAGAAGCAATGTTTGGCCGCGAATAAGTAGGAGGGTTCGGATTTGGGATTTTTGGTGGAAGTCTGACTGGCCCGGCCGTCCCCGCCTGCTGGGTGACCCAGTCATTCCTGGCCTCGGATTCCCGGGAGGCAAGGAACTGATGAACATCGCCGCCCTCCCCGCTCGGAGAAGATCTCCTTGTAATGCGGGCAGGGCAGCAACAGCTCACGTGGGGATGCGCATGCGCCTATGGCAGCGGCTGCCGTTTACAAGGGGCACCGCGCTCTCTGCTGGTAGCGAAGCCGGTAGTCCTGGCGGCAACTGCTAGCAATGCCAGACAGCGTTCGTTGTCGACCAGCACTTGCGTCCCCCTTTTCGCCTTCATGCTCCTAACAGCGCCCCACCGCGCTTTTCGCCTCGCAGGAGGATTGGGGAGATGCTGCGCGAAACAGCGGGATCGAACGGACAAGACGGAACTCGCCGCGATGGTCGCAAGCGGCGTCAGTCCGGCGATCACCAGCCGCGTCCGGGAACGCTATTGGCACGGTTTTGGACCTCTGCCCGTCCCTGCGGCGTGACGGCGGACATGGACTTCGACGCCTACTTTATGAGGCTCACGAGCGGCGGGACGATTACCCCGTCGGCTAGATGTCACGGGGCTGGAAGCCGTCTGGGACCGGAAAGTTGATAGTACCGGGCGACGTGCCAATGGCCCGGACTTCATTGCAAGCAAGTCCGGGCCATGCACCCCTCGTTGAACCAGTGGTGGGCTAGCCGCGCAGCCGGGTCATTTTCGGGTCGTAAAGGGCCTCGGCCGAGACGGTCGCCTGGATCCGCCTGCCGAAGTATCCAATCTCGACGGCGCCTCCTTGGGAGACGTTGCCTGGGAGATACGCGTAAGCGATGAGCTTGGACATGCTGTAACCGTAAGCGGCGCTGGTTACATACCCGACGACCTCGTCCTTGTAACAGACGGGTTCCTTGGCTAGTTTCATTGACCTGCCGTCGTCGATAGTCAAGCAGCGTAGCCGACGGGCAGAGCCTTCTTCGGTCCGGCCTTCGAGCGTGGCCTTGCTGACGAAGGAGTCCTGGGACATCTTCACGGCGAAGCCCAATCCTGTTTCGTACGGCTCATGTTCAGTTGTCGTGTCCGCGTCCCACGACCGATAGCCCTTTTCGAGACGAAGCGAGCTGAACGTCGCGCTTGCGCCACCGTCGCAGTCGCCACCTGCGCCCGGCCCCTGCTTGCAAGGCTTTGAAGTGAAGGCGTCAGTGGCGGCAGACGGCGGGCGTGCGCGGTCTACCGTGCCTTGTTGTGCATTACGTGCTTGGTGCGCGAGTAGTCGTCAAGGGCGTAGGCGGACAGATCGCGCCCATAACCGGAGCTCTTGAAGCCACCCCATGGCATCTCGGTGGCCAGCACCAGGTGGGAGTTGACCCATACGGTGCCTGCCTCCAGCCGCGAGGCCACGTCGTGGCCCAGTTGCGGATTGAGCGTCCAAACCGAGGCGGCGAGCCCATACGGCACCTGGTTGGCCCGGGTTACTGCCTCGTTCTCGGTGGAGAACGTCTCGACGGTGACGACGGGGCCGAAGATCTCCTCAAGGGTGCAGGCGGCGTCCTCAGGCACGTCCGCCAGTACGGTCGGAGCGACGAAGTACCCAGATCCCTCAAGTGCACCGCCACCAAGGACGGCCTTTGCCCCGGAGGCCTGGGCGCGCTCGAGGTGTCCCAGGACACGTTCGAAATGGGCCTTGGAGATCATCGGGCCGATTTCGACGTCGGCTCCGGCTGTAGGCTCTCCAACCACCAGCGTGCTGACCTGCTCGACGAGCAATTGGGTGAAACGGTCTGCAACAGACTCATGCACCAGCACGCGGCAGCCGGCACCACACTCCTGCCCTGAGTTCCAGTATCCAGCCACGCGCAGGGATTCGGCTGCAGCAGCCAGGTCCGCGTCGGCGAAAATGACTACCGGGGCCTTGCCGCCCAGCTCCAGATGTACGCGCTTGACGGTTTCCGAGGCCACACGGGCGACGGCGCGTCCGCTGTTGACGGAGCCGGTCAGCGCGATCATGTCCACGTCGGGGTGTTCGGCGAGGCGCGCGCCGATCACTGGGCCGAGGCCGGTGACGATGTTCAATACTCCCGGCGGCAGCAGGTCAGCTGTCAACTCCGCGAACTTCAGGGTGGTCAGCGGGGTCTGCTCGGAGGGCTTAAGCACGATCGTATTGCCTGCGGCCAGGATGGGCGCAATTTTCCAGACCGCCATCAGCAGGGGGTAGTTCCACGGGGTAACAACCCCGACAACTCCCAGCGGCTCCCGCAGGATGACGGACAGATGGTCCTCGGCGTACTCACCCGCGGCCAGGGAAGTCGTGACCCGGGCGGCCCCCGCCATGAAGCGAAACGAATCGATGGAAGAGGCGACATCGTCCTCGGCCACCATCAGGGGCTTGCCGGTGTTAAGAGCCTCCAGTCGGGACAGCAGGTCCGCGTTGTCCGCCAGTCGGTCGGCGATGGCCAGCAGGATCTCTGCCCGCTGCTTCGGCAGAGTGCGGCTCCACGACTCCTTAGCCTCGAGGGCGGCCCCGACGGCCGCGTCAGCATCGGCGGCGGTGCCTTGGGCAACCTCACAGATCACGGCCTCGGTGCACGGATCTACAATGGCTTGGGACTCATTGCCGGCTCCCGCCCTGAATTCTCCTGAGATGAAGTGCTGGCCCGGGGGCAGCTTGTCGATGGCGAGAATCGGCGTCGGCTCCGTGGCCCGCCGAACGGTACCTGAGGTGGTTGTTGCCGTAGATGTCATTGTCACTCCTGACGGTTGATGGGATGGGAATGCGGAAAGCTTGGTTTGGTATGGATCGGCGGCTGCCGGCGGGACTCGTGCCGCCGACTAGGCGTATGCCGCCTCCAGCTGCAGTTCGGTGATGAGCTTCTCGATGCGGACCAGGAACGCGGGATCAAGGTCTGCGGTGGGGCGGCGCGGAGTGCCGATAGGATGGCCGAGCGCTGCCAGGGCGCCCTTGACCGCGGGCACGAAGGGCGCTGAGAGGATGGCGTCGATCAGCGGGTAGATCCGGTTCCACTCGGCTTGGGCTGTGGTGAAGTCACCGGCGGCGACGGCCTTGTAGACGGATACGATTTCGCGCGGCAGGATGTTGGCGGTGCCGGCCATGACACCGGCCGCACCCTCGGTCAGGGCGGCCAGGATCAGGCTGTCCCACCCAATGATGGTGGAGATGTGCTCTCGGTGGTGGTGGATCAGCTGGGTGGCCTGTCCCATGTCGCCGCTGGAGTCCTTGATGTAGCGGATATTCTCCACTTCGCGGGCCAGCTTCCCCACGGTCTCGGCGTCGAGGTTGACGCCGGTGGCAGACGGGATGTTGTAGAGCATCACCGGCCGGTCGACTGCCTCCGCCACGGTGCGCAGGTACCCGGCGGCCTCGGCCAGCGACAGCTTCTCGTAGTAGGGGGTGACCAGCATGAGTACGTCAGCACCGCACTCCTGTGCGTGGCGGGACAGACGGACGGCCTCGGCCGTGCTGGTCGCCCCGGTCTGGGCCACAACCGGCACCCGCCCTGCTGTATGCTCCACGACCGTCTCTACCACCCGACGTCGTTCGTCCACGCCGAGCGCAGAGAACTCACCCGTAGAGCCGCAGGCCACCACCCCGTCGACTCCGCCGTCAATCGAGCGGTCAACGAGGAAACGCAGCCTTGGTTCGTCGATCTGGCCGTCGGCAGTGAACGGGGTTGCAAGGGCGGTGAGCACACCGCTGAGCTGTGAGGACATGAGGTTTCCTGTCTGCTGAAAGAGGAAGGGGACGTGTTCGAGAGATGAGACAAAGGTGTTTCACTTGCAAATCGTGGCGCGCATCAGGCGGCTGCGTGCTCAGCAGGCCCGGCGGTGCAGCGCCTGTCGAGAAGCCTGCTGATTTGGACCAAGTCCAAGAACGTTCACTTTTTGAACGTTCTGCTCAATTATTGTCGACTCTGCCCGGTGACGCAAGAGGTTACAGCGGGAGTTCGGGTGCTTTCAGCGCTGGCCGTTGACCATTCTTGGCGCGCGCAAGGGATTGGCATCCTGCAGCTCCTCAGGCAGGAGGTGCTGCGGGAAGCCCTGGTAGGCGACAGGGCGGAGGAAGCGCTCGATCGCTGCCGTGCCAACTGAGGTTGTGTGTGGTGAAGTGGTGGCGGGGTACGGCCCTCCATGTTGTTGGGCGTAGGTCACCGAGACTCCTGTGGGCCATTGGTTCCACAGCACTCGTCCCGCTTTCTCGGCCAGCACCTCCACGAGCCCTGCCACGGGGTCGCTGTCTTCGCCATGGATGGTGGCTGTGAGCTGGCCTTCGAAGGTTTTGGCGAGGGGCACCAGCTGGGCGAGGTCGTCGTATTCGATCACGACCGCGGCGGGGCCGAAGCATTCGGCCTCCAGCTCGCGAGGGGCTGCGAGGACGTGCTCTGCGGTGGTGTATAGCAGCGTTGGGGACGGCGGGTCGCCCAACGGGTCCGGGCCTTGGACCAGCACTTCCATGCGTTCATGGGAGGACAGTTCCTGCAGGCGGCCGACGAAGCCTGACTGGATGCGGTCGTGTAGCAGTTTCACCGCGTCGGGGAGAACTGCAGCGCGGAGCTGCTCGACGATACCTGAACCTGTGGGTACGAATATGGTGCCCGGCTTGGTGCAGAACTGTCCGGCCCCGAGGGTGAACGAGCTGATGAATTCCTCGACGATGGCGTTTCCCCGGGCGGCTGCGGCGGCGGGGGTTATGAAGACTGGGTTGTTGCTGCCCAGCTCTCCATAGAAGGGGATGGGCTCCGGCCGGGAGACTGCGATGTCCATCAGTGCCCTGCCGCCAGGGATCGAGCCGGTGAAACTGGAGGCTTTGATCCGGGGATCCTTCAGGGCCTCTTTGCCGGCCTCCACGCCAGAGATGAGGGCGAACACTCCTTCAGGGGCTCCAGCTTCCTGAAGGGCCGCGAGCATGATCTCGGCCGTGCGTTCTGAGAGCTGGTGGTGGCCGGGATGTGCCTTGAGAACCACTGGATTGCCTGCGGCCAGGGCGGAAGCAGTGTCACCCCCGGCAACTGAGAAGGCGAACGGGAAGTTGCTGGCCGCGAAGACGAGGACGGGGCCGATCGGACGGTAGGACCGGCGAAGGTCCGGGCGCGGTGCACCCATGGGCCAGTGCGGGTCTGCGTGATCGATACGAGCGTCGAGGTATCCACCGTCTCGCAGCGTCTGACCGAACAGACGCAGTTGGAAGGTGGAGCGCTTGAGCTCCCCAGCGAGCCGGCCTGGGGCCAGGTGCGTCTCTTCGGCGGCCAGCGGGATCAGCTGCTCGGCCGCGGCATCGAGGGCAGCCGCAACCTTATCGAGGACGTCGGCTCGGGCCCCCGGGCGCAGGCTCCCCCAGGGACGGACGGCGGTGTGGGCCATGGCAAGGATCTGCTCCAGCTCTTCGTTGCTGGTCTCCGCGGAAGTGGCTGAGGACTTGGTGGACATGCCGTTCTCCATTCAGTGATCGCACATGGTCATATGGGTGTGGCTGCTTGGATGTAACCCGCCCGCCGCTAATCGGAGCGGTCAAGCGTTAGCGGGCATGGTGCTTGTCAGCTGGTGGGTAAGCTGCGCGGCACCGTCCAGCAGGATCTGTAAGTTGCGCTGCCTGATGTCGTCGGCTTCAATGCGGTGTCTGGGCGCAACCATGGCCACGGCTGCAAACATCTGGCCGACGTTGTCCCGTAGGGGGACAGACATCGAGAAGATTCCGTCTTCGAGTTCATCGTCGATGTGCGCCCACCCCTGGCGGCGGACCATATCGAGCTCTGCGCGTAATTGTTCCCGGCCGGTGATGGTTCTTGCGGCCAGCTTGGGCAGCTCCTCGCCTGTGGCCCGGAATACCTGTTCGGGGCTAAGCTCGGCCAGGAGCAGCTTTCCGGTTGCCGAGGCATGAAGGGGCCACCTCATGCCTCGCATATCCGAGACCGTGACGGCGATGGACCTGGGAGATTCCTGAAGGACCACGTCGAGTTCGAAAAGGCTCTGCCGCAGACTGAGAGTGACGGTCTCTCCGAGCTGTTCCGCCAGCTTATGGACTGAGTCCCTGACTCGGGCGACCATTCCCGCCGAGGGGTCGGCGGATCGGGCGACCCGTGCCAGGTCCCAGCCCAGCGAGTAGCGATTGTCTCTCCTGTCGACGAAACCTTCCTCTTCCAAGGTGAGCAGCAGCCGGAAAGTCGTTGCACGAGGCAGGCCGACTTTCTTTGCAATGTCTGAGGCCGTGGCGGCCTCAGAGTTGCCGGCCAGGGCCCGTAGCACGCTTATGGCGCGTGCCACGGACCTGTTGGCACTGATCGTGCTCTTGGAGCGGGAATCATTGTCAGTCACGAGAGAGCCTTTCGAGATCGTTTTTCCTTCAGACTAGCTGTCGCCACCGTACTCAAAGGAGACCGAGCCCCACCCCGCAAAGCTGCCGGTCACGCGGGTGTTGGGAATGAGGCTAACCGCGGCGAGACAGCTTCCGGGGAGGATGACATTGCCGGGCTGGAACTCGACGCCGAACTCAGCCACCCTCCGGCAGAGCCACGCGATGGCCGAAACGGGGTTGCCGAAAATGTCAGCGGTGTTGCCTTGCGCGACCACATTCCCATCGACGTGTATCTCACCGGAGATGTCGGCAAGGTCAACTTCGCTCAGCCGACGTGGCTTTGCCCCAAGGATGATGGCTCCCGTGGAACCGCAGTCCGCCAGCGTTTCGAAGATGCCTATGTTCCAGCCCTCAATACGCGAATCGATGATCTCCAGCGAAGGAAGGACATAGTCGGTGGCCGAAATGACATCGGCGACCGTCACATGCTCCCCGCCCAGGCCCCCTTTGAGCACAAAGGCCGGTTCGAGCTCGACGTAGGGGTCAATGAACGTCTCAGGCGACAGGCGCAGGTTCTCATAATGGAACTGGCTCGACAGCAGGTAGCCGAAGTCCGGCTGGTCCACGCCGAACTTGCTCTGCATCGCCTTGGCAATGTTGCCTAGCTTGAATCCAGCGACCTTGTCCCCCTGCCGGACCTGCTGCCTGACGACTTCCTGCTGTATACGGAAGGCGTCGCTGATGGTCGCCTTGGTGCCCGGTGGGGTCAACGAGCCCAGTGGCCTGCGGTCGCGGCGTGCGCGCAGAAGGTGGCCGGCGAGTTCGTCAATATCAACTGGCATCGTTGAACCATTCGTCTGTGGCCTTGCGGTTCTCGGGAGTCTCGAGCCACTTTCGGGCGCCTTCGACCGGCTCCTTGGCTTCGCTGACGGCCAGCATCAGGCTCGAGTACTGCTCATCCGTGAGCTTGCTGTTGGACATCCACTTTTGGACTTGTGGCTCCTTCTCCGCGAAGTTCTTGGAGAACACCACATAGGAGCCATCAGGCTTCGGCCAGCCCCCCTTGTCATCCTCGAGTACCTTGATGGGCATCGATGCGAAGGCCCAGTGCGGTGTCCACAGCGTGGCTACCAGGGGCTTGTTCTTCGCGGCGGCGTCCTTGAGGGCGGCCAGTGCTGCGGGGGTGCTTCCCTCCACGATCTTGAGCTTGTCCTGGGCGCCATAGGTCTTCAGCACGTCGGGGAGGATCTTCATTTCGCCTGAACCGGCTTCGATACCGACGATCTTTGACTCATACTTGTCGGCATTTTGGACGACTTCCGAGATGGTGTTCTCCGGAACGGATTTCGGAGCGACCAACACCAGGCGGTCATTGTCGTAGAAGGGCTTTTCCGGGACCACGAGATCGTTGCGATATTTCTCAATGTAGCTCGCGTGGGTGGTGGGTAGCCAGGCATTAAGGTAGCCGTCGAGGTCTCCGCGGGCGATGCCGGCGAAGCCAGCCGCCAAGTCAACACTCCGAGTCTCCAGCTTGTATCCTCGGCTATCGAGCAATTCGGTCCACAGTCCGGTGACGGCAACGGTGTCGTCAAAGCCGGGCACTGTGGCGACGGTAATGGTTTTCTTGTCGGCCCCGGTTCCGGTGTTGACTCCGGAGCATGCGCTCACGCCTGCGGTGAGGACGGCACAGGCCAGGATGGCGCTTATTTTCTTGATCAAGGTCTTTTTCTCCAATATGCAAAGGGTGGTGGGTGGTGGTTCTAGCTGACGGCCGCGACGGCGGGCGTCCCAGCCGCAGCACGCTGTTCTTTCCTGATGCGCCTGTTGCGCAGAACGTCGCCGAGGGAGCGCGCGCCGCTGGTGACCCTGTCCAGGTAAACGGCCAGGATGACGACGGCGAGTCCACCTTCGAAGCCGCGGGCCGTGTCCAACTGGGCAACTCCTTGGACCACGACGCCGCCCAATCCGCCTGCCCCTACCAGCCCTGCGACCACGACCATGGACAGGGCCAGCATGATGACCTGGTTGACTCCGGCCATGATCGAAGAGAAGGCCAGCGGCAGCTGAACGTCTTTCAGGATGAGGCTCTTCTTCGCGCCGAAAGCCATGGCGGCTTCGAGCAGCTCGGCATCGAGCTTGCGGATGCCCAGCTCGGTCAGGCGCACGGCGGGAGGGATGGAGAACACGATGGTGGCCGCGATCCCGGGAACCCTGCCGACGCCGAAGAAGAAGACCGCCGGAATGAGGTATACGAACACGGGCATGGCCTGCATGAGGTCAAGAATGGGACGCACGACCGCGCTCACCGAGGAATTGAGGGCGGCCCAGATTCCCAGCGGGATGCCGATGGCGAGCGAGAACAGTACGGACACGAGCACGACGGCCAGAGTGGACATGCTCTCGACCCATAGCCCCATCGAGACAATGAGCAGGAACGCCACCGCCGAGAATAGGGTCAGGCCAAGGCTGCGAGTCAGGGCAGCAGCCGCAGCGGCCAGCACTGCGATGAGCAGGAATGGGTGCAGGCCGATAAGAACGTATTCCACGCCCCCCACGATTTGGTTGACCAGCCAGGCAGCGCCGTCAAAGAACCACGCGAAGTTGACCAGCATCCAGTCGATGACCGACTCGAACCAGCCTCCAATATCAAGACGCATTGCTGTACCCCTTCGGTGAGAGCGCGGTAAAGACTTCCTCTGCGGTGACGTGCCCAACGGATGCGCCCTGCTGGTCGACGACCTCCACCCGTTCTGTCCCCGCGGCGAAGATCGGGAGCAGTTCATTCAGCACGGTGGCATCGGAGACGCGCACCGCCCCCGCGTCCGGATCTCCCGGTGGGGCGCCAGATGGATCCAGAGGCCTTACGATCATCCCGGCCGTGACCACCTTGCTCCGGTCGACTTCGGCAACGAATTCCTCGATGTATGGATCCGCGGGTGCTTCGAGCAGGTCCATCGCGGTCCCGCATTGGATGCTTTTGCCCTGTTTCATCACCATGATGCGGTCGCCGAGATACATTGCTTCATTCAAATCGTGAGTGACAAACACGATGGTCTTCTTGAAATTCCGCTGAAGCTTGATCAGCAGTTCCTGCATGTCCTTGCGGATGAGGGGGTCGAGCGCGCTGAACGGTTCGTCCATCAGCAGGATCTCAGCGTCGGTGGCCAGTGCGCGCGCCAATCCGACACGTTGCTTCATTCCGCCGCTGAGCTGGTCCGGCATCGCATGAATGCGGTCCCCGAGGCCAACGAGCGCGAGGGCTTCTGCTGCCTTGGCCTCCCGGGTTTCCCTGTCTACGCCACGCACCTTCAGGCCGAAGGCCACATTGTGCACTAGGGACTTGTGCGGAAAGAGCCCGAAGTGCTGGAAGACCATGTTGATGGTCTGGTTCCTGTAGGCGCGGAGCCCGGCGGGAGCCAGGGCGCGGACGTCTTTTCCATCAACTGTTATGGATCCGTCGCTGACGTCGATGAGCCGGTTCAGCATGCGGATGATGGTCGATTTCCCTGAGCCGGACAGTCCCATGATGACGAAAATCTGCCCCTGCTGCACCTGGAAGGAGACGTCGTCGACGGCAACGAAGCCTTGGTTGGCGGCCTTTTTGGGCAGCAGTCGCAGCGGCCGGGACTTGGCGGGGTGGAAGACCTTGGTGAGGTGCTCCACTTGGATGAAGGGGACTTCAGGGTTCATTGCTTCCTCGCGATGATCCGTTGTGAGTGCTTGTAGATGTGAGGCGTTCACGCGTTTCTCCTAACCTGGTCGCCGAGGTGCCAGATGTTCATGGAAGACAGGAGTTCCCGGGGGTCCCATACGACCGATTCTTCGATGATGAGGCCGTCCTTGTGGCGCAGGAATGAGGCGCCGTTCACGGTCACGGTGCGCTGGGTGGGCGGCACTCCCATGTAGTTCCCGGTGTGTGTGCCGACGCTCTTCCAGTGGATGGCGATGTGTTCAGAGTCTTCAACGGCCTGCAGGACGTGAACTTTGAAGTCTGAGAATGCGGCGTGTGACTCCTGGATTTGCCGGATGACCTCAGGAAGGCCTTCTTCTCCGGTTTTGGAGTGGCGCACGTAGCCCTTGCCGACGATGCTTTCGAAGGCACCTGTGTCCCCTTCCCCCCAGGCGCGGCTCCAGGCATCGACGATGCGAGTCAACATATTCATTGGTTTTCTGCTTTCTGGATGGGTGTCGGTGGGCCAGAGGCTATATTCCCCGAACTTGCCTCCGCGAAACATCAGCGCGTCTCCTGCCCCGGACTCCATCGCCGTCACTGAACCGACGATCATGTAGTGGTCCCCGGCGACCACTTCGGAGGCCACGTGGCAGTCGATCCAGGCTGTTGAATTGAGGATGCGGGGGGTACCGATGGGGCTTTCCGCATATTCAATCCCCTGGAACTTGTCTTCTCCCTTCCGAGCAAGCGCCCTGCAAACATCGAGCTGCTGAGTGGAAAGGATGTTGGCGGTGAAGCGACCCAAGGAACGGAGGGTCGGCCAGGTGCTGGAGGATTTATCCACGCAGAACGTGACCAGCGGCGGATCCAATGACAAGGACTGGAAAGTTCCCACGACGAAACCCATGGGCTTCCCCTCATCCGTTAGGCCCGTGATCGCCACAACTCCGGTGGGGAGCAGCCCGAAGACCTCCCGGTATTCAGTGGGGGTGATGGCTCCAACTGGAGCTGATGTGTCGGCGTTCATGATGTTGTCCTTAGTGGGCCTTTACTGACAGGGCGTCGCGGTAGGAGGTCCCGGGGTGATCCTCGGCCAGTCGTGCCTGACCTGCGCCGAAAAGGTTTTCCCGTAGGGTGGAGCCTTCATATTCGGTGCGCATCAGGCCGCGGTTCTGGAGTTCAGGGACGACGAAGTCGACGAAGTCCTTGATGTCCCGGTATTTGACGGCGTGGGAGACGTTGAAGCCGTCGATGCCTGTCTCTTCCATCCAGGCGGCGAGTTCGTCGGCGACCGTCTCCGGCCCGCCGACGATGACTGGCGAAGTGCCGCCGATGCCGATGTACTCCGCGATGTCGCGCGGAGTCCATTCCTTCTCCGGATCCATCTTGGAGAAGAGGTCGACCATGGTCTGGCCGGCGTTGGTTTTGACGTGCCGAAGGGGGACATCGGGATCGAACGTGGACATGTCCAGTCCCGACCAGCCGCTGTAGCGGGCCATGGCGCCGTCGTAGGAGACCAGGTTCCGGTACTCCTCGTACTTAGCCTGGGCCTCGGCATCGGTCCGGCCGCTGATGACGGTGATCATCTGCAGCACTGCGACGTGGCTTGGGTTGCGCCCGGCCTCTGCAGTCTGCTGGCGTAGCCGGTCGACCTGCTGCTTCAGTGCGGACTTGGACAAGGCGTTCATGAAGACGGCCTCTGCGGTAGCAGCTGCGAGGGCCACCCCGCGGCTGGAGCCTCCGGCCTGGAAGATCACGGGGGTGCGCTGCGGGGAGGGTTCGCAGAGGAAGATGCCCGGCACGGTGAAGTGCTTGCCGGAATGCTCAATGGGGTGGACCCGCTGCGGATCGACGTAGGTGGAGGATATCGGGTCGGCCACGACCGACTGCTCTTCCCACGAGCCTTCCCAGAGCTTGAGGGCAACGTCGATGAACTCCTCGGCCACCTCGTACCGATCGTCGTGGGCGCGCTGTTCGCCGCTGCCGAGATTCCTTGCGGCGCTGTCGGCATAGGACGTCACCACGTTCCAGCCAATGCGCCCGTCAGTGAGGTGATCCAGGGTGGCGAACTTCCGCGCCAGGGAGTACGGGTGGTCGTAGGCGGTGGTGGAAGTGACACCGAAGCCGAGATTCGTAGTCGCGGCAGCCATGGCGGGAATGATGTAGGCCGGATCGTTGGCCGGGATCTGCGCAGCATCCTTCAGTGCGGCGTCCACGGTGCCGCGGTAGACGTCGTGGTATCCGACATTGTCCGCGAAGAAAATCCCGTCGAAGCAGGCGCTCTCCAGCAACCGGGCGTAGTCAACCCAGTACTGCACGGACGTGTACTGGGTCCCCCGGTCATCGCGATGCTTCCACAGACCTGCCGACAGGTGAGCAGGGCCGTTGAAGTCAAAGGCGAAGATCCTCATTTGGTTCATTGAAGAGACTTTCTCTCGTTCACTAGGTGAACATGTTGTTTACTTGATGATCAAAATAGTAGAGTGGTGGAAGTCACAACGTCAATAGCCGATTCTTAATTGCGCCACTGCCAGCGGGAACGGCTCTGGCCCAAAATGGCAAGACGGATTTGGGTAGGCGCGCCGTGCTTCCAGTGACTTAAACGATGTGCATCCGCCAGGGATCGGGATTGGAAGAGGAGTCAGCAATGGCGTTATTGGCTGAATTGGGCGGCTGGCTTGGGGCGCTGGTAGTGCTGGCGGGATACGCAGCCTTGTCGCTTGGCTGGATCAGCAATGGTCGACTCTTCCAAGGGTGCAACCTAACAGGATCAGTTGCCCTGATGGTCAACGGCTACTACCACGGTGCTTGGCCCTTTGTAGCCCTTAATGTCGCTTGGGGCACCATTTCCGCCGTGGCTCTTATCCGCGCCCTAAAAGCAAATCGTCCAAGGTCCTCCCATCCGTCTCAAGCCCAGGACAGCCCGGTGAACTCCCAGGTTTGCGAGGACTGATCTTCACACGAATGGACCTCGCTACAGCCATGTCACAGACCTCAAATCGCTCGCGCCGTCGAGGAAGCGAAAGGAAGGAACAATGCAGCTGGAAGGCAAGATCGCCTTGATTACCGGAGGGGGACAAGGAATAGGCCGCGGAATCGTCGACCGCTACTTGAAGGAAGGAGCGCAGCTGGCGATAGTCCAACAGCGACCCCTGGAGCCTGCACTGGAGAAGCATCCAAGCGTTCTCGGCATCCTGGCCGACATGAGCGTCGTGTCAGCAGCCTCCGAGGTTATCGGGCGCACGTCCGAGCAGTTTGGTGGCATCGACATCGTTGTCAACAACGCCGGCATCATGTTTGAACGCAGCGTCTCTGAGATCCGGCCAGACGAATGGGACCAGATGATGGCTCTTAATTTGCGGGCACCACTGTTCCTGACGCAGGCGGCAGTGCCGCACCTCCGGCAGCGTGGCGGGGGAACCATCATCAACATAGGCTCCATCGAAGGGCTCGCAGCCAATCCCAACCATGCCGTCTACTGCGCCTCCAAAGCGGGTATCCACGGCATGACGCGCGCCATGGCGGTCGACCTCGGCGAGGACAACATCCGATGCAATGCCATTGCTCCCGGATGGATCGCATCCGAACTGAGCGAGAACTATCTGGCTTCCCGGCCTGATGCGACCGGTGCCCGCGAGGCCCTGGACCGCCTGCACCCTGTCGGACGTGTAGGACGGCCGGCCGACGTCGGCGATCTTGCCGTCTTTCTGGCAAGTGACAGATCAGGCTTCCTTACCGGGGAGATCATAGTGCTCGACGGCGGCAGAACAGCAAGGCTGCCCCTGCCCTTCTGATGGACCTTTACCCTCCAAGGGAGCGTACAACGTGCAGCTTGGGGCAATTCTCGACGGCCTTGCCAAGCTAACGCAGACAGGCACTCCAGCTTCAATCTCCACTGCCGGCAGTCTTGATGACAAAGGGTTTGTCGGCCCTGCAGACCATGACTCGTCCAAGCCCTTCATCCTGCATCACCCAGAAGACGCTACGGTCTACGGCAATCATGTCTATTCGCCCGGAGATTGCGCTACCGTCGCTGCGAATCACTCGGACGGCGTCGCGGCGGGAGAGCCTGGACCAGTCCGGGACCGGCATCGCAGGTAATGAAGGAAACCTTCGGGTTGTGGATTTGGAGTTGTGTGAGCATTCTCTTTGGCTCCGGGGATATTTGGCTGACCAGCTTGATGCTGGACATTGTACGTTCACCTCATGGACGTCACGTTCAATTTATGGGCATGCGTCAAGGCCTCCGCAACGTAAGACCCTGGCGCGAAGAGGCAATGGAACTTGCAAATAAGAGTGAGTCGCGCCACAATGGAGTCACGTTCAAAGAGCGAACGCCGCGTTCATATCGTGACTTCCCAATGTTGGCGAACCAACGTCGGCTCCCCGACACCAAGAAGCTTCCACCCCCGGACCCCGTCCACGCCCAGTTAGTGAGGGACCCCATGATCACCGTAAAGCGCATGCTCGCCAGCGTCTTCGAACGCTTCCCCCAACCTGCTCCTGCCAACCATCATGAGCTGAATGCCGCCGCTCATCAGGTCTCCAGCTCCGGCGTCATGACCTGCATCCCGTGGGCCGGGCTGTACTTCGAAAGCCCAGGCGCCTAGGGCCTGCCCGCCTGGGAGCACTGGAAATCCAGGCCGCCGCTGGAAGGGCCTGCCCTGCGGCAGTTGAGAAACCTCAAAGGTGAAAGATATGACGCACTGGCGCCAAAAGCCCAAGCCAAAACCCTCAAGACCAGTCGCTGACATCCTCCGCGAACGAAATGAACGAAGGACAAAGGTCCTGATTGCCTGCATCACCGAGATGAGCAACAAGCAGGGCCCAGACGCTGTAACCCATAGCCTGATCGCCGAACGAACCGGACTCCCCGTGCAATACGTGCGCTGGAAATACCCTTCCCGGGAAAACCTCATCGCCATGGCTGATGCCTAACCTTCGGCGACACCGGCTCACACGATTTCCGCTCCGGACAAAGGCCCGGCTGCCGGAGCCTAGGCTAGGCCAGAGCTTTCGCGACCTCGTCTGCAGCCTGGCGCAGCTGATCGATCGTACTGGGCAACCGCTCTGACTTGAGCCGCTGGACGGGTCCTTGGACTGCCAGAACCCCGACCAGAACGCCCGCGCCGTCGCGGACCGGACACGCAACCGCGTAGAGGCCCTCTTCCAGTTCATCGTCAAGGATTGCGTAGCCCTGCTCCCGGATCTGGCGCAGCTCCTTCAGGAGGGCGTCCCTGCTGGTGATGGTCTGAGCGGTGTACGACTCCAGCTTCTTAGGCAGCAGTTCAGAGATCTTGTCATCGCTCAACTCGGAGAGAAGGAGCTTTCCGGTGGCGCTGGCATGCACCGGATAGGTTCCACCGACGTAGAGGTGGGAAGCATTCAGGTAACGCGAGGCCGAGGCTTCGGCGATCACGTCGTAGGACGTTTCGCCTCGCATGATGGCGAAGCTAAGCGTCTCGTTGAGCTTGCCCGCATATTCGTCCAGGACCGGCTGGATCCTGGCAACGGCCCCGGTAAAGGGGTCAGCCAGCCGGCCCAGTCGCGCCATCTGCCATCCGAGCATGTAGCGGTTGTCCACGCGGTCTACAAAGCCCGTCTGTTCCAAACTGAGGAGCAGGCGAAAGGCTGTGGGACGCGTCATCTTCACGGCTTGGGCTATTTCGGTGACCGTGATTCCGTGCCGATGACGGCCAAGTTCGCGGAGCAACACTGTGGCCTTGACGACCGACTTGTTTGTCAGGTCAATGGACTCTTCGGAAGCTGACGCATCGCCCTCTGATAGATCCACCGCTACTGCGTTTTGTCCCTCTGCCATTTCCGCCGCTCCCGGTTCGCGTCCGTCCGCTCAAGGCTGGGGTGGCCTTGACTTTGATGTCGACTTCCATCCTAGGCCCTTTCAAGTACCGAACGAGGCGTTCACCCTCGTCTTGCGCGAAACGGAAAGGCACCCTCCCCGGCGCAAGCCTGGGAAGGTGCCCTTCCGTCCCACTGGCCGAATCAGGCCTTGTGGGAATGATGAGCCTCCTTGGCCCCGAGCAGCGCTGATGTTTCGCCCAGGCTGAGTCCCTTGGTTTCGGGGGCGAGGTAGTGGGAGACGACAGCGCCGACGACGCAGATGCCGGCGGCGATCAGCATGGTGGCACCTATGCCCAGACCACTGACGGACAGCGGGAGGATGAAGGTTCCTGCTGCGGCACCGATGCGCGACATGGCCGTTGCGAAGCCAACGCCGGCGCCGCGGATTTCGGTGGGGAAGACTTCACCGGGATAGACGCCGGTCAGTGACGTGGAGAGGGCGTTCGCGAACGAGAAGATCACGAAGCAAGCCAGGATGATGATCGGCGAGACGTGGGAGAACAGGCCAATGATGATCAGGGCGGCCGCCCCGGTCCACATCGGAGGGATGGCTAGCTTGCGGCGTCCAACGCTATCTATGAGGTACATGGCGGCAATCGCCCCGGCCACGACCACGCCGTTGAGCAGCAGCGCGCCGCTCAGGCCGTCTTCAACACCCAGGCTTTCGAGCACGATCGGAGCGAAGGTGGCGATGGCGAAGTACGGGGTGACGTTGCAAACCCAATACACGGAGACAAAGATCGTCGCGTTGCGGTACCTGGGCGAGAACAGCCGGAGGAAACTGGTTGATTCGCGCTTTTCCTCCGCCATATCCCGGACGTCGGCATCCTCCATGTACTCATTGGCGATGGCCAGGCCTTCCTCTAGTCGTCCCTTGCTGATAAGCCAGCGCGGCGACTCGGGGGTACCCAGGCGAAGCAGGAAGACGATGAGGGACGGGATGGTGCTCATGCCCAGGATGATGCGCCAGTCAGCGTCAATTGCCGACGACATGAAGTATCCAAGCGCATAGGCGCCAAGGTAGCCGACATACCAGGCGACTTCCTGGAAGGCCAGGAGCTTGCCCCGGAGGCGGGCCGGTGAGAATTCGGCCAGAAGGGGCCAGCCGATCGCGTAATCGGCACCGATGGCCATGCCCATGACCAGGCGGATCACGAACAGCTGCCACGCATCAGCGACGAAGAACTGGGCTGCCGAGCCGAGCAGGAAGATGGCAAGGTCGACGATGAACATCGGCTTGCGTCCGATCTTGTCGGCCAGGTAGCCACCGATTGGCCCGCCAAAGAAAATACCGATCAACGCCGAGGCACCAATCAATCCCTGCCAGGTCAAGGACAGGTCAAGGTCAGCGGTCAGAGCCGGCATGACCAGGCCGATGCCCCCAAGGATAAAGCCGTCAATAAACATTCCTCCGGCGATAACTGCGCTGAGCTTCATGAGGAACCGGTGCTTGCGCGGATCCTGCCCGGCAGGCGACTTCAATGACGGTGCGGAGACCGGCGTTAAGGATGAATTCACGATGGACTTCCTTGTTCTCGTGCTTTTTGAACGATGGAGAGGGGCCGGCGGTTAGTCGCACGGCAGGGATACAGGGCCGCAGTTTCTACGCCCAACGTTCATAAATCGAACGTCGTGATCAGAAATATGGCACGCATCACAAGAAGGTGTCAATACGGCCAAGCAACATTTCCCTCAATGCAGTCCCTCTTGACAGTGAGGTATGCAACAAACTAAATTGAACGCAGTGTTCAGAAGCTGAACGTTTGAAGCAGATGTTGTCGCACTGTCCGGCACGAGTTCAAGGAAGCACCGCCGCCATGAAAAATGCACCGCTGAGCCTTTTCGCCTTCGATGTCTTTGCCCCCGCGCACCTGACATCCGGGTCCTGGCGCAACGAAAGGGACCAAGGCCACCGCTACACGGATCTCCAATACTGGACCGGCGTCGCACAGATGCTCGAGAGGGCCGGATTCGACGGCATCTTCTTTGCGGACAACCTGGGTTACCACGATGTGTTCCGCGGGAACGGGGATGCTGCGCTGCGCGATGCGGCGCAGTTCCCGATCAACGATCCGACGGTGCTGATCAGCGGCATGGCCGCCGTGACGAAGCACCTCACCTTCGGCGTAACCTGCTCCGCAACCTACGAGCCGCCCTATCTGTTGGCCCGCAAGTTCAGCTCCCTGGACCACCTCACCTCCGGCCGCGTCGGCTGGAACATCGTGACATCCTATTCCGAGGCCGCCGCCCGGAACCTCGGCAAGGAGCAGCAGCTCACCCCCGCAGAGCGCTACGACATGGCCGACGAGTACATGGACGTCGTCTACAAGCTCTGGGAAGGCTCCTTCGAAGAGGACGCCGTGGTCCGGAACGCTGAATCGGCAACGTACATCGACCCCCAAAAGGTGCATCCGATCAACCATTCCGGCCAGCACTTCAGCGTGCCCGGCTTCCACCTGTGCGAGCCCTCCCCGCAGCGCACCCCCGTGCTGTTCCAGGCAGGCTCCTCCTCCAGGGGCATGGAATTCGGCGGCAAGCATGCTGAGGCCGTCTTCATCCAGAGCACCTCCGTGGAGGGTGCCAAGCGCACAGTGGGCAAGCTCCGCCAAGCAGTAGCAGATGCCGGCCGAGATCCCCGGGACGTCAAGGTGGTCATCCTGCTCACCGTGGTGGTTGCACCCACCGATGAAGAAGCCCAGGCAAAGTATCGGAAGGCCGTGGAGAACGCGCCGATCAATGGAATCCTGGCACGCTTCAGCGGCTGGACCGGCATCGATATGTCGGAGTACGACCTGGATACCCCGTTGCGGTCCGTCGGAACGAAGGCGGGACAATCCATGGTTGACATGTTCTCCAAGGCCGACCCGGACCGGGATTGGACACCGCGACAGATCGCGGTATTCCTTGCCGTCGGCGGCACCGGCTCCACGATCGTAGGTTCCCCGGCAACGGTCGCGGCTGAACTGCGCCGCTGGCGCGACGAGGCCGACATCGACGGCATCAACCTCAGCTACACCACCAAGCCGGGTGGCTGGGAAGACTTCATCGAACTTGCGCTGCCGCAACTGCGCGCCCAGGGCCTGGTCTCCCCGGCCCGCACCGAGGATCAGGAACCGGTGACCTTGCGCGAAAAGCTCTTCCCCGGCCACAGGTACACCCTGGACGGCCACCCCGCCACCGGACACCGCGCCAGGCATCTCACTGAAGCCACCCGCTAAGCGTCCTGGCCACAACAGATACATCACGGAGACAAACATGACTGAACAGACCGACGTAGTTGTCATCGGTGCCGGTCTTGCCGGCCTCATCACCGCGCGTGAGCTGGGCAACCGCGGCCACAATGTGGTTGTCCTGGAAGCCCGCGATCGTCTTGGCGGCCGCTTGTGGACCGATCGCCGCCTGGGCCAGAACCTGGAGATCGGCGGCAACTGGCTGCACTGGACCCAGCCTCATGTGTGGGCCGAGGTCACCCGCTACGGTCTTGAGGTCTCCCGCGGTCCCCGCTCGGAGGAAACGTTCTGGCTCGCCGGCGATGAAGTGCGCCGCGGAACGCTGGAAGACTTCATGGGGCTGATCGATCCCGGCATGACCCGGCTGTTGGAAGACACGATGAAGTGGCTTCCCCGGCCGGATGCCCCGCTGAGGGTGGAGAACCTGGCCGAGGTCGATCAGTATAACTTGCAGGAAATGCTGGACAAGCTGGACCTCTCCGAGGACGAGCGGAACGCGAACGAGGCCGCCTGGGTGGGCCACTTCAACGCGCCCCTGGACCAGTGCGCCTATGTCAACGCCCTGCGCTGGACCGCCGGGGCATCCGGCCACTGGCACCTGATGCACGAGGCCTCGGCGATCTTCCGTCTAAAGAACGGCAACGACACACTGCCCAAGGCGATCGCCGAGGACACCGACGCTGACATCCGCCTCAACGCCCCGGTGACCGCAGTCCGCCACAACAGCGACGGCGCCACCATCCGCTACGGCGACGGCCAGGAAATCCACGCCAAGAAGGTCGTCATCACCCTGCCGCAGAACATTCTGCGCAAGCTCGATGTCCAGCCCGCCCTGTCTGACGGCAAGCTCGCCGCCAGCCGGGAAAAGACCGCGTCCCAGGGCGTGAAGGCCTGGATCCGGGTCCAGGGACCCATCAAGCCGTTCTTCGCCTATTCCGCCCAGGACAAGCCGCTGTCCGTGATCCGCACCGAATTCATCGGAGAAGATGACGCCGTACTGGTCGGCTTCGGTGCCGACGCGAACCGCATCGACGTCACCGACATCGAACAGGTCCAGGAAGCCATCAAGGTATGGCGCGACGACCTGGAAGTCCTCGAAGTCGCCGGCCACCACTGGATGTCCGATCCATACGCCGAGGAAACCTGGCAGATCCAGCGTCCCGGCCAGCTCACCAAGTACCACCGGGACCAGCAGGCCAGCGAAGGCGCGCTGCATTTCGCCAGCAGCGACATCGCTAACATCTGGGCCGGCTTCTTCGACGGCGCCATCGAAAGCGGCCTGCGCGCCGGCCGCAACGTCCATTCGGAACTGAACAACCTTACAGAACTGAAGGAACAGCCATGAGCGCCCCCGCCATTGCAGCCCGGCACATCAGCCCGGAAACATACCGTGCCGTCATGCGGCACCTACCCACCGGCGTCGCGGCCGTCTGCTCCACCGACCCAGTCAGCGGTACCCAGAACGGCATGATCGTAGGAACGTTCGCCTCGCTGTCCATGGAGCCTGCACTGGTGACCTTCAGCGTGATGCACTCGTCCACAAGCTGGCCGAGAATCGCGGAGGCAGGCGTGTTCAGCATCAGCCTCCTCGCCCAAGAGCAGCAACCAGTCTGCCGCGCACTCTCGGCGAAGGGTGAGGACAAACTCGACGCAGTGAACTGGTCCGAATCGGTCTGGGGCACCCCGCACATTCACGGATCACTGGCCTGGTTCGATTGCCGTGTTGAACAGCAGTTCACGGCCGGGGACCACATCGTCGTCATTGCCAGCGTGCTGGACATGACATCCGGTGAGGGCACTCCCCTCATCTTCCACGGCGGCCGCTTCGGAAGCTTCCGCGAAGCCGCCTGAGCCGAAGCTCCTGACCTAAACCTCCTGATCAAGGAAGATCGATATGGATATCACCCCCGCCACCTCTCCCGTGGCCGAGATTACACCTGCCTACTACCGCCAGATCCTGGGCAAGCTGCCCACTGGCGTTACCGCCATAACCGGCGTCAACGACGACGACGAGAAACTCGGACTGATCGTCGGGACCTTCCAGTCCCTGTCACTGGAGCCGCCCCTGGTGATGTTCTGCGTCGATAAGTCATCCTCCACCTGGCCGAAACTGCGCAAGCTCCAGAACTTCACGGCGAACATCCTCTCCGACGACCAGCTCAACGTTTGCCGCTCCCTGTCCCGGAAGGGACCCAGGAAATTCGATGACCTGCCCTGCACCATCGGCCCCCTCGGCACACCGCACCTGGACAGCGCGACCGCCTACATCGACTGCGTGGTCACCGCCGAAGTTGTGGTGGGCGATCACTACATGGTGGTCGGAGCCGTGACAAACATGGAAGAAGGCACCGGCGACGCCCTGCTCTTCAGGGGCGGCAAGTTCGGCCAGTACCAGCCCATCGAAATCCCCGCCCCCACCGAAACAGCAGCAGCAAGGAGCGCATCATGAGCCGACGGGAAACAATTCTCAACGCCTGGAACCGGGCCTGGGGCGACGGAGACCTGGCCGCGTTCGAGCAGCTGCTCGCACCGGAGTACGTCCGCCGTTCCAAATCAGGTATTGAAGACTACGCCAGCCTGAAGAAGACCATCGAAGCCACCCACGCTGCTTTTCCGGATACAAGCACCGAAATCCTGCACATCATCGAAGACGGAGCCACCGCCGCGATCCATTGGCAGACCCAGGGCACCCATAAGGGCGAGTTCATGGATGTGCCGGCGACTGGCCGGGCCGTGACTGTCACAGGCGCATCCTTCCTCCGCTTCAAAAACGACAAAGTCGCTGAGGAATGGGTCGTCTGGGATCCACGGGAACTGCTTTCCGCACTCGGCATCTGGCACTTGGGAGCCGGCAACGCCTAAGCGGAACTGCCCGGCCCAGCAAAACACAACAGGCAGCAGCTCCATCCCGCCGAGCGCTGCCCCAACATGCTTTCATCCGCGCAGGAGGCGCGACCATGACTTTAAACGGACACTCCCTCATCGCCGGGGAAACCGCTGCCGGAACCAACGGCACAACCTACGGGATCAACCCGGCCACCAACGAACAGCTGGAACCGGCCTACACCCTGATCAGCGAAGAGCAGCTCAAAACGGCCACCGACGCGGCTGCCGATGCCTTCGACTCCTTCAGCACCCTTGAGCCCGAGGAGCATGCACGGTTCCTGGAAGCCATCGCGGACAACATCGACGCCATCGGTGATGAACTCGTCGAGCGGGCCTCCATCGAAACCGGGCTCGGCATCGAACGTCTCCTTGGCGAACGTGCCCGCACCACCGGGCAGCTGCGGCTCTTCGCCGACGTCGTGCGTCAGGGTGACTTCCGCGGCGTCCGCATTGACCCCGCCCTGCCCGAGCGCAAGCCCCTCCCCCGGGCCGACATCAGGCAGCGCCAGATTCCGCTCGGCCCGGTAGCAGTCTTCGGCGCCAGCAACTTCCCGCTGGCCTTCTCCGTCGCGGGCGGCGACACGGCCTCTGCCTTCGCTGCCGGCTGCCCGGTGATCGTCAAGGCGCACAACGCCCACCCCGGAACCGCGGAGCTCGTGGGCCAGGCCATCGTCCAGGCCGTCCGCGATCTTGGCCTGCACCCCGGTGTCTTCTCGCTCATTTATGGTTCAGGCGCGAGCATCGGCCAGGCCCTCGTTGCAGACGCGGCGATTAAGGCTGTCGGTTTCACCGGATCCCGCGCCGGAGGCACCGCCCTGATGCGGACCGCCGCGGCCCGGCCAGAACCGATCCCGGTCTACGCCGAAATGTCCTCCATCAACCCGGTCTACGTCTTCCCCGGCGCCCTGAACGAGGACATTGAAACGCTCGCTCACCAGTACGTCGCCTCGGTCACTGGCAGCTCCGGGCAACTCTGCACCTCCCCCGGGCTTGTCTTCGTTCCGGACGGTGAGGCCGGAAACCGTTTCACGGGAGCCGTCACAGAGGCAGTAACCCAGCTTTCCGGACAGACCATGCTCAGCGGGGGCATCGCCTCTGCCTGGGAACACGGCTACAACACCCTGGAGTCCGTGCCCGAAGTCGAGCTGATCGGCCGGGGCAAGAGCGGCCCGACGGCGAACGCGCCCGCCCCCGCAGTTTTCGGTGCCGACCTGAACGTGTTCACCAGCAACCCGGTCCTGCACGAGGAAATCTTCGGTGCCGCCAGCCTCGTGGTCCGTTACAAGGGGGTGGAGGACTTGATCGAAGCCACATCCAAGCTGGATGGGCAGCTGACTGCCTCGTTGCACGTGACCGAAGAGGACTATCCCGTCGCCTCGGCCCTCATCCCGGCCCTGGAACGCAGAGTCGGCAGGATCATCGTCAACGGATGGCCCACAGGGGTCGAAGTCGGCCACGCCGTGGTCCACGGCGGCCCGTATCCGGCCACCTCCGACTCAAAAACAACGTCTGTCGGCACCCTGGCGATCTACCGGTTCCTGCGCCCCGTCGCATACCAGAACTTCCCCGAACAGTTGCGCCCCGCACCCCTGCAGGATGCGAACCCATGGCATATCAACCGGCTCATCGATGGCAGGCCAGAACAGCCTCGTTAAAGAAGCTGCTGCAAACTTCCGGCCCCGGACAGGCCTCTCTCAACACAAAGAAACGTCCGGGGCCGGAGATCCACATACACTCCAGAAGGAAAATAGCCCATGTCCACCATCACGCTCGAAGACGTCGCGGGCAATCTCCGCACTGCCCGGCTTCAAGGCACTCCCATCGCGGCACCCACAGAGACGTGCCCGGCCCTGGATGTAGATGCCGCATTCGAGGTGCAGAAGATCAACGTCAGCCATGCAGTTGCCAACGGCGACTGCCTCGTGGGCTACAAGCTCGGGAACATCGCCAAAGTCATGCAGGACGCCTTCGGCCTTGACCAGCCGGACTACGGGCACCTGGTGGCCAGCACCTTCGAATATGAAGGCACCACCCTGAAGAGGGACAAGTTCATCGAGCCGTTCGTGGAACTCGAGCCGGCTTTCGTGCTGCGAAAGCATTTGCGCGGGCCGAACACCACCATCGCTGACGTCATCAGCGCCATCGACTATGCGCTGCCGGCCATAGAAATCATCGACTCCCGGGTCAAGGACTGGGCGATCAGCCTTCCGGACACGCTCGCAGACAACGGTTCCACCGGTGCCATCATTCTCGGTGGCACACCCCGCCGTGTCACTGAACTGAACCTCCGCGATACCCGCGGGGTGCTGCGATTCAACGACCGCGAAGTAATCGCCGGAACCACTAAAAACATTCTCGGCAACCCCCTCGCGGCCGTCGCTTGGCTCGTCAACCGCCTTGCCGAGTACGACGTCGAGTTCGAACCGGGACAGGTCATCCTCCCTGGCAGCTGCCTTAAAGCAGTGCCCATGAACGAAGCCGGCCGCTGGTCAGGGACCTTCGAAGGCTGGGGCATCATAGAGTTCGACGTATCGGTCTGAGCCGGAAAATGAGCCAATCAATATCCAGCCCCCTCAGCCAAAGGACTACATATGCGCCTGGCCAACATCTCCAATAGGCTGAAGCTCGTCACCGCAGACAGCGAAGTCATCGACATCTCACAGGAAACCGGCGGGCGTTTCAGTCCCCGAATCCAGGAATGCTACGAACGCTGGGACGAACTTCTCGACGTCGCCGCAACACTGCAGAACACATCCGGAAAGCCCCTGTCCCAAGTGCCCCGCCAGGAATTCGGCATCCCGGCACCACAACCGCGGCAAGTGTTCGCGATCGGGCTCAATTACGCCGCCCATGCAGCGGAAGCTTCGCTCGCGGTGCCCGAGAATCTCACGGTATTCACGAAGTTTGCCAGCTCTCTGGCCGGCCCCTACGGAAGCATCACGCTCCCGCAGGGAACTGTCGACTGGGAGGTCGAGCTCGTGGCGGTCATCGGTCGGGGCGGGCGGCACATTCCCGTCGAAGAGGCCTGGAACCGTGTTGCCGGGCTTTCGATAGGACAGGACCTGTCAGAACGCACCATGCAGTCAGCGGGACCAGCACCGCAGTACAGCCTTGCGAAGTCGTTCCCCGGCTTCGGGCCGATCGGCCCGCTACTGGTCACACCCGACGAATTCGAAGACCCTGACAGCATCGAACTCGGCTGTTCCATCAACGGCGAACTGGTTCAAAAAGGCAACACGTCCGACATGGTCTTCCCGGTTCCCGAAATCATCGCTCGCCTGTCCAGGATCACCCCGCTGCTGCCCGGAGACGTCATCTTCACCGGCACCCCGCCCGGAGTAGGGGTCGGACGCGTGCCCCAGCGATTCCTCACAGCGGGAGACGAACTTGTCACCTATATGCGAGGCGTAGGCGAAATGCGTCACAGGATGCAGGCTCGACAGGAGAGCGGAACAGGCCCCGGGAGGGGGCGGTTCAGGGGCATGAACAAAGGAGTTCAGTGAGCACTAACGAAGAAGCAGGCGGGCAAGGCCTCAAACTGAGGAGCGAGGATTCGTTGCCCGCGACCATGGCCGCAGTCATACTTACAGGCCACGGCGGCTTGGAGAAGCTGGAATACCGCACCGACGTTGCCCTTCCCAGCCCGCAGCAGGGAGAGGTACTCATCCAAGTCGCTGCCGCCGCCATCAACAACACCGATATCAACACGCGGATCGGCTGGTACTCGAAGAGCGTATCCTCGGGGACCAACGCCGGCGGATCAGATGGGTTTACGACTATCACTACGTCCGACGCAACCTGGTCCGGTGAGGCATTGACCTTTCCCCGGATCCAGGGCGCGGACGTTTGCGGGCGCATCGTGGCAGTTGGCGAGGGAGTCTCCCGGATGCGGATCGGAGAGCGGGTCCTCGTTCGGAACATGCTCCGCACCTACGTCGGTTACCGTCCTTACGAATGCTGGACACTTGGCAGTGAATGCGACGGCGGATTCGCACAGTTCACGGTGGCACCAGCGCGGGAGACCCATGTCGTGGACTGCGACTGGAGCGATGCCGAACTGGCCGCGATACCGTGCGCGTATTCGACGGCGGAAAACATGCTGCACCGTGCCGGCGTCGGGGCCGAAAGGGTCCTCGTGACAGGGGCGTCCGGCGGGGTCGGCCTCGCCGCCGTCCAGCTTGCCAAGCGCCGCGGCGCATCGGTACTCTCCGTCTGCTCACCGGCGAAGGCGGCCCAAGTCCTGGCTCAAGGAGCCGATCAAACGATTGACCGGGGAGCTGATCTCGTCGCTGCACTCGGCCGAAACTCTCTCGACGTCGTGATTGACATCGTGGGCGGACCCCAGACCGCTGATCTCCTGGAACTGCTGCGCCCCGGGGGCCGATACGCGATCGCCGGCGCCATCGACGGCCCCCTCGTCGAGATCGACCTGCGCACGGTCTACCTCAAGGATCTGCAGCTTCTAGGGTGCACTTTCCAGGACAACGAAGTGTTTGAAAACCTCATCGGGTACATCGAGCGAAATGAAATCCGCGCTGTCGTCTCCAAAACCTATCCATTGAGCGGGATCGCACAGGCCCAGCAAGACTTCCTCGCCAAGAAACACACGGGCAAGCTGGTCCTCGTCCCACCGTCCGTCACCCCCCATGACCCGACACTCGATCCCAATGAAACGGAGGCCGAGCAGTGAAGATCACGCGCATCGATCGTGAGGATCACCTGCGACGACGGGATGCAGGGGCGGGGTGAAAGCACCCCCTTCGGATCCACGTACATCGCCTCACACGCCCGTGGTGCCAGGGCCGGCATCGCGGAACTGGCCCCCGCGCTCCTCGTCCGCGACCCACGCCAAGTGGACCGCATCAACGAGGTCATGGACACCGCACTTGTCGGACACAACCATGCCAAAACGCCACTCGACGTGGCTTGCTGGGACTCTCTGGCAAGTCGGTTGGTTTGCCCGTCTGCGAGCTGCTGGGCGGCTCCACTGGAACCCCCATGCCCATGATCTCCTCGATTTATGCAGGAGATCCTGAAGACATGCGCCAGCGCGTCGCTGAACACCGTGCCTGTGGCTACCGCGGCCACTCGATAAAAATCGGAGCCCTGGACAGCGAAGGCGAGCCAGCCCTCGATGCCGAGCGAATCGCCGCCTGCCTGGCCGACAAACGCCATGGTGAATTCTTCCTTGTCGAGGCCAACGGAGGGCTAGTGCCCGAAACGGCCCTGAGGATGCTGCGCATGCTGCCACCAGGCCTGGACTTCGTCCTCGAGGCCCCATGCTCCACCTGGCGCGAAACCATATCGCTCAGGCAGCGCTGCCCCTACCCCATCATGATCGACGAGCTCGCCCAACAAGATGACGACATCGCATTTGCCACCGCCTACGACGCGGCTGATGGGGTTGGGCTAAAAATCTCCAAAGCGGGCGGACTGACCCCCGGCCGGCGCCAACGCGACATCTGCCGTGCCGCTGGCCTGACCCTCGCAGTGCAGGACACCGTCGGATCAGCGATCGCCTTCGCTGCAATCGCCCACCTCGGGGAGACCGTACCAGCACGGCTGCTCCGTTGCGTCCTCGACTGCGAAGACATGGATGGTGACCATCGAGACTGCGAAATTCAACGCCGTCCGCAGCGACAGCGGAATACTTCCCCCAGAGGCCGCGGGACTGGGCATCGACGTCAACGAGGACGTACTCGGCGAGCCAGTAGCCATCTGGGGCGAATAGCCGGACGGCTTTCCCCTCCCTGAAGGCGGGGGGAGAAACACGCGGTCAGTGGGACTGGATCGCAGATTGACCAGCTACGTTGATCCTAGCTTCAGCGAGTTCCTCCGCGGGGCCTTCATGTCCCGACTGGACATACCTCATGGTTACTGGGCGGCTGCGATAGGACCTGCCCCGGCCAGGGCCGGGACATCAAATTCGGCACAGTTGGCCGGCGCCTCAAGGAACGGTTCCGGCCGGGTCTTCGCATCGGCGGCCAGATGCGGCTGCAGCGGAGATGTCCAACCGGCGTTGCGTCCAGATCAGCTTCTATCTAGTCACCGGCGTCGGTGGGCGCGGGGAGCAGGATGACCTTGCCTTGTGGTTGCCGGGATCCCAAGGCGGCGTGCGCTTCGCAGGCCCCTGCTCCAAGTGGAAATGCGCCGATATGGACCTTCAGCGTCCGTCGGCGACCAGATCGAACACTTCGTGAGAGCGCCAGCGCCGTTCCTACGCGTCGAGCACGAAGTCGGCTATCTCAGGGCGGGTGACTATCAGGAAACCGTGGGCATTGAGCTGCTGCAGTTCGACCGGCGGCACCTGCCCCGCGGCTCCGCGGAAGAGCACGAGTGTCCCACGTACAGTCAGCGGTCCAAGGATCCCTCAAAGGTGTCCCTGCAGACGCCATCGTAGACGACGACGCCACGACCACCGATCAGCTCACGCACGTGTTCGGGGACGTGCGCGTACTCCAGAACATCATCGGCGCCGGCCTTCCGGGACAAGTCGGCCTTTTCCGGGGTCAACGTCGTGGTGGTCACCGTGGCGCCGCGGAGCTTGAGCAACAGCCGACCGACGCAAAGCCCACTCTCCAGGGCACATCGCTCGCAGAATCCTCCATCGTCATGTCGTGTCGGTCTGAGCAGAGCAGGAACCTGTAGAGCAGCAAAGTCCGGCCAAGAATACGAAGGGAAGGAACTGGCGGCAGACAAGGCTGGCGAAAACTACACACGCGGAAACGCGTTCGAGCCATCTCCGAGCAAGGTGCGGACACTGTACACAGGTCACAAGCCCAAAAGGGCCGTTGAACTATGGAAACACTGTGCCGAGGTAGTGTTACGCCCTCGGTGATGACTGGAGCATTGGTTCTGTGGTCCCCGTAACGGTGGCCTACCTGTTTCCAATGGTGCCGTCGTCGCCATTTGCCCGCTGCCGCGCGGCAGGGCCGGCACTAACGATAGGTCAGCGGGCGTTGACGCTCTCAGACGCCGTCGGCACGGGCGTGAGCAACATGGCCGTCGTGTCGATGCGCTCGTCAGTGTCCTGTCCCTTCACTAGCGTCGCTGCCTCGTCGCGGCTGGACACCACCGGCACCGAACCCGGGAGCGGCCGCGAAGCCGACTCGCGCATCTTCAGCAGCGCAATGAGCGCGACGGCGGAGAAGAACATAACGTAGAACGCCGGTGCGTAGGAGTTTCCGGTGACCTCGACGAGGATCTGGCTGACCAGCGGCGTGGTGCCGCCAAAGATTGAAATGGACAGATTGTGCGTGACGCCCACACACCCAAAGCGTGAGGCCGTGGGAAACAGTTCGGACATCACTGCGCCCGTCAGCGCCAGGAAGAAGGCGCTAGGCACCGACACCAGGAACAGTGCCAGGTGCAGCGACCACAGGGTCCCAACGTGCATCAACGAGAACGCTGGCACCAGCAGGATGAGGTTGCCGATGGTGGCCATTGCATAGATGGGGCGGCGACCTATGCGATCTGACCAGCGCGCCACGAGTGGAATCATGATACCTAGCAGCACCAGCACAACAACTGCGGCCACGGCGGTGTGCACCGCGTGCGACCCGACCTGTGTTTCCAGGTAAGTGGGCATATAGCTCGTGAGCATGTAGGCCGAGGTTCCGTCGGCGGCGACGAGCGCACAACCGATGAGGATCTGGGGCCAATAATACTTCAGGATGTTCGACAGGTTGTGCCGGACGAAAATGGGGTCGACATCCTCATTCTCGGTCTTCTCATGAGCAACCTCGAAACTGGGGGATTCCGGGATACGACGGCGGAGCGAGATGGCCAGGATACCTAGAGGCAGGGCGATCAGGAACGGAATGCGCCAGCCGCCATCCAGCATTGCCGAGTCGCCCCACAGCGAAGCCGTAATGGTGGTCGTTACAGCCACCACGCCGGCACCTGCCGCGAAACCGAGCATCGAACCGGAATTCAGCAGCGAGGTCATGAATCCGCGACTTTGGTCCGGGGAGAATTCCGCGATGTAAGTAGCCGCGCCGGAATACTCGCCGCCGGTCGAAAATCCCTGCAGCATCTTCAACAGGTAGAGAGGAATGATGACCCACAGGCCGACCTGCCCGGCGGTGGGCAGCAGGCCGATGATGGTAGTGGCCGCGGCCATGATAGCCATCGTGAAGAAGAGCACCTTGCGGCGCCCGATCTTGTCACCCAGCGGGCCGAGGATCATTCCGCCAAGGGGACGCACGACGAAGGAGACAGCGAATCCCAAAAGCGTGACCAGCAGGCCCATTCGTTCATCCATGCCCTCTGTGAAAACAGACGTCATAGTAACCGCGAGGTATCCGTAAATCCCGATGTCGTACCACTCGATGAAGTTGCCCACTCCGGCGCCGACATGCGCCTTTCGCAGTTCGCGCTTGTCGACGATGATGCAGTCGTCCATCTGCAGTCGACGTGTCGTCTTGGGCAACACCGAGCGTTGTGATCTGGACTGATGGAACATCTTTGTCCTTCTTTCCTAAAAATGAGAAACGCAGTTCGTCACGGCGCAAGACCGTCCAAAGTGCGGGCCCGACGATGGCAGCACCAGCCCGGGCCCGGCGAAACAGGTGGATTCGCTATGGACTTGCTCGTACATCGTGCAAGTTCCAACGGGACGAAAGGATCGTCTGCGATGTCAGCGCGGCCGACGCCAGGAGCCCAAGCATCAAACCAACTTGTTCATTTTCCGAACGTCATGTTCAAAACTATGGCATGTGCCACATCAAAGTCAATCCGGCTCAGCCTGCTCGCCAAAAAAGAACTCTTAGCAGTTCCAACAGAGCACTGCGGCCATAGACCGGAGAACTAGAGAGAGACCTGATCACCAGAGGAAACGGGCCGAACGGGGAAGGGTGGGTAGGGGAAGTAGACGCGCGTGAACTCATCTTGAGCACCTTCGCGGACGGGCGAACGCCTGGACATCCGAAAAGATGGCACCCGTGCAGAGCACACTCTGGCCAGCGGAACGTCTCACGGTCAAGCAGGCGGCCGCGCTCGTAGTAGGCTACGAATCCGGGTGGGCCATCGGAACCGGCGAGGTAGCAGGGCCGGAAGATGCATAGGAAATGAGCGCTGCAATCCGCACTGAACTACCTCAACTGTTCTCCTCGAATATCGCCGCCACGACCCGGATTCTGTACGGCGGCCCTGTCAAGGCCAACAATGCCTTTGAGCTACTGCAACAGGAAGATGTGGACAGCACCTCGCTCAGCGGGGCCAGCCTGGACGCTGCAGAACTTGACAGCATCGTCACCGCTGCCACCTGACCCCTACTTACGCCACCAACTGTGTCCGCAGTCCTCAAGCCTATGCAACGTTGGGCTGCTGGAGAAGCAACGGCACCGTGCGAAGGATGGCCGAAGACTCGTGCGCTTGCTACTCGAGGCATGTAACGACGTAAGGGCTGATATCGGCCTATCGGCGCTGGCGACTTGGGGTTCGGCTGCTGGCGTGCAGCAGTACTCGTGATGCTGCCCTCGGTGGGGGGATCATGGGCCGGTCGTCACGCAGTTACCTGTTGTTGGTTAGCGGCTTTCCGGGGAACAGTACCGTCACAGGCTGCGAGTACACGATCGTGAATAACGTCACCGAGCAGTCCCCCGCCCCCGAAAGCAGGTCATAGACAGCATTCCAAGCGAGATCCATCAGGTCGTTCATCACCGCTTCCACCGTTGGATCCGTCATAACGCCTGTCGTCCGCATGCCGAGCCGGACATCGGCCGTGATGAAGTGGGTTGGCCAGAGGCCGCTCCCCCATCCGGAAAGATCTTGCCCTCCGCCCCGTGGCGTAACCAGGCCGCTCAGGCACTCCCATGTGCCCATGTCGCAAATGATCAGCACCAGCCATGTAGCTCCCACCCCGGTCACACCATGAACGTTGGACCGAGGAACCCGGAATCCTTGCCAAGGAACCGGCCACAAAAAAAGATTCAGAAACTTCTTCTGAGTCATGCAGTAGCCCGCGAAAGTCACCATGAACAGATATGGAATTCAGAAACCCGCAACTCACGGCATACGACCCCTGGTTCCGATCGCGAACTCGGTCATGTCGCTCCGGACAGTCAGGACCATGAAGAAGTGAAAAGCGAGAACATCGCCCAACCCGGCAGAACGGAGGCATCGGCCACAGGAACGGCCAGCTACAACTGAATACGCCTACGGAGTCAGGTCCGAGCACCCCCCGCAGCGTGTGTACAGTGTACACACGCCAAACACCCCAAAAACCGCGCCCGGCTTGGGGGAAAACGCGTGCCCGAGGTGGGACTCGAACCGCATTCCGGCCCCTGCGAACACTGGGAACTCCAGAAAACATAAGCAATCCGAGCCAATCCGGCCGATGTACGACCCAGTCCGACGCCAAAGCCGTTGACATTGTCAACACCGCCCTTCTGACAGATTCCGAACAATTCCGAACAGCCGCCGCGCTCCTTAACCAAGGGGCGCGGCGGCTCTGTCCTGTGGCCAACGCGACTCTAACCGGAAGCACCGCCCATGAGGTTCTGGACCTGGGCATTGCCGACGGCGGCAACGCAGCGCGGACGGAACAGGCTAGTGTCCTGCGCCTGAAATTCGGTTCCTAATTGTAGAATGGGGTATGGCGACTGTTGGGCGGCCGAAGGTGCCGTTGGAATTGTCCGAGGACGAGCGTGAGACGTTGGTGCGGTGGGCCCGGCGGGCGAAGTCGTCCCAGGCATTGGCGGTCCGGTCGAAGATCGTGTTGGCCAGCGCTGACGGTCTGACCAACGTGGAGGTGGCGGCACGGACGGGGGTGGAGCCTCATACGGTGGCGAAGTGGCGGAAGCGGTTCGTGGCGGAGCGGCTGGATGGGCTCGTGGATGAGCCCCGCCCTGGCCGGCCCGCGAGGCTTTCGGTGGATCAGGTTGAGGACGTCATCGTTGCGACGCTGGAGCAGTTGCCGCAGAACGCGACACACTGGTCCCGGGCCTCGATGGCGTCCCGGACGGGGTTGTCGAAATCGACCGTCGGGCGGATCTGGAAGACCTTCGATCTGAAGCCCCACCGGGTGGAGGAAGGCTTCAAATTCTCCAAGGACCCACTGTTCATTGAGAAGGTCTACGACGTCATCGGCCTGTATCTGAACCCGCCCGAAACCGCGGTGGTGCTGTGCGTGGATGAAAAAACACAGGTCCAAGCCCTGGACCGCTCCCAACCCGTACTGCCCATGATGCCCGGCATGCCCGAGAAGCGCTCCAGCGACTACTTCCGCCATGGCACGACCAGCCTCTTCGCCGCCTTCAACATCAACGACGGCACTGTCATCTCCTCCATCCACCGCCGGCACCGGGCGATCGAATTCAAGAAGTTCCTGGCCAAAATCGATCACGAAGTCCCTGCCGGGCTGGACGTCCACCTCGTCTGCGACAACTACGCGACCCACAAGAGCCCCGCGATCAGGAACTGGCTGGCCGGCCACCCGAGGTTCCACGTCCATTTCATCCCGACCGGCTCCTCCTGGATGAACCAGGTCGAGCGCTGGTTCGCCTACCTGACCACACAGTTGCTCCAACGCAGCGTCCACAAAAACATCCAGACCCTCGAACGCGACATCCGCGCCTGGGCCACAGGATGGAACGAGAACCCACAGCCGTTCATCTGGACCAAACCGCAGACGAAATCCTTGCCAGCATGGCCAGATTAATGAAGCGAATTTCAGGCGCAGGACACTAGATCCCTTGGGGCGCCGCGTTCATGACATGACCAGACAACTGCGAAGCCGACCGTTCGAAAGACGAGCACCCTCATCGGAAGTTGCCACAAGCGGTGGGACCTACCAATGAATAATCAGGTGAACATGGCTGCAAGTCGTTCTGATATCCCTATGATCGCTGGGCGGGCCCTCCCCGCAACCAGGGGCGCTACGCGCCGGCCCTCTTTGGTCAAAAACTTCGCTCGGCGCGACTAACGTCGCTTTCTTCCTCACAAACTTCTTGACCGGGACCGGTCCCCCAGGTTGCACTCCGTCCCCTCAACCCAGCGGCTGGTCCCCTACCCAGAACGACACACGAAACCAACGGCCACAAAAGGACCAGAAACTAGCCCAAGGAAAGAACCAAATGGGACGGCTATCGGCGGTGAAACCGTCTTCGGCAACGACAGAAATCGACCAGCCTACTCTCACTCGTCCCTGCTGTGTCAATGGCCACCATTCCCAAAACGTTCAACAGCAGCCGGCCTACCGGATTAGTTGGAACGCGGGTGCTGCCGCCGAGACAGAGCACTACTCCCTTGGCCGTCTGGGCTGCCTGGAGATTTCGGACAGTGGTACCCCATGAAATGATGGGGACTACCGGAATGAGGAATCACCAGAATGTCATCAACCCGTCGCAGGTTCAGCCAGGAATTCAAGGATGAACTGTGCCGCGAAGTCATCGACTCGTCCAAGCCCATCAAGACGGTTGCCGCCGAATACGGTGTGGGTGCCGAGACGCTGCGTAATTGGCTGAAGAAGTACAAGGAAACGCATGGCGGCGCCGAGGCGGAGCCGGAGCTGAACGTCTCCGAACGTGCCCGGCTCAAGGAACTGGAACGTGAAAATCAGGAACTGAAGGCGGAGGCCGCGTTCCTAAAAAAAGCGGCCGCATACTTCGCAAGGGAGCCACGGTAGTGGCGAAGTATGAATTCATCGACTCCTACGCGGCAACGCCGAAAGCGCGGTGGTGCTGAAGATGTGCCAGTGGCTGGAGGTCTCCCGCTCGGGGTTTTACCACTGGCGATCCCGCCCGGTCTCGGCCACCGCGGCCCGCAGACAGGCGCTGGCCGCCCGTGTGCGGCATTTCTTCATGGAAACGGACGGGACCTACGGGTACCGCCGGATCCACGCGGACCTGGTCGGCGAGGGCATCGAGTGTTCCCCGGAGCTGGTGCGCCAGATCATGCGGCAGGAGGCCCTGGTACCGTGCCAGCCACGACCCTTCAGGACCACGACGGTCGCCGACGCCGAAGCGGCCGAGGCCATGCCGGATCTGGTGAAACGCGACTTCACCGCCGCTCGTCCTGGCATTAAGTTCGTCGGGGACATCACCTATGTGCATACGTGGCAGGGGTTTATCTACCTGGCCACGGTTATCGACTGCTATTCGAAGAAGGTCGTCGGATGGGCGATCGAGGACCATATGCGCTCCGAGCTCGTGGAACGGGCCTTGTCCAATGCCGCCGCAACGACACGAATTGAGCCCAACGCGATCTGGCATTCCGATCGCGGAAGCGTTTATACCTCGGCCTCTTTCCGGGCCTTGGTCACCGGGCTGGGCATGCGTTCATCCATGGGGAAAACCGGGATCTGCTGGGACAACAGCCAGGCGGAGACTTTCTTCTCGGCTCTGAAAAACGAGCGGGTGTACCGCACGACGTATGCCACGAAGGAACGCGCCCGCAAGGACATAATCCGCTACATCGAGGGGTTCTACAACAGCCGCAGGCGCCATTCAGCGCTCAACTACCAGCGGCCGAATGAAGTCCACTATAGTTACCAGCGGCCGGTCACGGCAGCGTAGAAAAAATACTAATCCGCTGTCCGAAAACTCCTAAGCAGCCCAGTCAGCTCGCGGCTATATCCCTGGCATCGGAAAAGGTCTGTGCCAAACGGTCGAGTATGGTCCCAAATGACTTTTTAAAGTTCCCCTGCAAATAGCTCCTACTGTCCTCATAGATCAATGGCACGTCCCTGCCGGTCGCTGCCGCGGACAAAACGGTGCGCCGGGGCATCATCCTCGATTGAGGTCTACAGCTCGCAAGTCCGCCGAGAGTCGGCCTCCGTCCTGTTGAAGGAGTACTGGTTCAACCACCAAGCAGCTCCTTGAGAACAAGGGCGCCGGCTGAACGTTCGTGGGTAGCGAGCGAGTCCATCAAGTCGACCGCGACAGCAGCCAAGGGGGTCCGCTGCGATGCAAACGGTTCGGTGAGGGCGGTTTCGCGGATGACCACGTTGCCGCTGGGATCCTCCACCATGCCCAGGGCGGCGGCGAATCGGTCGCCGTCGCGGGCCGTTGCATACCCATCGACAAACCCACCGCCGCCACTCAACCCGAAACGTGCAGCCGTCTGATCATCCCGCATAGCTGAGCCCGCGGTCGGTATCAGTGCTTGATGGAGCCTCTCTATTGCGGTGGGGGTTGCCCGATAGCGCTTGACCTCGGCACGGTTCCTGGCCAACTGGTGCACCTCACGGGGGCTGAGGTCGCGCAAACGGGTCCTCAAACGGTACCTTTCTGCTGAGCCGATCATTGCCTATCTTCGCGCGTTCTGCATCGTGCGCCCAGCATGACGTTCCGCGGACCCAGCGAGAACGGCCGACAGCTTTACCTCAGGGGTTATCGTGGCGCCATGCCCGCATGAAGCGCAGGCGGAAGGGAACCCGGCATGGATCAGGTCAACGGAAAATATATCAACTTCGCTTCCATGATCGACCAGGCGACGTTGGCCCAGAATTTGAAAACAGCATCCATGCCGTTCGTCTGGCCACACCTTGCCTCCATGCCGGATGCTCATCTGGGCAAGGGGGCGGCGGTGGGATCAGTGATCCCGACCGTTGGTGCCATCATTCCTGCAGCCGTCGGTGTGGACATCGGCTGCGGGATGATCGCGGTCCGCACACAATTCAATCTCATCGACCTAGCCCGCAGGGACCGCAAGCTACTGCGGATCGCGATCGAACGGGCCATCCCTTTGTCCGCGGGAAAGAACAACCGCAAGCTCACGGAGAGCGCGGGCAGGCGTGCCGAGGTGCTGGAATCAGATGCCCGCCGTGCCGGCTTCAATCCGGCTGTCTACCTTCCCGACTGGAAGCTCCAACTGGGAACGCTGGGCTCGGGAAATCATTTCATTGAGGTTTCCCTGGATCAGGACGATCAGGTCTGGCTTTTCCTGCATTCTGGATCGCGAGGCGTGGGCAACAAGCTTGCTCAGCACCACATCAGCGTGGCGCAGGACTACTGCCGCCGACGGTCGATCATCCTTCCGGACCGGGACCTGGCCTACCTTGAGGAGGGCACTCGGGAGTTCGACAGCTACATCAAGGAACTGATGTGGGCGCAGAAGTTCGCCCTGCTGAACCGCGAGGAAATGATGGATCGCGTTATTCACGCCGTGGCGGGTTGGATGGCTCAAGCTGTAGTTGAAAAGGAGCGCATTAACTGCCATCACAACTACACGGCCAGGGAGCGCCATTATGGCAAGGAAGTATGGCTTTCCCGGAAGGGTGCCATCGACGCTTCCCCGGGCAGGCAAGGCTTGATCCCGGGCTCCATGGGAACCCGGTCCTACGTGGTGGAGGGTAAAGGGTTCCCGCCGTCGCTGAACTCGGCCCCGCATGGAGCCGGCCGGGAGTATTCGCGGACGGCAGCGCGAAAGACCTTCTCCCGGGAAGATCTGCGCCGAGCCATGAAAGGCATCGAGTACCGGGACACCGACGCCTTCATAGACGAGATCCCCGCTGCGTACAAAAATATCGACGTGGTGATGCAGGACGCCATGGCGCTGGTGAGCGTCAAGGCAACCTTGCGCCAGATTATCAATGTAAAAGGCGACTAGTGGGCTGAGTCTTTAG
>NZ_JAGGPK010000062.1 GCF_018613855.1 Arthrobacter sp. ISL-30
GGGATGGGGCCCGCCCGCCCGCCGAAAACGGCCAAGACCATCCAGTGGAACACCACCGGCAGCGAGGCCGGCGATCCGCCGTGCCCGAAACCAGAATCCGCTGCCCGCCCGACAATCAATCAGAACCGACCACGGATCGGTGGATCAAGGCTTAGACCTGCACCTCGGATGCAAAGGGAATCTTATGATCATCAGCAATGTCCGACGTCGGTTACTCACCTTATGCGCGGGCCTCGGCTCAGTTTCGCTCATCCTGGGCTTAGCGGCCGGTCCTGCGGAAGCCGCACCGGAAGCCACCAAACAGCCAGCGGCCTTCTATGTGGGCCTCGGCGATTCCTACGCCGCGGGCACAGGCGGCGGGCCCGTCATCAAGGGAGCGTTCCTTCCCGCCGAATGCCTGCAAACTGCCCATGCCTACCCCAGCCTCCTGGATGGCAGCAACCTTGGCTGCTTCGGCGCCACCACCGGCGACATCGCAGTGATCGCCCTGGGACTCTCACCTGTCTTGTCCAACGCGAGCGAGGTCAGTATCACCGCCGGGGGCAACGACGTCGGCGCTGGCGCGGTGTCCGCAGCCTGCACTGCCGCTCCTGTAAGCCAGGACTGCGGAATGGCCCTGCTCAATGTCCAGGCGGCACTCCTTGAGCTCCCAGGAGCCATCAAGGGCCTGGTTATCCACGTCGAGAGCCTGGCAGCGCAGGCGGATGTGGTGGTGACGGGCTACCCGCGGCTCTTCACCATCACCAGTGACATGAGCCTGGAACAACGGGCCGTGGCCACAGTGATCAATCGAATGACGGATCAGTTGAATAGCGCAATCCAAGCGGGAGCCGTTCAGGCGGGCGTACGCTACGTCGACGTAGCCTCCCGTTTCAATGGCCACGGCATTGGCTCGGCTACTCCATGGATCAATTACCAGCCCGGAGTCGTCAACGCGGACACGTTCCACCCGAATGCGGTCGGCTACACGAATGGCTACGGTCCAGCGGTAAGGAGCGCCCTGAAGCGATAGGGCCGGCGGTCAGTCCTTCCAGTCGAAGAAGCCCTTGCCGGTCTTCCTGCCCAGTTCGCCACGGGCCACTTTGTCACGCAGGATCTGCGGCGGCGCGAAACGCTCCCCCAGCGTGGAGTGCAGGTATTCTGCGATGCCGAGGCGAACGTCCAGGCCAACGATGTCAGTGGTCTTCAACGGCCCGGTAGGGTGCTTGTAGCCCAGAACCATGGCGGCGTCGATGTCCTCTGGCGAGGCGATGCCTTCCTCCACCATGCGCATGGCTTCCAGTGCAATCGCGACGCCCAGGCGCGAGGAAGCGAAGCCGGGAGCATCACTGACGACGACGGCCGTCTTGCCCAGCGCCTCGACCCACATCCGGGCGACATCGGCCAGCTCGGGTGATGTCTGCTTCGCCAGCACCACTTCGATGAGGGTTGATGCGGGCACTGGATTGAAGAAGTGCAGCCCAAGGAAGTTGGCGGGACGGGCAAGCTCGCCAGCCAGGGCCGTCACGGACAAGGAAGATGTGTTGGAGGCAAGGTACGCGTATGCAGACAAGTGCTCCTCCACAGCCTTGAGGGCGGCGACCTTGAGGTCGAAGTCCTCCGGCACTGCCTCAACCACCAGGCCACAATGGACGAACGAGTCGTAGTCCGTTGACGTGCTGAAGCGGGAGAGTGCCTGCTCCGGCGACTCCGTCAGGGCGCCGCGTTCGGCGGACTTGGCCACGGCGTCGGCCACCCTGTCCTGTGCGCCCGCGGCAGCGTCGGCGTCGCGCTCCACCACAATCACGGTGGACCCTTTGATGAGGAAGGCGTGGGCAATCCCGGCGCCCATGCGGCCGCCTCCCAGGACGCCGACGACGTGGGGAAGAGGCGGAACTGCTGTCATGACCTGGTCCTGTCGGGTTCAAGGGTGGATTCTGCGCCGGCTTGGTCGCCGGGGCCGCCAGCGTCTGCGTTCTGGCCGCCGCCGTCGGTGGTCTTCTTAGCTGCGTTCTTTTTGTCGGCGTTCTTCTTGTCGAGGAACGCCTGCATGCGGTCGAACTTGGCCTCAGACTCAAAGAGGACGCCCTGCGCCAAGGTGTCGATTAGCGGGTGTGACTCGGCCGGGGCATGGAAGACAGCCTTCGTGATGCGGACGGCCAGCGGGTCCTGGCGGGCGATGCGGTCAGCCAGCTTGTGCGCGGCCTCCATAAGCTCCGGAGCCTCATGGATTTCGGTAATCAGGTTGATCCTAAGGGCCTCCTCAGCTCGCAGGACCGCCCCCGCCAGCAGGATCTCCTTGGCGATCGGCTCCCCCACCAGTTCCTTGAGCCTCCAGCTGGCACCGGCCGCGGCCAGGATACCCAATCCGGTCTCCGGGTTGCCGATGCGCACCGCCGGCGTGCCGATCCTGAAGTCGGCAGCGTAAGCCAGCTCGGCGCCACCGCCCAGGCAATAGCCGTCCAGGGCCGCGATGACCGGCATGGGCAGCCTGGCAATCCGCACAAAGACCGTGGAGTTGATGCCTTGCAAAGCGTCGTCACGGCGCCGCTGCCGCAGCTGGCCGATATCCGCACCAGACGCGAAGACCCCATCCACGCCGGAAATAATCAGGGTCTTGGGCGATCGTTCGAGTTCGGCGCACACCAGGTGGAGCTCGTCCACCATCTGCTCGTCGATGGCGTTGCGGACCTCGGGACGGTTGAGGAGCACTGTGATGCGGTCCTCCCGTTCCTCAATCAGGAGGGTGGAGAAGGCTTTCGGATCCAGGGTCATCTACACGCCTTCCAGCAGCATTGCGGTCCCTTGACCGACGCCGATGCACATGGTTGCGAGACCGATCCTACGGTTTTCACCGCTGAGTTCCCGCTCCATGCGGCCCAACAGCGTGATCGCTATCCGGGAGCCGCTGGAACCGAGGGGATGACCGAGCGCAATGGCTCCGCCGTCGTTGTTCACGATCGACTCGTCCAGCCCCAGCCGTCGCATGACCGCGAGCGATTGCGTTGCAAAGGCCTCGTTGAGCTCGACGGCGGAAATCTGGTCCGCCGCCAGCCCCGTCCTGCCCAGCACCTTCTGGGTCGCCGGAACAGGCCCGATGCCCATGATCTCCGGTTCGCATCCAGCCGATGCTCCATCCAGGATCCTGGCCCGCGGAGTTAGGCCGAACTTACTAATTGCCGCCTCGGAGGCCACGATGATGGCCGAGGCCCCGTCGTTCAGGCTGGACGAATTTCCGGCCGTCACCACGGAGCCGCCGGAAACAACGGGACGGAGCCCCGCCAGGACATCCATGGTGGTTCCGGGACGAGGGCCCTCGTCCGTGTCTACCACCGTCTCGCCCTTGCGGTTCTTGACGGTGACAGGCACGATCTCTTCCTTGAACCGTCCCCCTTCGATGGCGGCAAGCGCGCGCTCATGGGAGCGGACGGCGAAGGCGTCGGCGTCTTCACGGGAGATGCCATCAACCCGGGCCACTTCCTCGGCCGTTTCCGGCATGGAGAACGTCATTTTTCCATCCCGGGACAGCTCGCCCTTCTGGAAGGCCGGATTGGCGAACCTCCACCCGATGGAGGTGTCGAAGATTTGGCCAGGCTTGGCAAACGCCGTCTGCGGCTTCTCCTGTACCCAGGGCGCGCGGCTCATCGACTCGACGCCGCCGGCAACGACGATATCGGCGGCACCGGCCTTGATCATCTGGCTTGCCAGGATGATCGCGCTCAGCCCCGAGGCACAGAGCCGATTAACCGTGATTCCCGGGATGTGGAGGGGAAGTCCGGCCAGAAGGGTGGCCATGCGTGCAACGTTGCGGTTTTCCTCGCCTGCGCCATTGGCGTTACCGAGGATGACTTCGTCGATCGCGTCCGGGTCAACGCCGGCACGCTCCACGGCTTCTCGAACCACGAGCGCTGCGAGGTCGTCCGGCCGTACAGCGGAGAGCGCCCCTCCGTACCGGCCGACTGGGGTGCGGGCACCGCCAACAAGAAAAGCCTCAACCATGAGAACATCCTTCGCGAAGGGAGCGGGGCCGGGATGAATAAATTACCGACCGTTCGTTCTATAAAGATTACACGCTGTCGCGGAGGGGTCAACCCGAAAGCAGCTACACCACGCGGATTCCCAAGTGCGCGGCAAGAAGCGGCGAGAGCAGGGAGAGCTGGTAATCGTCGACAACCGCACCGGCGATGCTGCCCAGTCCATTCACGGCCTTGAAGTCCGAACTGCGCAGGTCCATGTCCTTGAGCCTTGCGCCACCGACATCAATAGTTCCGATGCGGCAGTCCTTCAGGGCCAGGCGGTTAATGGTGCACCCGCCGAGGTCGAGCTCATTGATGATGCAGCCACTGATCAGAACGTCCGCCAGCTTGGATCCGCGCAGGTTCACATAGTCCAGCTTGCCGCCGTCGATCTTTACTGACTGCCACATTCCCTCGTAGAGCTCCGCCGATCCCCAGCGAGGATTAGTGATCTCCACCTCCCGCCAGGTGCTGCGGGCCGCCAGCAGGACCGGCGCGAAAGGCTCGGTGAGGATGCAGTCCCGGAATGTAGCCCCGCGCAGCTGAGTATTGGTCAAGGAGACACGGTCCAGTTCGCATTCGATGAAATCCGCACCGCCGAGGTCGAGGTCGTCGGCCGCGATCTGGCTGAAACGCAGGCCGTCATAGCTTTCGCCCCTGGCGAAGACCGGGGAAAGCTCCTCTCGGAGCTCGTCCAGCTGTACCGATGACAGCCTGGGCGGAGCAACTTTGTCCGCCAGTAATTTTCCTGCAGCTTTACCTGCGGCCACCATCAGAGGGATTCCGCCTTCGCCGCGATTTCCACCAGGTCCTTCCTGAGGGCCTTTCGGGTGATGTTCATTCCGATGCCACCGAACAAGGCCATCATGATCCTGCTCAGGGCGGTCGGCTTGACTACCTCGGCGCCGAAGTCCAGCCTGAGGTCCGTGCCGCCGTCGCGCTCCTGGAGGGTGAAGCGGGTGGTGTAGTCCGTGCCGCCTTGGAGTGCCTTGACCGTGGTGCTCCGCGGAGGGTCCGCCTCCGACACCCACATCTCCATAGTCTCCCGCCGGCCCATCATGGTGCGGGTCTCCTTCCAGCGCGTTCCCGGGCCATAAGGACCGTCCGTCAGCATCTGGATGGAATCAATCCCGGAGAGCGTGCTGGCAGAGCCCGGGATGTCCGAAAGGACGGCCCAGACCTTCTCCGGCGCTGCCTTGATGTGGTGGGTGATGGTGGTGGTGTGCGCCATGATTCGAGCCTAGCCTCGCACGCCACATTTTGTGGGCGGCCGAGCCATGCTTGCAATCGCGAAGGAGCCATGCTTATGGTAAGTAAGCTTAGTAAAATCGGAAGTCACGAGAGAGGTGGAAACACCGTGGGTATCGGCGACAAGATCAAGCACGGAGCGGAGCACCTTGGCGGGCAGGCAAAGGAAGCCACTGGCGAGGCAACGGACAACCCGGACCTTGAGGCCGAAGGCCAGGGAGACCAGGTAAAGGCCGACGCCAAGAAGGTGGGCGACGACATCAAGGATGCGTTCAAGAAAGACTGAACCGTTCGCCGGGGCGCGGGATCCTGTCAGGGTCCCGCCTCCGGTTTAAGGGTCGCGATCAGGAATCGCGATTAAAGCCAGACGACGACGGCCGGCGCCTCTGATTCTTGGGGGAGGCACCGCCGTCGACGTCTTTTGTGTGGGAGCTTAGCTGAACAGGGCGTTCTTCGGCTCGTTGTTCCTGACCTTCCGCCACCCGAGCCACAGCAGCAGGGCGAAGAAGGGGATGGTGGCCAGCGTCCAGAAGCCGAGCAGGAAGACTTCCCCTGTTTCCTTGTTGGTAACAGTGTCGAAGCCGATCAGCACGGTGATCGCGAGCAGCGCTACAAGGCCGATCCAGCTGGTCCACGGCGAACCGGGCATCGGCAGGCTGGAGACCTTGCCCTTCTTGTGGCGCAGCGCTATCTGGCTGGCAAAGATGGCGCCCCAGGTGAAGATGACGCCGATAGAGGCTGTGTTCAGCGCCAGGTCGAAGGCATGGGAGCCGCCCAGCCAGATGTTGAGCAGGATGCCCACGAGGTAGAAAGCGGCGATCGCGAGGATTGCCGCATAGGGCACATGGCGCGAAGACATTCTGGTGAGCCACTGCGGGGCGTGCCCGTTGTTGGCCATGCTGCGGAACACACGGCCAATCGAGTACAGGCCGGAGTTGCAGGAGGACAGGGCCGCGGTAATGACGATCATGTTCATCACGTCGCCCACCCAGCCGAGGCCCATCTGGCCGAAGACGGTGACGAAAGGAGAGGTGCCGGCCTTGTACTGGTCAGAGGGCAGCAGCATGGCCAGGAGCGTTACGGAACCTACGTAGAAGACCACGATGCGAAGGACGACGGCGCGGATCGCCTTGGGCACCTCGCGGGCGGGGTTCTGCATTTCACCGGCCGTGATGCCGACGAGTTCGATGCCGTTGTAGGCGAAGATCACCGCGTTAAGCACGAGGACCATAACCAGGGCGCCCTTGGGGAACATCCCGCCGTCGCCGGCAAAGAGGTTGGCAACGGACGCGTTGCCCTCACCCACCTGGGCGTTGGTGAGCACCATGAACGTGCCGACAGCGAGGAAGATGACGATGGCGCCCACCTTGAGGCAGGAGGCCCAGAATTCGAACTCGCCAAACGCCTTGACGCTGAGCAGGTTCACTGCGACGAGAAGTGCGAGCGCCGCGATGGCGGACGCCTCAACGGGCACGTTGGGGAAGAAGAACTGAAAGTACAGACCGATCGCGATCAGTTCCGCGATCCCGGTCATGCCCCAGTTGATGAAGTACATCCAGCCGGAGAGGTAGGCGCCCTTCTTGCCGAACATTTCGCCGGCATAGCTGACGAAGGAGCCGGACGTCTGGCGGTACATGATGAGTTCGCCGAGGGCCCGCATCAGCAGGTAGGCAATGACGCCGGCAATGGCATAGGAGAAGATCAGCGCCGGCCCCGTTGAGGCCAGGCGTCCGCCTGCTCCCATAAAGAGCCCGACGCCGATCGCGCCGCCCATTGCGATCATGGTGACGTGGCGGCGGCTCAGGCTCTTCTGGTAGCCCTCGGCACTGAGGTTCTCGGAAGTGCTGGAAGAAAGTTGCTGCGTGTCCGGGGTTACCGGGTCACGCTGAAGGTCTGTCGTGGTGTTTTGAGGCACAGCGGTTCCTTGTGGGTTGGGGTAGTGCCGGCGGCTGCAACGAGGTTTGGGCACAGAAAATTCGGCAAAAGCTCATTTTGTGAGCCAGGAATCGTGCCCAAACAGGAGAATCATCGAAGCGAAAATCCGGCAACGCCATCTTACATGGTGAAACGGGCTTGAAGTGACGCGGGCAACACCGGGCCCCCTCCTTCAGAAGCAACGCGGGGTCACTTACGGCATGTTTCCCCTAGGAATGGGCCGCAACTGACCCCGCGTTGCAGTTATGCCATGCGGAGGACGATGTTCCGCTGCTCGTCAGTTCGAACTTCGTAAATTCGGAGGGGTCCGGCTCCCGTGGTGGAGCAGCCAGTATCCAGCTCGAAGGCGTGCTGGTGCAGCGGACACATGACCACACGCTGGTCGATGGTGCCATCGGCGATGGGGCCGCCCCTGTGCGGGCACACGGCAGAGACGGCGCGCAGGGTTCCGTCCCGAAGCCGGAAAACCGCCACCTGTTCGCCGTCGACTCCAAAGGCGCGGCCTTCGCCTAGCGGAATCTGCTCCAGCGGGCCCAGAATGTGGGGCACGGCGCTCATCGGACCGGAACCTGCGGCAGGACCTCGAGCGGCAGCGATGTGCGGAACTGTCCCGGCGTGAACGGATCATCGCGTTCGCTCCAAGGATCCACGTAATTATCCACGGAAGCCTGCATGGCGGCGTCGAGGCTGGCTGCAATGCCCTCGGCATCATCAACCACCACTGCCCGGATGTGCTCGATGCCCACCCTGGGCACAAACGCATAAGTGCGTTCCAGCCAGTTGGCGTTCTCCCGGTAGTACTGCATGAACCGTCCGGCCAGCAGCTTCACGTCCTCGGGGTCCTCCACGGTGGCGAGCAGGTCTCCCTTGCGAATGTGGGCTCCCGCCGCTCCCCCGACGTAGATCTCCCAGCGTCCGCCTTCAACCGCCACGACGCCGACGTCCTTGACGAGCGATTCCGCGCAGTTGCGGGGACAGCCGGATACGGCCAGCTTCAGCTTCGCGGGCGACTCGATGCCCTGGAACCTTGACTCGATCTCGATCCCCAGCTTGGTGGAATCTCCTGTGCCAAAGCGGCAGAAGTCCTTGCCAACGCAGGTTTTGACCGTGCGGAAGCTCTTGCCATAGGCGTAGCCGGACGGCATGTCCAGGTCCGCCCACACCTGCGGCAGGTCCTCTTTGCGGACGCCCAACAGGTCGATCCGCTGCCCGCCGGTCAGCTTGATCAAGGGAATGTTGTGTTTTTCGGCGACGTCGGCAATCCGCCGCAGCTGCTGCACGGTTGTTACGCCGCCCTTCATCTGCGGCACCACCGAGAATGTGCCGTCGCGCTGGATGTTGGCATGCACGCGGTCGTTGATGAAACGGGCGTCACGCTCGTCGATGTACTGGTCAGCGAGCATCATCTTCAGGAGCGACGCGAGGCCCATCTTGGACTTCGCGTCCTCCGCGCGTCCCGGCGCCAGGGCGGTAAACACCGCCGAGACCGATCGGAGGCCCTGCTTTCGGATGGCCGCCATGAGGGAGGGTTTGTCGAGCGGGATTCCCGGCACGTAGTAGCTGGCGGAAGGATCCTCCTCCACGGCGCCGTCGGCCGCCCACTCCACCACCTGCTTGACCAGCAGCTTGCAGGATCCGCAGCCCTTGCCGGCCCGGGTGGCATCCATAACCCCCGCAACGGTATTGCACCCGCCCCTCACTGTGTCCACCAAAGCCTTCTTGCTGACGCCGTTGCAGTTGCAGACCTGGGCATTGTCATCCAGCTCGGCCACTCCGGTTTCTTCACTGGGACCGGCGAGGTCGAACATCAGGGACAGCCGTTCTTCCGGCACCGGAAGACCCCGGTCAAAGGCCTGGGTGAGGTAGGCAACCTTGCGGCTATCGCCCAGCAGCGTAGCCCCCACCACTTTGTTGTCGCGGATGACGACGGACTTGAAGACCCCTCGGCCCGGTTCGGAGAAGACCACGTGCTCATCCGTTGGCCGTTCCGGTCCCTGCAGTCCCATCGAGGCAACGTCTACGCCGGCGACCTTGAGTTTGGTGGCTGTCCGGGACCCAAGGTAGACGGCGGACGTATTGGTTCCCGTCACCTGGTCAGCCAGCACGACGGCCTGCTCCCACAGCGGTGCCACCAGGCCGTACACCTCGCCGCGGTGTTGGACGCATTCGCCCACCGCGTAGATGTTGTCTTCGTCCTGGACCCTGAGGTGGTCGTCCACCACGATGGCACGTTCCACGGGCAGCGCGCTGAGGACCGCGAGCTCCACGTTGGGACGGATTCCCGCGGCCATCACCACCATGTCGCAGCCGAGGTCCGGCTTGTCGCGCAGGCGTACGCCGCTGACCCTGTCCCTGCCGAGCACCGCCGTCGTGCGGCTTCCCGTGTGCACCCTGATGCCGAGGGCTTCCACGCTGCGTCGGAGGACGGCTCCGCCCTCCGGTCCCAGCTGCGCGTTCATCAGGTGGCTGCCGGAATGGACAACGTCCACCTCTATGCCATGGCTCTGCAACCCACGGGCGGCCTCCAGCCCAAGCAGCCCCCCGCCGATCACCACCGCCCGGTGGTGCTGCTCGTGCTGGGTGTGGCGCACCATATTGCGGGTGTCGTCAATGGTGCGGAAGGCGAAGACGCCGGGTTTGACGGATCCCGCGGGCGTGTAGAGCCCGTCCATGGGCGGCATGTGTGGCCGGCTGCCGGTGGCGATGATCAGGACATCGTAGGGGGTCACCCGGCCGTCATCCGAGAAGACCTGCCTGGCGGCCCTGTCTATCCTTTCCGCCCTGACTCCGGCATGCAGGGTGATCTTGTTCTCGCGGTACCAGGGCAGCGAGTTCAGGAAGATGCCGGCGTCGTCCTCCTCGCCGGAGAGGACGTGGCTGAGCATGATCCTGTTGTAGTTGCCGTAGGGCTCGTCGCCGAACATTGTGATGCTGAACTGCTCGCCGCCGCCTCGCGCAAGGATCTCCTCCACCGCACGGGCCCCGGCCATACCGTTCCCGATCACCACCAGGCGACGCTTTGGCCCGGCCTGGCTCCGGCCGTTCGCGCGGGATCTGTCAAGGGCGCTGGTCATCAATGTTCCACCATCCCCAGATCAACCACGACTGAACCCTTAACGCCCTCCGGCGCCAGCAGGTGCAGTTCGATAACTGAGCCGCCCTCAATGTCCTCCACTACACGCAGCGGCACGTGGACGTCGCCCTTGGCCCCGATGGGGAAATACCGCATCGGGGCGCCGTCCCGCATCAGGACCACAGTGATCAACTCGGAGCAGGAGTTGCCTCCGCGGAAGTACAGGGTCTGGTTGATGACCCCGTCCGGAACGTAGTGCGAGAGCTCGCTGTGGATAAGCGCCGGTTTCTCGAGCCCGCGTCCTTCGAAGGGGAAGATGCCCTGCAGGAAAAGGTTCTTGGTGATCACGGACAGATCCTTTCGGCCGGCTGTTACCCTCAGCTCCATCCTGCTCCGTGGTTGTTTCAGACTGCCGGACGGCGGGTAAAGATCCCTTAACGCAAACCTCACCGCCGTCGAACCTCACGGCCGAGCCGGCGGCCCAGCCACCCGCCGTCGAACATGTTTGGGCACTACAGCACTTACGCCGCCAGGGCTGCCGCCCGCTGCCGCCGCAGCTTTGCCAGGCGCGTGCCGATCAGCCCCTGCCTTGGGCTGAAGAGATAGACGACGGCGAACACCGCGCCCTGCGTCACCACCACCATGGCGCCGGAAGCGGTGTCCAGGTAGTAGCTCACGTAGATCCCGGCCACCGAGCAGACCGCGGAAATGACAGGCGCGATCACGAGCATCCTGGAGAAGCGGTCGGTCAGCAGGTAGGCCGTGGCACCGGGAATGATCAGCATGGCCACCACCAGCACAACGCCCACGGTCTGCAGCGCGACCACCGAGGTCAGCGCCAGGAGCCCCAGGAGCAGGGCTCCGAGCTTGCGCGGCGACAGCCCGATGGCGTGGGCATGTGTGGGGTCGAAGGCGTAAAGGGTCAGGTCGCGTCGCTTCAGGATCAGGATGGCGAAGGCCACGACGCCCAGGACCACCACCTGGATGAGGTCCGGAACGCTCACGCCCAGGAGGTTGCCGAAAATAATGTGGTTCAGGTCAGTCTGGCTCGGCGTGATCGAGATGAGGACCAGGCCGAATGCGAACAGGGACGTGAAGACAATGCCGATCGCGGCGTCCTCCTTCACCCGGCTTGTGTTGCGGACGACGCCAATGAGGGTCACCGCCAGCAGCGCAAACACCAGCGCCCCAAGCGCGAATGGTGCCCCCACGATGTAGGCCAGCACCACACCGGGCAGCACCGCATGGGAGACGGCATCGCCCATCAGGGACCAGCCGATCAGCACCAGCCAGCAGCTCAGTACGGCGCAGACGACGGCGGCGATCGTCGTCGTCGCGATCGCCCGGACCATGAAGTCGTAGCCGAGCGGCTCGAAGAGGAGGTCCACGAGGTCCATGGTGCTCAGCCCCTGTTCAGCACGTCGAGGCCGAAGGCCATGGCGAGGTTTTCGGGCTGCAGCACCACATCCGGGCTGCCGTGCATCAGGACCCTGCGCATCAGCAGGACTGCTTCGTCACAGAGCTGCGGCAGTGCGTGGAGGTCGTGGGTGGACACCAGGATGGTGCAGCCGTCACTCGCGAGTTCGCGCAGCAGCCGCGTAATGGTGGCCTCCGAACGCTTATCTACTCCGGCGAACGGCTCGTCCAGCAGCATGGTGGTGGCGCCCTGGGCGATACCGCGCGCCACGAACGCCCGCTTCTTCTGTCCGCCCGAGAGCTGGCCGATCTGGCGGCCGGCGTAGTCGCTGAGCTCAACACGCTCCAGGGCATGCTCGACGGCGTCCCGGTCCGCCTTTCGGGGGCGGCGAGTGAAGCCCAGGTGCCCGTACCGGCCCATCATCACAAGGTCGCGGACGGACAGGGGAAAGGCCCAGTCGACGTCCTCGCTTTGCGGCACGTAGCCGATTCCGGCCTCCTTGCGGGCCTTCAGCGGTGCGTGTCCGTTGATGAGCACGCGTCCGGAATCCGGCTTTACGATGCCCATGATCGCTTTGAACAAGGTGGATTTCCCCGAGCCGTTCATGCCCACGAGTCCGCAAATCCGGGCGGGCTGAAGGCTTAGCGAGGCTGCATCCAGCGCCAGCACCTCCCCGTAATGGACGGTGACTCGCTCAACCTGGATGGCTGGGGTTGTTGTCATGACGAGGCTCCTCCTGCGGGTGCCGCGCTGGTAACCAGTGCCTGGGTGATGGTCTTGGCGTCGTGCCGGATCAGGTCAAGGTACGTCGGGACGGGTCCGTCAGCCTCGGACAGGGAGTCTACGTAGAGCACCCCGCCAAACTTCGCTTTGGTGGCGCCCACAACCTGCTGCATGGGAGCGTCGGAAACGGTGGACTCGCAGAAGACTGCCGGGACCTTGTTGGCCTTGACAAATTCGATGGCACGGGCAATTTGCTGGGGAGTGGCCTGCTGCTCGGCGTTCACGGCCCAGATGTAGACCTCCTTGAGGCCGGCGTCCCGGGCGAGGTAGGAGAAGGCGCCTTCGCAGGTCACCAGGGCACGCTGCTGTTCCGGGAGGACGCCGAGCTGGGTCACAAGTTCATCCTGCACCGATTGCAGCTGTGCCTTGTAGGCCTTGGCGTTGGCTTCGTAAGTGCCGGCGTTGGAAGGGTCCAGCTTGGAGAACGCCTTGACCATGTTGTCCACGTAGATCTGGACATTCTTGGGGGACATCCATGCATGGGGGTTGGGCTTGCCCTGGTAGGAATCCTCGGAAATGGACATCACGTCGACACCTTCGCTGACTACGGCGTGGGGCACATCGAGCCCCTCAACAAACTGGGCGAACCAGGCCTCGAGGTTGAGTCCGTTGTCCAGGATCAGGTCAGCTTCCGAGGCTTTGCGGATGTCCCCCGGGGTGGGTTCGTAGCCGTGGATCTCCGCGCCGGCCTTGGTGATCGATTCGACCCGCAGTTTGTCCCCCGCGACGTTCTTTGCCACGTCAGCCAGTACGGTGAAGGTGGTCAATACGACGGGACGATTATCGCCATCTGCTGAGGAATTACCTCCACAGGCGGCAGTTGCAAGGCAAAGGGACACGACGGCGAGCAAGGCGCCGATTCGGTGGACGACTTTGGCGCACCGAAACGAAAAGTTAGGCATACCGAATATTTTAGCTGAGCTCCGGAGTGCCGTGCAACGCTAGGCTGGACACATGCGGACCATTACACCGGCCGGGCGGCTCTACAGCTTCTCCCGCCTCGACGCGACCGCAGTGGTGCTGTACGTCTCGCTCTCCGTCCTCCTTGCCCCCATCGCGGCCGTGTTCAGCCAAGTACTGCTACAACTTTTTGCGGACGCTGCGTCCGCCGCCTTTGCCATAAACCTTGTGTTCTACCTGGTCGTGGGAACCTTTGCCGTCTTGGCTGCCTGGCGCGTGGTGGACCGGGACCTCCGCATCCTGGCGACCCGGCCCTGGTTCACGCTTCTCATGGTGCCTGTGTCCCTGCTGGCCATGGTGGTCTTCGCCGCCATACTCGTCGCCGCCACGGGGGCGTCAGAGACCTCCGTAAACCAGGCTGCGGTGCGGGGACTCGTGCGGCAGATTCCGGCGTGGCTGGTTATTCCGCTGCTGGTGATCGTGGCGCCTTTTGTGGAGGAGTACATTTTCCGGCACCTGCTCATTGGGAAATTGAGCCGCCGTCTGAACATCTGGCTATGCTGCGCCCTGTCCGTTCTCTTGTTTGCGGCCATCCATGTGGTGGGCCGGGAGGGCCTGGTGCTGGACGTACTGATGCCCTACCTGGCAATGGGCGCGGTCCTGGTGGCCGTCTACGTATGGACGGGCAAGAACGTGATGTTCTCCTACTTCGTCCATGCCGCGAAGAACCTGCTCGCCGTGATCCTCATGTACGCCATACCGCCGGAGCTGCTGGACCAGGTGACTATTTAACTGCAATGCGGAGTCACTTACGGCCCATGTTGGGCCTTCCGATGGACGCTAAGTGACCCCGCGTTGCATTGGACGCCAACGCCCCTTCAGCACCAGGTGCCAGGTCCCCCGGGTTCTTCCGGTGATATACACCTTTACGCCCGCAGTGGCGTTGGTCCCGTTCAAGTACTTGTAGTTTTCCCCGGGGTTGTATTCGGGAGGGGCATCGGGATCGGCGGGAGCTCCCGGACCGAATTCGATAGTGTCGCCACCTACCGTGTACGTGCCCGTGCCGGCCACCAATTGGTAGGTGTCCGGAGCAGCAAGAGCCTCTACGCCTGTCAGCACTCCACCCGGCCGGAACGTCAACTCAAGGGCGAAGGAGGTGTCCGCCCCCTCGAAGGCGATGTCGACGTCGGCCTTCACGCCCTGAACCCGGACAGCCACCGAGGTTGCCAGGTGATGCAGGACGGTCGGCCTGCGGTCGAAGTCCATCGCGGAGCTGAAGCGTCCTTCATGCATTAGGGAGTAGATGCCGTCCTCACGCCGGCGCTCTGGCGGCAGTGGCAGGTAGAAGCCTGCGCTGATCTCTTCGCGCATGGTCACGGTGGTTTCGGACAACGCGGTTTCCCTGCTCCGGAACGGCCCCAGGTCAAAGAAGCTCCGTGAAAGCCGGACATCGCTAAGGAAATTGCCGCCCTGCCGGAAACGCAGGAAGGTCGGGTTGTTGGACAGACCTGAGGCAACGCCCGACGCCGAGTGGTCGCCTCCTCCAAAAACCGTCACCGCGGTTTGCCCCTCCCGGAAACGGAAGGCACCGCAGTTTTCCAATGTCGCCGCGGCAGGCAAGAGCGCTTCCTCCGAATCACTTTGCGGCAGGGCTTCCGCCAAGAGGGGCATGATGCGGGCCTTTGCCAGTATCTTCGCAGGCTCCGCCGGCGGCAATCCGCCAAGCCAGGAAGCGGCGGCCGCAAAATCGAGGCGTCCCTCTGCGATCGCAAAGCGCCGGTACAGCAGCTCGAAGCCGGAGGCATAGAAATCCAGCCACTGGTCCTGCCGCCGTGAAAAGACCGACTCCACAGTGCCGTCCGAATTGAACCAGGGAAGGAAGGCCTGAAGGTTGCGGCGCACGAAGTCCAGGAGCCACGTCCGGCGCGACGCGTCGGCAATGGCCAGCAGCGACGGGTTGGTAACCGCCGTCGCGTACAGGGGGCTCCGTTCGGAATACATTCCGTCGGGCAGCTGGTCGATCCCTTCAGAAAGCCATTCATCCACGCGGCGATCGATCTCAGGACTCGGGTTGAGACGATGGATCCGGGCCAATGCAGCGCTGAGCTCCCAGCGGTGGTTGGGTGTGTGCACTCCGCCCTGGACCAGGGCAGGGGTCGCAGCCGAGACAATGCCCCGAAGGCGACGTCCGACGTCGGCTAGCGCGGCGGTGCCGTTGCTGGCGTCGGCGAGCTTATTGCCGCCGTCGTTCCTGTTGGCGCCGTTGCCGTGCTCTTCCAGCAGCTCCAGCGCCAGGCAAGCGTCGTTGATCGTGAAGGCGGAATCCGGCGGCGAGCAGAGGTTGACGCCGTCGAACAGCCCGGTGGACCCCTGCAGGAACTCCAGGCGGTCCAGGCGCAACGTCATTGGATCAAGCAGCGAGCTGTTTTCCCAATGCCTGGATTCCGGAGTGATGTAGACGGCCAGGAGACCTAACAGGTCACTCATGGCTACGCGGTGCGGCACGGCCGGAGGCGACCCCCCTGAACGCGAGCCGGCTGAATGCGACCTGCCTGAATGCTCAGGGGCCTCGAGCAGGCCGGCGATCTCGGCGTCGGCGGCTGAGACGATTCGCGCAAGGAAGGCCTGGTCGGTGTGTGGCTTGAGGGATTGCACTATGGCCTTTCGTGCCGTGTTGAGAGGTCCGCTAATCCTTAAGTCCGGCGCTGACGTCGGCGTTGAGGACGTACTTCTGGAAGACGAAGAACACCAGCACGAGCGGCAGGATGGAGATCACCGAGGCACCCAGCAGTACCGGCCAGTCAATGTTTTCCGCGCCCACAATGCTGCGCAGGGCCACTTGGAGGGTGTACCACTTGGGATCGTTCAGAACGATGAGCGGCCAGATGTAGTCGTTCCAGCGCCATTGGAACGAGAAGATGGCCAGGGTGAACAGGATGGGCTTGGAGATTGGCAGCATGATGCGGAAGAAGATGGCGAGCTCGCTGGCGCCGTCGATCCTGGCCGAATGCAGCAGGTCATCGGGGACCGTCAGGAAGAACTGGCGGAACATGAACACGCCGGTTGCCGTCAGCACGGACGGCACAATGATGCCGGCCAGGGAGTTGTACAGGCCAAGATCCCGGATCACCGTGAATGTGGGGTTCAGGATCACCTCGGTGGGCAGCATCGTGGTGGCAAGGATGCACACGAAGAACAGCCGCGTGCCCTTGTTGTTGTACTTCGCCAGTGCATAGCCGGTGCAGGCGCTGAAGAACACCGTCAGCACTGTGGTGATGATTGCCACCGTGGCCGTGTTCAGGAAGTACTGGGCAAAGTCCACGCGCTCCCAGGCGTCCATGAACCCCTGGAATGTCCATTCCCTGGGAATCATGGACAGCGGGTAGCTGAACAGCTCGCTCCCTGGCTTGAACGAGCTGAGGATGAACCAGAGCAGCGGGAAGGCGTAGATGGCCACGATCAGCCACATAAGACCGGTCAGCGGAGCTGACACTTTGGTCCGGCCTTGCCGGTTGTTCCGCTGGACTTGGGTTCGGGCAGTCTTCGCCGCCCCCACTGCGGCCTCTTCCGCGACGGCGGGAGGGAGGTTGGCAGCTGTTGCCATGGTTCAAGCCTTCTTCCGGTTGAAGCGCAACTGGATGAGCGCGATAGCCAGCAGGACCACCATCAGCACCATGGAGGCCGCACTCGCGTAGCCAACCTTCGCCTGCTCGAAACCGGTCTTATAGATGTACTGGACTATCAGCGTGTTTTCCGTGCCGGGGCCGCCGTTGGTCAGCGCCTGGATCATGGGGAATTCCTTCATGGCGTGGATCGTGGAGAGCAGGATGACCATGAACGACGTCGGCGCAATACCCGGGAGGGTGACGTTCCGGAAACGCTGCCAGGCACTTGCTCCATCCAATTCCGCTGCCTCCAGCAAGGCCTCAGGGATGTTCTTCAGCGCCGCGATGAACAGCAGCATGTTGAAGGCTGTCCCGCCCCAGGCCGCCGCAAAGATGACAACGGCCAACGCCAGGTTGCCGTTACTGGACCATGGCACCGGGTTTCCGCCCACCAAGGAGATCACGAAGTTGACGAAGCCGAAGTCCTGGCCGAACAGCCATTTCCAGATCACGCCCACCACGATGGGCGAAATCAGCCAGGGAAGGAAGATCACGATCTTTGCAGCGGTGCGCCCTCTGACGGCCTTGCTGGTCAGCAGCGCCGCAACGCCAAGGGAAGAGACGTAGGTCAGGGGCACCGAGAGCACGGTGTAGAGGAAGGTACGTGACAGGGCCGCATAGAAGCTGCTGTCCGCAAAGAGCTTCTGGAAGTTGGCCAGGCCGATGAAGTTCAGCCTGCCCACACCGCGGTAGTCAGTGAAGGAATAGATGAGGCCGAGAGCTCCAGGCCAGACGAAAAACACCAGGAAGAGCACCACGTTGACGCCGATGAGGATCAGGGGCGCGATGACGTAGCGGTTACGGCGTTTCAGCTGGGACTTGCTCCGCACGGGTCCTCCCGTGCGGAGCGTCTCCGGCGTCACCGTGGAGCTCATAGTCGGGTTAGTCACTATCAGCCACCGTTGTAGAGCTTCACGATGTTATCCACAGTGGTTTTGGCGTCCTGGCCACTGGAAAGCATCTTGACCGTTTCCTCGCGCAAGGGGTCGCCCGAGAAGGGAGTCTCTGCGTAGGCGTCGGCAACCACGCGCTTGATGGCGTTGTCGCCCTTGCCCTCGTTGCCGGCAATCTGCTTCTGGTAGAGCTCAAAAGCAGGCTTCTGGAAGGGGTAATCGATCTTGAGGTCGTTGACGGGAAGGTAACCGCCAAGCTTCGCGAATTCCGTGTAGTTGGCGTCCTCGTAGAACCAGTCGATGAACTTCTTGGCTTCCTCATCCTGACCGGTGTCCTTGAAGGCAATCATGTACCCGCCGCCAAGGTTGGTGGCGTTCAACGGCTGCTTGGGCAATGGAACGGACACCCACTCGAAGTCCTTGATGTTCTTGTTGAAGTCCGCAATCTGCCAACTGCCGGAGTAGTATGCGGCAACCTGGCCGCTCTTGAAGAGGGCATTGGCATCTTCACCGCTGAGCCAGACGGAGCGCGGCATGATCTTGTCGTCGTTGATCTTCTTGAAGTACTCAAGCGTGGTCACCGCCGCGTCGTCGGCCTCGTACTTGCCGTTTACCCGCGGGAAGGCGGTACTACCGAACTGGTACATCATGGCGCGCAGGCGGTGCCCGGAGCGGTCCATGACCATGCCGTACTTGGCCCCGCCCTTCTCGATCACCGTAGTCAGGTCCTGTACGAAGCTGTCCCAGGTCCACGCCGAATCAATGGAGGTGGGAAAGGCCACGCCCGCCTTGTCGAAAAGGGTCTTGTTGACGAAGAGGCCCACGGCGGTCAGGTCGGACGGAATCGCGGGGACAGTTCCATCCGGTGACTTCTGGATGAACTCCTCGCCGATCTTCTTTGAGGTGGCAATATCGGACAGGTCCTGCAGCTGGTTGACCCACAGCGGATCCAGGCCGGTAACGCGGGCCAGGGCCGGGAGGTCATTGGCGGTCGCGGAGTTCTTCAGCTTGGTCATGATGTCGGCGGTAGGAACGTCCACCACCTCGATCGTGATGCCGGTGGCCTCCTTGTACTTCTTGGCTGCGGCAGCGAAGGCTCCTCCCTGGTTGGTATCTCCTGAGAGGATCAACTGGAGGGTCTTGGAGCCCTCGGAGGACCCGCCGCCGCCTCCGCTACAGGCGCTCAATCCCACTGCGGCGGCCGACAAGCCGAAGGCGGCCAGCCCGAACTGGCGACGGCTGAGGTTGGCAAAGGTTGTCTTCTCTGACAATGGTCTTTCCTGTCTATTCCGGTGCGATCCCTGCGGACCATGCATCATGCTGGGGACTATGAAGCGGCCTTCGGCCGATCATCACCTGCTGGGGAAAAGCCTTTCCAGAGCCATTGTGATCTATGTCATGACAAACTGTCAAGCAAACGTATTGGCTATTAGCGAGCGTTGCGGGGGCCGCTGACCTGACTCATCCCTGGGGTGTTTCGGACACCTGCCCAGCTATCATCTGCCTTTCCGCCAAGCTTGTTGCGTCGATCGGGACCAGGAATATCCGCCAGGGCCTTCCCGGCGCGCCATGATGCTCGTAGCTTTTTTGCATGGCACTGAACATCCAGATTGTTGTCGACTGTAAGAACCCGCATGAACTGGCGGACTGGTGGGCTGAGACCCTCGACTGGGCGGTTGAGCCGCAGGACGAAGCCTTCATTCAGACGATGGTGGAACAGGGCAATGCCGAGGAATCAGACACCCTGATCTACAAAGACAAGCTGGTCTGGAAAACCGGGGCGGCCATCGGCCCGGCCGAGGACGCCGGGAAGGTCGCTCCGCGACGCATCTTTTTCCAGGCCGTTCCCGAAGAGAAGACCGTCAAGAACCGGATGCATTTGGATGTGCAGCTGGATGGCAGGGACATGGATGCTGTCCGGGCAGCGCTGGAGGCACGCGGTGCAAGCTACCTGTGGACGGGTTACGAGGGACCTCACTCCTGGTACACGATGGCAGACCCGGAGGGCAACGAGTTCTGCATCGTCTGAGTCGATTACTAGACTCAGGGTGTGAGCAACGACTTTCCCGCCAAGGTTTCAGACGTCTTCGACCCCTCCCGCTGGCGCACCGTATCCGGCTTCGACTTCCAGGACTTGACGTACCACCGGCAGGTTGAGCGGGTCTCGACAGGCTCGAGCACTGAAACTCGTGACCTTCCCACGGTCCGGATCGCCTTCAACCGTCCGGAGGTCCGTAATGCGTTCCGGCCCGGTACCGTGGACGAGCTGTACCGAGCCCTGGACCACGCCCGCATGACGCCGGATGTGGCCACAGTCCTGCTGACCGGAAACGGCCCCTCCTCCAAGGACGGCGGACATTCCTTCTGTTCCGGCGGGGACCAGCGGATCCGCGGGCGCGAAGGCTACAAGTACGCCTCCGGCGACACAGCCGAAACCATCGACCCCGCCCGTGCCGGCCGCCTGCACATCCTTGAGGTCCAGCGCCTCATGCGCACCATGCCCAAGGTGGTGATCGCCGTCGTCAACGGCTGGGCCGCTGGCGGCGGGCACTCGCTGCATGTGGTCTCCGACCTCACTATCGCCTCCCGCGAGTACGGCAAATTCAAGCAGACCGACGCAACCGTGGGAAGTTTCGACGCCGGTTACGGTTCCGCGCTGCTCGCACGGCAGATCGGCCAGAAGGCCGCGCGGGAGATCTTCTTCCTGGCACGGGAGTACTCCGCCGAGGATATGGTCCGGATGGGTGCCGTCAATGAGGCGGTGGACCACGAACGCCTTGAAGAGGTAGCGCTGGAATACGCCGCGGACATTGCCCGACAGTCCCCGCAGGCTATCCGCATGCTCAAGTTCGCCTTCAATCTGGCCGACGACGGACTGGCCGGGCAGCAGGTGTTCGCCGGCGAAGCCACCCGGCTCGCCTACATGACAGACGAGGCCGTGGAGGGCAAGGAAGCCTTCCTTGAGAAGCGGGATCCCGACTGGTCGCGCTTCCCGTACTACTTCTAGCCGCGCTGCCCCCACGCAGCTTCCGAATACCGCAGCACCCGCCCCTCCCCCAGCCTTGGAAAGAATCCCATGAACATTGACCCCGTATTGAAGGCCCTGGCAGCCGCCCTCCATGGCGAGGGTCCCGCCGTCGAGATTTCCGTGGATCCTGACGGCAACCCAGTGGCCACCGCAGTCGACGTTCCAGGCGTGGAGGACGCCGCCGTCGTGGTCCGCACCTCCGGGTCCACCGGAGCACCTAAGGCTACCGTGCTGACCGTGGATGCCCTCGCGGCGTCGTCGATGGCTACGGCGATCGCGCTAAAAGGCGAGGGACAGTGGCTGCTCGCCCTGCCGCTGCAGTACGTGGCCGGTGTCCAGGTGCTGGTGCGCTCCCTCTTCGCCGGCACCCGGCCGTGGGCAATGGACCTGAACGACGGTTTCACCCCCGAAAGCTTCACCGCCGCAGCCGAGGAACTGACCGACAAGATCCGCTTCACCTCCCTTGTCCCCGCCCAGCTGACGCGGCTGCTCGACGCTCCGTCACCCGCTACCCTCGCCGTGCTCCGGCGCTTTAACGCGATCCTCCTCGGCGGCGCCCCCGCTTCTCCGGAGCTCCTGGCAGCTGCAGCCGACGCCGGACTTCGCGTCGTAACCACCTACGGCTCAGCCGAAACCTGCGGCGGTTGCGTGTACGACGGCGAGCCGCTGGACGGCGTCCAAGTCAGGCTCGACGACGACGGCAGGGTCCTGCTCGGCGGCGCCACCATCGCAGCGGGTTACCTGGACGACGACTCTCGACTGGACGCCTCCGGACGGCTCGGGAGCGGGACCGAAGCTGGAGCGGAGGCCTTCTTCGAGAAGGACGGTGAGCGCTGGTACCGCACCAACGACCTCGGCGAGCTCTCCGACGACGCCAAACTGATCGTCCATGGCCGCGCCGACGACGTCATCATCACCGGCGGCGTCAAGGTCTCCGCCGCCTTCATCCAGACGGAACTGGAAAAGCTCGACGACGTCCGTGCGGCTTTTGTTGCCGGGGTACCTTCCGCTCGTTGGGGCCAGGCCGTGGCCGCCTATGTTGCCGTGGAACCAGGCAGCCTGTTGCCGACTAATGGGGAGCTAACGGGCGGGGAGGCGGCTGGCGGGAAGGCTACTCGTACGGAGGCTGCCGCTGCCGCGGCGATACTGCAGCAGTCCCGCACGCGGCTAGAGGCCCTGGCTCCCAAAACCGTCCATGCGGCTCCGGCCCTCATCATGCTGCCGAACGGCAAGCCCGATCGGCTGGCCATGATTGACCACCTCACCCGGCTACATCAGGCAGAATAGACAAGTTCTGCCTGACCCCCGGCCGGACAACTTCCTGCCTGACCAACTTCCTGCCTGACCAACTTTGAGAAACAACACGAGGTACTAGCCGTGGCCACAGCCGCTCAATGGATTAAAGGCGCCCGCCCGCGCACCTTGCCCGCCGCGATCGCTCCTGTTCTGATCGGAACGGCCGCGGCGTACGAGCTCCACGCTTTCCGTCCCTTGAACGCAGTGCTCGCCGCCCTCGTGGCCCTCCTGCTCCAGATCGGCGTGAACTACGCCAACGACTACTCCGACGGAATCCGCGGCACGGACGAGGACAGGGTGGGCCCTCTCCGGCTTGTCGGGTCGAGGCTCGCGAAGCCCGAAGATGTCAAGAGGGCGGCCTTCGGTGCCTTTGGCCTGGCCATGGTGTTCGGACTGATCCTGGTGATCATCACCCAAAGCTGGTGGCTGATCCTGGTGGGCCTCGGCTGCGTTTTGGCCGCCTGGGGGTACACCGGCGGCAAGAATCCCTACGGCTACATGGGCCTTGGCGACGTGTTCGTGTTTGTGTTCTTCGGCCTCGTCGCCACCCTGGGCACCACCTACACCCAAGCGGGACAGGTCAGCCTTCCGGCGTGGATCGGCGCGATCGGTACAGGCTTGATTGCCTGCGCCCTGCTTATGGCCAATAACGTCCGGGACATTCCCACGGACACAGCTGCCGGAAAACGTACCCTGGCCGTGCGCCTTGGCGACCAGCATGCCCGTGAGAGCTATGTACTGATGCTTGCCGTGGCGATCCTGCTGGTGATTGTGCTCGCCCCAACCAAACCGTGGATGCTGATCGTGCTCTTGCTGATACCCGCCTGCCTGATGCCGGCCTGGCTCATGGTCAACGGCAGGAAGCGCAAGAGCCTTATCCCGGTCTTGAAGCAGACGGGCCTGATCAACCTCGGCTACAGCCTGCTGTTCTCACTCGGGCTCGTACTCAGCACGGGATCCTAGCCCAGCGGCTTAGGCGTCCTTGGGCCGCTTGTCATTGTCCACTGCGATGTCGGGGTTTTCGTCGACCAGGCGGTCCTCAGCCTCGGCGTCGGCAACTTCCCCGGCGGTCCTGATCGGCTTGGCCCTCCCGGAGAAGCGTTCCCGCATTTCATTAGTGGCGGCGTCGCGCTGCTTCTGGAAGAACAGGTAGCTGATGGCGAAGGCAATGAGCCCCGCAAAGATCACCGCAAGGAGCCACCCCAGCTCCAGCAGGACGAAGAGCACGAACAACGGCACGAACAGCGCCAAACGGATCAGGGAGTACTTCAGGAAAGCCACACATCAAGTTTAGCCGCCCAAAACATTGCACTCTGATCACGGCCCCTGCTCCCGGCACCCGGCGGCGCATCAGGCGACTAGACTTGTCGCATGCTCCGAGTAGTCGCCGTTGTCGCCATCCTGGTTGTGTTTGTTTATGGGCTGGTCGATGTGATCCGGACGGACCGGAACTCCACAAGATCCATTTCGAAGCCGGCCTGGATCGTTGTGATGATAGTCCTGCCTGTCGTTGGCGCGATCCTCTGGTTCATCTTTGGACACCCTTATGGGAACAAGCGCGCGGCGCCCCAGTCGTATCGGCATCCCACAGCCCCCGACGACGACCCCGAATTCCTGCGAAACCTGGAAACCCGCCGCCGCAACCAGGCCGAGGCCGAGCGCCTGAAAAAGCTGCGCGAAGAACTGGACGCCAAGGAACGCAAGCTAAAGGGAGAGTCGGGAGCAGAAGAGGGCCCGACCGCCTAACCCCAAGCACCCGGTCTCCCAACTGACTCGCAGTTGTTGTCGTTATGAGCTTGGTGGAGTCATATGGTCGTAGCAACGCTCTGAATTGATGGAGTGTTCTATGGTCAAGTCTTATCCACTGAGCGCACGCACCGAGTTTGTGGACTTGGT
>NZ_JAGGPK010000063.1 GCF_018613855.1 Arthrobacter sp. ISL-30
AGAGTTGACATAGTCATCTGGCCCATCTCAATGGCAACAGAGACGAGGAGCCCCAGTCCGACATTCAGCCATGTCCTGGCGGGGAAAGCCAAGGCGGCAAGGAGTCCCACGGGCAGGAAGAGGAGGGCGTTGGCTGATGCTTCCACGAAGTTATAGCCGAACCATTCCGGAATCCCGTGCAGGTGCAGGAAATCCAAGAAATTTGAAAGAGCGCCCTGGACTGGCTTATCTACAGGGCTCGGCCAGAAACCAATAAAACCAAGGACCGGGAAGTATAGAAAGAGCGCAATGCGGCATGAAACTGCACCAGACGTAACTGATTTAGTCAAGAAGTCCTCATGATTGCCAGAGCGGCTACCGAGAGTGCGGAAACAGCAAGGAGTCCGAGTAGAACGAGTTGCCAGGATCGTTTGAATTGCCAGGTCCTATTTTGTGGCCTGTATTGACTGATTGTTCGCGGCGGCGCGTCAGCCGGTCTCAAATGCCTTGTCGGCAGGGCAATGCCCATGCGTAATTGAAAACGCCGTTGGCGCCAGTGCCTCCCCATAAAGTCAAAGTATTGCAGTAGCTGCTGGCAACAGAAAAGGTGCGGTGCTCCAGATTTCCCTGGGGCACCGCACCTTCGTTGGCTGTGTGGCTAGCCGAGACTTTAGGCGTTGGTCTCGGTGGCCTTTGCGCGACGGCGAACGGTGATTACCGAAGCGGCACCGGCAGCCAATGCGCCAGCACCAACCAGTGACCACAGCACCAAGCTGGAGTCAGCTCCGGTGTTGGCCAGAGGAGTTCCACCAGTGGTCGTAGCCAGCCCGGTACCGGTTGCTGCACCGGCAACTGTGACGCTTGCGGTCACTGTTCGGCCAGAGGTGGCGCCAGTGGCTGCGAGGGTGTAGGTGCCAGGTTCGCTGATGCTCAGCGGGAACGAGAAGGCCCCGGCACTGTTTGCGACTGTGCTAAAGGTCTGAGTAGCTGTAGGAAGTACGATCTTGGCCGGAACGGCTGCGCTAGCACCGCCGGAGAAGCTACCGCCAATTGCCTGCGGCGTTGCTGTCAGCGTCACGGTGATGGTGATGGCTTCGCCGGGAATGAAGCCGGTGCCTGAGAAAGTGAACGTTTCGCCTGGGGCTACCGTTCCGTCGGAGACGGTTCCAGTAGCCGGCGGAGCGGGATAGGTGGCTGCGGTTGCCGGAGCCGATGCGGTTAGTGCGATAAGACCAGCAAGTGCAATTGCTGCTATAGATTTCTTCATTTGTCCCCCCTGAGACCTTGCGGTGATGACGCTAACGGAGATTTCGGAGACCCCACGCATGCGTGTGCTGAAATCTCATTTGTTTTGCCCAAACCTGACGCTATCACCCCCGCACGTACCACCGCAAAATAAATCCAAGCTCGTTACAAAGGGTTAACCCTGCGGCTACTTGCCAGAATTGCATGGCTCCGACGTCGAAGCCATGACAACATTTTTTACAGCATCAGTCGTAGGGGTGACAACAACTTCCGGCTTAGTATGCTGAACAATTTTGTCAAACGAGAGTTCGACCGTTGTAGATTGTCCCGGTTTTAATAGCGTGGTCACGGTCCCAACAGGGCGCTGATCGTGGAGTTGTGAGTTGAATGGGATGCGGGTTCCATCTTGGACTGCTTGTTCGATGTGAGCTTGGGTGGGGCCGTAGACCACGGTATTCGTTTGAACGGTCCCTGGCTGAATGCCAAAGGCGCCGCCACCTGTCACATATTCGGGCAGACTTGTTGCAGCGTCGGCCGGTGCCGTGTTTGTGCTTGTAACCCGCACCGTGACTTGGCTGTAGCCGTCAGCCGGGCATTTCGTGATGAGCTGGACCGTACGTTTCACGTAGTAGTCCATCTTGGCACCAGTTCCATCATTGAAATAGACGCCGAACTGAGCCGGAGGAATACCCTGTCCTGAAATTGCGCCGCTGATTGTATAGTCCGCCAAGGTCGCTTGTTCGTCGTCGTGAGTTGACCAGACCAAGATTCGCCTTTCTTCCACGCCATGACCCAAACCCTCCATCAGGGATTTAGCCTCGCTCTTTCCTGAGGAGAGGGCATTGAAGATTTCGCCGGCCACGGCTGCAAAGTAGGCATCCTGGAGTCGGGGCTCTGTAATTTTTGAGTAGACATCGGAAAGAAGGGTTTTAACTACGTTTTCCCCACTTAGTTGTGCAGGTAGACCGTTGGCCATGGTCTGGATTTGCGGGTCCTTGAGCACCACGGGCCCAGTCGCATCCAAAATGTAAGCGAGAGCCACAGGATCGATCGAGATGACGCCATCCAGGCTCTGCCCTTTCCTCTTTTCCCACATTTCTTTGGCGACGGCGGCAGAAGTTGGGAAATCTGGGGTGAGGTTCACATCCTGAACGAACTTGCCTAGCCTGGCGCTGTAGATTTGCTTTTGTCCTTCGTCCACCTGAAGTGGAGGCACGAATATTCCAAGTCCACTGGCGCTGGTCTGATCGCTCAGAGTCAGTTTGCCCTTGTCTGCGGTCAAGACAGCCAGAGCTCCAGGGATGCCACCCGTGGCACGGATTTCTGCATTGTTTTGGATGAGCAGGAGATAGCGGCGCGGCCCGTCGGAGCCAAGCATGGCCGGCGCAAGCTTGGAGGCGCTTACTGCTACCCCAAGGGTTTCTTGGACGGAGTGAAGTTGCTCACGTGCCTCCTCCAGAGGTGCAGCAATTTCGGGCAGTAGGCTTGCGGAATCGATGCCGTGAAGTCGTTCGGCGGAGGCTTTTACGGCGTGTGCAGCTGATGCGACTGTTGTCGCTGAGGAGCGGATGGGGCTGAGGTTCGCTCCGTCGGGCCCAGGGAGCAACCCATCCCAGTCCAGGGTGTCGAATACCCGGACAAGAGGAGCAACCCCGAGGTTTACCACATCGTCTGCGGATCTTGCTATTTCCGCTGCGGCCGAGAAGTTCGCCCCAAGCCACGGCGTTGCTGTCGCCAATTTCCAGAGCGGATCCTCGGACGCGTCCCTTGCGGCCGAGGTATGACTCCTCATTGCGGCCACCGTAGCCGTCGCCTGGTCTTTGCGTTCCCTGAGAATGTCCTCCTTGAGCTGTGGGACGAGCTGAACAGCTGCCTGGAGTTCCGTCTTGATCGTTGAGGCCTTGAAGCCTAACCACGCGATTCCAATGATGAGAAGGAACAGCAGAATGGCTATCCAAGTGGCAAGTTTGAGCCATCGCCGTTTCTTCTTGCTTGGACGTCCGCCGGATCGCCGGGTTGCTTCTCTGAGAGGATGAACGGTCAAGCCTGCCATGCTAGGGCCGTCCCAAACCGCGGTAGAGCCACCCTGCGGACCGCCACTTGCTGGGATCAAGAGTATTGCGACCGTCCAAGATTCGACGGCACGTAACCGAGGCGCCTGTTACGTAAGGATCAAGGTCCCGGTATTGCTGCCATTCGGTGAGCAAGAGGAGAATATCGGCCCCATTCAAGGCGATTTCGAGATTACTCTCGTAGTGCAGTTCGGGAAACCGCTTAGCAGCGTTGACTAGAGCCTTAGGATCATTGACAGTCACCACAGCTCCCTGAAGCTGCAGCTGGGCGGCGATGTTCAGGGCGGGAGAATCCCGTACATCGTCACTTTCGGGTTTGAAAGCGGCGCCAAGCACCGTGATCCGCTTTCCCAACAGGCTCCCGTCACACAGGTCACGTGTAAGTTCGACAACACGATTCCGTCGTCGCATATTGATAGCGTCCACTTCCCGGAGGAAAGTCAACGCCTGGTCAGCGCCGAGCTCTCCTGCCCGTGCCATAAATGCCCGGATATCCTTGGGCAAGCAGCCCCCGCCAAAACCAATGCCGGCGTTAAGGAATTTGCGGCCGATGCGGTCATCTAAGCCTATGGCGTCAGCCAAGCTTGAGATATCAGCTCCCGCAGCCTCGCAAACTTCGGCCATGGCGTTGATGAACGAGATCTTAGTCGCGAGGAAAGAGTTTGCGGCCGTCTTTACAAGTTCAGCCGTTGGGTGATCCGTGATGAGTCTTGGCGTTCCATTCGACAATGGAACGGCGTAAACTTCGTCGAGAACAGACACCGCCGGGTCATCCTCGGATCCCCCTTCAACACCATAAACGAAACGATCAGGTTGGAGCGTGTCGGAAACGGCATGGCCCTCGCGGAGGAACTCGGGGTTCCAGACTAAATGAGCATCCGGTTGTACATCTTTGACGAACTCGGCCAGACGCGCCGCGGTTCCCACGGGCACGGTTGATTTGCCGACAACTAGGTCTCCGGGGGCTAGATATGGCGCTAGAGCTTCGGCACTAGCATCTACGAACCTCAGGTCCGCACCGTTTTCGCCCTTTTTCTGGGGCGTACCCACGCAGATGAAGTGAACACTGCTGCCTGCGGCAGCGGATATATCGGTTGTGAACTTGAGACGGCCCGTTTCCTGCACGTCCCTAAGGAGATCCTCAAGGCCAGGTTCGTAAAACGGGGCCGTTGCTTCAGACAGATTTGCGATTTTCTGTTCATCGACGTCAATTCCGACAACCTCGTGGCCAAGTTTTGCCATGCAAGCAGCATGCACTGCCCCGAGGTAGCCGCAGCCAATAACTGAAATACGCATGATTCCTCGTTCCTTACGCAGGTATTCCTGCCTTGAATGCGGTGAGTTAGTAGGCGCCGGTACCGTGAAATACAGCACGGACGGTACGCAGGATAATGATGAGATCGCCGGCCAACGACCAGTTCTCTACGTAATAAAGATCCAAACGAACGGAATCCTGCCAAGAGAGGTTGGATCGTCCGCTCACTTGCCAGAGCCCAGTGAGGCCCGGCTTCACGAGCAGCCGGCGGCGGACGTCGTGTTCGTACACCGCCACTTCGCGCGGCAACGGAGGACGGGGTCCAACCAAGCTCATCGATCCGGCAAGAATGTTGAACAGCTGTGGAAGCTCGTCAAGACTGTATTTCCTGAGTACTCCGCCAACCCGGGTCACTCTGGGATCGTCCTTTATCTTGAATAGCAGCCCCTTGCCTTCATTTCGGAGCTCAAGTTCTGCCAGACGGGCTTCGGCACCAACGTCCATGGAGCGGAACTTCAGCATGCTGAAATGGGTCCCCTCAATCCCAACGCGCTCCTGCCTAAACAGCACTGGCCCGCGGCTGTCGAGCTTCACTAGGAGGGCAAGGATGACCATTATGGGAGAGGTCAGTACGATCAGAATGCCGGAAACCAGCACGTCAAATAAACGTTTGGCCACGCGTTGTCCGGCTTCCAGGCTCGGTGTCGTTACGTGAATGAGGGGCAATCCAGCTACTTGCTGAGTGTGGATTCTGGGGCCAGCGATGTCGGTGAGTGCCGGGGCCATAATGAGTCCAACGTTGCGGGAGGCGAGTTCCCAGCCCAGATGTCTAAGCACCTGGGGGTGAAGTTGGACTCCGGCTGAGACTGCAACGGCGTCTGCCTTGCAGCGATCGATGGCGTCTAGGATCGATTGTGTGTCGGTGCTGTGGCCGAGTACCGGAAGTCCTGACTGCGGTTCGATCGCAAGTTTATCGATGTCCCCCGGAATATAGGCCGCGATGGGTAAGTACCCGGCATGTCTGGCACTGTGGAGCGACAAAGCGAGATGTGCAACGGCATTCGGCCCACCAAGAAGTAGGAGCCGCGACATGCTGCCCCCCCTCAGCCTGTGGACACTCAAATGCTGGCGCAGTAGCCATCGGGCGAGTAAAAGCCCGGTCAGCCCCACGGGTAAGGCAACGCCTACATATCCCCGCGCAGTATCGATCCTTAGAACGTAAGAAAAAATTGCAACTAGGCCAAACAGCCAAAGAGACGCCGCGGCCACTCTTTTGTACTCGTCGGGTCCTGCGCCGAGAATCAGACTTTGCCGACTGTTCCAAGCCTCGAGCATTACCCACCAAGCGAGCGCCAATGCTGCGGAGAGCCACAAGTAATTAGGTTCTTGCCTGGTGGCATCAAATCCCGCATCGATGCCAAATCGAATGACATATGCGCCGCTCACGGCCCAGACGATAACGAAGGCGTCGACTACTCTCAGAAGACGAGATGTGCGTACTCTCCAATCAGAATCCGTCCCCAATTATCATCCCCATGACGTAGTTCTTCTTGACGGGAGGTCCCCCGTCGATAGAGTACAGGCGCTTTGCCCGTCAATCGTAATGTTTCAAGCCATGATGGTGGTTTCCATATTTCCGAGACGGAAGTTGGAAAGTGTAGTTCCTGCCCGATCAGGACATGCCATGGAAAAGAATCCCCGCGGTGTGGTTGCAGGGCATAATACCGAGACTCTTGATCCTTGGTTCTTTCAAGAAGTCTGCTAAACGACTAATCGATAGGACTCATCACGAATCTAAACAGGGTAACCCGCATCCCATGATCAGACTGTTCTGGCGCGATCGTTGCGCCAGAACTGCCGTTCTTGAGTCAAAGCGTTACTATGCCCTGACCCAAGAACGAATCAGACGTAGGCGGATTCTTGATTCTGCGCGATCAAGCGAAGCAGGGCACTCTCGTAGGCGGCGCAAACGCCTTCCCATGAGTATTCTGAGGCGGCGCGTTTCTGAGCCATAAGCGCCAGTTTGTCTTGCTCAACGCGATCCTGCATTAGTTCAGCTATGGCTGCTGCAATGGCTGATGACTCAGGTGGGACGAAAACGGCACCACTCTGTAGAACTTCTCGGTTGTAGATAGTGTCTCGGGCCACTACTGGGGCACCGCAAGCCATCGCTTGAACCAGCGCGGGGTTAGTGCCCCCTACGCTGTGCCCATGGAAATAGACACCAGCATGTTGCCACAGTGAGTGGAGTTTCGCGTCATCGCTGATATGACCCAACCAATGGAAATTCTCCAATTCTGAGGCCAGCTCAGCGGCTCTATTATCAAGTTCTCCACCGTAGCCAGACGATCCGACAAGCACTACTGGCCAGGATTTAGCGAGTTGTGCGGCAGCGTCCATGAATTGAGGAACAGTATTCTCCGGGACAAACCTTGCTACCGCCAGGACGTATCCCCGATGCGTTAGCCAATCTTCGATTGGGAGCGCGCCTGGGACATCACCCCCATAGGGTATGAAGTCTCCGTCGACCTTAAATTCTTTTCTCCAGCGTGTAGCGATTGCCTCCGCATCATAAACCATGCGAGTTCCAAATTTTGCGGTCATTAGCGCCCCAACATGGAATACCTTCTTGGCCAGCTTCCCCCATTTGGCTCTGTCCCATTCAATACCATCAACATTGACTAGACTTGGAACTTTCCTCGCCGCCAGAAAAGGAAGGAAATATCCGTTTGCGGTATTCATAACTAATGCCACATCAGGCTTGTGAATGACGGCATGTATAGTCGATGTGAATCCATATGACAGGGTACTAAAAGATTTTGATTCGATTCCGGGCATCACTATCGATTTGACCCTTTGGTCCCGGGCGGGATCATTGTCTTTTGTTGAATTCGTGCGCCCATACACCGTGACGTCCCATCCCCGTTCAACAAGGTAAGGGGCGAGCCTTCTAATGGCTGTTTCGAAACCGCCGTAGTAGCTCGGGTACCCACGCGTCCCAATGATTGCCACTGATCGCTTCATTCCTAGACTCCTCCACGGACGTCGGAAAATTGTCCTTGCATGTGATCCAATTGGAACTTTATTTGCGAAGTTGATTGAGTATGAATTCGGCCTTATCGCGCCAGGTATGAATGGTAGGAATCTCTCCTGATTCACGGGCAATTCTGGTGTAATCTGCGATTTTAGAACCGATCCAATTGACGTGCTCTGATGCAGGCACAACATAGACGGAGTCTAAATTGCGTTCTCCGGCTCCGCCAATAGGAGTAGTCAGGACAGGCAGGTGCGCTGCACGATATTCATATGTCTTGATAACATCGCCACCAACTTCAAAATCACCTACGTTGTGCGGAACCCAGCCGATGTCAAAAGTTTGAAGCAGTTCGGGTACGTCATTGTAGTGAACATCTCCAAGGAGTGTTACATTTTGAAGTTTCTCAAGTACGGGACGATATTCACTATCAAGGATAGGGCCGGCAAATACAAAGTTGACTTCGGGTAGACCCAAGGCGGTCTCATGAATTAGATCAAGGTCGAGCCGCTTACCAATTTTCCCCACATAGCCGACCGTGATTCGACCTTTAGCGGTTGAGACAGGATTAAACCGTTCAGGATCGCAGCCATTTGTCAAAAGGACCGCATCATCCCGCCCGAATCGGCGGGCCAGAGCAAGTGTTCCTTCTGCATTTGCAGTAACGAAATCGACACGTTCAAAAATTCGTCTATATGCCAGTTCAATTTGCGTTCGTATCGGCTCAAATGCATAGTGGATGGACCAATCGTCTAGAAGATCCATACAGATGGGGCGTGAGCTATTGCCAAGTTCATGCCAGATATTGGAAATTCCAACAAGCGGATTCCAGATTATCGCAGGAGTTGCCTTGGATACGTCCGGTATTCTATAAGAATTGCGTGACTGAAGCCACCAGGCTCTACGGTTATAAAACCTTGGAAGGGCCCAGGAATAAGTATCTATTGGTACGGTATTTTCGGCCGGTGATTTTTTTCTGATTTTTCTGGTCAGAGGTTTCAATATGTATGGTTCCGGACGTGAAGCCACTAAGACAGGCCCCTCCATCTGATTGAGCCGGCCTAGCCACTCAATTAAATGACCGTCACGTGTCCGATATCCTTCTGCGAGGAGTTTCAGTTGTCCGTGCATAGGAAAGGCAAGAATTGGGTTTGATGGGCCTTTCAATATATTTCTCCCTGAATATTTGAATATGGAAACTATGCTGGAATCCGGACATGCCGTCCGATCATCCTCTGGCGCATTCGGTAACCCGGCCGCCGGTTAGTGAGCCAAGCGAACCATAGGGCGTACGTCAGCATAGAGAGGTAAGCTGCACCTACGATTCCCAAAAAACCATCAATCAGGAAGTTTCCGACTAAATTGATGGAAGCGAGCGATGACACCAAAATCAAACTCGTTTTGTATGTTCCTGTCGCCATCAGTCGGAGGTAATACGGTGCGCACCAAGTCATGAAAAGTCCAGCTCCGACGACCAATGATGAGACGACCAAGTCAGGGACGTATCGTCCCCCGGATAAGAAAGAGCTGCCCCAGGAAACCGTTGGCACGAGAAGCACACCAAGGACCATGGTGCCGGCAAAATAGGTGGCACGTATCTTAAGTGCTGAACCTTGGAAGGACGCTCCTAGATGCCTGGCGATGTATGCATTTGATAGCGACCTGTAGACGCGGTCGACCAAACCGTACGCCAAGGCATAGGTTGCCAGATCAACTGGCTCCACAATCCTTTCTAATACCAGCCGATCTGCGCTTGCAATGATCCAGAGGGCCATGTTCATCGCCCCGATAGAGTGGCTCGATATGCCCACCGCGCGTTCGATCGAGAATCCCCAGCGTGTTGGCCAGAGGGCGAGGGCGATGATGTTTGCCGCGAGGACACTGGCCACAGCGGTTGTGAAGTTAAGACCCCCCACTATGAAAAGCGCACCAAGCAGTGCCATTGGAGCGAGCGCACGGCTCCCGATCAAGACGAGATAGCGGTTGAAGCGGCCCGCTCCAATCTCGAAGGACGTGCTGGATTCCGCGAGGACAAAAGCCAACATGCAAAGGCCGCTCAATACGGCGTCAAGAGTCGACCCGCGCATAAGGCCAACGTATGCGCCGACCACAATTGCGGCTGCCGATGCGATACACAGTTCCGACGCCTTGAACTTGATCCTTGTAGAACCCTCTGCAGACATCTTGGCTATCCGTGTACCTGTACCGGTTCCGACGACCGCATTGCCGATGGCCCAGAGCGCGGTGACCACAGAGTACTGAGCGTAGTCGGGCGTTGACATGCCGCGAGCTAGGAACGCAACCGTTGCCAAGGCAGCGGCCGCAGTAACCGCTTGGGCAATCATTGATTGGTGCAGAATTGCACCGAGGATTCGACGAATTCGTGTCATTGTGGGGATTTGGGCACCTTGACAGGCTTCAGTAACGACAAGAGCTCCTGGGCGGCAGCGGCAGGGGTTAGGAACTCCTCATATCGCATCCGCCCTAGTGCCCCATAGTTGCTTTGAGACAGCTGCCTCACAAGGCCGCTGATCTCCATGAGTGTGGCGTCGGGTTCAAGTCGGGCGTAAGTGCCCGATGCGATTTCTTCGATGGCGGGAGTGGGAGATGCGAGGACAGGAACGCCGGACCGCATGGAGTCGACAAGTTTGGCGGGTAGCTGAAATTGCGCTCCGGCGCCACCATCAGTGATCGGTATAACGGATACATCGATCTGGGCGTACGCCTCATGGAGGGGGGTGTCCGATGGGATCTCGATCCAATTTTCTTCCCCTGGGCCTGGTCTGCCGAGCCCGCAGTCTTTGAACGACACCAGGGTCAGGTCTTTGTTGGATCTCATGAGTTCGAGCAATAGGGCGCTTCCCTTATGCGGTCTGAGAGTTCCGAGAGAACCAAATCTTATCCCCCATGGGCCATCTGTTGGGCGTATTGAGTCACCCGATATGTCTGTGCGCACGTGCGGAATTCGTGTTCTCGGAATGAACTTCGAAGGAAAGACGCTGGCCAACGAGTTGCTTGAGAATGTAAACCCGTGTGCCAAGGCGGCAATCTTTGATTGCGCCTTCCGAATTTGAGAAGCATGACCTCTTCGAAGCGGATTCAATTTGAGTCTGTTGCTAACAGATCGCTTGGCAAATGCTTCGGCCAATGCAGCGTCATCATCGTCGAGATCTAGGATGACTATAGCGCCAGGAAATGCTTGCCGAACATATCTTGCAAGGCGATCCAGCGGTGCCAAACCCTTGGACAACCACACCACTGTCTGAACTTCTTCATCTTGTGAAAAGGTGCCCCTAAGTTCATGTTTCCAATTCCGAGAAAGACGTTCAACTTCAATATCGAATTGGCGGGAACCTGCCCACGTTCTGCCCCGTCCGAAAGCCAAGAGCCGTGTTATTCCAAGTTCGCGACTGACCATGGCCAGGGAAATCGCTCTGCCGAGGGCGTTAGAGCTTACATCATGGCCAATGACGATGAACTCAAAGGTGGGTCCGACCACTTGTGAGTTTAGGGACATTCAGATCTCCTGACGACTTGCTATAAATGCGGGGTATGATCGGTAGTTTGGTTGGAGGCGAGTGTAGATCACGTCTACCGAGATCAACCGTTGATGTCGTTCATCGCGTTCGCGGTTACTTGTCCTCATTACGCCTTGGACGTATCCAACAATCAGCAGAGCATGCACTCACCCGGCGTAAGTACATGATCTCGAGCTTAGGCTGCCCTTTTTACCCGACCTGCATCAATGGGAAGATCCGAACTCCGCCCAGCACTTCTATTTCCCGATCCTAATTCTCTTATTGTCGTTGCCGGAAAATACCGACTGGCCGCTGGCGGTCACGAGACAGTGACTCTTCAAAACCGGCGTGAGCTGACGTGGGCACTGGCATCTGACCCCTGTCATGGGACTGCGCCATCTGGGGTTTGAAGCTAGCCGGTCCACCCCCCGGTTTCTCGCCATGGCTGTAGTAGCTATACGAGTAGGCGTCAGGACCCTTGGAAGGAAGACGGTTCAGAACGATGCCAAGTATGTTTGCCCCCACCAGGTCAAGTGCACCAAGGGACTTCTCCAGGTCCTGTTGGCGCAGCTTTTGCGAGCCGACGACGATGGCGATACCCCCGACATGTTGTGAAAGGACGGCGGCATCCGTAACGGGGAGGAGCGGCGGGGCATCCACGATGACCGTGTCGAATGCCTGCTCGAGCCGAAGGATCAACTGCTTCATCGCGTCTGAACCCAGCAGTTCACTAGGGTTCGGTGGGATCTGTCCAGAAGCAAGCACGTAGAGGTTATCCTCGCCCCACGGCTGAAGGACGTCATTAACGTCGGCTTGCCCAACGAGGGTGGTGGTCAGGCCGACACTTCTATCAATGCCAAGATATTCGTTGACCATGGGACGGCGGAGATCTGCATCCACGAGGCAGACCGTTTGGCCCGACTGGGCCAATGCGATGGCGAGGTTAGTAGCAGTAGTGCTCTTTCCTTCACCGGGAAGTGACGAGGTAATCAGAACCGTCTTGGCCCGGCCTGACACGTTTGCGAATTGGAGATTTGTGCGTAACTGACGGAAAGATTCAGCTCGTGGACTCTGCGGAGCAACCTGAGTTAGCAGGGGCCTGGTGGCGGCGTCCTGGTCAAAAGTGATGCCTCCCAGCAGGGGAGCACTCGTGATTCGCCTCAAGTCGGCTTCCCCCCGAATCCTGTTGTCGAGAGTTGTCCGGAGCGCGGCGCCTGCCACTCCAATAGCAAGACCAGCCAAGAACCCGAGGATTAGGTTTAGACGGGTGTTTGGAGCAGATGGGCTCGTCGGCGCATTGGCCGGCTTTATGACTGAGAGGCTAACTGGGGAAGAGCCCCCCGTCTTGGGCCGCTCCAATGTATCAACAGTCTTAATCAGACTGTTGGCTACCCCCTGCGCTATGGCCGCGGCCTGCACAGGGGAGTGATCGGAGACTGAAATATTGATCAAGACTGTGTTGAGGTCAGTGGTAGCCTCGACTTGAGAGGCCAATTCCTCCGCCGTCGTCGGCAGACCCAAGGAATCAATTGCCGGCTGAAGGACCGCGGGCGAGTCAACCGTTTTGACGTAGGACTGAACGCGAGCTTGGCTGAACGTATTGCCCTGCTGGAGTTCTTGTACAGAGCCAGAACTTTGAATTGCGACGAACAGCTGTGTTTCCGCCGTGTAGGTCGGCTTCGCGAAGACTGAAACGAGACCCCCGATCAAGAGGCCTGCCAGGGTAGCGGCACTTATCATAATCCAGTTGCGTCTTAAAAGACGCAGATAGTCACGTAGATCCAAGCCGGGGTCCCCCTGTGTCGATTGCTGAAGCCGCAGAAGCGTTGTACCTGCAGAACGGCAATTGGCGTGCATTCAGGGCAATTGTACCCGGCGCGACATACGAGAAATCTCAAAAAACCAATTGCTAAGGCTGGGGACCAATACGCGCTCTGTTCGCTCGCTACGCCCCTCCCGCTACCGTCTCGTGGGCCTGTCAAGCCGTAGAATTGCCGGCATGGGGAATTCCTTGCTGCAAGCAGACCTTTGCAAATGGACTTCATGTCACGCCGCACAATATCTTCTTGAAGATCCTTGTTGAGGGCGGTCTCATTGGGCTAGCCGCTTGGGCCGGGATGGCGTGGGGAATCTTCCGGAAAACACGATGGACGATGCGAGGGGGATGTCTGTCCATGGTTTCGTTGACGGTCTTGGTTGGCTAGGCGCTACCACTTCAGCCCTTGACACACTTCCCCTGTCTTTCATCGTGTTTTTCTTCATCGGCCTCGCGCTTGATGCCGAGCCGGACGTGCAGGAGAAGCGCATTTGCACTCAAACAGCAGGGTCTTCCAAGTGCAGGGTACAAGAACCTGGGGCGCCATAGAGCCGTGGTCCCTACCCTTCCAAGTTCTGAACGTTTGTTATTTCGTTACTCCAAGAGCGGCAGTATTCGATCGGGCGCCCTACCGCTAACGAACTCACGTGGCGTTTCTTGCTGTCTCCTGAGGATCGTTTTGGCATGCCTTGATTACTGTAGGTGGGGAAACTCAGGCTCATTCCTTAGGTCGACCAATGGCTTTTTTCGTTGCGCTAGGATGTAGCAGAAGCAGCAACTGCATATGGGGGGTCATAGATGCGCAAAGCCGTTATTCCGGTAGCTGGACTTGGGACTAGGTTTTTGCCGGCAACCAAGGCCACACCAAAGGAAATGTTGCCGGTGGTGGACAAGCCGGCCATCCAGTATGTGGTTGAAGAGGCAGTGCGCGCAGGATTCCACGACCTTCTGATGATCACGGGCCGAAACAAGCGTCCTCTGGAAGATCATTTCGATCGTGTGCCGTTCCTGGAGGAAACCCTCGAAGCCAAGGGGGACCACGAAAAGCTTGCAGCCGTTCGCCAGGCATCATCGCTTGCCGACATCCACTTCGTCCGGCAGGGAGATCCTAAGGGCCTTGGTCACGCTGTCCTCCGAGCGAGGAGCCACGTTGGTAATGAACCATTTGCAGTGTTGCTCGGTGACGACTTGATACACGAGCAGGATGAGATCCTTCAGGCCATGGTTAGAGTGCAGGAGGAAACGGGCGGCTCTGTGGTGGCCCTCCTCGAGGTGAATCCTGCTGAGGTCAGTGCATATGGTTGCGCCGATATCGTGCCTTCCACCGATGAGGACTATGTGACTGTCCACGGGCTGGTGGAGAAACCAGATGTGGCTGATGCCCCGTCCAACCTGGCAGTCATTGGGCGGTACGTCCTGCATCCACGAGTATTTGATGTTCTGGAAGAGACGCCGGCCGGCCGTGGGGGCGAGATCCAGCTAACTGATGCGTTGCAGACTCTGGCCACAGCAGAGGGCGAGGGGTCCGGTGTCTATGGCGTCATTTTCCGCGGTCGTCGGTTCGACACAGGTGACAAGCTCAGTTACCTCAAAGCCGTATTCACCATGGCACTCGAACGCGAGGACTTAGGACCAGCTTTGAAGCAATGGCTGGACTCTCAGAAGACATCTGTCGTTTAGTTATAAAGACAACGGGGAGCCTCTTCCATTCGGGAGAGGCTCCTCCTCTGTCGCCAGGTTCGGGCGAGATCGTTGACGAGTGCTCTACTCCGTGCGATCCGAATGCTCAGAGCAGCGTACCGTCGCCACAAGACCGCCTATTGCCGCCCGACCGTAGGAAGTGACGTGATTGGTCGTGGTGCGGCACGTATCGCAAAATGCCTGCTGTTGTTTGACTGCCATTGTCTGATCATAGGCGTTTAGTCTTTTCAATTGCGTAAATAGGAAGTTACTTCCATCCGTGCGGTTGTCGTGGCCAAAGCGGCTGACTACCTCGTATCTACATCCTCGAAGACGAGAAATGTCTGGGTGTCCACGATCCCCGGCATGGACTGGACTTGATCGAAAATCACTCTGCGAAGGTGGATGTTGTCGGTCGCCCGGACCAACAGGATGACGTCGAAGTCTCCACCCACCAGGGCAATATGGTGAATCTCGGGGATGGCCCGGAGCTCTTCCTTTAGTTCGCGCCAGGAATGTTGCTGCACTTTGAGCGTCACGTAGGCCGAGGATCGTAACCCTGCCTTGATGGGATCCACCAGGGCCGTGAACTTGGTCAAAACTCCTTCGGAAGTTAGACGGGCAATCCTTGTGTAGGCGTGAGCCCTGCTGATGTGGACGTTCTCCGCCACCTGCGTCACCGACATCCGTCCGTCGCGCGTGAGTTCCGCGATGATGTTCCGATCCACGTCGTCCAAAGGCACCGCCGTCGGCTCTGTTTCTGCCTCGCCCATGGATCCTCCAAGTTCCCTCACCGCAGAGGGCCCGCCAATTCGTCTACGGCGCCACCCGTAACCCAGCTCACACTTACGATTTGTCTTCCAGAATAGGCTTCTTTTGCAAACTTCTCCATGATTTGCTTCGAGACTGGATACGAAACATTGGCCGGGACCATACTGAAGGTGAATAGTGGCTACAGAAGGACGGAACAATGACGATCTCCGCAGACCACACCGCTCACGAACGTGAGGCCAGCAGGTCGGATGCCGCCGAAGCTGTCGATGAACTCGTTAAGCAAGCCGAAGAGGTGCGCCGGAAGTTCGGCATCAGCCTCGAGGACTACATGCTGCCGGCCCACCACCAGATTCAGATGGTGGATCCTGCCGGGCGGATGAAGGCCAAGGAAGAGCAAGGCACCGAACCCGGCCACGAGTACCCGACCCCAGGAGACGACGAACTCCTAGCCGCCTACGAGCAGCTCGTCGTCGGGCGACGCGTCAACGACCAGAACTCAGCACTGGTCCGGCAGGGCCGTATGGCCGTCTACCCCTCCAGCCACGGCCAGGAGGCCTGTCAGGTTGCCGCAGCCATGTGCCTTCGTGAGGGCGACTGGCTGTTCCCCACCTACCGGGACGCCGTCGCTGTCATGAGTCGCGGCGTCGACCCGGTACAGGCCATGACCATCTTCCGTGGCGACTGGCACGGCGGGTACGACCCCCACGAACACCACGTGGGCATTCAGTGCACGCCTCTCACCACGCAGCTCCTGCACGCTGTCGGCGTTGCCCATGCCGCCAAACTGAGGGGAGAAGACATTGTCGTCTTGGCCATGTGCGGTGACGGCGCCACGAGCGAAGGCGATTTCCATGAGGCGCTCAACTTCGCCGCCGTTTTCCACCTTCCGGTGATCTTCTTCGTTCAGAACAACAAGTACGCGATCTCGGTTCCATTGAGCCATCAGTCAGTCGCGCCGTCTCTCGCGCACAAGGCCGTGGGCTACGGTATGGCCGGCGAACGCGTGGATGGCAATGACCTCGTCGCCCTCCTTGCTGTTCTTGATCGCGGCGTCAAGCTGGCGCGCGAGGGCTCTGGGCCGCTCCTAGTGGAAGCAAACACTTACCGCATGCAGGCGCATACCAATGCCGACGACGCCACGCGCTACCGTCCGGACAGCGAAGTGGCCGAATGGATGGCCAAGGATCCGATTAGCAGAATGAAGACCTATCTCACAAGCCAAGGGCTTCTGGATGAAGACCGCGAAGCAAAGATCGCCGAGCACGCCGAACAGGTCGCCATGCAGCTGCGCGAAGGGCTAGGCGTCGATGTGTCCGTTGACCCGCAGGACCTGTTCAGCTTCGTCTTTTCCAAGCCCACACCGCAACTGCGCGAGCAATCCGCCTTGCTGGCTGATGAGCTAGCTCGCGATGCATCCGCCACCGGCGCAAACACTGAGGAGGCAGGAAAGTGAGCCCGACAGTCACCACATCGTCAGAAGCGAACGGCAACGTCAGCGCTGCCACCGCCCGCGCGGCTGCCAAAGCCGCCGCCGTCGCCGAAGCCAGTGGGCCGCAGGCAATCACCTTGGCCAAGGCGCTGAATACCGCAATGTCGGATGCTATGCAGGAAGATCCCACTGTTCTGGTATTCGGTGAAGACGTCGGCACTCTGGGGGGTGTATTCCGAGTTACTGACGGTCTCACCGCCACTTTTGGTGAAAAGCGCTGCTTCGACACTCCGCTGGCTGAATCCGGGATTGTGGGCATGGCGATCGGCATGGCCATGAACGGTATGCGCCCTGTGATCGAAATGCAGTTTGATGCCTTCGCCTACCCCGCCTTTGAGCAGATCATCAGCCACGTGGCCAAGATGCACAACAGGACGCGGGGACGGGTCAAGCTTCCCATTGTCATTCGCGTTCCGTACGGCGGTGGAATTGGCGGCGTAGAGCATCACTGCGATTCCTCCGAGTCGTACTACGCCCACACGGCCGGACTGAAGGTGTTCACGCCGGCTACCGTTGTGGACGGCTACCGCATGCTGCGAGAAGCCATCGACTCCGACGATCCCGTCATTTTCATGGAGCCCAAGAAGCTCTACTGGTCCAAGGATCAGGTAGACCTTGAAGCCTTGCGAGCCGAGCATGCCAGGGGAGAGAAAAGCACGGCGGGACGTGCCGCCGTCGCCCGTCTGGGAACTGACGCGACGCTCATTACTTATGGCCCGTCCGTCCCCACGGCCCTGGCTGCGGCTGCCGCGGCGGCTGAAGAGGGACGTTCCTTGGAGGTGATCGATGTCCGCTCGATCGTTCCGTTCGATGATGAGACCGTCAGTGCCTCAGTCCGTAAGACGGGGCGCGCTGTGGTGATCGCCGAAGCGCACGGCTTCGCCTCTGTCTCGTCTGAGATTGTGGCCCGCATTCAGGAACGCTGCTTCCACTACTTGGCTGCTCCCGTCCTGCGGGTGACTGGCTTTGATGTTCCCTACCCCGCTCCGAAACTGGAGCACTACTACTTGCCGAGCGTCGACCGCATCCTCGACGCCGTCGACAACCTTCAGTGGGAGGACTGATCATGACGACAACCAGCGAAACAAAGGTGTTCCTGCTGCCGGACCTGGGGGAAGGGCTTACGGAGGCCGAACTCGTCAATTGGCTCGTTTCGGTGGGCGACGAGATCCGCGTCGACCAGCCGATCGCGGAGGTGGAGACGGCTAAGTCCATGGTTGAGGTGCCGTCGCCGTTCGCAGGAATTGTGGCTGAGCTGCACGGGGAAACAGGCCAGACGCTCGATGTGGGGAAGCCACTGATCTCGGTGGCACCGATTGGCGAGGTCATCGAGAGCAAGCCTGCTGAAGTCCCTGTGGCCGAGCCTGCCAAAAGCCCGGTGGCCGAACCGGCCGAGGCCAAATCAGCGGATGCTCGTCCTGCCGAGGCTGCCTCGATAACAGCTGCCGAAACCTACCGCAAGGAGGAACAGGCAGGCTCGGGTAACGTGCTGATCGGCTACGGAATATCCGGAGGGGGCGAGGCCAGGAGGACCAGGCCGCGACGGACGTCAAGCGGGTCGTTGGTCGGCCTGGACGATATGCGGGAGTCGGCTGGAGCGCCGATATCCCGCACCCGAGTGCCCGGGAAACTTTCTGCTGTCATTTCTCCCCTGGTTCGCAAGATGGCCCGCGAGCATGGTGTTTCCCTTGACGAGATCGAGGGTTCGGGAGATAGCGGACTGATAGTGCGTCGCGACGTCGAGGCTGCAATCGCGCACGCTCCGATGGCCGGACCACGTCCAGTAGTTGAACCTGTCGAGACCCGTACTGCAGCTGAGCCCCAGTCTGTTGAACCTTCCGAAGGCGGGCGGCTCGATGCTCGCACAGGCCTGCCCGTCTTGTCCCGCACGCCCATTCGTGGCGTTCGAAAGGCTATCGCGGCCAACATGGCTCGCAGCCGCAGCGAGATCCCCGAAGCTACTGTTTGGGTGGACGCCGATGCCACAGCCCTGTTGGAGATGCGTGTCGAGCTGAAGAAGCGCGATCATCACGGGACGCCAGGCCTCTTGGCTTTCATCGCCCGTTTTGTCACAGCTGGGTTAAAGAAGTTTCCCGAGTTGAATACGCGTGTGGAGACTGGGGAGGACGGTGCCCAGGAGATCGTCAGGTTTGAGGGTGTGAATCTCGGCTTCGCGGCCCAGACTGACCGAGGACTTGTGGTCCCGTCGGTTCACAACGCCGACAAACTCACCGCCCGCGAGCTGGACGATGAGATTCGCCGTCTCACCGCCGTCGTCCGCGAGGGCAAGGCGAGTCCCGCTGAGCTCGGGAGCGGCACTTTTACGCTGAACAACTATGGGGTTTTCGGGGTGGACGGGTCTGCCGCGATCATCAACTACCCAGAGGTGGCCATCCTCGGGGTAGGGCGGATCATCGACAAGCCCTGGGTCGTGGACGGACAACTGGCTGTTCGGAAGGTTACTGAGCTGACGCTCACCTTTGACCATCGTGTGTGTGACGGTGCTACCGCTGCTGGCTTCCTCAGGTACGTTGCAGACGCGGTTGAGAATCCTGGGAGCATCCTCGCGGACCTGTAGTGACAGATTGACCTCCTATGACAATCCTCGTCATAAATTGTGTGTTTATTGAGCTAATCTTGAGCTTTACTGTGTAAAGGAGCAGTCCACGCGTTAGTATCCTCGCGTTGCCCATGGAAAGGGAGAAACGCCCTTGGATCTCGCCCGCTATGTCTTTGGTCTTGCTCTCCTGACATTTTCTGCATTCGTAGCTGCCGTTTGCATGCTTGTGGTGCTCCGGTTGAGGTCGAATCGGAAGAGCAAAGAGTCCTCTGTCGAACATCTTTTGAAGGATTAGAAGCTGCCATACATCGACATCAATCCTCACCGTCAGCGCCCCAAGTGGATCGCATACACAGGCCTGGGTTTGCTCACGGCTGTGTGTGCGATTGTCGTGTTCCTCGCGTTAGGTGCCGGTTAACTACGTTCCTGACCCCACTTTTTCATGCACCGCTGAGCAAATCTTGAGCGGATTTTGGCCGGAACTTTCGCGTTTGTGCGGTGGGCTGCTGAGGGTTAATGGGCAGCATGTCTCCTAACGATCCTTGGACTGGGCCGAGGACGTCACCCGAAGGAGCACGCCGTGCCCAACGTGACTGTGAAGAGAGGCAAGCCTGACCTGAGCCAGGCCACCTCCATGGTTGCCTCAGGGCCGGCGTGCTCCGGTTCGGATTCCAGCCCCAGCTCTTGCACCCACCGCCAACGGAAGGGCGCAAGACCTTAGACGGGGCCGGGGGCGGCGAATCTGTTGTTGGGGGCAGACTCACCTCCGGCCCACAAAACGGCGCCGGCTCAGCGGCGTCGAGGTTACAGCGGCACCGGTTGCGTCGGAACCGGTGCCGCTGGCGTGTCTGGGCAGGGCGGCTATGCGGTTGGCATTTACCACGTGGACGGGAAGTTCACGAAAGAAATTGGAACCTTGGCCTGGAGCGATTATGAACTAGATTCCGCTGGACGCGGAACTTAATGCCACTTTTGTTCGGTTCGCAGGTGACCTATCCCCGATTCGCGCTTCACCCGGACGGCACCCTGTTCTGCATGTACCGTGACGGGGCATCTGGGAACGGCGATGTGTACCTGAACCGCAAGAATGTCGGGGCAGCGTGCACGCAGTTGGGCAAGCTCGCGGACGGCAAGACTAACAACGAGAACCCCGATGAGTCCGGGTTCCTCATGGACGCTGACGCGACCCTTGCGGTTTCCTTCACGTGGTCCGAACGGCGGGGACCACAACACCAACGCCGACGTGCATTTCATCAAGTCCACGGACAAGGGCGCGACGTGGAAGAACGCCGGGAACACAGGGGTCACTGTCCCGCTTGTTTATTCCGACACCACGGCACTCGCGCTGGACACCGCTGCCACGAACTCGGGCATCATTAACCAGTTCGGCCTTGACCTGGACACGGACGGGAACCCTCACATCGCCCTGACCCTCGCGGACGGCGCAACGCCTGATCGGAACATCCACCACCTGTACTGGACCGGCTCCGCGTGGGTCAACCAGCAAGTCACCGACCTGAAGAACGTCATGGGCTACAACGTCATGCCGACCCGTACCGCCGTCGCCTGCACCAATGATGGGCGGACCCTGATCCTCGCCTCTTACGTTCGCGTCACTATGTGCGGCACGTTCCGCATCTTTGACGTAACAGGGGGGCGCGGCAACGGATGCGCCGCTCGCCAACCTGGCCGGGCGGGACTGGGAACTGACCTACGACGGGCGGGCACTCCGGGAAGGCAACGAACTCAACATCATGCTCTCCCAGTGCAACGCCGAAGCCACCAGCCCCGGCCCCGACTACTGGGACATCAACAACTGGAACCGCCAGTGGGCCAGTGTCCTGACACTGGACCTGGCAGAGGTAGGGGCAGTGTTGCGAAGGGAACGAACCCGCCGCACATCAGACAAGTGACGTCGATCAATGTGCCGAACAAACGCGAGCGTCACGGCAACCTCCGACGCCATCGTTCCCGGCTCGGGCGGGCTGGTCACACTATTTAATCTTCGAGGTAAGCAGGTATTTTGCACGCCTCACTGCACGTGCATCCACGACAGGCGGAACGCTAACGATATCCGCCTTCGAGGTTCAGCAAGGCGGCTCGTCCAGGGTCTTCGCGTCCATCCCCTTCACGGGCGCATCCACCGCCCTTCGCTCCACACTTTGGATGCCTTTGCAGTACGGACCCGTCAATAATGCGGACTCCCTGATCCAGGTCATGGGAAGGGTGTCCGCGACGTTCACCGGGACTGTATCAGCGGCGGTGCTGGAACTAACTGGGCGTAATCGACTAGATGCCGACCCCTCGAACCGCCCAGGCTCACCGGAGTCTCCGGCTTCGTGAGCTTGGGCGGCGGGTTCGTCCCCGGCATCCGCGCATACGCGCTGGCGATCAGGAACCAGACAAAAAAGCCAATAGCCGGCCACGTGAACAAGTCAAAAATCATGGCGGTTATCATCACCGCAAGCAGCATCACACGCAGGGTCGCCGAGGCGAGGCGGAAGGCGACGACTATGACAATGATGAGCACTATAAGCCCCAGCACGCCGTTCTGAGCAAGCGTCAAGACGTACTGGTTGTCCACCGCGTTGAACCCGTCAGTCTGCAAGAGGCCCTCGCTGAATAGCCGTGGGGTGGACGCGCTTCCATCCCCGATCAGGACAGTCCCAAGGTCCCGGAAGTCCAAGAGGTTGGAAACGGCATCAAGCGCGCCGAGCCTGTGCCCGACTGAACCGGAGTTCACTAGCTCTTCGAACTTCTCCACGAGGAACGGGAACGCGACGGCCAGCCCCATAAGGGCCAATGTCCCAAGCATCGGAAGGCGCACGATCAGGGACGGCAGTATGAAGGCCAGAGCGGACAGAACAACAAAGAGAATGATGGCGTTCCGGCTCCCCGAGACAAAGACCCCGGCGGCCAGCAAGAAGAAAAGAGCGAACCTGACGAGCCCCGTGAAAACCTTGGTTCGGAGAATGAGCAATGCACCGACGATCAGTGTGAATGCGAAAGGTAGTGGGTGACCAAAGGTTCCTTGAGCTCTCGGTATAGATGCGATCAGCTCGTTGCGTATCCAAGTGGACTTGCCGTCCGGAAGGATGCGCCCGCCACGCCAGATGGGTTCAGATAGCTGGAGGACCTCATAGATCCCGATCGCGGCCTCGGCGGCTGTCGCGAGGATGATTATCTTGGCGACTGTCGGCCAGGCTCGTAGTTTTGCGGCACCGGTTGCGAGGACGAAAGCCGCCCCGGCCACGAGGACTTCAATCGCGAAGAACGGCCACTCGTTGTCGTCCTCGACGAGGGCGGTAGCTATGGCCCCGAGGGAGAAGAACAGGAGCGCCAGGGTGATGAGACCTTTCGAAGGTTTGGCCTTGATCCGGACCGCCACTGCCACTGTCGTAGCTGCCAGTACTGCAGGGACTGCAAAGCGCAGGGAGTTCTCCGCTTGTGTGAGACGAAGTATGGGCACCGCCATGAGAGTAAGTACAGCAAGCGCGAAGTGAGCTGCGAAGAACCTTTCAACCTTCCATGCGAAAGTCCACAGGAAGAACGCCCCGACAAGGACACCAGCGCCAATGAAGGGTTCAAAGACGAAAAGAAGAGTGAAAGCCGCGACGGCAATGATGGCCCCGAGCGTCCACAACAGGCCGTTCGCATCGTGGTCGCGGTTCATTTCTTAGGTCGTTGCCCGCTGAGTAGTTGGGCCGCTGTGCGCAAATGGCGGACGCGCTCAGGGCGGTCAAGGCTCATAGCCCAGGACGTGAGACAGGCGATGATGCCTACCCCCAAAAATAAGTAAGACCATACATGCAGCGGTGCCGGATCGGCGTGTTAGCGGCCATGAAAAACTGCCCATAGGCGGCCACGAAAATGCCCACTGACG
>NZ_JAGGPK010000064.1 GCF_018613855.1 Arthrobacter sp. ISL-30
CTACGCCACCATGTACCACCGTGAGGTGCTGGTCCCGGCAAACCTGGGGAATGTTCCGGCGGTGCTCGTCGACGCCGAAAGCCGCACCGGGAGCGTCACCTCGGTGGTGCCGGACGAGGAAGGCGGAGCCCGCGCCGCGATCCGCAGCCTGCTCGACGCCGGCCACACCCGCATTGGCTTCCTGAACAACACCGACGACGTGCCGGCCACCAGGGATCGGCTGCGGGGTTTCCGGGAAACCCTGTCGGAAGCAGGGCTCGATGGCGACGCAGCACCTGTCGAGTCCGAGGTCTCCGAGGTGCAAGGCGGCTATGAAGCGGCCCGGCGGATCCTGACACGCCAGGACCCGCCCACCGGCTTGTTCTGCTACAACGACCGTATGGCCATGGGAGCCTACCGGGCGGCGGCCGAACTGGGCCTGGAGATACCACGGGACCTGTCGGTGGTTGGCTTCGACGACCAGGAGCTCATTGCCGCCAACCTTAACCCGGGGCTGACCACGGTTGCCCTGCCACACTACGAAATGGGTGCGTGGGCCACGGAAAGCCTCATCGATGCGATCGAGGGCAAGACCGATCTTGGCCTCCTCGCGGCCCACTCGACCATCCTGGACTGCCCGCTGGTGCGGCGAGACTCTATTGCGCCGCCACGAGACTCCTCAGCGCCGCCACGAGACTAGCTGGCTTCCAAACATTCGCCACTGACCCTTCCAAACCCAAGGATCCTCACCACCATGTCCAGTCGCCTTGATGCAGCACACCCTCAAACAGTTCCAGGAACGCCGCATTTCCGGCCCGCAATCCATTACACCGCGCGGAAGACGTGGCTCAACGACCCCAACGGACTGGTGTTCTTCGGCGGCTTTTACCACCTGTACTACCAGAACAATCCCTACGACAACGTGTGGGGCAACATGTCCTGGGCCCACGCAACGTCAACGGACCTGGTCCACTGGACGGAACACGGCGTGGCGATCCCGTGCGATGAAGCTGAGGACATCTACTCGGGAAGCATTGTGGTGGATCGGGCCAACACCTCGGGGTTCGGCACGGCCACCAACCCTCCGCTGGTGGCCGTCTATACCAGCGCTTTCAAGGACGGCAGCCCGCACCGTGGAACGCAGGCCCAGTCGCTCGCGTACAGCAACGACGGCGGCATGACGTGGAGCAAGTACGCCGGCAATCCCGTCCTGAGCCGCGGTACGCCGCATTTCCGCGACCCCAAGGTCTTCGAGTACTCGGGCCCTAGGGGATCCTGGTGGGTGATGGTGGTCGTTGAAGCCCAGGAGCAGAAAGTGGTCATTTACCGCTCCACGAATCTCCGCGACTGGGAGCCAGCCAGCGAGTTCGGCCCGGCCAACGCTGTTGGGGGAGAGTCCGGCGCGGGAGAGTGGGAATGCCCTGACCTCTTTCCGCTGGCCGTGGACGAAGATCCGGCGAACACCAAATGGGTTCTTGTGGTGAACCTCAATCCGGGCGCAGTGGCCGGAGGCTCCGGCGGGCAGTACTTCGTGGGCGATTTCGACGGGGTGACCTTCGCTCCGGATCCGTCCTGCCTCGTCGACATGCCTCAATCCAACGACGGCGCAGCCCTGCGCAAGTGCCTGTGGCTCGACTGGGGCCGCGACTACTACGCGGCAGTTTCCTTCAGCAACGTGCCGGACAACCGTCGCCTGATGATCGGCTGGCTCAACAACTGGGACTACGCCAACAGCCTGCCCACCGATCCGTGGAGGTCAGGAATGTCGCTGGTCCGTGAAGTTCGCCTGGAGACGATAGAGGGCCATCCGCGCCTGGTCCAGATGCCGATTCTTCCGGCAGCCGGGACGGAAACTGAGGGAGCGTTCGCCTTGGAGCGACTGGAACTGCGAGATGGTGCGCTCCAGCTGCCCGACGCCGTTCCCGGTATGGCGCAAGTGATCGACGTCGAGGTCCTGCCGGGCAGCGCCCAAAGGATTGGCTTCCGCCTGCTCGGGGCCTCCGACGGCGGAGCCGGCACCATCCTCAGTTACGACACGGCGACAGGGGAACTCACACTTGATCGCAGGAACTCCGGCAATACGGATTTCCATCCCAAGTTCGCGTCCGTCGAGACGGCCCCCGTCGTTCTGGACCCCGTAGGGCTGGACCCCCTAGGACCGGACCCTGTCGCATCCCTGGAAGGCGGCGCACTCAAGCTGCGGATCGTCGTCGACCATTGCTCGGTCGAGGTTTTCGCCCAGGGCGGCAGAGTGGTAATGAGCGACTTGGTGTTCCCCGACGCCGGGAGCCTCGCCACCTCGTTCTTCGTGGACGGCGGTAAAGCGGTGATCCGGAAGCTGACGGTTTCCGACGTCAGCTAAGGACTTTACTGCTGGTGGTCGAGGCGCTCCCCACGATTTCTTCGGCATGCTCAATTACCCAGCCCATGAGGGGAAGCAGGAGCGCCGTCAGTTCCTCGCCACGGTCAGTGAGGCTGTAGTCGACCCTCGGCGGGATCACTGGCTGTGCGTCCCGGCGGATGAAACCGTCGTTCTCAAGGGTCTTGAGAGTCTGCGCGAGCATTTTTTCGCTGACGCCCTCGGCCCGGCGTCGCAGTTCGCTCCAACGGTGTGAGCCATCCGAGAGCGATACCAGGATCAGCAGGCCCCATTTGCTGGTGACATGGTCCAGGACAGTCCGACTTGGACATCCGGCAGGGAACAGGCCGTCCGGAAATGTGGCGGCGGCCGGAACAACCGAGGTACTTACTTTCATGTCAGTACCTTACCTCAAAGTGCGTACTCTCTTTTGGGAAGTAATCCGGAGGAGGCAGGGTTGGCGCCTAATGACAGTCATTCCACTGGTGAAAGGAAAACCCATGACTCTCGTTGTAACCGGAGCCACCGGCCAGCTCGGCCGGCTCGTCGTCGAAGCACTTCTCAACCGTGAGGTCCAGCCCTCTGACATTGTGGCGACAGGGCGGGACGTCGCCAGGATCGCGGACCTCGCCGAGCGCGGAGTCCAGGTGCTCCCGGTCGACTACAACGACGGCGACTCCCTGGCCAAGGCGTTTGCCGGTGCTGAAAAGGTGCTGCTTATTTCCGGGAGCGAGGTCGGCCAGCGGGTAGAGCAGCACCGGAACGTCATTGATGCCGCCAAGCAGGCCGGCGTCGGGCTCATCGCCTACACCAGCGTTGCCAACGCGGACACCACGGGCATGCAGCTCGCAGCCGAACACCAGGCCACTGAGGAGGCCCTTCGCGAGTCCGGCGTGCCGTTCGCACTGCTGCGCAACAGCTGGTATCTGGAGAACTACACGGGCCAGCTCCCCGTCTACCTCCGGCACGGGGCAGTACTTGGCAGCGCCGGCGAAGGCCGCGTCAGCGCGGCCACCCGTGCCGACTACGCCGAAGCAGCGGCAGCCGTGTTGCTCCAGGACGACCAGGCGGGGAAGGTCTATGAACTGGGCGGAGACGAGGCCTTCACCCTCAGCGAGCTGGCGGAGGAGATCTCGGAAGCCAGCGGCCGGCCTGTGAAGTATCAGGACCTTCCGTTCGAACAGTACACAAAGGTGCTCACGGAAGCCGGACTGCCGGAGCCCTACGCAGCCATCCTCGCTGACTCCGACCTTGGCATCGCACGCGGCGACCTTCTTGTATCGAGCGGAGACCTCAGCCGACTGATCGGCCGCCCCGCAACATCAATGCGGACTGTCGTGCCCCCGGCGGTTGGGGAAGTACTGGAGCAGCCCGGCGCCTGACAATCCGATTTTCGCACCGATTTCGGACAGCCGCACAGTGGATTCAGTGTGCGGCTGTCCGTATTCTGGGCGGATATCCACTTCTCGAGCGAATCCCAGCCCTAGATCTCGTACGCCGATAGGGGAACTTTTGCAACTAGTCGTGCGTGAATTACTCCGAACGGTGTATAGCTAGAAGCTGACGCAGCACCACACGCGCGCGAAAGGCGCCGTGCAGCACTACCAGGAGGGACGGGGCCAGCCCCCGAACAGATGAAAGCTAAGAGTTTCTTCAAAGGCCCGGGCATCTGGATTGTCGTGGTTATCGGCATGCTCCTGCTGGCCTTTGCGACGCTGGCTCCGGGCGGTGCAAGCCGGATTGACACCGTTAAGGGCCTCGAACTGCTCGCCGACAGCGGCAAGGTGGAGCAGGCGAAAATTTTCGACGCCGAAAACCGCGTTGACCTGGTGCTCAAGGACAACCTGGTGATCGACGGCCAGGACAAGGGCAAGAACGTCCAGTTCTTCTTTGTCACCGACCGTGGACCGGACGTCGTCAAGGCCGTAACGAACGCCAACCCGTCAAAGGGCTACACTGACCAGCCGGTGGAGAACAACTGGTTCTCCGGGCTCTTCTCGCTCCTGGTCCCTGTGCTCCTGCTCGGCGTCCTCTTCTGGTTCCTGCTGTCCCGCATGCAGGGCGGCGGCTCCAAGGTCATGCAGTTCGGCAAGTCCAAGGCCAAGCTGGTCAACAAGGACATGCCGCAAGTGACCTTCGCCGACGTCGCGGGTGCCGATGAGGCCGTGGAAGAACTGCAGGAAATCAAGGAGTTCCTCCAGGAACCGGCCAAGTTCCAGGCAGTCGGAGCCAAGATTCCCAAGGGCGTACTCCTGTACGGCCCGCCAGGAACCGGTAAGACCCTCCTGGCCCGTGCCGTCGCAGGCGAGGCCGGAGTCCCGTTCTTCTCGATCTCCGGCTCGGACTTCGTGGAAATGTTCGTCGGTGTGGGCGCCTCCCGTGTCCGCGACCTCTTCGAGCAGGCCAAGCAGAACTCGCCAGCCATCATCTTCGTCGACGAGATCGACGCCGTGGGCCGTCACCGTGGCGCCGGCATCGGCGGCGGCAACGATGAACGCGAGCAGACGCTGAACCAGCTCCTTGTTGAGATGGACGGCTTCGATGTCAAGACCAACGTCATCCTCATCGCCGCCACCAACCGGCCGGACGTCCTGGACCCCGCTCTGCTGCGTCCCGGCCGCTTCGACCGCCAGGTCACTGTGGAAGCGCCGGACCTGGTTGGCCGCGAACAGATCCTGAGCGTTCATGCCAAGGGCAAGCCCATGGCCCCCGGCGTCGACCTGAGGGCAGTTGCCAAGAAGACTCCCGGCTACACGGGTGCCGATCTCGCCAACGTCCTCAACGAGGCCGCGCTGCTCACGGCCCGATCCAACGCCAACCTGGTTGACGACCGCGCCCTGGACGAGGCAATCGACCGTGTCATGGCAGGCCCGCAGAAGCGCAGCCGCGTGATGAAGGAACTCGAACGCAAGATCACGGCGTACCACGAAGGCGGACACGCCCTCGTGGCCGCGGCACTGCGGAACTCGGCTCCGGTCACCAAGATCACCATCCTGCCCCGCGGCCGTGCCCTCGGCTACACCATGGTGGTGCCCGAGGACGACAAGTACTCGGTGACCCGCAACGAACTCCTGGACCAGATGGCGTATGCAATGGGAGGTCGTGTCGCGGAGGAGATCGTGTTCCACGATCCCTCCACGGGCGCGTCGAACGACATCGAGAAGGCCACGGGCACGGCCCGCAAGATGGTCACTCAGTTCGGCATGAGCGAACGCGTGGGTGCGGTCAAGCTCGGCATGGGCGGCGGGGAGCCCTTCCTTGGCCGCGATGCTGCCCAGGAACGCAACTACTCGGACCAGATCGCGTATGTGGTGGACGAGGAAGTGCGCCGGCTGATCGACCAGGCCCACGACGAGGCCTACGACATCCTGACCGAGAACCGGGAGGTCCTCGACCGGCTCGCCCTGGAGCTGCTGGAGCGCGAGACCCTCAATCAGGCCGAGATCGCGGACATCTTCCGGGACGTCCGCAAGCGCGATTTCCGGGAGATCTGGCTGTCCAAGGAATCCCGTCCCGTGCAGACCATTCCTCCGGTCGAGTCCCGGGCGGAAAAGGCCGAGCGCGAGGCCCAGGAGCAGGCCAAGGAAGCCCGCTTGGACGAGCCCCTGGACGCCCAGCCGCCGCACCCCCAGGGCGTCGGCAGCCAGGAGTCTTTCCGTGGTATAGGACCGGACGGCGGAACTGATACCCCGCACCACGGCTAAACTTTCTGCTGTGACTCATTTTGACGACGACGACATTACCCCTGCCGCCGGCAGCCTCGCTGCCGGCGGTGCGGACGGTCATCCGCACCATAAGGTGGATCGCCGCCGCATCGAAAAGGCGGTCCGCGAGATCCTCCTGGCGATAGGGGAAGACCCTGACCGCAGCGGCCTCGTGGACACTCCCAAGAGGGTGGCCAAAGCCTATGCAGAGGTCTTTGCGGGACTCCACCAGGACCCCGCCGCCGTCCTGAACACCACCTTCGACCTCGACCACGAAGAACTCGTCCTCGTGAAGGACATCCCCTTCTACTCCACCTGCGAACACCATCTGGTGCCGTTCCACGGCGTCGCGCATGTCGGCTACATTCCGTCTCACGACGGCAGGGTGACCGGGCTAAGCAAGCTGGCCCGGCTCGTGGACATCTTCGCCCGCCGCCCCCAAGTCCAGGAACGCCTTACCACCCAAATCGTGGAGGCGCTCGTCAACTACCTCAAGCCGCGCGGGGCGATCGTCGTCATCGAATGCGAACATATGTGCATGTCCATGCGCGGCATCCGCAAGCCCGGCGCCAAGACCGTCACAAGCGCCGTCCGCGGGCAACTGCACGACCCGGCAACCCGCGCCGAAGCCATGAGCCTCATACTCGGAAGGTAACAACCCCTATGGACTCCCTCGCTGCAGCCCCCGGAACCGGTCCGGCCACCAGCCCCTTGCCCATCCTGCGCAAACCGCGCGCAGCCGCAAAGTTCGAAGACCTGCCCACGGACCGGACGCTGGTCATGGGAATCCTGAATGTCACCCCGGATTCCTTCAGCGACGGCGGAAAGCACCCCACTCCCGACACCGCCATCGCCGCCGGACTCCGCATGTTCTATGCGGGTGCGGACATCATCGACGTCGGCGGGGAGTCCACCCGTCCAGGCGCCGAGGAAGTGACGCCCGAAGAGGAGCAGCGCCGCGTCATTCCGGTCATCCAGGCCCTCGTCAAGGCGGGAGCCCTGGTCAGCGTGGACACCACGCACGTCTCTACGGCCGAGGCGGCCATCGAAGCCGGAGCCGCGATCATCAATGACGTTTCAGGCCTGACCATCGAGCCCGGCATGCCGGAACTGGTGGCCCGCACCAAGGTGCCGTACGTCCTGACCCACCGCCGCGGAGACGCCAGGACCATGGACGGCCTCGCCGACTACGGCAACGTAGCGGACGAAGTCATTGCCGAATTGAAGGGGGTCCGCGACAAGCTGTATGCAGCAGGAGTTGCCCCGGAGCAGATCATCGTGGACCCGGGCCTCGGCTTCTCCAAGAAGGAAGACCAGAACTGGGAGCTGCTGAGGAACATCGACAAGTTCGAGTCCCTCGGCCACAAGGTCCTTGTGGCGGCCTCCCGCAAGCGCTTCATCGGGAGCCTCCTCACCGTGGCTGGCAAGGCCGCTGCTCCTGAGGAACGGGATTATGCCACGGCCGCAATCACTGCGATTTGTGCTGCCGGCGGGGTATGGGCAGTACGCGTCCACGACGTCGGACCGAGCCTTGACGCCGTCAAGGTCGCCGCACGGGTAAGGCGCTGATCGGGGGAACGTGGACAAAATTACGCTGACCGGCATCAACGCCGTCGGCCATCACGGGGTGTTCGATTTCGAGCGCCGGGACGGGCAGCCATTCGTCGTTGATGCGGTACTGCACACCGATTTAAGCAAGGCAGCCGAGACCGATGACCTGCAGTACACGGCCCACTATGGGCAGGTGGCTGAGCTTATTACCGGGCACATCACCGGCCAGCCGCTGAACCTGATCGAGGCACTGGCCGTACGGATTGCAGACGACGTGCTCGCGAAGTTCCCCGTGTCCGCCGTCGACATCACGGTCCACAAACCCAAGGCGCCCATCGAGGTGCCGTTCGGCGATGTGACGGTCAGCGTCCACCGGGAGCGTGCCTAGCCATGCCATTCAAAAAAGCGATCCTGGCACTCGGCAGCAACCTGGGCGAACGGAACGACACCCTGTCGACCGCCGTGGCCGAACTCGTGGACCGGCCCGAGGTCCGGCTGCTGGGTGTGTCACCCGTGGTCCAGACGAAGCCTGTCGGCGGTCCCGTCGGGCAGCCGGATTTCCTGAATATGGTCATCGCGGTGGAGACCACGCTCGCCCCGCTCGAACTGTTGCAGCACTGCAACGACGTCGAAAACAAGCACCACCGGGTGCGTGAAGTCCGTTGGGGGCCGCGGACCCTGGACGTTGACATCATTGTCTATGAAGACGTCACGAGCGATGATCCCGTCCTGACGCTTCCGCATCCGCGTGCCGCCGAACGAGCCTTCGTGCTGTATCCGTGGGCCCTCATGGAGCCTTCCGCCGAACTGAACGGCCAAAGCGTCAGCGCACTGGCCGTCCAGGCGGCTGACTTCGCCGACGTCGAGCCGTTCGATGGATTCGGTGATTTCGATGGCCTGCCGACCGCGGGTGCGGTGGAGTAGCCCATGAAAGCCCTGCGCCCCGTCCTGCTCGGGATCATCGTCGTTGTGGTCACCCTCTTCGGCTGGCTGATGACGCTGATCACCACCAGATACTCCCTGGCAACACCCGTGCTGCCGGCTTCCGGGCTCATCACGATGGGCCTCATCTCGGGGCTGACGCTGATCCTGGGCATAAATGTCCTGAGGTGGCGGAACGGCAAAAAGAAGAAAATGCTGGATCCCATCCTGGCGACCCTCACGCTGGTGCTGGCCCAGTCATGCGCCTATGCCGGAGCGGTCCTGCTGGGCTGGCATCTCGGAATCCTCATCGACCTTCTTCGCATCTGGAGCATCCGGAACGATCTGGACATCATGTGGCTGGTCATTACCATGGGGGGCGGCGGCCTTGTCATGGTGGTGGTTGGACTCGTGGTGGAGAGGTTCTGCCGGATTCCCCCGGTAGACGGCGCCGCTGAAGGCCCCCGGCTGCCAGGTTCCCGCCGGGGCGAAGCGAAGGGCGAGGGGGAATATGCGTACCGAGGCGATTGATCCTCCGGGCATTGAATGGCGGCGGGTATCCCCTAAATATGTGACCGTGCGGCTGGTTGAGTGGGCCCTGGGCAATTTGCTGACGGTGGGCGTTTTGAGCGTTCCCTTGATTTTGGTGCAGCTGGGCTGGTGGCGGTGGCCACCGCTGTGGCTCGCCATCTCTGTGCCGGCGGCCATGCTCGTGCTGGCGCTGTGGAGGCTGGTCCTCATTCCGCGCCAGGTCCGGGCCATCGGCTATGCAGAGCGCGACGACGACCTCCTCATCCGCCGCGGAATCTTCTTCCAGCGCACCATGGTGGTTCCCTACGGCCGGATGCAATACGTGGACGTTTCGGTGGGGCCCGTGGAACGCGGACTCGGCCTGTGCACCCTCAAGCTACATACCGCCTCGGCCGGCACTAATGCCCAGCTTCCCGGACTGCCGGCCGCCGAAGGCGCCCGCCTTCGCGAGCAGCTCTCGGCCCGCGGTGAAGCCCGGCTGGCCGGGCTGTGACCCTGCAGGACGCGGCCCCTGGCACTCCAAGCAGCGACGGCGACTGGCTGCGTGTGCACCCGGCGTCGCCTTTTGTACGCGGCTGGGTAGCCCTGGCCGCCGTCGGCTACTTCTTTGGCCGCGAGACGTTCGAACGCATGCTCCAAGGACGCGACCTCATCGACCCCAACCTCAACGGACGGGCGCCCCTTCTGCTGTTCGGCGGCATCGCGCTGCTGCTCCTCACCGTCGCGGGGTTCATCCTGAGTTGGTACTTCACCCGGTACCAGGTGGCAGGCGGATATGTACGGGTCAACACGGGATTCCTCTTCCGGCAGCAGCGCCAGGCCCGCCTGGATCGGGTCCAGGCCATCGACATCGTGCAGCCGCTTCTGGCCAGGATCTTCGGGCTTGCCGAGCTGAAGTTCGAGGTAGCCGACGCCAGTGAATCCGCCGTGCGCCTGGCCTACTTGCGGCTCGACGACGCGAAGCAACTTCGCGCCACCATCCTGGCCAGGGCCTCCGGGGCTGTAACCGGCCCGGACATTGCGCCGGCGCCCGAAGCCCCCGAATACCCTGTGCTCTCCGTCCCGCCGCAGCGACTCGTCGGCTCGCTGATCCTCAGCGAGCAGAGTGTCTTCATCCTGCTCGGTGCCGTGGCGTCCGTGGTGTTGTCAACGTTGACGGAGAACCGGGCCTTTTTCCTATACCTCATTCCGGCCGCACTCGGCCTGGCGGCAACATACTGGAGTTCCTTTAACAAGGGCTACAACTTCACGGCCGCGATCTCTCCGGACGGCATCAGGCTCCGGTACGGACTGCTCGACACCCAGGCACAGACCCTCCCGCCCAACCGGATCCAGGCCCTGCGCGTTGTCCAGCCACCGCTGTGGCGGATGTTCGGCTGGTACCGGATGCAGGTCAACGTGGCTGGCTATGGCCTGGTGGGCAACGGTGCAGAGGCCGGCTCCCGCACCACGCTGCTTCCGGTCGGCAGTAAGTCCGACGTTATGCGGATGCTTTCGCTCGTCCTGCCGGATCCCGGGACGGATCAGCCCGAGCGCGTGTTCACGGCCGGGCTTGATGGGCTGGATTCCGACGGCGGATTCGTCACCACGCCGCGGCGCGCCCGCTTTCTAGCTCCGCTGGGGTGGCGACGCAACGGCTTCGCCGCCACCGGGACAGCGCTGCTCCTTCGTTCGGGACGCTGGTGGCATCAGCTGGTCGTGGTGCCGCATCAGCGGACCCAATCAATGGCCTTGGAGCAGGGACCCCTGGCCCGGTTGTTCCGCGTTGCCGACCTCGTCCTGCACACCACAGCCGGCCCGGTGTCGCCCAGGCTGATCCAGGCCGACGAGCAGGAAGCACTGCAGCTTTTCGATGCCCAGGCGGCCCGCGCAAGGGAGGCCCGCAAGCGACAGACGAGTGAACAATGGCTGGCACAAGTGGCCCCGACCCCGGTGGTTGAGCCAGTCGAAACAGAGCCTGTCGAAACCCCGGATCTCGACAAGCTGGATCACCAGACGTACCCCAAGCAGGAGGATCGCCATCATGGCTAGGCCCGGACGACTCGGAGTCGGAATCATCGGCGCCGGCAAGGTGGGTGCCGTGCTCGGTGCGGCACTACGCGCAGCTGAGCACGCCGTCGTCGGAGTTTCCGCCGTGTCCGAGGCGAGCCGGGAGCGCGCCGAAGCGCTCCTGCCCGGCGTCCCCGTCCTGGAGGTCCAGGACATCGTAGAACGGTCCGAGCTGGTGCTGCTCGCAGTACCGGATGACGCACTTCCCGGCTTGGTAGACGGGCTGGCCAAACTTGGCGCCTGGCAGCCGGGGCAGATCGTTGCGCACACGTCGGGGCGGTTCGGCGTCGGTGTCCTTCAGCCGGTGCGCCCGGCCGGCGCCATCCCTCTGGCGCTCCACCCGGCCATGACCTTCACAGGCATGAGCCTGGACCTGTCGCGGCTCATGGACTGCTCCTTCGGTGTCACGGCGGACGCCGCCATGTTGCCCATTGCCCAGGCGCTCGTGGTGGAGATGGGTGCCGAGCCCGTGGTTATCGGCGAAGGAGACCGAACCCTGTACCACGCCGCCCTCGCCCACGGTTCAAACCACATGGTTACGCTCGTGGCGCAGGCTTCTGAACTGCTCCGGGAGATCGGCGTCGACTCCCCGGAACAGCTGCTGGGGCCCCTGCTGCGCGCCACGCTCGAGAACGCCCTCGCGTCCGGGGAGTCCGCCTTGACCGGCCCTGTCGCCAGGGGTGACTCGGGCACCGTGGCCGCCCATGCCCAGGCGCTGACCGAATACGACGACGGTGCCGGCGGCGATATCCTCGCCGCCTACCTCGCCATGGCCAGGGCCACGGCAAGCAGAGCGGGAAGCCGCGGACTCCTCAAGGAGTCCCAACTGGGGGAAATCCACAAGGCGCTGGGCACCGCACCGGATCCCAACGAACCAGGGCCGGAAGGAAACTGACAATGGCCATCAAACTCGTCACGACGGCCGCCGGGCTAAGGGCCGAAAGCGCCCGCCTCCTCCGCGAAAAGCCCGGATCCTCGCAGGGCCTTGTCCCCACCATGGGCGCACTCCACGAGGGCCACGCAGCGCTGGCGCGCCATGCCACCTCCCAGAACGACGTGGTGGTCGCCAGCATCTTCGTCAACCCGCTGCAGTTCGGCGAGGCGGCGGACCTTGAACGGTACCCGCGCACCCTGGAGGCGGACATGGCGCTTCTCGACGCCGAGGGGGTGGACCTAGTCTTCGCGCCCTCCGTGGAGGAGGTGTACCCGGCCGGACCGCCGCTCGTCCGGGTCACGTCCGGCCCGTTGGGGGATAAGTGGGAGGGCGCGTCCCGGCCCGGACACTTCGACGGCGCCCTCACCGTCGTCGCAAAGCTCCTGCACTATGGGCAGCCCGGCGCCCCCGGATCCGACGGCGGTACGGCCGCCTACCGGGCCTATTTCGGCCAGAAGGACGCCCAGCAGCTTGCCCTGGTCCGGCGCATGGTCCAGGACTTGAACTTCCCCGTGGAAATCGTGGCGGTGCCAACCGTTAGGGATGAGGAAGGGTTGGCCCTGTCCAGCCGCAACCGTTTCTTGTCGGCCGAGGAGCGCGATGCCGCGCTGGTCCTCTCGCGGGCTTTGAGGCTCATCGAATCCCGGGCCCTGGCTCATGAACCACTCGACCCGGATTCCGCCGTCGCGCTGGTGAAGTCGCAGCCGCTCGTGCAGCTGGACTATTTCGACGTCGTCGATCCCGTCACCCTGGAACCGCTGGGAGAAAACTGCCGGGACACTCCCTTCCGGGGTGAAGGCCTGGCCCTCATCGCGGCGAAGGTGGGGCCTGTGCGTCTCATCGACAATGTGCCGTTGAAATCCTGATCTGTCCTTGATCCCAGAAATTCGCTTGATCACAGAAATTCGCTGCTGACGGGAACGTCCCGGAGACCTAGACTGTTGGAGTCTGCATCGGCATAGCGGCCGGTCACCACTCAAAACACTCCTGGGGGATCTTCCATGTCTACTGACATAACGTCCGGGGCCAACGGTGAGCCGATAACGGCCGCCAGCGTCCAGCAATCGTCAGGCAAGATGTCCCGTGAATCCGTCACGGTGATCGTCACGCTTCTGGTGGCCACGTTTGTGGTGATCCTCAACGAGACCATCATGAACGTCGCCCTGCAGCGGCTCATGACCGACCTCGGTGTCGATGCCCCCACAGTGCAGTGGCTGGCCACCGGCTTCATGCTGACCATGGCCGTTGTCATTCCGACCACCGGCTTTATCCTCCAGCGCCTCACAACGCGCCGGTCATTCCTGCTAGCCATGGGCCTGTTCAGCGGAGGTACCCTGCTGGCGGCCCTGGCTCCCGGATTCGAGGTACTGCTCCTCGCCCGCATCATCCAGGCCGGCGGAACAGCCATCATGCTTCCGCTGCTCATGACCACCATCCTGACCCTCGTGCCGCTGGCGCGCCGCGGCGCCGTCATGGGTAACGTGTCGATCGCCATTTCGGTGGCGCCGGCACTGGGTCCGACGGTTTCCGGCATCATACTGGACCACTTCTCCTGGCGCTTTATGTTCGTTTTCGTCCTCCCCGTGGCACTTGCGGCCCTGGCCATCGGGGCTAGGTTCCTCACAAACGTGGGCGAAAAGGGCAACACCAGCCTGGACTTCCCGTCCGTGATTCTGACCGTTCCCGCGTTTGGCGGACTGGTCTACGGACTGAGCCAGATCGGCGGGCATGGAGGTGGCGCGGGGGCCGGAGCAGTTCCGATCGCCGCACTGGTTGTCGGGGTTCTCTGCCTGGCGGTCTTCGTGCTGCGGCAGCTCAGGCTGCAGAAATCTGATTCGCCGATCCTTGACCTGCGGGCGTTCAATTTCCGAATGTTCACTGTGTCAACCCTGCTTATGGTCGTGGCCATGATGGCGCTGTTCGGCGGCGTCATCCTGCTGCCGCTTTACCTGCAGAACACGCTTCACCTGCAGCCGATGGAGACCGGCCTGGCACTCCTGCCGGGCGGCCTGGCGATGGGGCTTCTTGGGCCGGTGATCGGCCGAATCTTCGACAAAGTGGGCCCCCTTCCGCTCACTGTCAGCGGCTCGCTGCTGATGGTCCTGTCCCTCTGGCAGTTCTCCCTGCTCAACGAACAGAGCCAACTCTGGTGGGTGGTCGCCTTGCACGTGGCCCTCAGCTTCGGCCTTGCGCTGCTGTTCACTCCGGCTTTCACAACTGGACTGAACCCGTTGCCGCCCCACCTGTACTCCCACGGCTCGGCCCTCATGAGCACACTGCAGCAGGTTGCCGGTGCGGCCGGAACTGCCCTCCTGGTCTCCATCTTCGCTGCGGTGTCCGCTTCGGCCGGACCCGTGGCCGGAATGCAGGCCGCGTTCCTGACGGCTGCCCTTATCGCGGTGGCCGCTGTGGTCCTGTCGGCCATGATGCGCCGCACCGAGGGCGCAGGGCACTAACCACTGAATTCCGGCGACTCGCTTCCGGCCTCGCCCTGCGGCTCCCGCACACCGGCTGTGGTGCCGCCGGTGTGATGCGCTCCACAGTGGCACGGTTCGACGGCGGCTGCTGCGCCGGGGGTGCGGCGGTCGCGGTTTTCCGTGTGTTTCCGGGGGTTTTGGGGGTTGCTTGTGGGTGTGGGGGGCTGATTTGTGTGGGGGCTGGTGGGCGTGTATTGTTTTCTGAGTCGCCGCCGCTGATGCGGAAAAATAGCGGCGAAACCCCCTTTCAAACGGAACCGGTTACGGTGCGCTTTTGTGGTGTGCCGTGTGGTTGTGGGGGTGCCGGATTGTGTGTGTGGTTCGGGGTGGTTCGGCTTTTAGCCGGGTTGCCCGGGTCGTGCGGGTCTGGTAGGTTTGGTAAGTTGCTCCGGAGCGATCCTGAACGTTGGTTTGGGTGGTGCCGGTAAGTGTCTGTTGTTTGAGAACTCAATAGTGTGCCATGTTTGTTGATACCGATTTTTATTGAATTGGTTGAATGGCCGGGTCCTGCCGTTTTGCGATGGTTGGGGTCTGGTTTTTAC
>NZ_JAGGPK010000065.1 GCF_018613855.1 Arthrobacter sp. ISL-30
GTCTCGTCTGGGCCAGGATCCCCGCCCAAAACCACGTACTGGAACGCTCACGCTGGCGCCGAAAACACCAACACCGGGCCCGTGAACACCACTACCGCAAACGACAAACAAAGAAATAACCGCGACTGTAGTACTAGGGCGGACACGACTGCCGCCCAGATCATGCCAGCTCGGGTGACAGGCCGCCGGGGTTCGCCGACAGGCGGGCTGGCGGTTCCGTTGTCGTCCGGAAGAGCTGCGGTGCCCGGCCGGACCGGTCCTTCACCCCCGGCGGGACCCTGGACATCCGGAGGCAGGGGAGCACCAGGGGTGGAAGCAGGTGCCGGAGGCCGTGACTGGTCCTGCTCGAACGGGTCCCGCTAGGATCTGCTCTCCGCCATGTCTGTGACTCCTTCCCAGTTGTTGTTCCCGCCAGGGCGGGCCGATAAGAACCGGGGGTCAGCGCTGATTAGGTAACCGTTTCGGCGCGTCTTTTACTTCGATCCTAGGCACGTTTCAGCAATCCAGTAAGCGTGGGCCTCCGAAAGGGGTGAGACCGTTGAAGCTTGGGTGGATTCCCTTGTTGCCGTTGAGTGCCATGAGGACGCAATAAGGGCAAGGGCTGATCGCGGCGAGGGGCCGGAAATCCCGTTCGGCGTTCGAAGTCGTCTGCACTGCTCCGTACTTACTCACCCGGCTGGAGGCCCGCGGCCGCATCAGCCGCGAACTGCTGACCCTGGTTTGCGGCCTCGTCAATAAGGGACAATTCAGCCGTGGCCAATGCCATCCTGGCTGCAGCAGGCGAGGGCCTTTAGGAGCCCGGGGAGCTTGAACCGCACAGACGGGTGGCTCCCTGCGTCGCGAGTGTCAGAGCCGGCCGATGCTGGAGACGAGTTCCGCGCGGCCTTCGCCGAGGCTGTAGGACAGGCCGATGACGGCGGTGCTGCCGTCCTCGATTGCCCCGGAAATCACGCGGGAAGTGTCGGCCAACCGGCGGGCGGTCTGCTTGACGTGTTCAACCACCATGTCGTTGACGTCGTGCTTGTCGTTGCGGAGAGAGGTCAGGACTGACGGCGTGATGCGCTCGACCAGGTCGCGGATGAAGCCGGACGGCATTTCGCCCGCCTCCACGGCGCTCTTCGTGGCACTGACGGCGCCGCAGCTGTCGTGGCCCAGGATCACGATCAGCGGCACCTTCAATTGGCTGATGCTGTACTCGAGCGAGCCCAGGACGGCGTCGTCGATCACCTGGCCTGCGGTGCGAACCACGAACGCGTCTCCGAGGCCGAGGTCGAAGATGATCTCCGCGGCGAGCCGGGAATCGGAGCAGCCGAAGATGACGGCGAAGGGATTCTGCCCTTCCACCAGTGACGACCGTCGGGGGGCGTCCTGGTTGGGGTGCATGGACTGGCCGGAGACGAATCGTTCGTTGCCTTCACGCAGGCGGGTCCAGGCGAGTGCAGGGTTCAGGGAGGTAGCCATGCGGCTACTTTATGGGGAGGGAACGTGCGACGCGAAACTGTTGCGGCCGGTGCCGGCGTGGGGAAACAGTGCCAGCTGCCACTGAAGGCGATAGGCAGGAAGACGGGGTGAGGGGCGAGCCGTCATGCGTTGAGGGCGGCTGCCCATTTACTTCTAAGTAGTTCCGGCGGTGACCTTGTGCGCCCGCCCGCTACTGTCGAGTTAAGACTCGCAGCGGTAAGTTGGAAGTCACTTCCTTGTCGTTCCCTGTCAATTCGAGCGTATTGAGGCTATGCGGCGGATCAGGGCCAATCCTGAACGGCGGCCGCGGGGCTTGCGGCCGCCGGCGGACAGGGACAGGGTCTGGCCCTCAGGCTCAGGGCTTGGACAGGGATTCAGGGAGCAGGCCGAGTTGTCCCAGGAATTCCATCTGGTCAAAGTAGAAGTGGTGAGTGGTGATCAGGCCCCCTTCGACGTGGGCGATGTCGCAGCTTCTCACCCTGATGCTTTTGCCTGTGGGAGGTAGGGTTTCGCCGGACGGCAGGGGCAGCGGTCCGGTGTTCGTTCCAACGACGAAGCCCTCATCGATCGCCACATTTCCGGCCTCATACTTCTGTGCATACTCATAGCTGATGTCCGGGAATGCTTCCCCAAATTGGGAGAGGTAGTTGCTGATTGCTTCGGGTCCAGCGACCTCGCCCTCGTCAGGGGTGAAGGCCACCGCATCAGCGGCGTAACAGGCCGCCTGTGTCTCTTTGTCTCTCGCCGTCACGGCAGTGGTTAAGCGGTCCATTACTTCGCGTGCCTGCCCCATTTTTCGTCCTCCGTCTAGTGGCGGCCTCACGGAAGGTCAGGCCGCTCCATGGTTTGGCCTCTGTTCAAGCGGAAGCCGATTCAAGTACACGCCGGGCCGGGAGGAGTGTCAATGGCTCCAGCATGGGCACGAGCTCGGGGCCGTGTCGGGATGGGGTGCGTTCCGGACTGGACAATGAAGCCGCGACATGTTGTCGCCCAGATACACAACCAACTGGGATGAACTGCTCTTGGTGAAGGTCGCGTAATCCCCTCCCCGCAGCCAGGCTGAAGGGCCCTTATCGGTGGCGGGACGCGGAGTAGCGCAGAAGCACGTTGTCCGAGCCTTTGAAGCGCCGGGTTTCCAGCAGTGCCAGGTCCGTAGGTATGCTGAAGATGGGCGTACCGCCACCCAGCGCTGCGGGCCCAACCATGAGGTGGAGTTCGTCCACCAGTCCCTGCTGGAGCAGGCCGTTCCACATGGTCCGGCTGCCGTAAATGAGGATGTCCCCGGAATGGCCCTCCTGCGATTCCGCCAGCCAGCGCGCTACTTCGCCGCGAGGTACGACAGTCGTGGTGTCGTACCAGGGGTTGTCGTCAGGCGGTGTGTAGCTGTCTGTTACAACTGCCTTCTGGATCCTGTTGTAGATCCGGCTCAGCTCCCGGTTGTCTTTGCTGAGGGGGCGGTTGTTCGTGTCGGCGGCTCACCGCCGGGGCAGGAGGGGAGTGCAACTTTTGGGAATCGGTCAGGAGTCACGGTCGGGAACGAGAGGCCAAAGGTCTAGGTTAGTCACGGTCCGACTTGGCCACGGCCACCTCCCTGCTTCATTTCATTTATTTCGTTTGTGAGATACCTCCACAAATACACCGGGCAGTGGGAGAGGAGACGAAAGTGACTACCCATCCGGCAACCCCGGCCTACCCTCATGGAAGCGATTCTGAAATGCCGCGGGAAGCACTGAAGACGCTACGTCGTGCCGTTGAAGCGCACGCAGATCCGCAGCAACCAGTGGAGATGAAGGTTACCGACGGAGGAAACCTCGAGATGCCGCGTGTAGCGGCGGACCTGATGATGCTAATCCTTGGGAAAATGGCGGCAGGTCAGGGGGTAACGATTGTTCCCATGAACGCCGAGCTGACCACGCAGCAGGCGGCGGACATCTTGAATGTATCGCGCCCCTATCTGGTGAGACTTCTCGAGTCCCAGGAAATCAAGTACCGAAAAGTGGGCACGCATCGGCGGGTCCTTGCTGAATCGCTGTACGATTACCAGCGCCGTACGTCGCTAACTCAGAAGGATGCCGCGGACGAGCTGTCCGCACTAAGTCAGGACATGGGTCTCAAGTAGAGTGGTTTTCACGGTCATTTATGATGCCAACGTTCTGTATCCAAGCATGCTTCGGGATCTCCTCATACGAGTCGCCCAGACCGGATTGGTTCAGCCCGCCGGACCGAGGCCATACTCGATGAGACCTTCCGAAACCTGAAGCAAAGCCGGCCGGATTTGGATCCGTTGAAGCTCGACCGAACCCGGGAGCTGATGCGTTCGGCAATACCGGATTGCATCGTGAACGACAACCAGCCTCTTGAGCAGGTCTTCGTGGACCTCCCTGACCCAAGGGATGCACATGTCATGGCAGCGGCCCTGAAAGTGCAAGCGCAAGTGATCGTCACAAAAAACCTCAAGCACCTCCCCCGGAAGCGCTAATGCCATGGGGTATCGAGGCCAAACACCCAGATGACTTCCTCAAGGACCAGTTCTACTTGGATGCTGTGGAGCTCCACGTCGCCGTTCATAACATGTCTGAGGCGTACAGGAATCCGAGGTTGGATCTCAACGACGTTTTAGACCGGCTGGACTCGGAGGGAATGCCTCAAACCGCTGCGGCCCTTCGCAGGTAGCGAAGCTCGTCGACACCCGTATTATGTCGTGAAGCGGGTACCGACCAGATTGGCATACCCAAGTGACGTGGTCGTTGGTTTTGAGCGTCGTTCGGATAGGGGACCATTCGCTGGCGCGCTTGAGGGAGACTCGACCGCCGAATCAAGCGCGTGGAAGCTTCCTTGCTGATATCTGTTCCTTGATTATCGATGGATCAAAAATCAATGCGCTGTTTGCGCCGTTGACGGTAGTAGGCACAAAACGGTCATTCGCGATTGAAGACCTGGCCGCTGACGATCTGAATCTCCTATCGTCGATCGTCGCACAATAACTCGGATAGATCTTGCTGGCCGGGTCCACCATGTTTTGTGGGCACGGCGCCACGGCTCGGGGATCGCGCACGCGCTTGCTGCACTCGACTTCTATACCAAGATTCCTATTGAACGCGGCGACTATGATCCCGGCCTTATAGTCTGGGACCGGGCAGCGACCCTTGCCAAGAGCCTAGGTAAAGCGACCTTTGAAAAAGCGAAGCAGCTCGAAGCCTACCTGTCAGATAGCTTGAAGAAGCTTGCCGCCGAAGGAAGCCATCTGGCGATCATGCTGTCAAGAATGGTGGTGAAAAACCGACTGGCCACCTCCGAGGCTGAAAAATTTGCGAACGTCTTGGCTGGTCAAGGCGAGGCGCAGACAACGACTGGACTGCTCGGTGGACTGCAGTTCCTCGAATGCGCGCGCGATTGGTACCAAATGGCCCAGGCTTTCGACCAGGGCTGACGACATGACGACCGCGCCGGCGGAGGCTGCAGTCGCAGAAGGTTGTGAATGGGCCACCGGCAACAACAAGAGCTTCATAGTGGCCGCCCACCACCTCGAGTCTGCTATCCAGCTCTTCAGAGGCACTTCACACAGGTATCGCGAGGAGCGAGGTCTGGAATCGAGGCTGGCTGAAATTCGGGGTTTGCATCGTGAATACTCCCAGCGCGCCACAGAGGAGTTCGCATTCGTAAGAAGCGGTTCTATCGACCTAACTAGCATCGTCCGCGCTGCCGAGGACAAGGTTCAAGGCAAAGACACGATGTCAGCCCTTCTGGGATTGATCAGCGTGGTACCGATTCCGTCGGTCCAGCAGCTCTCCAACCTGCAAAGGGAACGTGTGGCAAAGGGTTCCATAGCTGACTTAATAGGAAGATCCATCATCACAAACGGTGGTCGTGTCGCCTACAAGGTGCCTGCCCTTGAACCTGACTCAGAAGAATACGTGGTCGCTTCCCACGTAGTCACCAGCCACCAAATGTTCATAGGTAGCCTCGTTCAAGGTGCAATTGCTCCGGCTTTGAGATCGGGGAGGCAAGCTTGCCTGGCCTGGATCTTGTCTGCCAAGGAACGAAGTTTGACGGACCCGCTACTTGGTTTCGAACAGGCTTGCAGGACGCCACATTCAAGACAGAAGAAGAAGGGGCGATGGGACCGTCCCCTCTGGTATCTGATGGGACGCGTTCCATTCGCGAATCTCTGAGGTCTAGAATCGCACGTGCGAGGACAAGTGCGTCCTCGTGATTTGCCTATTTTTTGGGGGGTGCGAGTTGGGTTTCCGTTACCGCAAGTCGAAGAGTTTCGGGCCTGTGAGGATCACGGCGTCGAAGCGCGGGGTGAGTGCAAGCATTGGGGCAGGCCCGTTCAGGGTTACGAAGTCCACGACAGGCCGCACGACGAGCACAGTGAGGATCCCCGGAACCGGTGCCTCCTATGTGACCACCAGCTCGAGCCGCCGCTCGATACGGAAGCCTGCTGCCCAGGCGTCTCAACCGATCCGCCGCCAAGCCCCGCGTCAGGTCATCAGCGATGAGACATGGCGGGAGCTCCTCGCACCCGATGGGACGGCTGTGGCATCGAAGTTCCAGCGCAACTTCGTGCGCGCGGCCGTCGCACGAGCAACGGGCAAGCGCCCGAGCCTGATGTACCTAACTTTGGGACAGGCGGCGCTCGTCCTGGAGTGTATCGGTCAGAGTCCGGCTAAGCTGACCGCCGGCGGCCGCGGTGTGCCGAGGTTGGAGAAGGCCGGGACGTTTGCACAGTGGGCCTTGTTCGGGTTGCTGATGCTGATTGTGACGGTATCCTCGCCCACAGGGTTCATTCTGGCCGCGGGGATCGTGGGGCTGATGTTCCTGCTGCGGAAGCGGCGCCGCGACCGGCAGGCGTGGGAGGACGCGACCTGGGCGCTGAGTCCCGTCAGCGCGGTGCAACGAATCGCAGTTCCTGAAGTCCGGATTGAGGCACGGGCAAATCGCACCGAGCCACGGCAGATCGCCTTTGAGGGCAAAGAACCAAATTCGCCAGTCACTCGGCCCTTTTCCAGGAGCCAGGGGGACCAGGTGTCGCTCGGCCGTTCGGAATGGCCGAACGTCGACGTCGTCGGCGAGCACGCGTATAGCCAGGCGATCAAAGCCGCGCTCCGCGCCAGTAAAGCGCCAATCACTTTACGGAGCGACAGCGAAGTTGAAGGCGTTCAGGTGGAACTCGTGGCCGAGCCGGACAACCCATATGACGAGAATGCCATCAGCGTTCGTTGGCGGAATCACGTCCTCGGCTACCTTAGTCGTGAAGACGCGATCCGCTACACGCAACCTATCAGGAGAATTATTGCGAGTGGGCTCTCTGCGACTACGACGGCTCGCATCTGGGCGTACGACGGCGGCGGCGATGAGCTCCAAGCCCGGGTCACCGTGGCACTGCCTGAACCGGGGCTGATCGCCCCGCTCAACGAGGCCCCGACGGGCCTCACCACTCTTGTACCGTGGGGATCAGCGATTCAAGTCCTCAAGGAAGAGAACCATTTCGACGTCCTTTTCAACCATGTGCCCCCGGATGGGGTAGGCCTCCTGTTGGTCAGCCTCCACAAGGCGATCCACACCCTTAAGAACGGTATCGAGCGGCCATTCGTTGAAGTCCGGCTCAGTGGCGAACGCGTAGGTGAGCTCAGCAACGTCACTTCTGCGCATCTATTGCCGCTTCTCGAGCACACCGAGACTGTCGGCGAAACCGCCCTCGCTTACGCAAAAATCACCGGATCAGCCCTTGCTGCTCAGCTCGTTTTGCACGCCGCAAGGGCCACAGAGATCAGCAACGACTGGCTATCCGACGGGCCGCACCCTGCACCAAAGCTCCTCCCATGGGCCGCCGCATATGAGGTCCCACCCGCTTACGCCCCGTAAGGGAAACTCCGGACAGGGCGGCAGGGGTTTTGCAGCGGCATGCCCGTCGTCGTGAAATCGGCGAGGGGCTGTAGCAAAGGCGATGATCACCGCGGCGGACCGCCCCAAACGCCGGCCCTTCTCTGGTTAAATGCATTAAATGCAAAATTTCTGTTGCCCCTCCGCTGGAGAAACGCAGCTGGATTGCCAGCCACAAGCGGGACACGATGATCCTCAGTCGTCTCAAGCTCGGTGGTGAGGTCTTCAAGGTCGCTGAGACGGAAGTCGGCAGACGGGCCGACGAGTCCGGCCCTGCCCTGATCAGTCAGGCCGGTCTCGCTGCTGAGATCAAGCAGTCGAGTCGCCAGGGCGACCACGGGGAGATATGGCGAGAATTACGTCTTCGGTTGCCCCGCCAGTCGGAACCCGTAGGGCGCACTTCAGCGGTTCCCGATCGAACCGACGTTGGGCACAATACAAAGCTGCCGCCTGGGCGTATCGAGGAGAGCGGCAGCTGTCGGATTTGGGCGGAATCTGTTCGGAAAAGCGGTGTGTACATTGCGCACGCTTTCGGCTTCGGATTGGGCCGTATATCGGCCGGACTGGCTCGGATTGCCTATGTTTTCTGGAGTTCCCAGTGTTCGAAGGGGCTAAAATCTGGTTCGAGTTCCACCTCGGGCACAGTGTTTCCGCAGGTCAGAGCCTTTTGGGTCTCTCACTGCGTGTACACTGTACACACCTCGTGATCTCGCCTTGACACTGTGTTGTCAACGCCTCGTGTTTAGTTGTGGGTGGCCGTTCACGTGGCCGTATGTCTCCTTTCTCCTGGGTGGGCGATGTTCTCGCTTCTCACTCCGTCATGGTCCTCACTAGTTGGAGCGACATGCCCTGGTTCGAGACGGGGGACCGAGGCGTTCGCTGCTGGTTGCGGGTTTCTGTACTCACACATGTTCATGGTGACTTTCGTGGTCTACTGCATGACTGGACGTAACTTTTTTGGATCTTTTCGTGGCCCGCTCCCAAGCTAATAAGCCGGTTCCTCGCTCCTTCATGGTGTGGCAAAGCGGGAGCTGCATGACTTGAATGACCGGGGAGCGGCGCGCGCCTGGTGCTACCCGGATACCGCGGCAGCAGGGTAGGTTGAGCATCCCGCACTGCCCGGCGGGTCAGCTGCCGGTGCAATGAAATGGGCTCATGAAAAGAGCCCATGGACAGAAGCCGAGCCTTGCTGTGACCTGAATGGCTGCATCGCAGGGATCGTCGGCAACAGGGGTCGCTTTTAGGGCGTGTCTCCTAAGGCTGTCAGCCAGATGCTGACTGCCCGGAGAACGGCGCCGCCGCGGTAGCTGAGTGCGAGTTTGTCGTAGCGGGTGGCCAGGCCGCGCCATTGCTTGAAGGTATTGAAGTTGTTGCGTCCGACGACGTTCCTGCCCTTGTAGTCCTCCTTGTCAAAGGCCGGGGGCTGCCGTCGGCGGAACCGCGTCGGTTCCGGTGGCCGATCTGATCCGGCCGGTTCAGGGATGACCCCTGCGATGCCTTGTCCGCGTAGGAGGGTCCGAATGGCCGGGAGGAATAGGCCTTGTTCCGGCGCACGCGGTCCGGGCGGGCCCGTGGCCTGCCCGGTCTGGCGCGGTTGATTTTCAGGTGGTCCATGAGTGCGGAAACATGGGGGAATCACCGCCCTGACCGGGAGCGACCAGCACCAGGGGCCGGCCCTTGCCATCGACCAAGGCATGGATTTTCGTGCTCAATCCGCCGTGGGAAACGGCCAATGGCATGATCGGCTGTTTCAGTAAGCAGATTCATTTAATTCGACGGTGCCCCTATGACGGTGCCTCTATGGTTCGGGGAAGGTTCGCGCCGTGCTGGTGGGCACGGTTCACCGTCGCTCCTTGCAGAACGGCACTTGTGGTGCTGTCCTGACCGGGATCACACCGGCTGCGGGATGATCCGAATGTACGGCTTGGGCTCCTTCCAGTCGCCAAAGATCTTTCGGGCCTCGTCGTTCGGGACGGAGCCGGCGATGATGACGTCCTCGCCTTGCCTCCAGTTGACCGGCGTCGCGACCCGGTGCTGAGCAGTGAGCTGAAGCGAGTCGACGACGCGGAGCACCTCGTCAAAGTTGCGGCCGGTTGTCATGGGATAGACGAGGAGTAGTTTGATCTTCTTGTCTGGTCCGATCACGAACACGTTGCGCACGGTCTGGTTGTCCGCGGGCTTTCGGCTCTTGGCGTCCCCGGATGTGCTTGCCGGAAGCATGCCGTACAGCTTCGCCACGGTGTAGTCGTCGTCGCCAATCAGAGGGTAATTGGGGCGAGCCCCCTGCGTCTCCTCGATGTCGGCGGTCCAGCGCTCGTGATCAGCCGTCGAGTCCACGGACAGGCCAATGATTTTGACCCCGCGTCGGTCGAACTCGGGTTTGATCTTGGCCATGTAGCCGAGTTCGGTAGTGCAGACCGGGGTGAAGTCCTTCGGGTGCGAGAACAGCACTCCCCAGGAGTCACCGAGCGAGTCGTGGAATCGGATGTCCCCGTCGGTGGTCTTGGCGGTGAAATCGGGTGCGATTTCACCAAGTTGCAGTGCCATCGTTCCTCCTGATTGTTGTGATGGGATTGTTGCGCCCGTTGGCTTACGGGACGTGTACAACGCGTTCGTAATCTTTGCCAACCATGCGTTGGCACAGTGCTTGGCACGCCGACATCTTCACGGCGAACCCCGGATCGTGTTTCCAGTGATCCCGCGCGTCGGCGTTCTTCCACTCGGAGAACGATATGAAATCGCTCTGCGTTGTGACTTCTTGGAGCAGGCTCGCGTCGATCATGGCCGGATGATGAAGGCGGGTCCATTCCAAAAACTCTTTCCACCTCACGATGAATTCGTCTTCCCGGCCCGGCACCACCTGCCATCTTCCTGAGGCGTATGTGTCTGGCATCTCGGTTCACCTCCTGAGTTGTGTCCCATCTCTGACGGTAAGAAAATCTTGTTCCCCGCCCGTTCCCCGCCTACGATCAGAGCGTGGCGACCTGCATCATCGTCATGTTGGGTTCGTTCCGTGTCGTGGTCGACGGCCGGGCGGTCCCGTACGACTCCTGGAAACGGACCAAGGCTGCCTGGCTCGTCAAGATCCTCGCCCTTGCGGAAGGGCGCCGTCTACATCGGGATCTCCTGGCTGACCTGCTCTGGCCCGATCTCAGCGCGCAAGCTGCCGCTTCGAACCTCCGCAAGGCAATGCATTACGCGCGTGCCGCTCTGGGCTCTTCGAACGCCGTACAGGCTCACGGCGACCTGCTGGTGCTGCTGCCCGACGCCGAGGTCTCGATCGACGCAGAACGATTCGAGGCGGACGGGCGAGCCGCTCTCGCCTCATCGGCCGGGCTGGCCGAGGCCCTCGCGCTGTACGGAGGCGAGCTGCTTCCTGACGACCGATTCGCCCTATGGGCTGAGGACCCCCGCGACCGGCTGCGCACGCTGTACCTGCGTCTGCTCAAGGCCTCGGCTCGGTGGGACGATGTGCTCAAGGCTGAGCCCACGGACGAAGATGCACACCGCGCGATCATGGTGCGGGCGCTCCACGCAGGCGATCGCATGGGCGCGATCCGCCAATTCGAGCAGCTCCGTCAGCGGCTGCGGGCAGATTTAGGGGTAGGACCGGGAGCGGAGACGGTCGCGGTCTACGAGGAGGCCATCGCAGAGGACAGTCCACGGGCGGAGAATCGCGCGCGAGCGTCGTTGGCGCGAGCACTCATCGCGCTCAACAGCGGCGACCTCACCGAGGCCACGTCCTACGCCCGGCGTGCGCGCGAGTTGGCCATTTCAGCGAACTTGGGCCGAGAGATCGGCGAAGCCAGCGCGGTGCTCGGGATCGCTGCGAACATGCAGGACTGCTGGCCCGAGGTGTTCGAGGCGGAGTTCGTGGAGTTCACGGGACACGACTCCGCGCGGTCCGGCTACGTGCTCGACGCACAATTATGCCTCGCCGATTTCTGCCTGTGCGGGCCGGCGGGACATCGGAACATCATTCAGCGTGCAGCGCGGCTGCGCACCATCGCCGAGCGAGCGGGCTCGGTGCGCGGCCAGGCCATCGCTGAGCTGTTGCTGGGGGAAGCGACGCTGTTTTCGGGTGACCTCGACGAAGCGCGGAGTCTGCTCCAGTCAGCGCTGGAGCTGCACCGGAAGGCTGGGGCCAAGGCCGGGGAGATCGTGACGCGACAGCGACTTGCTGAGCTTGATTTGGCGGAGGGCCGGCCCGCGGACGCAGCTCGGGAAGCCAGCCGCGCACTGGTTGCAGCCGCGTCCGGAGTGATCGCCGGGGCAGCCAGATCTCCGGGGCAAGCGGTCCGTATCATCGAGCGAGTCGACGCCGCCCTGGCCGGCAGGAGCGTCTGTTCGCCATGCTCGATGGGCTATCACGTCGCCGCAGCGACGAGCTACGCACTGGCCGGGAGGCTGGACGCGGCCCGCCGTCGGCTTGCCACTGCCGAACAGCTCGCTGGCATGTGGCCCGGCGGACCATGGCACGCCGCCCTCTGGGAAGCACGAGGGATCCTTCGCCGCGCAGAGGGTCACGACGATCAGGCCAACGCCTTGTTTCGGGAGGCAGCAGCCAGTTTCGCCGAGCTCGGCAGGCACCGAGACCAGCTACGCTGCCTAGCCCTAGTCGTCGTCAAGGATCCTGGCCCTGACAGGCTTGTAAGGACGCGGTGAGGTCAAGGTGTTCTACCGCGATGACGGCCCGCGGGCACTGGTTGAAACCTGGGGATCTTCACCTCACGCCAGGATGCTGAGCGTTTCATCGCCGAGGACCCGTTCGTTATAGAGGGCCTCGCCGTTCCACGCATCCTTGAGTGGAACGCTGTGCGCTTCCATTAGGCGGCCCCTCATCGCAGTTGCCGAGCCCCGTAGCTAGCAACGTCCAGCCACGGTCCCGAGGTGCTGCTATCCGCTTCATGTCGGGCAGTTACGGGAATCAGTGATGGGACCGCCGAAGGGACGCTTCTCCCTCTCAACGCTTGAGTGTCACCGCCGCGGCGAAACGCGCTGCTCGATGCGGCGAGGCTTGGTTAGCGGATCACCTGATACCGCACGTGCGTCACTAGGCGGGTACCGCTCACTTCCGTCGGCTCAAGGTTGAGGTTGTCGACGCCGTCCAGGAGCCGCTCGCCCGCAGCGAGGAGGATGGGTGCGATGTGAGCCGCAACTCGTCGATCAGCGCTGCTGTAAGGTACTGGCGGACAGTCTCTGCGCCTCCGGCTATTGCGACATCCTTGCCGGCCGCGGCCTCCCGGGCTTGGGCCAGTGCCGACTCGATCCCGTCGGTCATGAAATTGAATGTTGTGCCGCCCTGCATCTCGTGCCGAGGAACGGCACTAGCGGTAGGCATGGGTCGTGACTCGGTGAGCGGGGCAGTGTGGTGGGTTCGATGGTTTCGGCGAGTTCGGCGAGCCGGTGCTTTCATCCTTAGCGTCCGTCATCACCTGACGCCTTACTGTGAATCCCTGGAGTCACGGATGCCGCCACGGCGCTCTGAGCCTAGCCCGGGAAACATGCATTAGATTCAAGCACTGTACTGCGCTGACGCTTTGGCCGGCGGCCCCTCGCCCCGCGGGGGTCTTCGCGGGAGGTGGCCGCCGGCCCGAGGACGGCCAAGGCACCCAGGCCGCGTATCCAACGAGGGAGCAGGTCCTCGCCCGGCTGGACTGAGTTCATCCGACGGGGGACCCGAGCCGGATGACCCCCGCCACGTGCCGTGGGAACTGTGCTAGTTGCTCGCCCGCCTCCCTATACCACTGTGTCACGACTGACGGGGGCTGACCCAGGGCCATGGCGTTGCTGAAAGATTCGAGCCACGACCCGGACCGTGCCAGATGCTCGCTGATCACAGACATGTGGTTGGCCATGGATTCCCCTTCGGCATGGACCTGAAGGCACGTGATCTGCTGGCCCTGTTCGTCGGCGAAGAACTGGAAGACGAGCATCCTGGGCTCGCGGCTCTCCACGAGGCGAGCGACCTCGCGGCACGCCTCGAGAGCCTCATCGAGGTGCCCGGCGCGCACGACATATGTGCTCAAGTAGACAAACGGCTCGTACATGATGACCTCCTGAACCAAGTGATCCGCACCGTGCGGATCACCTTCAGAATCCCGCCGACGCCCCACGCATACATCGGCAGGTCGCGCCACTTTGGACATCCACCGTTGGGTAGTTATGCCCAGTCCACCGATGCATAGTAGTGATCAGGAGGTTGACGTGGCCGACGACGCAAATCACCTCGCGCGCGCCCGGGCATTGCACGCGGGGTCCGCGTGGCGGCAGGCATGCGACGAGTTCCGCGCCGCGGGCGGGCTCGCGGCCCTTGAGGTCGACGATGTCGAAAGCTTCGCCGAGTGTGCACAAATCGCAGGTCTCCGCGACGACGCGATTGCCGCGCTCGAGCATGCCTTCGAGGTACGGGCCGCGAACGGCCAAGTGCGCCCCGCGCTCGCCTCCGCTTTCTGGCTGTGGGAGGCTTACCACCTCAACAGCGAGTTCGCCCAGGCCAACGGCTGGATGGCACGGGCCCGCGAGCTCGGCCCGGACGACGCCGGCGAAGAGCCTGGCTGGCTGCTCATCATCACGGCGTACGGCCGGATCGCCGCGGGCGCCTATGACGAGGCCGGGATGCTCCTCGCCCGCGTCCGCGAGAGGGCCGCCAGGGTGCACGACGCCGATCAGCTCGCCTTCTCGACGCTCCTCACCGGCCGCGCTCTGGTCAAGTCGGGCCGCCTCGCGGACGGGCTGGACTGGCTCGACGATGCGATGCTCCGCGTAGTGGCGGGCGAGACGACACCACGGGTCACGAGCCTGCTCTTCTGCGCGGCCATCGGCACCTGCCAGGTGGAGGCCCGCGATGTCTCGCGGGTCCGGGAGTGGAGCACTGCCCTCGGGTCGTGGCTGGATACGGTACCTCCATTCGGCGGGCCCTTCTACGGCAACTGCCTGACGTACCGGGCCGTCCACCTCCGACTCGCGGGCCAGTGGGCGGCGGCCCTCGCCCAGCTGGAGGAGGCGTGTCGGAGCCTGGCCGACGGAGCAGGCACGCGCCTGATCGGCCACGCGCGCTACGAGCTCGCTGAATCGCATCGTCTTCTCGGTGACGTCCCCGAGGCTGAGGCAGCCTACCGGGCCGCGGCATTCGCCGGAGGCCCCACGCAGCCAGGGCTCGCCCTGCTCAGGCTCTCCCTTGGAGACGTGCCCGCGGCGGCAGCGGGGATCCGGCGTGCCCTCGGCGAGTCCGTGGGGCCGAGCGCGCGCGTGGAGCTGCTGCCCGCGGCAGTGACCGTCCTCCTCGCGACAGCGGCTGCGGGGGAAGCCGCTGCCGCTGCCGCGGAGATGGGCAGCCTCGCGGAGCATTTCGCCTCCGACAGCGTGCATGCCGCCCATGCGCGGGCCCTTGGCGAACTGGCCCTTGCCGACGATGAGTGGCAGAAAGCGCTTCCCGAGCTCCGTCGGGCCGCCGGCTTGTGGCGTGGCCTGGATGTCCCCTACGAGGTCGCGAGGTGCTCCATGCTCCTGGCCACCGCGTATCGGGGTGTGGGGGACGAGGAGGCGGCGGGCCTTGAGCTGGAATCGGCCCGCGAGGTCTTCACGCGTCTCGGCGCCCGTCCCGACCTGCTCGTGGTCGAGGACATGCTCTTACGCCCCGGCATCCCTTCGCAGCACGGCCTCTCTCCCCGCGAGGTCGAGGTGCTCCGGTTGATCGTGCGTGGTCTGACGAACCGGGCAATCGGTGCGGAGCTGTTTCTCAGCGAGCGAACCGTCCAGCGCCACGTGAGCAACATTTTCGACAAGCTCGGCGTGAGCTCCCGGACGCAAGCGGCAACGCGTGCCATCGACCGCGGGATCGTAAGCAACGCCCCATGACCGAGCCCTCTGTGACCGGCAGGAGGGGAGCGATGGCCGCCGCGACTACGAGTTCACAACTGTCTGGCGCATCGCCATATCACTCCTCTCACTCCTCCTGTAGCTCTTGTAGCTGAACCAGTCGGTACAGTCGCAGTTCTGAGGCAGCTTATCCGTGTGGACGCTTTCGTTGCTCTGGACGACTACCCCACGTAGGGTCTGTCGTTGCGAAAGGTCGGTTGCCGTGATGATGTCGTTGTCCTCCATCGAGGGTCATTTCGGAGAAGGCGCGTTCGGGCCAACGATTTTGTTGCGCGTGCCGACCCATGCAGCGGCCGGTCAGCTGTGGGAACTTTTCGACTGGCTGGCTACAGAGTCAAGCGGAACGACAACCTCGTGGGGCAGCCGGGCTTTCGGCTCTCTACGTCGATCAGCCCGTTCAGGATCGGGGTGGGAGACCGTGCTGGGAGCCGGCGTCTCGTTCGCGATCCTGACGGCGGCTTCACTGGTTGGGTGAACCGTCCCGGGTTTGATGCCGCTGTCTTTTGTGAGAAAGATGGCCATTATGCCCAAGCAGTACCCTTCGGAAGTGCGTGATCGTGCGGTGCGCATGACGCTCGACCGGTTGTCCGAATACCCTTCCGTTTCCGCGGCCAGTAAGGCCTTGGCGCCGAAGCTTGGCGTCGCGGCTGAAACGTTGCGCCGCTGGGTGCTCCAGGCCCAGGTTGATGCTGGTGAGAAGCCGGGTCCGAGC
>NZ_JAGGPK010000066.1 GCF_018613855.1 Arthrobacter sp. ISL-30
GTGTACTGCGCGTGGATGATCCTGCCCACCTGCTCCCGGGCCGCCGCCACCACCCGCGGATGGCAGTGACCGGTGCTGGTCACCCCAATACCGGTCGTGAAATCCAAATACGCCCGGCCATCAGTCCCGTAAATCCAACTGCCAAGGGCATGATCCACGACGACGGGCGTTGCTTGCTTCAATGCGGGGCTAAGGGAAGTCATGCGTTCCATGGTGCACGTCACATTCGCTTATTGTCAACAATCCTGCGATCCCGTAGGGTTGTGGCGTGAGCAACACTAATAACCAGAGCCCTGATAGCGCCCGGGCAACGCCCCGCGTTGTCATACTCGTCGCGGAAGGCCAGCCCCGCCCCTACAACCTAGCCGCCATCGAATCCCGGGCCGACGTTGTCCTGACGGATGCCGCCGGCCTCGCCGAAGCGTCGCGTGGAGCGGACATCCTGTTCCTCTGGGACTTCTTTTCGTCGGCACTGAAGGACGCCTGGCCGCACGCAGATGCCCTCCAATGGGTTCATGTGGCGGCAGCCGGTGTGGACGCCATGATGTTTGACGAGCTGCGCACCTCTGATGTGCTGGTAACCAACGCGCACGGCACTTTTGACAGGCCGATTGCGGAGTTCGTATTGGCATCCATCCTCGCCCACGACAAACAGCTTCATCTCAGCAAGTCCCTGCAGCAGCAGGCCGTCTGGCAGCACCGCGAACTCACCCGCACAGAAGGTTCGCGTGCACTGGTGGTGGGAACGGGGGGAATCGGACGCGCCACCGCCAGGCTGCTCCGCGCAGCGGGACTGGAGGCCCAGGGAATCGGGCGCACTCCCCGGGAGGATGACCCTGACTTTGGCATCGTCCACTCGAGCGCGGAACTGGCCGAGCACGTAGCCTGGGCCGACCACTTGGTGCTCATCGCGCCACTCACAGAGCAGACGCGGAAGATGGTGAACACCGACGTCTTGGCCGCCATGAAACAGACTGCGCATCTGGTCAATGTAGGCCGCGGGGCACTTGTGGATGAAGAAGCTTTGATCAAGGCCCTCCGGGAGCACCAGATCGCCGCGGCCTCGCTGGACGTATTCACCGAAGAGCCGGTTCCCCCAGACCACCCCTTCTGGACGATGGAAAGCGTGCACATGTCCGCACACATGTGTGGCGACGTTATCGGCTGGCGCGACGCGCTGGCGGACCAGTTCCTGGCCAACCTTCAGCGCTGGTCCTCAGGCCAGGAGCTCACCAACCTGGTGGATAAGGAGCGCGGCTACGTCAGCACGAGCTGACAGCGCTCCCGAACAAGCCGGCAATTATGTGATTCCGACCACAAAAGCTACGTTGTAAACAATCTTACTAATTCTATGGAGGTGTCTTTTTGCTGTTCAGCCACGAGGAGTACGACGCCCGGCTCGCCGGAGTGCGCCTGAGGATGGCCAAGCAGGGTCTCTCCGCCCTGCTGGTCACCGACCCGGCCAACATCTACTACCTGACCGGCTACAACGCCTGGTCCTTCTACACTCCGCAGCTGGTTTTTGTACCCGCTGACGGACCCATGATCCTCTTTACTCGGGCCATGGATGCCGGCGGCGCCTTCCGCACGAGCTGGCTGCCCGAGGAGTGCATCGTCGGCTACCCGGAACAGTACGTTCACCGCCCGCAGGTGCATCCCTTCGACTGGGTGGCCTTCGCCCTCCGCGAGCGTTACCTCATCGCCCCGGCAGCCAAGGGCTGCGTGGGCCTTGAAATGGACTCGCACTTCTTCTCCCCCAAGGCATACCGCTCACTGGTCAACGCCATTCCCGAATGGACCCTCGTGGACAGCTTCGAGTTGGTCAACTGGGTCCGCTCCATCAAGTCTCCGGCCGAAATCCAGCTGATGCGCGGCGCCGCCCAAGTCTGCATGGCGGCCATGGAAGCCGCGATCGAAACCATCGACGTCGGCGTCCGCCAGTGCGATGCCGCGGCGGCCATCAGCCAGGCGCAAATCAAGGGCGCCAACGGGATCGGCGGGGATTATCCCGCCATCGTGCCGATGCTGCCCACGGGTGAAGCGGCGGACACCCCGCACCTGACCTGGAGCGAGGACAGGTTCGAGGCGGGACAGGCCGTGGTCATTGAACTGGCCGGCGCCCACCAGCGCTACCACGCTCCGCTGGCCCGCACGCTGACGCTCGGCAAGAAACCGGACCGCCTCGCCAAGCTGGCAGACGCCGTCGCCGACGGCCTCAACGCCGTGCTGACTGAAGTTCAGCCGGGTGTTCCCGTCCGTGAACTGGCCCGGGCCTGGAACTGGACGCTGGCCAAATACGGCTTGGAAAAGCCGTCCCGCATCGGCTACTCAATCGGCATCGGCTACCCGCCGGACTGGGGCGAACGCACTATCTCAATCCGCTCCGAGGAAGAATCCGTCCTGGCAGAAAACATGACCTTCCACGTCATCGGAGGAATGTGGATGGACAACTACGGCTACGAACTCTCCGAATCAATCCGCGTCACCGCCGACGGCGTGGAAACCTTCACCAGCTTCCCGCGGGAACTGCTCCAGAAAGGCAGCTGACCCATGATTACTGACCACTTTGCCACTCGCTCCCACGCAACCCTTCCCCTGGCCGACCGTACGGCCGACCTTGTCGGTTCAGTCATCGACTCCAGCACGTCACTGCTCGCCTCGCAGACCCACGACATTGTCCGGTTCGCCATGGGCTCCCCCGCGGATGAGGCCGTGCCGCTGGAGGAATTCCGGGACATCGCCAGCCAGGTCATGGACCACAGCTCGCTGACCTACGGCGCCACTGAGGGAGAACCGGTACTGCTCAAGGCCCTCGTGGATTACCTCGCCGGCACGTCCGACCCGACGGACGAGGACCGCATCACGATCACGTCCGGCGGCATGCAGGGCCTCGACCTGGCCTGCAAACTATTCATCAACCCCGGCGATCTGGTGATCGTGGAGAGCCCGACCTACACCAACGGCAGCGCTACGGCCCTGAGCTACGGCGCGGAACTGCTGGAGGCACCCACAGACGGGAACGGCCTCGTCGTGGAGGCACTCCCCGAACTCGTTGCCGCCGCGGGCCGCCTGCCGAAGGCCATCTACACCATCCCCAACTTCCAGAACCCCTCCGGGACAACGATGTCTTTGGCGCGCCGCCACCAGCTGCTGGAACTCGCGCATGAGTGGAACTCCGTGATCATCGATGACGATCCCTACGGGCTGCTCCGCTTCCAGGGCGAGGACCTGCCGTCCCTGCAGGCCCTCAGCCCAGGCGACCCGTTGCTGTTCTCCGTCCGCACGTTCTCCAAGATCCTGGCCCCAGGCCTGCGCCTGGGCTGGGTGGACACGGACCCGGCGCTGCGGCAGCTGGTCATCAACGCCAAGCAGGCGATGGACACCTGCACCAACGTTCCCGCGCAACACCTCGTTGCCGAATTCATCCGCCGCGGCGGACTGGACAACCACCTCGCAGGGCTGCGCACAGAGTACAAGCGCCGCAAAGACTCGATGCAGGAGAGCCTGCGCCGGAAGCTCGGTGACAGGGTCACCACCACCGATCCTGAAGGCGGCTTCTTCCTGTGGCTCACGCTCCAGGGCGAGGATGCCCGGATTTCTACTGGGAAGCTCTTCGAAACGGCCCTTGCAGAAGGCGTCGCCTTCATTCCCGGACCCGCCCTTTCCGCCAGCGGAAAGTTCGACGACGCCCTACGGCTCTGCTTCGCATCTACCACTCCCGATCGGGCCGAGGAGGGCATCATCCGCCTCCGCCGGGCCATGGACCGGGAGCTGGCGGCGCTGAAGGCCGGAGCACCGGCATGAGTTCCGTCCCTGACACGCAGGTGCTGGAGAACAACATGCACGATCAAGAACTGCTGGAACAAAAGGTCCTCGGCCTGATCAGCGAGCCTGATCTTGTTGCCCTCACCACGGACCTCGTGGCCGCCGGCGGCGAAAACCCCGGCGGCACCGAGGAAGCCATGGTGGAAGTCCTAAAACACTTCTGCCTCGGCGCGCAACTGGACGTATCGACGGAAACCGTCGCCCCGGGACGGCCCAACCTTACGGCCGTGCTGCCGGGCGGCGACCGGCCAGGTATCCTCTTCCTCGGACACTCCGACGTCGTTCCGGCCGGCACGGGCTGGGAGCGGCCCCCGTTCGAGCCCTACGTCCGCGACGGACGGCTCTTTGGCCGCGGTTCCACGGACATGAAAGGCGGCCTGGCCGCCGTCGTGATCGCGCTGAAGGCGCTCAAGGAAGCCGGCGCGGAGCTGCCCTTCAACGCTGCCCTGGCCTGCACGGTGGACGAGGAGGACCTGGGCATTGGCATCCGGGCCTACACGGCCACCGCGCTGGCCGATCCGGCCTTTTCCTACTCGGCATGCATCGTCGCCGAGCCCACCGACCTCGAGACCGTGATCGGTTGCCGCGGGGACAGCTATATCGAGCTGAATGTCACCGGCAAAGCGGCTCACTCGGGCCGGCCGGCGGACGGCAGGAACGCGATTGACGCGGCAGCAAAGATCCTGGACCTGATCCGCGACGATCACACCCGCCTGCAGGCCGAGCAGGACCCGCTGCTGGGCGCGGGGAGCTGGAATATCGGGCTCATCAGTGGCGGCACCGGTACATCCATGGTGGCGGCAGAATGCACCATCTCCCTGGACCGGCGGCTCATGCCCGACGACGACGCGCAGCTGCTCCTGGACAGGCTCCGTGAACAGATCAGGGAAGCCGGCATCGACTCGGACGGCATTTCAGTGGCGGCTGCGGTCACCATGGAGATGCCGGGATTCCGCACTCCGGCAGACCATCCGCTGGTGGCAAACTCGGTGTCCGCGCTTGCCGACGCCGGCGTGGACAGCGCCATCACCGGCTGGACGGCGGCCTGCGACGGCGGCTTCGTTGCCCGCGACCTCGAGGTCCCGACTATTGTCATGGGCCCCGGCGGACTCAATGACCAGGCCCACCAGGTCAACGAATCCGTCAGCACCGCAGAGCTCGTTGCGGCAGCCCGCGCCTACGCCCTGATGTGCCTGCGGCACGGCCGGAACTGACAGCGTCCGTAAGAGCCAGACCTGGTAAGGAAGAACGGCCGGCTGCACCTTTCGTGCGGCCGGCCGTTCTTTGGGCTTCCGCTGGTCTGCCGGCGCTTGCACTGGCTAATAGGCGCTTGCACTGGTCTGGCAATAGCAGCCGAGGAACAACAGCGCATCGGGGAACAGCGGCGGGAAAACAGCGCAGCCGGGTCGCAGGAAGCGGCCCGGCTGCGCTAATTCTCGGTGCGTCCCTACGGGGTGGAGTCGACCGCGCGGGAATACGTCAGCGTCTCGTCGCGGGCGCCGCCCATCCAGATGTCCTGGCAGGCTGCTGCCATTTCGTCGAGGCCTTCAACGACGGTGGCAAAAACGTTCCCGGGAACCCAACCGGTGTCCCCGTTGAGCAGCAGGTTGTTGCGGCCGTAGAAAACAGCCAGGTCCACGATGGTCTGCACAGAGTCGGTCTCGGAATCCTGCTCGTAACCGTGAGAGGGCGTCTTCAAGTCGTTGGGAGTGAACGTGAAGTAGCAGACGTCCCCCGGGATGGGAGTAACCGTGGTGTTCTCCGGGCCCGGCTCCTGCGGTGCGAAGGCCGGGACGAGGTTGTAAATCTCATTGCGGGCGTACTTTCCGTGAAACACCTGGCCGCTGAGCGGCAGCGCATCCCAGACCGCCTTGCTCGTACGGGGAGCGACGTCGTCGTGAAGGAGCGCCTTGCAGGTGACCCCGCGCTTCTCGAGAGTGATGTTGATATACCGCGCCATGTTTCTGCCTTACTTCCTGGTTGGAGTCGGTAACAGCGCCTTGCTGTTTCCATTGCCTTCAGGCTATGTGGCCCGCATCACGATTGTCAACAATCCTACCGGCCCTTGTGGAAGGAGTAGCGGCTGCGTAGGATTGCCGACAACCAGCCCCCTCCCCGGCCTCGCCTCCTCAGGCGTCCCCTTCGCGGGACAAGCACCCTCGGAAAGGCTCTTGGCCCGCGCATCATGATGGAACGGATGCCCGTGTCAGAAAAGGAATCAGTACTGGAGAACTTCCGGCGCCCGGCGCCGGCCACCGCCGCCACCACCATCCAGCAGGGCGACGCCCTGGAGAACCTGCTGCACGAGAACCGCAGTTTTGCCCCG
>NZ_JAGGPK010000067.1 GCF_018613855.1 Arthrobacter sp. ISL-30
TAACCGCGACTGTAGTACTAGTGGTGCTGGTGCTGCTGATCATCTTAATCCTGCAGAATCCGGTCCTGGTCCAAATCAAGTTCTTCGGCATGGAAGGCACCGTGGCCCTCGGCGTCGCCCTCTTCATCGCAGCAGTAGGCGGCGGCGTGCTCGTGGCTATCGCCGGGGCCGCGCGAATCATTCAACTCCGCGCGGCGGAACACCGGCGGCGCGTTGCCGCCACGCGCAGACGCTGAGCAGCAGGCCGGGGGCCGAAGACACGACAGGATGGCAAACAGCACTCAAACCCGGCGACTAGTGCTACAGTCTCGGTTATTTCTTTGTTGGCCGTTTGCGGTAGTGGTGTTCACGCGCCAGGCTAGCCCAGACGAGACGGGTAGGTGCAGCCGACTTCGAAAATCGACAAGTGTCCCGTTTCGAAGGAAGTGGAACACTCCCTTCGGAATACAGCGGGCCGCAGCTCAACACGGTTTCGCTCAGCCGGTGGAATGCTCAAAGAGGCACCATGGGGTCATATTCGGTGTAGTTCTGCCGGAGGTCCACGATGCCGCTGTCCATGCGGGCCACGTCCTCCCAGAGCACCAGGAACGAGCCGCGGTGTCTCCAGCGCAGGAGTTGCGCCAGTGGCCATGGCTGGGTGACGTTGTACCTTTCGTAGCCCAGGAATGAGGCCGCCGAATGCGGGCTTACGATGAGTCCGTGCAGCCGGGCGGCTGCCAGCAGCTGCCCGGGGGGCCCGTCAAGGACGAAGCGGACGTCGGCTATGTGTCCCACTTTGCGGCCTTCTGCATCCCTCACCTCGCTGCCTAGGAGATTACTGAGGATCATGGCGGCCTCCCGGGATCTTGCCGATGAGGTGGTCCCGGATCCAGCGCTCCACCCAGGAAGCGTCCAGCGAGTTCGCCCTTACACCCAAGGAAATGATTGTTCCGAGGCCTGCGACATCGCTCCAGGGGATGCGGATCAGCCTGCTTGCCGGAGGCTTGCCGCCAAAGATCCGGGTTACCAGGGCCGGCCCGGTGAGGAGGGCCTGGATCCGGGGCGCCGGCGTTCCTTGCTCGATCGGCGTGCCGGGCACGGGACTGTCCAGTTCCAGATCGTCGACTGTGGTGACGGGAACGCCGTCGGCGTCAACGATCTGCCGGTCCAACAGGTGAAGCTGTGCGTCCAGGCTGCGGCCGTTCGTGTCCGGTGCGGGCAGCCTCTGCCGTGTCATGATCCCGCGCCCGTCATGATCATGAGTGGGATGGCGGACAAGGATGCCGCGAGGATGATGACCAGGTAGATGGTCGCAAGGATGTTCACTGCCCGGGGGTTGACGTGTTTGCCCATGTATTGCTGATCATTGGCCACGATCAGGATGGGCAGGTACGTCAGGGGCAGGGCGATGGCCGAGAAGACGACGGAATATTCGGTCAGCAGGATGGGGTCGACCCCCGTGGCGAGGAGGGATGGTCCGGCCAGCAGGCAGATGATCATGGCGAGGTGGAACCGGGCCGCCTGCGCGGGGCGCCGGAATTTGCCCCATGACCAGCCGAAGAACTGGGCAAGCGTGTAGCCGCTGGACAGTGTGGTTTCCAGGGCGGCTCCGAAAGTTGCGGCCACAATGCCTACCAGCGCGAAGGCAAGGGCGATCTTGCCGCCTCCCGCTACCACTGGCAGCACCACTTCGGAAAGGGAGGAGACCTCAATGCCGGCTGGCAGAAGGACGACGGCGGCCGTGCCGGCGATCGCTACGGACAGGAAACCGCCGAGTGGAAAGCCCACGAAGACGTTGATCCTGGACAACACCAAGTCCTTGGCGGTCCATCCCTCTTCGACCGCACCCGAGGAGAAGAAGAACACCTCGTAGGGGGTCATTGCGGCACCGAACAGGGCAACGGCGTAAAACCAGTAGGTTGCCGGGGTCTCGGATTCGGGAACATGCGGGGCCAGGGCCTGTCCGGCGAGGGAACCCCAGTCCGGCTGAAGGAGGAAGAGCGCGACGGCAAAGACGATCAGGCTCAGGCCGAGCAGTCCCGCGACGTTCTCCATAATCGAAAACCGTACCCGCCAGATCACCAGCCACACGGCCGCCGTGGCAACAGGGACCCAGAGCAGGTAGCTGACGCTGCTGGCCAGCTGCAACGCCAGGCAGATGCCGCCGATTTCAGCGATGACTGTCATGAGGTTGATGAAGAAGGAAGCGCCAAGGTTGGCAAGCCCGGCACGGGCGCCTAGCCGTTCGCGGATGACTTCAAAGGTAGCCCGGTTCGACACGGCTGCCACACGGCCGGACATGTTTGCGAAAAGGCAGATGCCCAGCACGCCAACTGCTACCACCCAAACCAGCGAGAGCCCGAAGCGGGAACCGACCACGGCGTTCGCGACGAGGTCTCCGATGTCAACGAAGCCTCCAATCGCGGTCAGGATGCCCAAGGCAACCCCGAGCAGGCGCTTCACTATTGAGCCCCCGCGGATTCCTTAAGGTCCCGCAGTCGGGTGGCGGCGTGTTCAAGTTCTTTCAGGCTGTAATCCAGTGCCTGGCGGCTTGCTCCGGACTCCGTGGTTTCCTTGGATCCGAGCACGGCAGCGACAGCCTCCGCGAGCACGTCCAGGGCCTCGTCCCGAAGGGCCCGGTCCTGGTGGGTCCGGGCACTGAGGTCGACGACGGAAGTATGAGCGTCTTCAGCCTCTTTCAGCATGTTTTCCAACGCTGTTACCGTGACGGCGCTGGTGGACTTACCGGCGGAATCAAGCTCCAGGGCCAGGTGCGAGCTGGCCACCGCCGTCGACCCCTGATCCAGGGCCTTGCCAAGGGCAGGCCGGAAATCCTGCCCTCCGCAGCCTGAAAGAACGAGGCAACCGGCGAGCAGGCAAGCCGCTGCCGTGAAACGCATGCTGCCTCTCCTCTCGAAGATCTGATTTCGGACGATAGCTTCGCTTCGGCCTTGTCCATGGACTTGCCGGTGGGAAAGGGGCCTCGGGCTTCTTTTGACGAGCTTTGGGACTCCGTTACCCGGTTCAGGGATTTTCGGAGTTTTGCTTCCTTCCTTTCATCCCGGTTCGGCTTCTGCTTCAGCGGCGATATTACGGATGCCGCGGGGCCGTCCGGCCCTGGCCCAAGCGATGTAGAGGATGGACGCGATGATCAGGGCCGCGGCCAGGCTGACGATAGGAAGACCGCGTGAAAGGTTGGCGACGAGGGTGAACGCCACAACAACAGCACACGCAGACCGCCGAAACGGCCATGAATAGGGCAGGCATGAAGGTGTCAACTCAACATTGGCGTCCGTATGCGATGTGGGCAACATCAACAGACCGGCAGCAGGCGGGGTGACGGCCAGGAACGCCACAGGGACGGACCGGACGGGATGCAACAGGCCGGCAAGGATGCCAGGTCCCTCATGCGGACGGCGTTTATCGCGCTCATCCGCTTTGCGCCCATAGGCGGCCGGTTCGTACGGTCCAGACGGTTTTCCCGTCTGACACATGTCTTCACCCACACTCCTCATCATTCTGCTTCAATCGCGGCTTAAAGGTGGCCCGAGTCAAAGCATCACGGAACGTGGCACCGCGTACAGCGAGAAGCAGTGAATCTTAACGAAATCCATACGCCGGGAAGTGGCTGAAGGGGAAATGTCGCTTTCACTGATTCTGTGGTCATCACTGGGGGTGCGGATCGGCCTGCGAGCATCCCTGGCTGCGGCGTAAAGGATCCTTTACCGGACAGGGTTACCGCGTACCGCAGTCCACAATGGTGTTGGTAAATGGCTTGGTTCCTTATGCTTCGGGCGGTGCACTTTTCGGAAGTAGGTCCAGGAGTTGTTGGGTGTGGGCGGGGATCTCTACGGCTGCTAACCCGGTGATGAGTTCCTTCAACGGGACAGGTTCATCGACTAGGACCTCGTCGTTCGACAGGAGCCTGCTGGGCACCATCGTGTTGAGTTCGGGCTCGCTCAGTGTGAGGCCCAGTGTGCACAGTGCGTCTGCTTGAGTGCGAATGCGCGCCTGAAGTCCGGCGCTGCCGCCAGTCAGGGTGATGGCACGTTTGATGGTCCATGCGTCGAGAGCGATGCGGTTGTCGTACGTCGTGTTGATCCCCGCAGCCACAGCTGAGACAGCCGCGATGGTGGTCGCATTCACGAGCGTGACGTGGGCCAGGACCTGCTCGGTATCCCATTCACCGTCCTGCGGCGTCGAGCACGTCTCGCCTGCAGCCGCGACAGTGGAAGCTGCGTCGAGCAGCGTTTGGTAGGCATTTCGAAGTTTGGTGGTGTCCATGGCGTCTTCGCCTTCCTGTGGTCATGGTGCAGGCAGAATTGACTAGCGGTGGTTGTTCGATGTGTGTGCGGGCGACATGCTCCAGGGTGCTTGCGGGAGTACCTCGCCGGTTTCAAGAAGAGATTTCAGGTTCGCCAGCACGGCCGGCCAGCCGTGAGAGATACCGTTCAGCATCTCCCGGTCGGGAAGATTCTCGTGGGTCACACTGAGCCGGACGATGTCCTCGTGTGGCTCGATGATGAAGGTCACGACCGATGGTTCCCTCGGAGATTCGGCGTCAGGGGTGTCCTCGAAGGTGATAACCAGGCGTGTGGGAGGCTCGACCGCGATCACTCGTCCAGTCACATCGACAATCCCGGATCCATCAACGCGTTGATGCTCCCACGCCGAGCCTGGCTTCCAGTCTGAAATGTTCGCGTGAGCCCAGTACTGCACGGTCACGTCTGCATCGGTCAGGGCGTGCCATACCTGCGCAGCCTTGCCTTGATTTAGGTGACATAGACGTACGACGGAACGGGGACAGGTTCGGTACTCATGGCGCTCTCCTCTGCTTGGGTCTTGATCGCACCGATCGTCCGCAACCGGGGCTTGTCGAATTCAGCCATCCACCGCTGCTCAATCTCATGAATCGGCGTCGGGTTCAGGTAGTGGAGTCGTTCGCGTCCACGCCGCACAACAATCACCAGGTTGGCCTGCTCAAGGACATCGAGATGCTGCGTCGCCGACTGGCGCTTCATGTCCAAGCGTTCGCACAACTCCCGCAGCGTTTGACCGTTGTGCTCGCGCAAGCGGTCAAGCAACAGCCGGCGGGTCGGATCGGCCATCGCTTTGAAGACCGAGTCCACATCCTTGCCCTCAGAACTCACAGTGGACATTATGCAGGCAAGCACCTGCATAAGGTCAAGCCCAAGCGAGATTTAGACGTCCAAGTGGGTCCTACCTTGATGCACGCAAGCCCATCGGCTTACGGGCGCGAAGAGTCGGCGCTTCCGAGGGACGATGACGCGACCGTCAGCGGCCTGGGCTTCATCTAGCACCCATCGCTGGTACTTCGGGTGGTCCGGGTATTTTTTACGGAGATAATCCCGGACAACCTTCCCGGGTCGGTGTTCATTGGTATCGCCGAGTTCCCGAGCGAGTTCGGCCAGGTTCCGTGGCTCCCGGAAGCAGCGACCGATCGAAGCCGGCTGGGCCTCTTCGAGCTACAGGGGCGCTGCCGGCCGTATGTTTGGGTTGTTCGGCTTTCAAGGCCAACCGGTGCAGGCCGCGGATCAGTGGAACGGATTATGCCTGCCCTTGAACCTCGGCGGCGACCTGTTCAACCCTGCACAGTCGCAGCATGTCCCAGCATTCATCCAGGCCCCGCTGCACCCGACGCAGCCGCGCCCTGCGCTCCTCCAGTTCGACGGCGCTGCTGCCGCCGGTCTCTGACTGGCAGCGGAGAGTTCCGTCCGGAGGCGGCCTTCCTCCTCGATCAGAGACCGAATCAGCGGCGCGAAGTCCTGGGCTTGGGGCATCATGCCGTTCAGAGCGGACGAATGTTCTCGGCCTGCGGGCCTTTGGGGCCCTGCACGACGTCAAACTCGACGCGCTGGTTCTCCTCGAGGGAGCGGTAGCCACTGGCCGCAATGGCCGAAAAGTGCGCGAAGACATCCGCGGACCCGTCATCCGGAGCGATGAAACCAAACCCCTTCTCAGCGTTGAACCACTTCACGATACCTGTTGCCATGGACGCGTTCCTCCCCAAATTTTCCGGCTGAAGCCGGCTGTCTTGGAGGCCGTCTTCGGTTCCTCCCAAAGCTATGATGCCGCAATGTGGTGTGCAAGGGGCACCGCCACCGCACTGCTGTAGCAGACACGAGAGCTGACCCCGGATTCTTAGGTATCTGGCCTGTGCCAGGCTGCCCTCCCATGCTCTTTGAACGCGTCGGCCACCGCCCGGAACAGTCTCACAGCCAGCCTGTACACAATCGAGGACATCAACTGCGCCACGCCTGCCAGTAGCAAGAGCAGGAGCAGGGACACGATGATGGGAAGCAGGAGCACAAACGCGGCAAGAGCTACGGCCATGTAGCCGATGAGATATTGAAGGATCACTGCCTGATCCACGAGGATTCCTCCCGCTCCACGACCGAAGCGTGACCCCGGGATAAACGACCCCAGGAGCCAGCGGCGGCGGGTTGCCATTCTTAGCTGGATGTTTCCTCACCGGGGCCTGAACCGGCGCCGTCTCGCGCCCTGCAATCCCGGATCAGTCCGCTTGCCGCGATCTCCCTGGTCCTATAGATTCCCGCCGCCGCGGCCTGCACGGTCGGATACCTCACCGAGACCGCGACGACCTCGCCGCGATCATCCAGGAGCCTGACCCGACACCCGCCATCGGGAGCATCTACCACCTCGAAATGCCCGGACATTATTCCCTGGTCCTTTCAGCCCCCCGGAAACGAGGGCGGCCTTCCTTGTTCATCGAAGAACCGACAACGGTATCCGCACCCGTGAGAACGGCCGCACACTCACGACGCTCCAGTTCCTCGTTCACGGGCTCCAGCAGATTCCTGGCCGACTCCCAGAGCCCACGCAGGGAACCCGGGGCCGGTACTACACCACACCAAAGCAGCACGGATCGGAGCCGCCGAAGTTCCCGGGAAGGCAGCAGCGGCCAGCGCCGAAAGGAACGGAAGACCGAATCGTCATCATCCAAGGCCGGACCATCAAAGGACATCAACCTGCCCTCCCATCCAGCCCCGATCCCTTCCTGGCGGCAGCCGCTGCAGGCCGCGCATCCATCTCCTGACACGTCGGGGTCCCGCCGGAAAGGCCCCACGACCCATGAAGCGAATCTGCGACACGCAAACGGGATGCGCCGTGAGAGTAAAGGTTATGGATCCCAACGCGGGTCAGGAGAGAAACTTCGCTCAGTTCTTCATGCACGTGCTGGACCACTTTTCCAGGAAGCTTGTTTAACAGCCGGCCACATGACTGTTAAAAGGATAGTTTCGCTCGTGACACACGTCATGTCAGGACTTATATCCTCACAGCGCACATATCCGGTTATCGAATCGACGACCAGCCGCAATCCATCCCGTCATGCTGCGGGCGGAGTCAGCGTCGAAACCGCGCCTCTGCTGTGGTCAACAGATCTTGTTGGCCACGTCCCTTAATTCGTAGGGACGGAAAGGTTTAGCCAGGAAGGCAGACGCCCCTGCGGCCATGCCATCCAGCTCATCGGTAGGGCTTGCCCGCGCCGTGATTAACAGGAGGGGCGCCGCCGTCACCTTCCTCAGTTCCCGGGCAACAAGCAGCCCGTCAGTATCAGGCAATCCAAGATCCAGGGTAATCAGCGCCGGGTTCACCCGACTGACCTCTTCCAAGGCCGCACTCCCGGTACGCACCGCCCGAACGCCGAAGCCTTCCTCCCTCAGGATCAAGGAAATGAGATCGGAAATATCCTCGTCGTCTTCGACAACAAGGCATACTCCCCTAGACACGGACGGCGCGGGTTAGCGGTAGCTCGACCCCAGCGCCAGCTCTCCTGTCATGGCCGACCCCGCCCAAGGAATGCCGTGCCGCCTTCGGCCGGCCACCGGGACTACATGCTTTCGGGAAGGGGCCGACAGTGTCTGGGAAGGCTCTATCTCTAGAATGCCTCACCGCCAGCCCCAACCTGCCCATCACCGCACCCTCATGCGCCGGGCTTTGCCTTCAACAAACCCATCGGGCAAAACGGCGATGCTGAGCTTCCATTAAAGAATGGTGGTCCCGATGCCGATGGTTTCGTTATGGTCCTCGCCCCGGAGGACGTCGTCGGCAAGGGCAACGTACAAGTTGAGCTTGGCAGCGTTATGAGCAGTTGCGTGTAGCGCCTGGGTTATGCGCAGCTGCATGTTATGCCTACTGCCGCATGATCGGTGGTCCTGCGACGGGGGCTCTGGCGGTGATGGCTTTGCATAACGATCCAGCCTTGAAGGGTCGCGCATAAGCGCCACGACTCAAGGCTGGAGGGCTGCAATGGAGAACCAGATTGTAACGGTCGCCAATCTCGTGGGGGCGCTCACCGCTGAGATGGGAGCGGCGGAACTATAAGCCGTCCGTCATCAAGCAGTACCCCATCGTGTGGGACAAGCTGTGCGGGTACTCAGGCGTGAACCTCCGATTTTATAAAGTCGTTGACTTTATTCCGGCTCGGCGGGATACTTTGGGTGTCTCTTTGCTGACGGCCCGGGTAGGGGTAGCCCGGGGGTCGAGAATTCTGGGGCCCCACTGCCGGTGACTTGAATCGCCGTGGAAATTCATCGCCACATCTATGCCCGAATCCGGGCAAGCATCCAATGGAATCGCGGAGCTTTCGGGCACCTTTCGCGCCGCCCGGCTCTGCCATGATCTCGCTCAAGGAGCGCGCCATGAACAAGGAACTCGGCCTGCAGGTGGTGGGGCAGCTGACCTTCGCCGACAACCTCGACGAGGTGGACACCACCGCCCATGCTGATGCGCTCGAAGCTTCCGTGGCCCTCCAAGACGACCCGCGCGTCAACATGGCCGAACCCAGCTTCGATGAGCACATTCCCGGCCGCCTCACCCCCGTGCATCCCCGCTACGGCGATCAATGGCAAAGGTCCAACACCGGCCAGGCCGGCGGAACGGCCGGGGCCGGAGTACGCGTCGCCGTCATTGACTACGGCTTCCTCGCCACCCACGAAGACCTGCAGCCCGGTGTCGTCGGCAACTGCGCCCCCACAACGCAAAGGGGCTCCGCCCGTTACACCCACCCAGGCCAGCACCATCACGCCGGCACGTACGTCATCACCGGCTACCGCGGCTCGTCCACGGTAACCAAGTCGGTCACCGTCGTCGTCTAACCGGCGGAGGCATCCACTCCGGCGGGGGTTTCGGGCTCCCGTCAGAGCACTACAACGCTGTTTCAGGAGTCGCAAAATGTCTGTTTATGCCCACCCGCTGCCGCCCGAGGTACCCACCACCCAGCCGTTCGGTTCCTCGCCCGGAGGCTTCAACCCGCCCGGCGGCCACACAGGGGAAGACAAGGGCTCGCAGATCGGCGTTCCCGTCCGCGCCGCCGGGGACGGCGTGATCGAACTGGCGGGCTGGGTGCCCAGCGATGACAACGCCTGGCTGTTCATCCGCAACTGGGCCGGGATCACGGTTGTGCTCAACTGCGGCAACGAGGCACCGAGCTTTACCTACAGTCACCTGATCAAGACGGACCTGAACGTCGGGGACCGGGTGTCCAAGGGCGACATCATCGGCTACACCGGCAACACCAAGTCCCCGTCCGGGGAAGTGTTCGCCCCGCATCTGCACTGGGAGGCGCTGCCGCCGCGCTGGAACATCCACAACGGCACCTACGGGCGCGTGGACCCCTGCCTGTACTGCAAGGAATACTGGAACGGCGCCCCGGTTGTCCCGTCCGCGCCGAACCAGCGCCAGAACGGCCCCCAGGAAACCATGCAGCGGATCAAGCCGGAGCTGGACGGGCTGAAGTGGGGCGACGTGGGCTCCAACATTACCCGGATCATCCCGGCCGGGCAGCTGGAAGTCTTCAAGGGCTACGTGCACGGCCAGTCCGTCACCGTCAACGGCTTCACCTCCGACGTCTGGTACGTCGATGACATCGGCTACGCATGGTGCGGGGCGTTCGAGTCCCAGTCCACCGACGGGCTGCCGGACCTGACCCCGCGCGCGACCCTGCCCGCCAACCACCGCCGCGTCGGACCAGACGGCGCAAAGTTCCGCGCCACCGCCGCGATCAAGCCGGATAACATCCAGCGCGTTGCCGAGGGCGGCACGGTGGAAATCTTCACCGGCTGGGTGCGCGGAGAGTCCGTCACCGTCAACGGCTACACCGACCACCGCTGGTACGTCGACGCCAAAGGCTTCTCGTGGTTCGGCTCCTACGAAACCCAGGACACCACCGGCCTGCCTGACCTGACAGTTGTGGTGCGCCCGGAACCACCGGCTCCGGCCCCTGCGCCGGTGACGACGTTCGCGTACCTGCGCGGCATCGACGTCGCGGAGTACCAGGAGTCGGCGTCCCTGAACCTGCTGGCCTCCGACTTCTACATCATCAAGGCCTCCGAGGGTGGCGCGGACTGGTCAGACAAGGCGTTCGCCTCCAACATTGCCGAGGCCCGGCTGTCCGGCAGGCCGGTCGGCTTCTACCACTTGGCCCGTCCTCTGCTCACCCCGGAGAACACCGCCGTGGAGGAGGCCCGCTCCTTCCTCGCAATCATTTCCCCGCACCTACAGCCTGGCGACACGCTGATGCTGGACTGGGAGGCCGGCAACCTGCACCGCACCGACTGGGCATGGGAATGGCTGCAGCTAGTGGAGAAGGCGACCGGCGCAACGCCATGGGTGTACCTGAACGCCAAGGGCATCAACGGCGGGGACTGGTCCAAGGTCGAGGAAGCCTACCCGTTGTGGTACGCCGGCTACGGCGCTAATCCGGCGATCACCGGATTCCCCCCGCCCAAGCCAGCGCCGGCCGAGGTCTCATGGCAGGCCGGGGTCATCGCATGGCAGTACGGCGACAAGGGCCGCCTCACCGGCTACGACAAGGACCTGGACTTCAACATCTTCTACGGGGACGCCGCAAAGTGGAAGTCCCTAGGCGCCAAGAAGCTCCTGGAGGAACCCAAACCCAACCGTCCGATCGTGGAGCCGCCCGCCCCCGTGTCAGACCTCAACGAGTTCTTCGAATGGCTGAAGGACGAGTTCAAGAACCACGCCAAAGTAGATCAGTAATGATCTGGCCCATTGCACCGCACTCCTCCATCGACCCGGAGGAACTGGATCAGGACCCGCTTGGGACGGCTCATTGTCGCCTCAGGGTCTTGCTAAGCGAACCGTTACCAACAGCGTGGCATGGATGCGCACCCGACCGGCTGCTGCCTCTCGCCACTGGCACCTGGATATCCGCAGGGTCTGGCCAAAGGCGCAGTCATTCTCGTCAAGGGATATGTGGCCGGCCAAGATCCTTACGGCACCGGCGATGATGCCTGGTACGTGACCGAGAGCGGCTACTACCTCTGGGCGAATTCCGCAGAAAGTTCCTTGGGGAATCTCCCAGGACTGTGATTCCCGACTAGGGGCCGCAGCAAGATTAGGAGAGTAGGGAAGCGTGGAATATTCAACGCCCAGTGTGGAAATTAGCGACTCGCAGTGGTGGACAGCGCCCCAGGCGTGTGCGTCCCCCAGCGGGGCCTTGTCGACCGCTACTGCACAGTCCGATGGTGACGTCCTCCGGGAGGCATCCCGGATCTTCGTCTCGGGTGTTCCCGGCGTGGCGACGATGTCTGGTGTTGAACGGGAGCGTCTGGTGGAGGCTGGCGGGCGGATGCTGCGGCGATGCCATGCGATGGCGGCGCCGGTCAGCGCTGAGGGCTGGCTGGCCAGCGCTTTGCCTGGTCATCAAGGTTCCTGGCAGAGAGGGTTGGAATCCGCGGTGGACTCCGCGGTCTCTGAAGTGCATGCCGTCGCCGTGGAGCTGGGCGGTGCGGGGGGCGAGGAGGTGCACCCGGCGGCAGTCGGCATGTCGCCGGATCCGCGGGTCGCGCCGCGCTTCCCGACCGAGGAGCAGATCGCGGAGGTCCAGCGCCTTTTCGGCGACAAGTCCGCGGACGTACTGCGTCGGGTGCGTGAGTACGGAGAGATCGACTGCACTCCCGACTGGGCGGTGACATCGCCGCGGGTAGTGGACGGCACCCGGGTCGCCATGACCGAGTTGGCCCCTCCCGTGCCGCCTCCGCCGGCGCCCCCCGGATGGGTGTACGTGCCGGTTCTGCCGGACACGCGCACTGGCACGAGGCTGCACGCCGCGGTACAGCGGGCCTACATCGACGCCCACCCGGACCATCTGACGGTCGCGGACCGGGTGGTGTACGTGAAGGGCGAGCGGGTGGGCGGGTTGGCGGATCTGGCAGAAGGCCGTATGCAGATGCCGGAGAGATATCGGGACGGGTACACCCTGCTGCAGTTGCGGATCTTGCACTTGTCCTTGCAGGAGGGTCGCAACCAGTTTCCCCGAGCCGACCTCACGGATCTGAACACCCGGAAGGTCTTCGAGATCAAACCGCGGCTGGGCACCCCCAAGGCGGTCATTCAACTGTGGGGATATGTGACCGGCTACAACACCATCGCCCAGTTCATCCCCTTTCCCGGGAGCACCCCCAGGGCAGAGCGGCCACCAATGCCGTACAACCCCGCAGCGCCCTGTGAGAACCCGCATCTGCTCAGTGAGGGCGACTGGTCGCCCTCTCCTGCATGGTTCTCCATAGGTGTCGGTGAGCGGGACCTTCAGGCTCACGTTTTCACGGTGCCCCAGGTTCCCGGGGTCTTGGTCTACGACCTATGGGAGCGGCGCCGCGTGCGCAGTTCCGAGGATGAGGAGCACCGCATTTGGATCGTGGACCTTCTACGTCTGCTTATTCTGGGCGGGCTGTTCGGTGGCAAGGACGATGACCAGCGCCGCGACCCGCCCTCCGGCGACGGGACGGAGGACCCGGTGGACGACCCGCTACCCGCCCCGATCCCGCCCCGTTGGGCTCCCGAGCCCGAGCGACCGGGCGCCTTCCAACTTGACTGGGAGGCAGCGCTGAAGGCACTGGCGCTGCTCATCGTGGTCGTCGTGGCCGCCGTCGTCCTCGTGGAGCTCTTGATGGCCGCGGCTGCTGCCGGCCTGCTCTTACTACTTCTCGCCGCCGCCTAGCCAACCTAAGGAGAGTCTGATGCCCGAACGCACGCCTACAACCACCCCCGCGACCACACACTCCGATGGGGAGGTGACTTCCCCAGCGAGGGATCGGAACTCGACCCAGATCGCCTCCAGCGCCGACCGGGCCCCCAACAGGGCTCCGAAAGAGCAAGGAGCGGGGGGCGGTTCAGCACAGGCGACGGCCACGCCCCCTGGGGCGGCGCCGGCCACTGTGACCGGGGTGTCAGCTGATGCTCTGCAGTTCGACATGGCTCCAGCCGACCGGTTCGTGGAGTCTCGATCGTTGGTGCCGTTGCAGATCATCACACCCGAGGGCCAGAACGCCTTGGCCCCGCACCAAGCGCTGGCGGTCGTTGCCGTGCTCAGCAAGGCCGCGATAATGCCGGACTTCAACCCTGACGTGCTGGAGGACATGGTTACGCGGCTCCGGCTGCAATCTCTGGCGCGACTAGCGGCGGATCCCGAGCCGTTGCCGAACTACCGTGACCCCTGGCAATCGGCTCTGCGCGGAGCCCGCGTGCCGTCCGAGCGGACACCCGGACCCCAGACGAACTCACAGCAGCGCAGGGATCCGAAGGATGAGTCGTCGGCGGACCGGTCCGCCCGCTACTCCGAGATCCGCGCCGACGCTGGCGACGACTTTGCCCCCGCCGTGGCCGCGCTCACCTCCACCCACCTGCAGAAGGCCGAGGTCACCCTCGGCCAGGTGCTGCAGTCTGATGTCGGCGTCCTGTTCATGGATCGCACCCGTATCCGTCCCGCCGGCTTCGCCCCCGGCGAGCATCTCACCACGCTCAGCCTGGCCCCGGGCGAGGAAGTTACGGTTGAGCAGCACTCCTTCAGCAAGCGCGAGGCCACCTACGAGGACATGAACGAGACCGAGCAATCCTTCGACCTCGAGATGGCCTCCACCGTCACCACCGCCCTCGACGAAGGCATGAACCGATCCGAACAAGAGAGCACCACCAGCGGCTGGAACGTCGGAGGCAGCCTCGGCGGGGAGTTCAAAGGGGTCCGCGTCGGAGTGCAAGGCGGCTTCAGCTCCAGCGTGACCGAAGCGGACCAGCTCACCAGCACACGCTCCCGTAACGACAGTTGGAGCGCTTCCCAGAAGGTGGCCTCCAAGTACCGCGCCCAGCACAAGACCACCCTCAAGCTAGCGACCGAGCAAAGGTTCGAGGTCACCAACCGCCGGGTGCTGCGCAACCCCAACCGCTATACCCCCATCCACTTGCACTACTTCAAGGTCCAACAACGACTGCGACTGAGCCATGAGCGGTACGGTGTGCAATTGTGCTGGGCGCCCTTCATACCGGATCCGGCCATGGGCGTCATCGAACGGATCTTGATGGCGGCCCAGGAGATTCGCAACCGCAACGAGCCCCTGTTGCCCAGCCCCCCACTTCAACCTACGCCTCCGCCTGGCCGTGAGCCACAGGAGGTGATCTCGGACGTGGTCTCCGTCGACAACACCGTCTGGGGCATCAGCGTCGAGGTCCCGGTCTCGGTCGAGATCCCCGCCGACTACGTGTGGGACGGGGACTCCGGCTTCGTCAAATCCTCTCTGACTGCCTCGTTCGTTCAGTGCGCCGGGTGGGCCGCGGTGCAGGGTGAACCCGCAATGGTGGTCGGTCGTCCCACCGCCTGGGTGCACATTGGCACCGACGCCTGGGGCAAAGGCAGAGTCAACGTGCAGATCAAGGCCCGCTGCGTCCCCGCACCCTCTGCAGAGGACGCCGAGTACCGGCAACGGTTCCAGGAATGGCAGCAGGCCACGAAGGCTTGGCAACGACAGTGCGCCACACTGCGCGCCGAGGCGGACGCGAAGACCGAGGCCCAGATCCGTGCCCTGGAGACCTCGGTATGGGAGCAATTGGATGGGACCAGCGAGCTGATGCAGCGTATCGTGTCCTCCCTTTGGCCCATGGCCTGCCGCGACAGCGGGCAGGAGATCGATACCTGGCGTCAGCTGTTCGAATGGGAGGCAGCCGGCTACGAGCTCTTCCCCGGGTGGTGGCTGGACCGCCCCCTCAGAGCGCCCCACCTCACCCCCACCCACTTCCGCAACGCCAGTTGGGCCCGAACATACCTACCGATGCGGCCAGGCCGGGAAGCAGAGGCACTCGCCTTCATCTACACGGGTGGTAACCCCGCCGCCCTCACCTCAGAACTCGAACAGGCCATCACCAAGACCGTCACCATGCTCGAAGAGCACCGTCTGAAGCACTTTGGATCCACCACCGGCGGCCCCGTCACCAGCGACGACGACTGCCCCCAGCTCAGCGAGAAGGTCACATGCCTGGGTACATGGGAAGAACTCCTCCCCACCGATGGCACTCACGTTGAAGTCACGGTCTCCCCCACCAACGCCGCCGACGACCTGTCCCGCGCCGAGATGCACGACGCCGCAACCCGCAGAGCAGCCGACCTCCAACAGACTGAGGCCGTCACCACACAGATCAAGCAAGCAGCCAAAGGGAACATCAACATCACCGTCCATATGGGCCAGGACCCCGACGCGCCCTGAATCCTGAGGCCGGATCCGTCGCCTCCCTGACGAATCAGGCCGTCACCGAGGCGGGCCAGATCACCCCGCAGGTCGGGCAGCCCGGAACGCCGGTGGACTCCACCACGACCCTGCGGATGCCGAGGGCGGAGATGGTGGCCGAGAGGACTCGGTATTCGGGCAGGTTGAAGATCACGGTGGCAGCGCAGGCTGCGCCGACGTAGGCTCGATCAAGGCTCGTGGTTCCGGTTCTGGATGAATGCATAGACACCACTCATCCAACAGGGCCACGAGCCGCTTCATGCTCTACGCCACGAGCTCACTTCCCGACGAACCGCGAAGAGCCAATTTTCTGAGGCCGGCCTGCAGGTTTCTAGCTCGCTCTCGAATCCGCCCTATAGGATCCGCTGGAGCCTGCGAGATCCAGGCCGAACACCTGACACAAAGTCGCCCGCCGCACTACGGCTGCCCGAACTGGGCACAGCAACAAGGCGACATATTAGGGGACTGCGATGTTTCCCAAAAGCCCGTTGAAATAGAGAATCACAAATGCAGCCACGACAAGAAGCGTGATGATAGGCATCTGCCATTTTTTCATCGCTTGTCCTTTCACGACCTCTTATGGATGAGAGTAGGCTGTCCCAGCTATCCAGCGGCCCTTGCATGAAATGTGCGTCCCACATCCTTGAAAGTGGGACGGTTCGTCAGTGGCTGACTGAGGTTACTCATGGGCTGCCTTCCGGACGACCATTTCCGGAAGGCATCAGGAAGAATGTAGCGACGGCGAGAAGGATCCCAATCAGGCACATTAGGCTTGATATCTCGTACCCAAACCCTTGAAAATATGGATCCAAATTGATAGCCGTAGGAAACCAGACCAGCGCCCAGATTAGAACGTCGATCCAACATGCCCACCGCCGACCCATCCTCAACAATAGAAAGGCGCCGGCGGAGAGCGCGGTGACGATGAGCCCTGTAATGATGATGAAAGCTGGTCCTTTGATCACGTCGCCGTCAGCATAGAGGCCTCTTGCCTCATAGCGAGCAAGTCGTTGGGCGAGCTCAACCCAGAACGCAATGAAGAGGAAAGCTGCGACCACGAACAGCGCCACATTCACCGTCTGCAGCGCAACGTAAGGTCCTTCGCGCATCCTCATGTGGGGCGTTCTTCAAAAATGGATTCGTTGGACCTGGCCATTGAAGGCTTGCTGGTCGATCGCTCCAGGAACACGATGCCCGCCAAGGACAGGTTGGGGGACCCTAGATACTGCCAAGTGCATTTCATAGTGCTGCGTCTTCTGTGATTACACGTCAGGGCCAAGCTCGATAGACCGATGATGCGTTTCACGATTCCCCCAAAGGTGATGCGGATGCGGTATATATCAAGCTGTTTGTGACAGCGGGTTGGTTTTGTGATTGATGCCGGCGTGGGTCGGTGCGGATGCTGTTCTGGGTTTGTTGCGGTACCTGTGCGGATGGCGTGCATAGGTTGCATCTGTCCTGAAACAGGCAATCACGGCAGAGCCTGGGCGCGCTGGATCTGCTCCGGTAATCGACGTCGTCGCAGCGGACGCAGGGTCCGGTCAGGGGAGGCTGGACTGACCAGCAAGCCCCGCACAATGCCATGCCTCTCGCCGTCCACGGAGCAACCGCGCACCCAGACATTTCCCGCACACACCGTGCGGGGGTGCGGGACCGTCCAGGGAAACCGGGACTCCGGCGCGGCGCAATTCCTGAATGAGAGACAGAAGCTTCCGGCTTCGGCGCCCTTTCCGGCCGTTCGGGACAAGGCCCCTGGCGTCGAGTTCAACCACACCCGCAGACTGTCTTCCGGATCCGAAGCGCTGTTGCGACAGCGCGTGCGGCCGACACCGGGGGTATGGGATGCAGATCTTCGAGCAGGCTCTGGACCCGATCGCAGAGGAGCGTTGTTGCTCTTGGAAGGGCAAGCTCCCAGCAACCACGGCATACCCAGCCGATCCCTACTGCATATCCGACGCCCGCGTGGCCACACACCAGGCAGGTATGAACCGGCATCGCATCCTGTGTCAACCGTTTACTCGGGGCTTGGAGGCAGGATTGCGGCACGACGAGGCAGGAATCCCTTGTCTTTCAGGACGCTCAATTGGGGTCTTGGGCGGCATCGACCTCCCCGAAGTTCTCGGCAGCCGCTCCACGTACATTCTCGGTGCCATCGGCGGCTTCAACGGCCGCAAGCCGGCGGCCGGCGATGTGGTTCCAGTAAGTACACCGTCCACCGCCACCGGGCAGCGGCAAGTGCCCGACGTCGACACCATCCCGGAGGCCTTCCGTCCGGTGTTCTCCAAACAGCAATCCGTCCAGATCGTGCTGGGGCTATACGACCACCGCCTCACGGAAGCCGGCCTGAACAGCCTCCTGAACGGCGAGTGGAAAGTCACTCCCGTGGCCGACTGCATGGAACTGCGGTATTCCGGCCCCGGTGTGGAGTGGAAGGAGCGGGAGCAGCCGTTCGGCGCCGGTTCCGGCCCTTCCATCATCATAGACGCCGGGTATGCCGTAGGGTCCATCCAGATCCCTAGCGGCACGCAGCCCATCATCCTGCACCGCGATGCCGTCTCGGCCGGCGGCTACGCCATGGTGGGGACCGTCATCAGCGCGGACATGGACCTTGTGGCCAGGGCCGCTCCCGGAACCGCAACCCGGTTTGTGGCAGTGAGCCAGGACGAAGCCATCGTGGCGCGCAAGGAACTAGCCGGGCTAAAGAACAAGGCATGGGAGGCATTGGGCGCCAACCGCTGAGCATCTGCCCAGGTGGGGTGCGCAGTCCCGAGTAACTTTGGGCTGTACCCTAGTCCTTCAGATCTCTCGTAAGAACCTCGAATTCCTCGACTGCAAGAATCTCCATGTGTTGCTCAGCGCTGGTGGCCGTGCGGATGCTGGCGGCCGCTTCCCGGCTTCCACTAATGGCCTCGGCCGATTCCCAGAGCGTAATGGAAAGGGCCTTGTTTCCGTCTCCCTTCAGGTAGTAAATGCCTCGGCATCCGGGAAGTTCAAGGACCCGCTTGACGGTTTCCTCTGAAGGCTCCCCTGTCCTGTCGGCGCTGGTCTGGTAAGTGCTAACCCGAGCGAACATCATTCCTCCTATCATCCAATTTGGAGCATTCGGCATTCCCGCGAAATGACTGCCGGCCTCCTGCATCAAGTAGGGACCCAAAGGCTCACGCTGCGCAACGCAAAGCAAGTCCTTTATTTGTTTTGGTCTCGACCTTCTAACGAAGTTACGACGACTCCAATTGGTTGCCGCGTTTTCCTTCGCGCGTCGGGAAACAACGGGAGAAACCGGCACAACGAGCGCCTAGTACTACAGTC
>NZ_JAGGPK010000068.1 GCF_018613855.1 Arthrobacter sp. ISL-30
AAGGGAGTCACCCAACTGAACTAAACCCAACCGCATTGGCCGATACCCGCCGAACCAATCAGTGGGCAGATCTGTTGGCCATTACCGGGCAGTTTTACTGGCCACCAGCGGGTACATTTACTGGCCGCCTATGGGCAGAAACCATTGGCCATTGACAATTGTTCTTGCGATCGAAACCATGTCGCAGCTGCAAATTGACGCGCTGCGATTAGTCGAGGCAACGGACGATCCGAAATTCGCAACCTACGTTCTCGGTAACGCGTCAGCCGCGACGCGCCGGCTCCGTGCACTCGCCGACGTTATCGAACGTCGAGGCCATGACACCTTTGCCTGATTCTGGCTCGCATTCGCTTCATGGTCGCGCTGCAGTCACAGCCTGCCTCAACAAGCATGACCTGCTCGGCGTCCTGGACCTCGGGGCGCCGAGGGACGAGTACGACCCGGAGGCTGAAGACTTTACCCGCCTCATCGTCAAAGGAAAGCCCATCAGCACGGAAGTCGTGGCCGAGGTCTGGCACAAATGGTTCCCCCGTAAGCCCCTCCGCTCCAGTGTGAGGGCGCCGATAACTCTGGCAGAAGTGATACGAGCTGGGCCGGGCCGCAACCGAAGATCCCCTGTTGCACCACAGAGCCAGCATGCCAACCAGCATTTCCATTGTCAGGGAACTCTTGATTTGAATCTGCGCTGACACCGTCACCGAGGAAGTCCGCAAGGAACGCATCGACACCGACGGGACCGACGACATCCGGCGCTAACGAACATGTTTGTGCCGGATGGGGTCGCGGCAACACGCCGCGTCCACGCCCCTATTGCTGCTTCCTGCGTGTCTACGCTACACAGCCGCCTGATCCTGACTAAAGTCAGCGCATGGAAAGGGACGAGGCCAGCGAATTGAAAGGGCAGACGTCGATCAACGAGTTGCTCGACGAGCCCGTCGGGTCCGTCCCTGTCCAGCTGGCGCTCCCCATTCTGATCCAAGTGAAGCCTGGCCACTTCCGGCGCGCGTCCTGACCGGGCCCGTTCCACAGTTGCAGCGCGTCGCGCCCACTGGAATCCGGCGTCAGCCGGATCCCCGGAACAGGACCTGCCCCGTTTCAGGGGCAGAGCGCCCGAAACTGCAACAGCTCATCTTCACTGGGTGCCGGCTTCCCCCTTTTTGAGCGGGAGCGGGTCAGCTCAGTGCTCAGGGTGGCGCGAACCCCGGAACCGGCGACGGTCACGCGGCCAGCGGGATATGGGGGATACCCGGGCAAAGGCGTGCCGCCGCCGAAGCCGGTTGCACGACAGTGGACTAGTTGTGCTTTTTCCCGCTCGGGGACGGGACGGGCATTCGCCTGACAGCCGCCGCAGATCCGGTCAGACCAGCCAGCGCCACCAGCGTGGCTGCTCCGGTTCCTGCGTCGGTTCCGGCTCCGGCTCCTCGCCCAACGCCAGCGCGGCCTCGACGATGTCGTCCGCGGTTAGCGTCATGACGGCCTCACGATCGAGCGCGTCGAGACTTTGTTCCTCGTCCAGCGACAGCCGCAGCGCCTGGCGGTTGAGCGCCTGCTCGAACAGCGTGCGGGCGAACCGTGCGTTGCCGGAGTCCTCGCCCGCATGGAGCCCGGTGAGGATGCGGCGCAGCATCTGGTCCGCACCCGGCTCCAGCGTGTACTCGTGCTGGGCCAGCATCTGGTGGAAGATCGTCTCGAGTGCGTCGACGGAGTAGTCGGGGAACGTGATCTCGCGGGCGAACCGGGAGCGCAGTCCGGGGTTCGAGAGCAAGAAGGACTCCATCAACCGCGGGTACCCGGCCACGATCACGACCAGGCGGTGGCGGTGGTCCTCCATCCGCTTGAGCAGGACCTCGATCGCCTCGGGGCCGAAGTCCATCCGGCCGTCCTCCGGGGCCAGCGCGTAGGCCTCGTCGATGAACAGGACGCCGTCCAGCGCACGCCGGATCACCCGGTCCGTCTTGATGGCGGTCGCGCCACTGCCCCACCAGGCCCGAACGGTCGACCTCGACCAGGTGGCCTTTCTGCAGCAGACCGACCGCGCGGTACATCTCGGCCAGGAGCCGCGCCACGGTGGTCTTTCCCGTGCCCGGGTTTCCGAGGAACACCAGATGCTGTGATGTGGCCACCTCCGGCAGGCCGTGCGCCTTACGGCGGGCCTGGACCTGGAGCAGTGCGACGAGGGCCCGCACCTGTTCCTTCACGGTCTCCAGTCCGACCAGCGCGTCGAGCTCGGCCTGCACCTCGGACAGCGGCCGGGCCGGCCCGGGCCTCGCACCGATGAGATCGCCGACCAGGTCGTCGACGCGCTCCGAACCGGGCAGCTTGAGCTGATCGGCCAGATGGCCGATGGTTTCCCGCAGGTCGTCGAGCGGATGGCGGCTGGGAGCCATGCATCCACTGTAGTACTCGATTTCCCGACCTGGGTGGGGTTGGCCTCACCAGTATCAACTCCCTTTTGGTCGTAATATCCACGCGGTACAGGCAGTCTCCGTTGGATAATGCGGCACTGGCCGTGCTTTCGGTGCTGGCTACGGCACCAAGGATGAGGCAGAAGCTGCAGGTCGGGACGCTGCCCAGGCCCACAAGGTGGAGCACGTCATCAAGAACCAGGACGGAAAGATCGGCTCCAAGAACAGCTACAGCAATAATCCCCGGAATGTCCCGGGCTGATCCGGCAGTTCACGCCATCGCGCAGCGATGCCGGTGAAACAAGAAGGGCCGACTATTGTGAGCCGGCCTTCTGCGTTCTCCTCGGCAAAGGAAATCTACGGCATGTCCTCCCTGATGAGGTTTACAACCTCACGCACTTGTTTGCATGATGCAGTGGCTGGACTAATCCGATTTGCTCCCGAAACTGGGACACATTGGAGAGGAATTATCCAGAGCTGCTGGGCCAGCACCCCACCCCTATTCACCCAGCCGTGACCACACCAGCGCCACCTAGATGATTGTGCAGTGCAGCGCACTTCGGACATTCAGTCGCGTAGGCCGGTCCTTGAGCGCGACACCTCACAGCTACTCCCCTGCTGGAGGAAATCCACGAGTACTGCCCCCTGGATAGCCATATGCCTGCCCTATTTCCGCCCCACTAAGGGTGCCCTTAGGGCTACACTGGCGGGCATAAGCGGCCCCTGGTCGTACGCCAGGGATGTCCATCAATGCACGGGCTCACTGTCCGGCTACACGGACTCTTGGTGCCCGGCTTGCCCGCCCACGAAAAGCTTGGCCATGCCCTTCAAGATACCCCCACCCCCATCGGCCATCAGCGGATCCCTGTGCAGACACATGAACTCACCTCGACTTCCGTCATGCTGCTATGCAAACCGTGGGCAATGAAGGGATATGAACAACCAGCCAGGCAGCAGGCACCACGGCTCGGGACGGCTCACTCCAAACCCCCAGCGTCATGTAGTTGTCCACCGCGGAGGCAATGAACAGGTATGAAGAACAAACAGTGCAGCCGGCACCTCACGCCCGAACACCCACCAAAATGCACAGCGTCATGCAGTAGACGCCGGAGACAACGATGAAGAAGCAGGAAGACACCACAAACCGGATAGGAGGACCCAGTGACCGACCAACGACGCGGAAAAGAAGCCCGGGCCAGATTTTTCTCAAGTCATGTTGCCCAGGCCACGGACGTCCATGAACAGGTAACGAAGGACGCACCGTCGATTCAGGAAGGCAAGGAGGCAACCTGCCAACAATGAAAAAGGCCCCCGAGGGGGCCCCTCACAACACAATATGTCCACACTCAGGGGCTAAAAAGCCCCTGAGCAGGGGAAACACTGTGCCCGAGGTGGGACTCGAACTGCATTCCAGCCCTTGCAAACACTGGGAACTCCAGAAAACATAGCCAATCCGGCCCAGTCCGGCACTGGTACGACCCGATCCGAAGCCTCAAGTGTGGACATTGTCCACACTTCCTTTTTGCCCATACTGCAGAACTCTTCAGACGACTGCCGCGCCAGTCCGGGTGCGGCAAATTTTTTTTCATGGCAGGCTCATCTAGGCCCAGAAGCTCCCTGCGCATTTGTCTGGGCTGGGTACAGACGACGTCCCCGATCTGGCACCAAGACAGGGGGCTGGCACGCGCTGAAAATAGATGAGCATCATGGGCAGTTCATTTCTCCTCTCCAAACATCTCATCCATTAACGTGCAGGAACCGGTCTAACCGGCCGACAGTCCGACCCACTAGCCATGAGCATCGGCGGGCAACGGCATAGGGCAGCCCAGTTTGTCGAGTCACCCCGAGTCAACAGATTATTGCCGCTTGATACTCATCCTGTGACCGCTGGGCAGGTCCTCGCAACCAACCTATTACGGACTCAGCTGGGCGCGTTCTGCTTCAAGCGCCTTGGCGACCCTGCGGAATCGGACATTGCCCATGATGCCGACTGTCAGGCAGCCAAGGAACAAAACGGGCCCTATTCCGGGGATAGCAGCGAGAAGCCCGCCCACGAGGACTCCGATGATGATCAAAGCTACCCCTGCCGCGCGATGAATGACAGGGCTGTGCTTCCTATCCTTGTCCGTTAGTATCGCTGGGCCCTTGACGGGCTCGGTTCCTGGGCCCGTAGGCGCAGGCGCGGGCGTAATACTGGGCACGGGGAAACTGCCGGGCAGTGGACGCGGGGTGGACGTCGGTTGGGTCGCTGGGCCTTGACGGCCGAGGGCGCGCTCAGTTTCTCTAAAGGCAGGGGGTACGTTGTAGATCTGCGCCTCGGGTATAAGTTGAGGAAGGGTTGGAAGCCTCTGGACCCAGTCGCCGTTTAGTTCGCTGGCCCGCGCTCCCTGGATCACGAGCTCAACAGCCAGCCCAGACCCCTTAATCTTGGCCCAAATACCCAACTCTCGACCCATATCAACGGTGTGCGCGATAGTCGGCAAATAGTGCCCGGAAGTTACGGCGGAAAGTTGACCAACTCGTTCCCCGTCGAGGCGCACCTCTACAAGATTCTTTTCAGTCCCGTTCTTCAGATTTTGCACAAGTCGATGCATCGTAAGTAATACCAGGCCGTCGCCGCTCTTAGGCACGTAGTTGGACAGATAGTCGAAGTGCTTGTCCTCCCCCGTGACCTGCAAAGCTCCACCCCAAGGCAAGATGGCGACAGCGTTCCAGGGGTCGTTGTTAAGCGGAAGAATCTGGTTAGGCTCCGGCAAGTAAATCCGGATGTTCGAAAAAAACTTTGGCGTGTTGTCGCCGTTCCACGGCTCTCGAACCACAGCACATATTCTGGCAGTCGTCGTCGCGACCAGCCCGCTCGCCGCAATGCGGTGAAGGGCGGGCCGGTACGCGTCCGCCAATTCCCGCGGCAAGTAGCCGACTACATGGCCACGGACGCGGACCGAGATGGCGTTCGCGTCGTGGGGGTTATCCGGTTCCGGGATCAGCAGGGCTTCTGCGACCTGTTCAATCTCTTCGTCCAATTTGGGCCGCCGCCCCAAGGCTGCCGTGATCTGAGCTTCGCGGTAGGACTCCCCCACGATCTCGGCGTTGTGCCAAGTGTCTTTTCCCGGCAGGTAGTACTTCTCCATCGAGTCCCCCAGTTCCTTACTTGGTGCTGCTGCCAGCCTGTGATCCGTCACCATCTGCTCTCCCATAGTCATCCTGCCAGCAGTTGCCTGTTTATGCGGTCAACCGTTTAGAAGACTCTCCCCTCGTCAGTATCATCCGAGTCAGTGAACGGTAACCGATCAAGCTCATCGTGTGACGCGATTTGCGTTCATGATCAGCATCAAGCCGGCTGCATGATCGACTCTGGGATATCGGCAGTCGGACGGGGAAGAAGCCCACCCGAACACCCGTCCCTTCGGCTCTAGACGATACAGCTCGGGCTTCGGTCGTGGTTCGCCTGGCCAAACATCGTTACCGTTGATTTGGCGGCAGTGCCTGTTGACGCCTTCAAGGAGCCTGTCCGCGAACCCTGACTGAATCGCTCCGTCCGGCAACTCGGAGATTACCGCTTCGAGCGCCACTGGGGTTGAGGTAATCCAGGCCACACACGAGTTCAGGGTCCGGGCCAGTTTTAGGTCCGGGCCAGTTTTAACGGCAAGGTCCGCCCAGTGCTCCCGCCGGATCGACCGGACGCGATATTCGCGGCCCACGTGCATCGGCAGGCGGACGGACTTCGCGTCCGGTCCCGTCTTGGCGTAGGGCAGGAACGACGCAATGTCGTATAGCGACGCCAGGCGCACCGCTCCCTCGGCCAGCACGAGGGAGTAGTTCTTGGCGTGGGCGTCGGTCCCCCAAATCGCCCACTGGTAGGCAAGTGCGCGGATGAACGTCTCGATATCATCCTCCACCGCGTTCAGAAAACGGTCGTTTGTCGACCGCTGAACGGATGGTCGTCGATTGGCTGAGCTGTGGATCACAACGATAAGTGGCGGCCCTTTTCGCAACTCCAAATGGCGCTTCAGTGCCCATAAGCCATCCCTTAGTGTGCTTCCGAACAGCTTCGGACATCGACACCTGACGTCACGCAGACTTGAATCGCGAGGCTACCGCCTCAGGCACAGCCGCCACATCAAAAGCGCAACGAGGGTCGCCGGCGAGTCGTGGGTCACGCGCCGTGTGCGGCGCGAACCGCTCTGCGATCATAAGACGGTGGCGAAAAAGTTGACGGTGCGAAGGATCATGCCGCTCGCGACCGTGTTCGTCGTCGTCGGGCTCCTGATTGGCATGCCGTGGTTCTTCCAACGCTCGCTCATCTATTTTCCCGACCGCGGCCAGCCACGCCCGGCCGCCGAGCTGTTGCCCGGAGCCCAGGAAGTCACGCTCACGACGAGTGACGGCCTCGAGCTCGGTGCCTGGTACTTGCCAGCCGCAGTCGGTTGCCGCGCGACCGTTCTCGTCGCACCGGGCAACGGCGGCAACCGGGCTTATCGGGCAGGGCTGGGACGAGCGATCAGCGAGCTCGGGTTCGGCGTGCTGATCTTCGACTATCGCGGTTACGCGGCGAATCCCGGGTACCCGTCCGAGGACGGTCTCGCGCGCGATGTCCGCGCCGCTCGCGAGTTCCTGACAGGTGCGGCAGGAGTACCGGCGGGCTCGCTCGTCTATTTCGGGGAGAGCATCGGCGCCGGGGTGGTTACGGAGCTCGCCATCGAGCACCCTCCAGCCGCGATGCTGCTGCGCTCACCTTTTACCTCGCTCGCCGACGTCGGCCGGGCAGCCTACGGCGTGCCGGTGGGCTGGATGCTTCGCGATCACTACCCGGTACGCGAGAACGTAGTGCGAGCGGACATCCCGACCGCCGTGGTCTACGGGAGCGCGGACACCATCGTGCCCGCACAGCAGAGCCGGGACGTGGCTCAGGCGGCCCGGGACGCCGGAAACTACGTCATCGAGGTGGAGGTAGTGGCGGCGAACCACAATGATGCAGCACTGGGACTGGGTCCCGAACTCGTCGGTGCCCTCGTCGACGTGGCTGGCCGCGGCGGGGCGGCCATTGGGTGCCCGTGAGGGCTCAGGACGCCGAGTACACGCGCGTTCCGGCCGCTCACCACACACGCTTCACGTCAATGGCCAGGTGGAAGTCCCCGGCGGAAGGCGTCCAGACGCCGCAAGAGCACATTCCCGTGCACACCTGCCCCAGTGTCTCCAACTTTTCCCATTGCACGGACTCCCACCAGACGAGCCCAACGGAACGGTAGCGTCGGATATTCCACTAATTCACAAGCCACCCCAGGTACATCAGGAACGTGACATCCGGTCTCGTGTCTGAGGCTATCCAGCAGCACCAATAGTTACAGCGAGTCGAGCGTGAGTTGGGCGAGTCTTGCAGCACCTATCTGAGAAGTTTCGCCGGAGACCGCGGTGAGATGGCTTAGCCTGCTGGCCTTCATCGCCGCGTCAAGGTCCGCGCTCACCGCTCGCCGTCATCCACGGCGAGCCCGGGCAGCAGCTCGGCTGGCTCGGGCAGGCGCTGCTTCCCCGTTACGGCGGGTGTTGGGGGCCACTGTGGGGCTGTTACCTCAGCTGGGTGACTCCTTTCCCGAGGAGGGCCTAGGAAAGTCTGATGGAGTCGCCGCTGGTCTGGCAGAGGTGGGCGTGGTGTAGTAGCCAGTCATGCATTCGCCGCCCACATCCGGTTTGCTACCGCTGTCAAGGGACCCTCTCTTCCATTCACCGTAATGATGCATGTGATCCTGCCCTCGAACTCGTGTTTTGCGCAGAAAGATAAACGAAGTATTGAGGGTGATACCGCGTTTCAGGGTTTTGCTGTTGGCCAATGGCACTTTCTCGTCCGAGGCCTGGGCGGTGCCGGAGGGCGTTTGATAGGTGATGTTCCTACCCGTAGCGGTTCCCTCTACCTCGTTGAGGACTTCATGAAATGTGGACGTCGTGCTGGCGTAGCCCTCCGATCCGGAAACGGTCGGGCTGGTTGCACTTGGGTTTCTGGCGCGCGAGCTGATCCCGCTGGGCGCAAGGACCATGAAGGCTAAGGCACTGAGTGCGACCAGAATGACGATTGTGCTGATACGGCTGAGGGCCCCACGGCGCCTGGCCGCGGGACCCTCAGTAATCCGTAACAGGGAACCTGCCCCTGTCTTCCTCTACAGTTTAGTCCTATGGCCGCAGCGCACCAAAAACCCATCGAACTGGTCCTCCAACAAAGGATCAGCCCCGAGCGCCTTGCACCCTACATCCGCGAAACACCAACCCTGCATGAAGCCACCGACTCTACAGGTGGAACATCGACCTCTCAGGTGCCGTCTACGAAGCCCTGCACGTCTTTGAAGTCGTCCTGCGCAACGCCATCGACGAGCAGCTATGCCAATGGAACGCCTCGCAGACAAATCCCGACACCGGCCGCTTGCATTCACTAGACTGGCTCATCGAGCCCAGCGCCCTGCTCCTCCGCGTCGACAGCCGCGACATCCCTGACGCCCGGCGCCGCGCGCTCAAATCGACCACGCGCAGACCCTACGGCCAACGAGACCCCCTCCACGAAGACATCCTCGCCGCAATGACACTCGGCACCTGGCGCTTCATCCTGCCCGGCCGCCATGACGCCGGCAAACAACGCCTATTACTACAGTCGCGTTTATTTTGTTATCCGTCGGCGTTTTAACCGCGCTCCTTGCGCGTGGACGTGTTAATCCTTGGCGGTGGGCGATGATATTTGTGTGGCAGACGTACAGGAATGGGCCGATGGACTGGCGGAGATCGGGGATCTGGTCGGGGCCAGGTTCGCCCGTTCAGAACCGCGGGCGAACGCTGTGGAGTACATCAAGGGGCTGCTCTCCGAGGAGGAGCGGAAGAATTCCTGGACGCTCTCGGAGCGGGCCGGGCACAGGGTCCCGGACCGGATGCAGCGGCTGCTCTCGAGCACGGACTGGGACCCGGACGGACTGCGGGATGACCTGCGCTCCTACGTGGTGGAACGGATCGGCGACCCCGAGGGCGTGCTGGTCATCGACGAAACCGGGTTCCTGAAGAAGGGCCAACGCTCGGCCGGGGTTGCCCGACAGTACTCCGGGACGGCCGGGCGGGTGGAGAACTGCCAGATCGGGGTTTTCCTGACGTACGCCACAAAGCACGGGCGCACGTTCCTGGACCGGGAACTCTACCTGCCCAAGGCCTGGACCGAGGACCCCGAGCGCTGCGCCGCGGCCGGGATCCCCTCGGGCCGGGAGTTCAAGACCAAGCCGGAGCAGGCCACGGACATGCTCGTCCGTGCCTTGGACGCCGGGGTGCCGGCGTCCTGGGTGG
>NZ_JAGGPK010000006.1 GCF_018613855.1 Arthrobacter sp. ISL-30
CTCAACGAACCATAGATGGACGGCGTCGGCAGGCGACCACAAGGACATTTTCAAACCCGAACGGGCGTCCCACAAGAGACAAACCGGCTAGCTCGCAGTTGTGGTCGTTAAAACGGATTTTGGCGACAACAAATGCGACTCAGTTGGGAGGACGTGTTACGCCCAGGGAAGCACCCGGTCCGCCGCATCCCTGGTGGCCTCGATAAGCCGGGCGTTCGCTTCGTCTGTGCCCCCGGCCCAGGCCTCAGCCGCACTTCGATCCATGCCGAACTGGATGTGCCGTTCCGTGAGGCGCGCAAGGCGCAATTCCTGTGGTGTCTCGAGGAACCAGACCTCGTCCAGCTGGGCACGTACTTCCGGCCAGGGGGCGGGATCCGCCAGCAGGTAGTTCCCCTCGGTGATGACCAGCGGAATGGCTGCAGGGATCGCGATGGACGCCGCCACCGGCTCGTCCAGGGAACGCCTGAAATCCGGCGCATACACCACGTCTTCGTCGCGAAGCGCGAGGCGCCGCAGCAGCGACAGGTACCCGCCGGCGTCGAACGTGTCTATGGCGCCCTTGCGCTGCCTCAGCGGGGTGCCATCAATGATTGCATTGCCAAGATGGAAGCCGTCCATTGGCACCACCACTGCCTGGTCGGGGCCGAAATGCTGCCGCAGGAGCTCGGAGAACGTGGACTTTCCCGAGCCGGGAGAGCCGGTGATGCCAAGCAGGACGCGTCGCCCGCCAGCCATGCGGACTTCCAAGGCAGCAATAGCCTCCCCAACCTCGGGGGCCTGGAACGCCGCTGACTCCCGCAGATCGGCGGCTGAAACGTCTGTCATCACTGCAACCTCGCCCGGAGTCCGCCTATGATCACGTCCAGGCCGAAGTCGAACGCGTGGCCGCCCCGTTCCTCGGGCGATCCGGCGTGGGCGAGGGCGCGCTTAAGGGCGGGATATCCCTCGGTCGGAGGGTCCCAGACCACCTCCGGGGCGGCCAGGTCCAGTGCCGCACCCAGGGCGAAGCTGTCGATGGTGGAGATGGCAGCCACTCCGTCCCGCCCGCGGAACCCGGCGCTTTCGAGGCACAGGGCAAGGTCCTCGTAGAGCCCGATCACCTCCGGATCAGTGATGGTCTGCAGCACCAGCAGCGGGGCGAGCCGGGGATGGCGGGCGAAGGCGTTCCGGTAGGCGCGGATCAGGATCCGGAGCCCTGCCTCCCAGTCGGCATGGTCCACTGGCGGATACGGCTCTTCTGCGATGATCCGGTGGCGCAGGAGCTCGAGGATTTCATCCCGGCCGCTGACGTGGTTGTAGATCGAGGACTGGCTGACGCCGATCTTTTTAGCGAGCTTGGGGAAGCTGAAGTCGCCGTTTTCGTCGACCAGCTCAAGCGCGGCCGTTGTAAGGGCCTCCACGGATATCAGCGGGAGGAGGGGGCGCCCCATTGGTTCTCCTGACTGCAAGTTTTGAAGTGATTCCAGCCTAGTCTGCGACCGCGGGAGCTGCCGTTTTCAAAAAAGCCTTGTGCTCTGCGACACACGCCTCCATACTTAAAACGAAAGCCTTTCGTTTAATAGGGCTCCCAAGAAAGGACGGACTCGTGCCGGAAACCCAAACCAGACCCCCCACGTCGTCCGCCGACGGCGCCCTCAAGCGCAACGCCCTCGGCACGGGCGGTATCGCCTTCCTCGTCGTTTCGGCCGCTGCGCCCCTCACCGTCATGGCCGGTGTCGCCCCGGTTGCCATCGGCGTCGGTGGAATCGGCGCCCCGGCTGGCTATCTCCTGGCAGGCATCGTGCTGACCGTCTTTGCAATGGGCTTTATGGCCATGACCCGCCACGTCAAGGCGTCGGGAGGCTTCTACACCTACATCTCCCTGGCCATGGGCAGGACCATGGGGCTCGCCTCAGCCATCCTGGCAATCGTCTCCTACAACTGCCTGCAGATCGGGGTCTACGGACTGTTCGCGGTCCAGACCCACGACATGTTCAAAGTCCTCTTCGGCCTCGACGTTCCCTGGCCGGTTATCGCGTTTGCGGCCGTCGCGGCTGTCTGGTTCCTCGGTTATCGGGGGATCGACGTCGGTGCGAAAGTCCTGGGAGTGCTGCTCGTCGCAGAGACAGGCATCCTCGCCGTCATGGGCGTCGGCATTCTCGGCAGCGGGGGAGCTGACGGCATAACACTCGGCTCCTTCAGCCCTGAGCAGGCCTTCGGTCCCGGAGTCCTGGCGATCCTGGGTATCTGCTTCGCGGCTTTCATGGGCTTCGAATCCACGGTGCTCTACCGGTCCGAGGCCCGGAACCCGGATAAGACAGTCCCTCGGGCCATGTACATCGCCGTCGGCTTTATGTCGGTGTTCTACGCCTTCATCGTCTGGACGGTGGTGCAGGCCTACGGCGAAGGCAAGGCGGTGGAAGCGGCCGGTCAGTTGACCAGCGGGATGTTCTTCCAGACCATCAACCACTACGTGGGGCCTTGGGCTGAAGTAGTCATGTACGTCCTGATCGTCACCAGCGTCTACGCGTCCCAGCTCGCCTTCCACAATGCGATCAACCGTTACGTCTATATGCTGGCACGCGACGGCGTCCTGCCCGTCTTCCTGGGCAGGACTCACCGCAAGTTCAAATCACCGCATCGCGCCGGCCAGCTGCAGACGCTCCTCGCAGCCGTGGTGATCAGCATTTGTGCCATCCTGAATGCCGATCCGTACCAGCAGCTCCTGAGCTGGGTCAACACCCCTGGCATCTTCGGCATCGTGGGACTTCAGGGGCTGGCATCTGTGGCGGCGTTCCTCTACCTGCGCCGCAACCCGGCGGCCGTGAACCACAGGCTGCTGGTCCCCCTTAGCCTCGCGTCGGGCATCCTGCTTTTCGGCGCTGTGCTCCTGATTGCCGTGAACATAGAGCTGCTCACCTTCGCCGACGCCCTCACCAACACGATCCTCATCCTTGTGACTCCGGCGGTCTTCATCGCCGGCCTCCTCATAGCCCGCTGGGTGCGCCTCCGCCGTCCGGCTACCTTCGACCGCATTGGAAGCTTCGAAACCCATGACGCCTGACCTCATCCTCCTCGCCGATACCATCCACACCATGGACGCCCAAACCACGGACGGTGGCACAAGTGGCACCGGTGGCACTGCCGTCATCGAAGCCATCGCGGTCCGGAACGGGGTGATTACCGCAGTCGGAACGCGTAAGGAAGCTGCCGGCTGGCAGGCCGACGAGGTCATCGACTTCGGCAATGCCGCCATCACACCCGGCCTGGTGGACTGTCACATCCATCCCGTCTTCGGCCTGGAACTGACCCGCGGCCGGGGCCTCTCCGGCGCGCGCAACCTGGCCGAGATGCGGGCGATGCTGCAGGACGAAGCTGCTGCCACCGGCCCGGGAGAGTGGGTGCGGGCCTGGGGCCTGGACCCCAACATCTTCGGCATGGCGCAGGCCCACCGCGAGCTCATTGACGACGTCGCCTCAGGCAAACCGTGCCTCATCCGCCTGCTTGACGGGCATTCGGCGCTTGCCGGTTCCCGCGCCCTTGAGCTGGCAGGGATCAATGGGCCGGCCGTCTTTGACCAGGCCGCCGAGGTAGTGTGCGACGGAAACGGCAGGCCAACAGGCCTGCTGCTGGAGGCCGCCGCCGTCGAACTCGTCACGCGGGTGGTGCCGCGGGAATCTTTCCAGGAGAGGAAGGCGAGGCTGGCGGAGCTGCTGGGCCGGTTTTCACGGGCGGGGCTGACGGGGGCGCACGTCATGGACCTCGGCGAAGGATCTTTCGAGCTCTACCGCGCGGTAGAGGAGGAGGCCCTGGAGAACGACGGCGGCCTGCCCCTGAAGCTCCGCATCTCGCCTTGGTGCATGCCCGGCACCGGGGAGGAGGACTGGCAGCGCCTCGCTGAGTTCATTCGCCAGGGTGGGCGCCGCTGGGAGATCGCCGGCATCAAGCTGTTCGTTGACGGCACGGTGGACAACGGTACGGCGTGGCTGTTCGAGCCCGACATCTACGGCGCGTCCACGACGTCGTTCTGGCCGCGTCCGGAGGAATATGCTGCGGCAGTGCGCTTCTTCGCAAGTCGCGGAATTCCTACCTCAACACATGCAATTGGCGATGCAGGAGTTGCCTGCGTCCTTGACGCGTTCGAAGCGCTCCCGGCTGATACGCCGCGGGCAGTTCATCGCATTGAGCACCTCGAAACAGTGCCGGACGAACTGGTTGACAGGCTGGCACGTTCGGGCCTGGTGGCCAGCATGCAGCCGACCCATTGCACGCACTATGCCAGCGCGGATCACACAGACAACTGGTCCACCCGGCTGGGCGCGGAGCGTGCCAATAATGGCTGGCGCTGTGCGGATCTCCGCTCTGCAGGCATTCCCCTGGGACTTGGCTCCGATTGGCCGATTGCGCCGTTCGAACCCCTGCCGATCATGGCGGACGCCCAGTTGCGCCGGCGGGCGGGCCACCCCGCCGAACAGCCCATTGTTCCCGGCCAGGGCCTCACGGCCATCCAAGCGCTGGAAGGCTACACCTCCCATGCGGCGAGGGCTGCCGGGGAAGAGGAGATTTCCGGCTCAATTACCGTTGGCAAGCGTGCGGACTTCACAGTGTTCGATGTCGATCCTCTCGCCGCCGATCCGGACCGGCTCGCACACGCGCAGATCCTGGCCACAGTCGTCGACGGGAAAATGCAGCATCTTGCACTAGACATTGCCCGATAACAGCTCGCCTCGCTAGCTGGCCTCGCCGGTGCGGGCGGATTCGGCGGCCGCGGCCTTACGCCGGGAATCAGCCCGCAGTTCGTGCGCGAACTGGTCAAGGAAGGCAGTGCACTGGCGGTCTTCGGCCGATTCAACGAGATCACCGGCGAGGCGTGCAAGTTTGGTGTTGGTGTTCTGGCTGCGATTGAGGAGGAGATGGAACGCGGTTTCGGAGTCGACACGGAAATAGCCCATGAGGAGGCCTATGGCCCGTTCAATGACGCCACGGCTCACCGACGAGCGCTGCACCGCTTCCCGCGATGCGGCCTCGACTTCACGCTGCAGGGTCGAAGAGAAGTCCACTACGTAGCCGTGAACGGACTCAACAGAACCACTCGGCCCCAGGACCCCCTCGCCCGAAGTCAGGATGTGGCGCTCCTTCTTTGCGGCGTCGATGATGCGGTGGTAATTGCAGAACTGGCCGCCGCTGGTGCAGGCATCTGTCCAAAGCTGGCGGCTGTGCGAAAGATCTTCGGGATGCTTGTGGGAAAGCATGAGTTCCAGGGTCGGGACGATCTCGCCACGCTGGTAGCCGTGGATTCGGAACAGGTCCTCCGACCACAACATCTTTCGGGAACGGACATCGTAGTAGAACGTTCCGGCCAGGCACGCGCTTGAGCCAAGGGCGCTTGAGTAGACGTGGACGGGCTTTGACGTCATCATTGGGCATCTCCAACAAAACGACACTGGGGGACGGCCTTTTCGTGACCACTTCTTCTCAGGGTAGCCCGGGAAAGGGCACGGCGGCGAGAGCCTGGCTCTCCACCTGCCGGCGCGTCACCACCGTACTTCAGTGAAGGATTGGTGGCAGTCCTTGATCGTATCTGTGTTCATTGAGTGCATGGGTGAGGATGAGGGTCTCGATGGAACTCAGCGGCGTGAGTCCGTGCAAGTAGCCATCCAGCTCAAGTTCCGTTGCGTTGCCGGTGATGTTGTGGCACGCCAGCCACAACTCCTGCAGCGTCAGGCCGCTCATCAGGAACGCGTCCTGAAGCAGCAGCCTTTCGAGGTTCCCCGGTTCTTGTTCCATGGCCCTGAGACCGTCCGTGCTTGTCATGCCCTGTGCGGAATCCTTGTATCCGTCTCCTAACTGTGACCCCCTTCGGGGGGACAGGTCAACGGGGAATGGCAACTTCGGGCGATGATTGCGAACCGTCCTGGCTCAACCGTCCTGGCTCAACAGCACGGACGCGTTGGGGACTCCAATGAGGGTCGATTGCTCGCCGTTTCGGCCCTCCAGCTCAAGCAGGATGAGTTCCTGTTCCTCTCTTGCGGCCACTACCCGAAAGTTGTAGTCCTTGAGCCGAACGGCATCGCCGGGCCGCACTTTCTTGAGTTTGCGTTTCATGGTCATCGTTGTTGTCTCCGGCATGGCGCTTTTCCCTGGACTCAGGCTAGTAGGAGATGAACTCCACGAGTTCTCCCACCCGCTCCTCCGGGTAGTTCCTCGCAATGTCCGCCTGGCTCAGCATGCCCACCAGGTTATGCCCGTCAATGACAGGAAGCCTGCGGACCTTGTGCTCCTGCATGGTCCGGATTGCTTCCTCCACGGTGTCATCGGCGCCGATGGTGACAGGCTTGCCTTCACCGAATTGGCCGGCTTTGGCGGTCCGTGGATCACCGCCCTCGGCTATGCACTTGACCGCAATATCCCTGTCCGTGAGCATGCCCTTGAGCCTGTTGTCCTCGCCGCAGATCGGCAGGGCTCCAACGTCAAGATCCCTCATCTTCCGTGCGGCCACCTCCAGCGTTTCGTTCGCGCCTATGCACTCGACGCCGCCGGTCATGATGTCACGAGCCAAGGTTGCCATCACCAAACACGCTCCTTGTCCATTGATACTCTGAATGTTCCGGCTTCAATAATCAGCCTACTTACTATCATCACCTTGCCGATCTGCCTTGAAAAGGCTATTCCCGGTTTGGGTCAGCCTTCCTTGGGCTTGCCTTTGCCCTTTTCGGCATTAGCGCTTCCCTTTTCAACGTTGCCAGGGGTGTCTGCGGACGGTACTGCAGGGGCAGGAGCGGCGGGAGCCGGAACAATCAGGGTCTGGACGGGACCGGGAATCTCGACAGTCTGAATCGGGGCGGGGGTAGGTTCCGGGGTGGGAGTTGGGGTTGGAGTCGGAGTCCCATCTGCTCCGCTGGTACCAATGACCGATGATCTGTCCCCGGTGTCCTGCCCAACCCCCTGGATGGTCGTGGTCATCCAGAGCATCCCGACGGCGGCGGCAATGCCGCCAACCAGAACTGCGGCAACTTTTCCAAGCCTCGATGCCGCCCGGCGTCGTGCCTGCCTTTCATGGAACCTGAGTGAAGCCGTTTCAGCCATATGCTGCGGGGGTGTCGGGACGTGGGGGAGCGCGGGAAGGGCCGCCGTCGGCACGTCGTAGTTCAGGAGGCGCTCCTCCATCGCGGCGAGTTCCGACAATTCGGTGGAAACCTGCTCAGCGGAAGGGCGGTACTCCGGCCTGATATCTGTCATGGAGGCGAGGAGTTCGGCGTAACCGGCCGACAGTCCGGGCGGAATTTCGGGAGCCCGATGAAGTCTTGCAACGGCCGACTCTACGGGAGTTCCCGGATATTCCGGCCGTCCTGTCAGGCATTCGATCAGGACCAGCCCGAGGGAGTAGATGTCGCTGGCGGGAGTCAGTGCGGATCCCGTTGCCTGTTCAGGGCTAAGGTAGGTGGCCGTACCTACCGTGCTTCCCGTGGCAGTGAGTCGGCTTCCTTCAATCAGCCGGGCGATTCCAAAGTCCGCTAGCTTCGGCCCGGCGGAAGCTTCACCGGCGGGAAGGATGATGTTAGCGGGCTTAATATCGCGGTGGATGACCCCATGGTTGTGCACATGCGCCAAGGCGTCCGCCACCGCTGCCCCCAGCAGGGCCGTTTCAACAGCCGGGATTGGCCCCTCGGAAAGCCGTTGGCGAAGGTCCGGGCCATCTACCAGTTCCATGACCAGGAAGGTGTGGGGCGACGCCGGGTCGCGGTAATCAAGCCCGGCGTCGTAGAGCCGGACCAGGCCGGGGTGGTCGAAGACGGAGAGTATCTGGATTTCGGTCTGCTGCCGGAGGGTATGCTCCTCGTCGGCAGGGCCCGAGGAGAATAGTTTGACGGCAACTTCTCGGCCTAGAACCTCGTCACGGGCACGGTAGACCACCGCCATTGCCCCGCGGCCAATAACCTCACCTAGGGCATAACGTTCGCCCAGTGGGCCGTTGCTGTCCGGGTCTCCTTGGAGGCTATGCGGCAGTTCATTCGTGTCCATCAAATCCGCTTCCTCCACGCCATGGCTGAGGTCATCTGTTGCTCAACCCATAGCAGGCGCTATAGCTTGTCAGCACCATTCTCCCTTGTGGCAATACTTGACTATACCTAACTGTAAGCATGCTTAGTAGTTCTGTGGGATGAAAAATGGCACTTCTGATCGAGCGTAGACAAGAAGCCCGGCTCGGAATAGATTCGAAGAAGGACCGGGTACTTTTCTACACCGGATTTCGAATTTTGGGCTCGCCGAATGGCTGGCGTGCCCAGGCTGCTGAGGCAGACCGGCGGCAACAGGACGTCGAGCTTGAAGGGGCAGCCATGAGCCAATCACGCTTTAGAAAGTTTCTTGCGGACTGCATCGAGAAGGACGGGGATCCTTCTGTAGGACTGACGCCTGATGAACTGTATGGGGTCTATACCAGCTGGTGCCTGATTCAGAGGCTGGAGCCGGAATCGGCCAAGGCGTTTTGGGCCGGGATGAGGGCTAACGGCATCGGCCCCCACCAGGTAAATCACCGCATCGTCTGCCCCACCCTGCGCATGAGGGGGCCCGCGGCGGCGGACTATATCCTGGCCAGCCAGCCGGACCTGATCTGAGGGGTTCATCCAAGCATGACGCAGGCGCGGATGTTGGGCGCGCCAAATGGTGGAGGGGGAAGCAGTGAACGAACAGCCGCAGCCGAGAGACCCGGGCAGTGAGGAGCCCGCGCGCCGGGGCTCCGACGTCGAAAACGGGAGTGTCGAAAACGGGAGCGTCGAAAACGGGCGGTCCGGGGCCGAAAGCCCGGAGGACCTGTCCACCAAGCTGGACCCGGACTTCGTGCCGCAGGACAGCGAGCCGCCCGAGGAAAAGAAGGCGCGCGAGCACCCGGAAGAGACCGGAAGCTAGGCCGCAGAGGGCCCTAACTTCCGGTCTCTCGCTCCGGATTAGTCTTTTCCGAGACCGGCCGCAGAGACCTTCTTTCCGGTCGCCTCATTGAGGGCCGAGAGATCGAAAATCCCGCTGATATCGGCGGACTTCGTCGTGCCGGCGGTCACGCCTTCCTCAAGGAGCTTCTTGTAGCTTCCCGCCAGCGGATCAACCGTGAAGACGATGTTCTTGAGCGACCGCTCAATGACGTCTGCGCTGAGGGCTGCACCGGACGCTTCCTTGAGGGCTGCATTGATTGCCTCGGCCTTATCGCCGGCGGAGGCGGAATTCAGCCAATCCACGGCTTCTGCATGGCCCTTGAGGAGGGCCTCGACCGTGGCCGGGTGCTCTGCCGCGAATGTCTTGCTCACAATGAGGATCGTGGTTGGGAACTCCCCGGGTTTGCCGGTCTGGGAGCCGTCCCACAGGTCTTTTTCGTCCACCAGGACTTTGGCTCCGGCCTGTAGTACCAGCCGCGAGGCCCACGGCTCGGGCAGCCACGCGCCGTCGAGCTTTCCGTCCTGGAAGAGTTTGAACGTCTGCGCGTTCTCAGTGGGGTTGACGGCGACATCGCCGCCGCCGTCGGTTGTGGTCTTGTACCCCTGGGACGAAAGCCAGGCGCGCAACGCCACATCCTGGGTCCCACCCAATTGCGGCGACGCCAGCGTCTTGCCCCTGAGGTCGGCGGCGGAGGAGATCTCAGGCTTCACCACGAGCTGCGCACCGCCGGCAGCAGCTCCGGCGATGATGCTGATGGACTCGCCCTTGCTCTTGACGAACGAGTTGATGGCCGGGTTGGGGCCAATGTAGGCGGCATCGATTGCTCCGGCATTGAGGGCTTCGATGGCAGCGGGTCCGGCGTTGAAGACCTGGGTGCTCAATTTGGTGTCGCCCAGGCTCTTCGCGATGGTGCCCTTGCTGATGCCGATCAGGGCCGGGGCGTGGGTGACGTTGCCGAAGTAGCCCAGCTTCAGCTCTGCGGCGGGGCTGCCTTGGGCCGCAACCTGGGCATTGGTGTCATTGGCGGAGCCGACGGCGGTGCCCGCCACGACGGCTCCCGCCACGACGACGGCTGCTGCGCCACCGAACCAGAGGATCCGACGGCGGCTGGGTTTGGGACGTTCTCCCGCGACGATACGGGTGCTTCCTGGATTATTGGGAGGAGTCGACATGCATATTCCTTGGGATGCGGGCCTTTTGGACGGCCGGAGAAGATGGCGGCGGCCCGGGTAGTCCGGACGATTCCGGGTCGATGGCTCGACACTACGGAGCGGATAGGACGACCCACAACGAGAATGAAACGTGGGGTAGCCGGACGTCGCCGGAGGCAATCAGGGCGTCACGCAGCGCCATCTTTTTTCGCAAAAGGAAAAGTCCGGCCTCCTTCCAATGAATGGGATAGGGGCTGGCGGGAAGCGAGCACTTCTCCTAGGATGTTCGTATGATGAACAAGCGTGCAGTACTCGAACTTTTGGTATAGCCTAACTCACATAGCTTGAGTTCTCGTCGATGCGAGCAAGTTTGTGCGGACCCTAGGAGCAGGAATGAGCAATCGCTCGGAGTCTTATCTGATCGGCCTGATTGGAGATGGTGTAACCCCCTCCCTCACCCCATCCATGCATGAGCGGGAAGGCGATGTCCAAGGTCTTCGCTACCTGTACCGGCCCATCGACCTTGCCGAACTCGGGCTTCCCGCATCCTCGATCGGTGAACTCCTGCAGTCCGCCTACCGTCTGGGCTATAACGGCTTGAACATCACCCATCCCTGCAAGCAGCTGATCCTGGAGCACCTGGATGAAGTCTCGGCGGATGCGCGACGCCTCGGAGCCGTCAACACTGTGGTCATCAAGGACGCGCGCTTCATCGGCTACAACACCGACTTCTCCGGATTTGGTAGGGCCTTTGAGGCGGGCCTCCCCGGCGCCGCCCGGGACCGCGTCGTCCAGCTGGGTGCCGGCGGTGCCGGTTCAGCAGTGGCCTATGCCCTCCTCAGCTCCGGTGTGAAGACCCTGGACCTTGTGGACATGGACCCGGACCGGGCAGTGGCCAGGGCTGCCGAACTCGCCGGGCTGTTTCCGGACCGCACCATTACGGGCCAGTCGACGGCGGAGCTGGCCAGGATCGTGCCGCTCGCCGACGGCGTCGTCCATTGCACGCCTGTTGGCATGGCCGCGCACCCCGGACTGCCGCTGGACATGGAGCTCGTGGAACCGCGGCATTGGGTTGCGGACATCGTCTACCGTCCCATCGAAACGCAGCTGGTCCGCGAGGCCCGCGCCAAGGGTTGCCAGGTGCTCGACGGGGGCCGCATGGCAGTAGGGCAGGCCGTGGATGCCTTCAGGATCTTCACCGGGATGGAGCCCGACCGGGAGCGGATGCGCGCCCATTTCCTCGAACTCATCGCCGCCGAGGATGCTGCCAGGGATGAATCCCCGGCGGCGCAAGGAGCCGGAAAATAATGCGCACTGGCACCGCCACTGTGTGCCTCTCCGGCACTTTGAAGGAGAAGATGCAGGCATGCGCGGCTGCGGGCTTTGACGGCATCGAGATCTTCGAGCAGGACCTTGTCACTTCCCCGCTGAGTCCCGATGACGTTCGCACGATGGCGGCGGACCTGGGCCTGGGCCTTGACCTCTACCAGCCCTTCAGGGATTTCGACGGCGTTGAGCCGGGCCTGCTGCAGGCCAACCTCCGCCGGGCCGAGGCGAAGTTCCAGCTCATGTCCCGCCTCGGCATGGACACTGTCCTTGTCTGCTCCAACGTGGCTACGGCCACCATCGATGATGACCAGCTTCGAGCGGAACAGTTGAACCGCCTGGCTGAGCTGGCCAAGGACCACGGCGTCAAAGTGGCCTATGAGGCCCTGGCCTGGGGAAAATACGTCAGCGACTACGAGCACGCCTACCGGCTGGTGGACATGGTGGACCATCCAAACCTGGGGACCTGCCTGGACTCCTTCCACATCCTCTCGCGCGATTGGGACACCGCGCCCATCGAAGGCCTTAAAGCGGAGAAGATCTTCTTCGTCCAGGTGGCGGATGCCCCGAGGCTGTCCATGGACGTACTGTCCTGGAGTCGCCACTATCGCGTCTTTCCTGGCGAGGGGCAGTTCGAGCTCGCCAAGTTCATGGGCCATGTGGTTCGTGCGGGCTACTCCGGGCCCGTCTCCCTGGAGGTCTTCAACGACGTCTTCCGTCAGTCCGACGTCCACCGCACCGCTGTGGACGCGATGCGCTCGCTCATCTGGCTGGAGGACCAGAGTGCGCGCTGGCTCGCCGAAAATCCCGCCGCGCCGGGCAGACCTGCCGCCGGCTCCGACGCCGCCGCCCGCCGTCGTTATCCCATGGAACTGGCCACGCTGCCAAAAGTGTCCGAGCCCGGCGGATTCAACTTTGCCGAGGTCAAGGCGGACGACACGGCCCGGCTGGAAACCCTGCTGGGCCAGCTCGGCTTCGCCTTCGAGGGCCGCCACCGCACCAAGGACGTGCAGCTCTGGACCATGGGCAAGGCCCGTGTGATCATCAACGAGCAGGCCGCGTCACACTCGGAGCCCGCCATCGCGGCGCTGGGATTCGACGTCGATTCTCCCGTGATTGCCTCCGCCCGCGCCCAGCAACTCAAAGCCCCCGTGGTGCCGCGGAAGGTGCAGGCAGACGAGGAAGTGTTCCAGGGGATTGCTGCGCCGGATTCCACTGAGATCTTCCTGTGCCAGGGCAGTCCGGACGGGACGGCAGCGTGGACTCGTGAGTTCGGTGAGGGCCTGGAACATTCTGCAGCGACGACTGGCTCAGCCGTGATTGACCATGTGAACCTGGCCCAGCCCTGGCAGCACTTCGACGAAGCCGTCCTCTTCTACACCAGCGCCCTGGCCCTCGAGCCGCAGCCCTTTGCCGAGGTACCGAGCCCCAGCGGGCTGGTCCGGTCCCAGGTGATGCAGACGTCCGACCGCGCCGTACGGCTGGTGCTGAACCTGGCCCCCGTCATCCAGCAGGAGGGCATCCAGCACGGAAGCCGCAAGACCTACCAGGAGCACATTGCCTTTGCTGTAGACGACCTCGTCGGCACGGCCCGCGCCGCAAAGAAGCGTGGCCTGGATTTCCTGCAGATCCCGGCCAACTACTACGAGGACCTGGCAGCCCGCTTTGACCTGGAGCCCGGCTTCCTGGCCACGCTCAGGGAACTGAACCTGCTCTACGATCGCGACGCCGATGGCGAATTCCTCCACTTCTACACCGCCACCGTAGGCAGCGTGTTCTTCGAAATGGTGGAACGCCGCGGCAACTACGACGGCTACGCGGCGCCGAACGCCCCGGTACGGCACGCCGTGCAGTATGACTCCCTCCACCCGCACTTGAGCCCTGCACCAAGGGCCTAAGAAACTGCCAGACCCGCACACAGCAAACACGAAAGGAGCCAGCCGTGCTGCAAGAAGTTAATCCTGAGAACGCCGGGCAGATCGAAGCAGATGAGCTCGTGTCCGCAGCCGAGCCGCAGGCCGCGCATTCAAGGCCGGACAAGGCCGTGGAAACGCAGCAGGACCTGAGCAACGAGATCCAGGCAATCGGCGAGGCGTATCGTCGCGCCCTCAAGGACGGGGCGAAGCCGGAGACCCAGCCGCGCCTGGACTATGCGCCGTACCGCAGCAGCATCCTGCGCCACCCCACCAAGAGCTTGCATCATGCGGACCCGGAAACCATCGAGCTGTACTCCCCGGCGTTCGGGCACCAGGACGTGCACGCCTTGGAGTCCGACCTCACCATCCAGCACAACGGTGAGCCGCAGGGTGAGCGGATGATTGTCCAGGGCCGGGTGCTCGACGGCGATGGCCGCCCCGTGGCCGGGCAACTGGTAGAGATCTGGCAGGCAAACGCCGCCGGCCGCTACATCCACAAGCGGGACCAGCACCCCGCGCCGCTCGACCCGAACTTCACCGGCGTCGGACGCTGCATCACCGGCCCGGACGGTACTTACCGGTTCACCACCATCAAGCCCGGCGCCTATCCGTGGAAGAACCACCTCAACGCCTGGCGGCCTGCACACATCCACTTTTCCCTGTTCGGCACGGAGTTCACGCAGCGCATCGTCACCCAGATGTACTTCCCGGGCGACCAGCTCTTCCCGCTGGATCCCATCTACCAGTCGATCGTGGACCAGGACGCCCGGGACCGCCTCGTGGCGCAGTACGACCACAGCCTCACCAGCCCCGAATGGGCCCTTGGCTACAACTGGGACATCATCCTGACCGGGTCGAAGCGGACCTGGACCGAAAACGAAGCCTTTGCCGCTTCAGGCGACGACGAGGAGTAGGCAACAATGAGCAAGCTGACAGCAACACCTGGCCAGACGGTCGGCCCGTTCTACGGCTACGCCCTGCCTTATCCCAAGGACAATGAGCTCCTGGCCCCAGGCAGCCCCGGCAGCATCCGGCTCCAGGGCACGGTGTATGACGGTGCCGGCCACACCATCCCGGACGCCATCCTGGAAATCTGGCAGCCCGACTCAGAGGGCAACATCGTCCAGAAGACCGGATCGCTGGTCCGCGACGGCTACACCTTCACCGGCTGGGGCCGCGCATCTGTAGGGAACTCCGGTGTGTACACGTTCACCACGGTCAACCCAGGCCCCACAACAGCCGGTGCGGCACCCTTCATCTCTGTCGCTGTTTTCGCCCGCGGCCTCATGAACCGCCTGTTCACGCGTGTCTACCTGCCTGAGAACGAGGAAGCGCTGGCCAAGGACCCGTTGCTGAGCTCGCTTGATCCCGAGCGCCGCAAGACCGTGATCGCCCGCCGCGATCCTGACGGCGGACTGACCTGGGATGTGCGCCTGCAGGGCGAAGGCGAGACCGTGTTCCTTGACTTCCACGGCGAAGACGCCGACGGCAACGCCCAGGGTGACGAGGCCGGAGGCGCATCCAAGTGACCCCCTCCGATGGCGACTTCGGGCTGCTGAGCCCCGTGTCGGCGTCGCCCCTGGTGGCGGCGCTGACCGGGGATCATGCAGTCATAGCGGCAATCCTGGCCGTTGAGGCCGCGTGGGCTTCAGTCCTGGAGGACGCCGGCCTCGTCCCCGACGGGGCTGCCGCTGTAGTGGCCCATGCCGCCGATCCCGCGCGCTACGACGTCGCCGCCATCGCCGAGCGGGCCCAGGGCGGCGCCAATCCTGTCATCCCGCTCCTCGCGGAACTCAGGAAGAACGTCAACGCCGCCGATGCCGACCGCGCCGACGGGCCCCTGGACGCCGGTGCCGCAGTGCATACCTCCCTGACCAGCCAGGACGTGCTGGACACGGCGCTCATGCTGCTGGCCCGCAACGTCCGCACTACGCTTCTCGCCGAGGTGAGGAGCACGACGACGGCGCTCGCCGCCTTGGCTCGCGGGCATGCGGACACGCTGTGCGTTGGTCGGAGCCTGACACAGCACGCCCTCCCGTACACGTTTGGCCTGAAGGCCTCCCAGTGGTTCCACGGCCTTGCCGCCGCTGCCCGCCGGCTGGAAGCACTCGAGCTTCCAGTGCAGTTCGGCGGAGCGTCGGGGACCCTGGCAGCAGGCTCCGTCCTCAGCGTGCGGGCTCTGACCGCGCAAATTCCAACCGCGCGAGCGGACGGGGCCAGGGACATTACGCCTTTCAGCCTGGCCGATGGTCTTTCCATAAAGCTGGGCCTCGCGCCGGCTCCCGCACCCTGGCATACTAATCGGCTGGCAGTCACGGCACTGGGCGACGCCGTCGCGGCCGTGGTTGACGCAATGGGCAAGATGGCCTCGGATGTCCTCTTCCTCAGTCGCCCGGAAGTGGCCGAACTCGCCGAACCGCGGGCCGCCGGACGAGGCGTTTCCTCGGCCATGCCGCAGAAACAAAACCCGGTCCTGTCGGTCCTGGTCCGCAGCGCCGCCTTGCAGGCGCCCGGACTGGCCGCCCAGCTCCACGTGGCCGCCGCCAACTTCAATGACGAACGGCCCGACGGCGCCTGGCACAGTGAATGGCCGGCACTGCGCCAGCTGCTGCGACTGGGCCTCGGGGCCGCCATGCAGCTGAAGGAGCTCGCCCATGGGTTGCAGGTGTTCCCCGAAGCAATGCGCCGCAACCTGGATCTCTCCGGCCCGCTGCTGCTCAGCGAGGGCGTGATGGCCGCCGTCGCGCCCCTGATCAGTGCCAGCAAAGACAGTGGACTGGCGGAGGCGAAAGCCCGCCTGCAGGACGTGGTGGACCGGACGCTGCAGGCTCCGGCGGGCGAGCAGTCGCGCATTTACGCCAAGCTGCTGCTCGAGGCAATTCTCAAGGACAAGCTGTCCGATGAAAAGCTCACGCAATTGCTGGACCCTGCCAATTACGTCGGCGAGGCGAGGGAAATCAGCCGGCGCATCCTTGCTGCCTACCCGGACTATGCAACTCCCGACGCATACAACACTGAGGCCTCAGACATCGATCCGAAGGGAGCCCACCGTGGCTAGACCAGGCATCAAGGCGGTCCTGCTTTCCCCGCCGCGCCCGCTCGGGGAGAAGCCCCTGCTGGTGGCAGGACCGTCACTGGGCACCTCCACAGTTCTGTGGACTGAGACCGGTGCGCTCCTCGGAACCGATTTCGACGTCGTTGCCTGGGACCTGCCAGGCCACGGCGTTTCCCCGGCGGCCACTGAGGGTTTCGACGTCGCCGAACTGGCGGACGCCGTGGTCGACCTCGTTGATTCGATCGCCCCCGGCGCCACCTTCCACTACGCCGGCGTTTCGCTCGGCGGCGCTACCGGCCTGCAGTTGGGCATCAAGCACGGCGAACGGCTCAAGAGCCTGTCCGTTCAGTGTTCGGGCGCCAAGCTCGGGACGCCGGATGGCTGGCTGGAACGCGCCGAGTCCGTTCGCGCCCAAGGCACGCCAGTGATGATCCAGGGCTCGGCCCAGCGCTGGTTCGCGCCGGGGTTCATGGACCGCCAGCCTGAAATCAGCAGCCGCCTGCTGCATGCGCTCCGTGACGCCGACCGCTTCAGCTACGCGTTCTGCTGCGAAGCCCTTGCAGCCTTCGACGTGCGCTCCGAACTCGGCAGCATCACAGTCCCCACGCAGGCCATTGCCGGGGTCGAGGATGGCGTGGCACCGCCGTCGTTCGCGGAGGAGATCGCCGCAGGCATCAATGCAGGAAGCAATGCCGGTGGCGGGAAGGCCACCCTGGTGACGCTCGACGGCGTCGCGCACCTGGCGCCCGCCGAGGCGCCTGGCCTGGTCGCGGACCTCATGCGGAAATTTATCGCGGAGGTGGGGGAATGACCGTCGAAGAAAATGGCGCAGAGCGCAACGGTGCGGTGCAGCCTGGCGCCAGTGCCCAGGAAATCTACGACGCAGGCATGGCGGTCCGCCGCGAAGTTCTCGGCGACGCCCACGTGGACCGGGCCAACGGCGCCAAGGATGCCTTCACCGAGGACTACCAGGACATGATCACCAGGATCGCCTGGGGCGGGATCTGGACGCGGCCGGGGCTCACCCGTCAGATGCGCTCAGCTGTCACCCTCACGGCCCTGGTGGCGCATGGCCATTGGGAGGAGCTCGCCATGCACATCCGGGCGGCCCTGAATAACGGGCTCGGCAGGGAGGAAATCAAGGAAATCCTGCTGCAGACCGCCATCTACTGCAGCGTCCCGTCGGCCAACTCGGCCTTCAAGATCGCCCAGAAAGTCTTTGCGGACATCGACCAAGCGGCAGAAGCCGAACCCCACGCCGCTGAGCAGACCACTTTTGACCAGGAAAAAGAGGAAACCCCATGAACCAGGCCTTTGTGTACGACGCCGTGCGAACGCCCTTTGGCAAGTTCGGCTCCGGCCTTGCCGCCGTCCGCCCCGACGACCTCGCCGCCCATGTGGTGCGTGAGTCCGTGAAGCGGGCTCCGAAGCTCGACGTTGAGCGTATCGACGAGGTGGTGTTCGGTAACGCGAACGGCGCGGGTGAGGAAAACCGGAACGTGGCCCGGATGGCCACGCTGCTGGCGGGACTTCCGACGTCGATCCCGGGCACCACAGTCAACCGCCTCTGCGGCTCCTCCCTGGACGCAGCCATCATTGCCTCCCGCCAGATCAACGCCGGCGACGCCGAGCTCATGCTCGTCGGCGGCGCCGAGTCCATGAGCCGGGCCCCGTGGGTGCTGCCTAAGACGGAGAAGCCCTACCCTGCCGGCGACCTGAACCTGGCTTCCACCACGCTGGGCTGGCGGCTGGTGAATCCGGCCATGAACAAGGACTGGACCATCTCCCTGGGCGAGGCCACCGAACGCCTGCGCGAGAAGTACGGCGTCACCCGCGAACGCCAGGACCAGTTCGCCGCTGACTCCCACAACCTGTCGGCCGCCGCCTGGGATGAGGGCTTCTACGACAACCTTGTGGCCCCCGTTCCGGGCACGGACCTGGTCCGTGACGAGGGCATCCGCCCGGGGTCTACAGCCGAGAAGCTGGCCGCGCTGAAGACTGTGTTCCGCCCGGAATCCACCGGTTCTGAGGGCGGTACGGTGACGGCCGGGAACGCCTCCCCGCTGTCCGACGGGGCCTCCGCGGCCTGGATCGGCAGCGAGAACGCCGCCGACATCCTTGGCCTGGAGCCGCTGGCTCGGATTGCCGGGCGCGGAGCGCACGGCAACGACCCCCAGTACTTTGGCTACGCTCCGGTCGAGGCCGCCAACAAGGCCCTCGCTAAGGCGCGCATCGGCTGGGACCAGGTGGGCGCCGTCGAGCTCAACGAAGCCTTCGCCGCCCAGTCCCTGGCATGCATGGGCGCCTGGGGGATTGATCCCACGATCGTCAACCAGCATGGAGGAGCAATTGCGATGGGTCATCCGCTCGGCGCCTCCGGAACACGCATCCTGGGCACTCTGGCACGCAGCCTCCAGGCCTCCGGGCAGCGCTGGGGCGTTGCCGCCATCTGCATCGGCGTCGGGCAGGGCCTGGCCGTGGTGCTTGAAAACGTGACCACATCCCGTAACACCGCCGGAACCAAAGGCTAAGGCAGATGCTGAATTTCATTGACACAGTCGGCGAGGCAGTCGCCGGTATCCAGGACGGCTCCACGGTGATGATCGGCGGCTTCGGCAACGCTGGCCAGCCGTTCGAGCTCATTGACGCACTGCTCGACGGCGGAGCCACCGACCTCACTGTGGTGAATAACAACGCCGGGCAGGGCGACCAGGGCCTGGCCTTGCTGATTAAGGAAGGCCGGGTCCGCAAAATGATCTGCTCCTTCCCGCGGCAATCAGATTCCTGGCACTTCGATGCCAAATACCATGCGGGAGAGATCGAACTGGAACTCGTCCCGCAAGGCAACCTTGCCGAGCGCATCCGTGCTGCCGGCGCCGGCATCGGCGGCTTCTTCACACCTACCGGATACGGCACCATGCTGGCCGAGGGCAAGGAAACACGCATCATCGACGGCCGGGGACAGGTCTTCGAGACCCCCATCCACGCCGACGTTGCCCTCATCAAGGCGCTCAAGGCCGACGGCAAGGGCAACCTTGTCTACCGCAAGACCGCCCGGAACTTCGGACCCATCATGGCCGCGGCGGCGAAGCACACCATCGCCCAGGTTTCCGAGATCGTCCCCATCGGCGGCCTCGACCCGGAAAACATCGTGACCCCCGGCATCTACGTCAACAGCATTGTGAAGGTGGCCTGAAAATGAGCCTGCAGTCAACGTCCCTCCAGACCCGTGATATGCCGCTGGGTCGCGACGATCTCGCCCGCCTGGTAGCCCGCGACATCGCCCCGGGTTCATTCGTGAACCTCGGCATCGGCCAGCCCACGCTCGTGTCCAACTACCTCACGGAAGAGCAGAACATCACGCTGCACACCGAGAACGGGATGCTGGGCATGGGACCGGAGGCGAAGGGCGACGAGATCGACGAGGACCTTATCAACGCGGGAAAAATTCCAGTCACCGAGCTGCCTGGCGCATCCTACTTCCACCATGCCGATTCGTTCGCGATCATGCGCGGCGGGCACCTGGACATCTGCGTACTGGGCGCCTTCCAGGTTTCCGCGACGGGGGATCTCGCCAACTGGCACACCGGGGCTCCGGGCGCAATCCCGGCCGTTGGCGGTGCAATGGACCTGGCCAGCGGGGCCAAGGACGTCTTCGTGATGATGACGCTCCTCACCCGTGACGGCGCCTCAAAGCTCGTGGAACACTGCACATATCCGCTCACCGGAGTCGGCTGCGTGACCCGCGTCTACACAGACAAGGCCGTGTTCCTGACAGGGCCCGACGGCGTCATCGTCCGCGAGACCTTCGGCTGCACCCTGGAGGAACTCCAGGAACTGGTGCCGCTGCCGCTACAGTCCGCGGCCGCCGTCGGCGTCTAAGAACAGCGGCGTCTGATATCAGCGGAGTCTGGGGTAGCAGGAGCCCGATTAGGATAGAGAGTCGTACCGACGGGGGTAGAAATGAGTGAAGCAGCAGTAGCCGGGCCGCCACAGGCGAGCGACCAGTATGTGCAGTCGCTGGCGCGTGGCCTGGCTGTGATTCGCGCCTTTGACGCCCAAAATCCCGTCATGACGCTGACCGAGGTGGCGGCCCGCACTGGGCTGACAAGGGCCACCGCGCGGCGGTTCCTGCACACGCTCGTAGAGCTGGGCTATGTGCGTACCGACGGCAAAACCTTCGCGCTGACAGCCATGGTCCTGCAGCTCGGCTACGCGTACCTGTCCGGATTGTCCCTGCCGCAGCTCGCCCAGCCCCACCTTGAAGAACTGTCGCTCAAACTGGGACAGTCGACGTCGGCCGCAGTGCTGGACGGCACGGACATCGTGTACGTCGCGCGCGTGACAACACGACGCATCATGAACGTGGGCATCACTGTAGGCACCCGGTTCCCGGCGTATGCCACCTCCATGGGCCGCATCCTCCTGGCCGGGCTGCCCCAGGACAAGCTCGACGAATACCTGGCTAAGGCGGAAATCAGGAAGATCACGCCACGGACAGTGTCGTCGGCTGAGGAGCTGCTTGCCATCCTGGACCAGGTCCGTGAGCAAGGCTGGTGCCTGCTGGACCAGGAGCTTGAGCTCGGGCTGATGTCGGTGGCCGCACCCCTGAGGAACAACGTCGGCAAGATCGTTGCTGCCGTGAACGTGTCGTTGCAGGCCCAGCATGTAGCCAGCCAGGCGGACCCGAAGGCGTATCTGGACTCCGTGCGCAAGGAGATCATAGCCACCGCCGAGGCTATATCGGCCGACATCTCAGCGAAGCGCTAGGCCCAGCGCTCACGACTCTGGAGACTTTGCCTCCCTGGCCGCCGGACTTCAATGTGAGGATCATCCGCTAGGGCTCACTCAGATTCAAGTTTCGTGGATTCGCCCGGCGACGGTTCGCCAGGCGACGGCTCGCCAGGCGACGAATCGCCAGACAGGGTCCCGCTGGCCGGGTAAGCCTTTTCCGGCCGGTCACCGTAGTAACGCGCGAGCCAGCGACACAAACCGTCGAGTCCTGGAAACAAGACGCGCTCGGTCACGTTCGCCTGGTCGAGGTGGTTGCGGATGGACCATTTAAGCTCCGCGGGGATCACCACCTTACGACACAGCTCCGGATGTTCGCCGAACCACTCGCCGAGCGATGCGTCGGGCGAGGTCATGATGGAGAAGACCGCCGACTGGTTGATGATCCGGTCATCCAGCGAAGGCGGTTCGAAGAACAGTGGTGTGCCCGTGCCGTCCGGTGGATTGAACTCGTCGAAGAGTTCAAGGCTGTCAGCTGCAGATTTGAGGATTTCCGTCGTAAACAGCCCATGGCCCAGCGGCTCTACGTGGTCCTGGAGGCCCTTGGGCAGGAGCTTGTGGGCAGCTACGTAGTCTACGCACCACACCACCCCGGGGCGTGAATAGGAACTGGTATCGGAGGTGGCGAAGTGCAGGGCCACATAGGGCGAAAAAGTCCAGTCCAGCAGTCGCGTGGGCAGGCCGTGATGCTGTGCAACACTGAGCCAATTCCAGACAGAGTCGCCGGGAGTAGCATCCCGGTGAGCGTATTTCTTGAAGTTCCGCAAGAGGTGCTGCTCGAGGTCTTTCGCCGACTCGCCAGCTAAACGTGCCAGCCCCGTTTCAAGAGTGTGGACGTCCCGCGACAGCCCCCTGTAGGCGACGTTGATTCGGTACTTGGCCTCCGTAGGCTGCCATTCATCCTGGGTCAGTACGAAGATCAGTTCCTGCAGATCAGAAACCTGGATTTCGTGCGCTTTCTGCATGGACGGAGGCTCCTCTGCCGCCGAAAATTTCACTCTTCGGGGTTGGGGCTCCGGACGTCCTTTTCACCGATATCCGCCGCCCCGAGGATGTCCGCAGCGGGAGTGTGGACCGGCTCATGCACGCGCACCCTTAGCTCGGGGTGGTGCAGGTCCAAGGCCGGACGCTCAGAGCGGATACGCGGAATCGAGGTGAAGTTGTGGCGGGGAGGCGGACAGGAGGTGGCCCACTCCAGCGAGGCGCCAAAGCCCCAGGGGTCGTCCACCTCCACCTTCCTGCCTGCGCGCCAGGTGATGTAGACGTTCCAGAAGAACGGCAGGGTGGAAGCGCCAAGAACGAACGAGGAAATGGTGGAGAACTGGTTCATCCACGTGAAGTTATCCTGCGGCATGTAGTCGGCGTAGCGGCGCGGCATGCCTTCGACGCCCAGCCAGTGCTGGATCAGGAAGGTGCCGTGGAAGCCCAGGAACAGCAGCCAGAAGTGGATTTTGCCAAGGCGTTCGTTGAGCATGGTCCCGGTCCACTTCGGCCACCAGAAGTAGAAGCCGGCGAACATCGCGAACACCACGGTGCCGAAGACCACGTAGTGGAAGTGCGCCACCACGAAGTAGGAGTCGGAGACGTGGAAGTCCAGCGGCGGGGAGGACAGGATGATGCCCGTCAGTCCGCCGAAGAGGAAGGTGACCAGGAAGCCCAGGCTCCACAGCATGGGGGTCTCGAAAGTGAGGGAACCCCGCCATAGAGTGCCGATCCAGTTGAAGAATTTCACGCCCGTGGGGACCGCGATCAGCATGGTCATGAAGGCGAAGAACGGCAGCAGCACCGCCCCGGTGACATACATGTGGTGGGCCCACACGGTCATGGAGAGGGCGGCGATGGCGATTGTGGCGTAGACAAGGCCTTTGTAGCCGAAGATCGGTTTGCGGCTGAAGACCGGGAAGATTTCGGACACGATGCCGAAGAACGGCAGCGCGATGATGTACACCTCGGGGTGGCCGAAGAACCAGAACAAGTGCTGCCAGAGGACGGCACCGCCGTTTTCCGGGTCATAGATGTGGGCACCGAACCGGCGGTCGGCGCCGAGTCCGAACAGGGCCGCGGCCAAGGGCGGGAAGGCCATGATCACCAGGATGGAGGTGACCAGCGTATTCCAAGTGAAGATCGGCATGCGCCACATGGTCATACCGGGAGCGCGCATGCAGATGATGGTGGTGATGAAGTTGACCGCACCGATGATGGTGCCGAAGCCGGACAGCGCCAGGCCGAACACCCAGAGATCACCGCCTACACCCGGGGTGAAGGTGGTGTTGTTCAGGGGCGCATAGGCGAACCAGCCGAAGGAGGCGGCACCCTGCGGGGTGATGAAGCCGGACACCGCAATGGTGGAGCCGAAAAGGAAGAACCAGAACGCAAGGGCGTTCAGTCGCGGGAAGGCAACGTCCGGCGCGCCGATCTGCAGTGGCATGATCGCGTTGGCGAAACCGGCGAAAAGCGGTGTGGCGAACATCAGCAGCATCATGGTGCCGTGCATCGTGAACATCTGGTTGTACTGTTCCTTGGTCTGCAGGACCTGCATGCCAGGTTGGAACAGTTCCGCACGGATCAGCAGCGCCATAACGCCGGCGAGCAGGAAGAACACAAAGGACGCGATCAGGTACATGAACCCGATGGTTTTGTGGTCAGTGGACGTGATCCAGTTAACTACTATGCTGCCCTTGGGCCGCCTCACCACCTGCGGGGAAGCTGTAGCGGCAGTTCCGGAAGCCTGTGTTTGATATCTAGTCACGACGCTACTCCTGCGCCCGCGAATTCATGGATAAGAAGCTGGGTATGCAACAACATCATGGCTCCCCCTTCAAAGGAGCGGCTAACGCTGCAGAACCACTGATCTGAGCGTAACCACGCCGCTCTTCAGCATCAACCCTTCCCGCAGAATCAGCTACGAACCACGCCTCTTCGCCAGCAGCCAGCTGAGGATCCAGGCGACTTCAGCTACGGCGTCGAGGAGGTACATTTTGCTGATCCTTCCCCGAGGCGCATAGGCGACGTCGATCGCTGCCAGTGTTGTAGCGGTGCCGAGCCCCACATTCCTCGCCTGTTCCAGGGAGTGAGGCGTGTCCCGTGCGGCGAGTTGGACGAGGCCGTTCGCCACGAGCAGCCCAGCGACGGTCCGAACGAGCCACTTATCCTTTTTGGGGCCGAAAACGGCTTCGAAGCTCCTCATGTGGATGAGCGGCCACAGGCCGTTAACCACATTGAAGGTTCCGTGGAGACGGGCCGTGGTGAGCTGCAGCATGGAATCCCCTTCCTCAGGGCCCGGCACCCTGTCCGGAGCTTTCAACCGGGGAATCACGATACCTCCCGAAGCAATTGAGGCGGCTTTCAGCGCATCCTACTCCTGCCCTGTCGGTCGCAGCAGTGGCTCCTTCCGAAAATGCTTTTGGAGGGTTACCGTCAAACCAGCGGGTAATGCCGCTCGCCGGGATCACAAGGACGCAGCCGCCGGATGGTGGCTCATTGGCTGAGGAGGAACCGTCATGGCTTCGGAATCGCACACCACCACAGATCACGATGAAATCCGCAAGTGGGTTGAGGACAACGAGGGCAAGCCGGCCAGCGTCAAGGACACGGGTGGCGGCGACGATCCAGGCGTGCTGCGCATAGACTTCCCGGGCGGGGCAGGGGAAGACCGCCTGGAGCATATCAGCTGGGACGAGTGGTTCGACAAGTTCGAAGAGAGCAAACTCGCGCTCTTGTACCAGTCCAAGAAATCAAGCGGTGAAGGCAGCACCTTCTTCAAGCTGGTCAAGCGCTAGGAGCACGTGAGCTAGCGCGGTATTTCCATCTGGAAGCCGCACGCGCATCTCAGGACGCGCGTGCGAAGATACACGTCCAGGAGATTGCCCGGTGTGGGGGAGGGCTTGTCCGTGCTGATCGGGACGTAGATGCTGCGCAACTCGGTCCCTGCGACAGTCATGGGCGCACCGCAGTGAATGTAGAAATTCCCGAATTTCAGCACGGCAGTCTTTGACGCTTCGCTATTCAGGATCGCGGCCACATCTTCTACACGGGCCTCGTGCGTATAGAGTGAGCCGCATTGCGCACAGGCGTATGTGACCATCACTATGTGGGGGTCATCTGTGGAGGCGGTTTCTATGGCGTCGATCTTGAGGCGTTTATCAGATTGGCAGACGCCACACCAAGGACGTTGTTCAGGGTGCTGACCAGCCGGATTGGGGAGGCGGGCACTGGAACTGATCGACATCGACGTTTCCTTGAGAAAGGGAAAAACGACGCCCGTGTCTGCATGAGCCAACTTCCCTACTTCAGGCTAGCCCTGGGCAGCCCTACTGGCAATACTCGGCAGTAACCTGCCTCCGCCCGGAGTCCCTGCCATCACGTGAAATGGGTTTCCACCCGTCCTCCACCGGCAGATTCCACAATCGCCGCGGCTACCTCCCGGAGCTTCACATTCCTGTTACTGGATGCCGCCTTGATGAGCTCGACGGCCTCCTGCTGGCTGCAGCGGTTCTGCGCAATGATGATGCCGACGGCCGTGTCGATAATCGTCCGGGACTCCATGGCGGACTTCAGGTTCGCGGCCATTTGGCTGTGCTGCCCCAGCAGGACGGCGAGTTGGAGGCCTTTTGAGGCTTGGCGAACGAAGCCCTCGGCTCGAACCACGGCGTCCTGGTCAAAGGCGTGCGGACTGTCGGAATAGAGGTTGAGGCCGGCACGCGCGGCGTATCCGCTCAGCTCAAAGGGGACTGCCAGGATTGACCCGATGCCCTGCCTCAGCGCTACCTCGGTGTAGTCGGGGAAGGTGTTGTCGCGCCTGAGGTCAGGGATGTGCACCTGCACGCCCTCGCGGCAGCATCTCAGGCAGGGGCCGTCGTTGAACTTGTATTGCAGCTCATCGAGCACGAGCGCGCGTTCTCCGCTGCTGGCCACAGTCGCTGCGGTGTGGTGCCGCAAGAGCGTAATGCCGCAATAGACCTCACCCCGCGGACTCGAAAGATTCTCTGCGGAGAATCGGGCCAGTTCGTTGAGGAAATTCTCTACGTCCTGGGTATCCAGGAGAAGGTCCTGGATTTCCTCGACCAGTGATGACTCGGTTTTTTGCTGTTCGCCCATGCTGGCGCTCCGATCTTGCGGCACTCAGCAGCTGCAGTGCCCACGACAAAAGTCGCTTCATTGGGGCAGCTGCATAACCCTCATCTCAGGCTACAGCGCCGAGGCGACTCTGGCTTGAAAAATCTTGCAGGGCCACACCAGCGACTTTCGGGTTCTTCACCTCAGCGTCAGCCGACGTTTAGCCGCAGTCCGGATTCCGGCCATATGGGGTGGAAAGCATCGAAGGAGATTACCCCTACGCCAGGAGCTACAGCCATGTCCTTCCGCCTGCCAGTGTCCCGTCGCACCGCCCTTGCCGCAGGGGCACTGGGCGTCGCCGGCGCCGTCGCCGCCCAGACTGCCCACGGCGCACCCGCCGCAGCCGGAACCGCTGCCCTGATTGGCGCTGCCGGCCAAAGCGACCTCCATGTCATGAGCTTCAATATCCGTTACGACCGCAGCGGAACCTTGCCTGGCCAGGCCGATTACTGGCCGGAACGCATCCCCGCGCTTAAGGCAGTGCTTGAGCTGGAGAAGCCCACCGCCGTCGGCATCCAGGAAGCACTGTTCCACCAGCTGGCCGCCGTCGAGGACGCCTTCCCGGCGCACTACCGGATGATCGGCTTTGGGCGCGACGGCGGCAGCGCCGGCGAATACTCGGCGATCTTCTACGACGCCCGCCGGCTTGAGGTCATCGCCTGGGACCAGTTCTGGCTTTCGGACCAGCCGGACCTCATCGGTTCAGCGACTTGGGGAAACACAGTGACCCGAATCGTGACGTGGGGACGCTTCACCGATCTCAGCACCGGCAAGGAACTAATCCTGGTCAACACCCACTTCGACCACCAGTCGGAGAACGCGAGGGTCCTGGGCGCCAAGGCCATCATCGCCCTCATGGACTCTTTCAACCCCAAGCTGCCCACCATCCTCACCGGAGACTTCAACGCCCCTGCAGAGGCTTCCGGCGCCTACGACTCCCTGGTGGGAAGCGGCGTTTTCCGGGATACCTGGACTATTGCGGGACAGCAGCTAACTCCCGCCTACGGCACCTTCCCCAACTATAAGGATCCCGTTGCCGGCGGCCTCCGCATTGACTGGATCCTCACGACGCCGGGAATCACCGTGCGCAAGGCGACCATCAACACCTTCACGCTTGACGGCCGGTACCCCAGTGACCACACTCCCACCCAGGCCCTCGTGAACCTGGCTTAAGGGAGTTCAACCCGCGTTGATCGGAACGCCCTACTGCCGCGCCGGGCCGGTGGGCCATAGACTCTAGCCAACCACGTGCAGCAGTGCCGCTCCGCGAGACTTTGGAAGCAAGCGCGAACCTACGGCTGGGCAGCCAGGGCCGCGATTTCCACCAAGGGCACCTGCTGCACTCGTCCAGGAAGGTAGTGACGGTGAAGCTAGGCATAGCGCGGGAACGCCGGGCCGGTGAGCGGCGGGTGGCTGCGACGCCGGAGACGGTAAAGCAGCTGGTTGGGCTGGGCCTTGAGGTCCTGGTCGAGACCCAGGCCGGAGCCCTGGCCGGCCACGGAGATGAGGAATACCGTCATGCCGGCGCCAAAATCCTCCCCGAACTGGACCTCGCCGAACTGGACGCCTACGCCCATGTCCGCCCAATGGAACCATCGACGGCGGCGTCCCTCCGCCGCGGGGCCATTACCGTGGGACTGGCCTCGCCGTCGTCGGAACTGCCTACCGTCCGGGCGCTAGCCGAAGCCGGTGTGACATCGTTCGCGCTCGAGCTGGTTCCGCGTATCTCCCGAGCCCAATCCATGGACGCCCTCACCTCCCAAGCCTTGGTCGCCGGTTATCGCTGCGTACTCGAGGCGGCGATGCGCCTGCCGCGCTTCTTCCCGCTCTATATGACCGCCGCCGGCACAATCCCGCCTGCCCGCGTGCTGGTACTCGGCGTGGGTGTTGCAGGCCTGCAAGCCATTGGAACCGCGAAGAGGCTGGGCGCCCGCGTCTCCGCTAACGACATACGCCCGTCCTCCGCGGAGGAGGTGGCCTCGATGGGCGGGACGTTCATCCGGCTCGACCTTGAGACGGCGGAGGCCGCCGGCGGCTACGCCAGGGAACTCAGCGCCGATCGCGGAGCCCTGCAGCGCCAGCTTCTTGCCCCGCACGTCGCCGCTGCAGACGTACTGATCACGACGGCGGCCGTTCCCGGACGCCCGGCCCCGCTCCTGGTGACGCAGGAGATGGTGCAGGGCATGCGCAACGGGTCGGTCGTCGTCGACCTCGCCGCGGAATCCGGCGGCAACGTGGAGGGCTCTATTCCGGGGCGGGACCTTCACGTTCCCACGGCCGACGGCGAGGGCACAGTCACAATTGTGGGCATGAAGGACGCTGCGTCGGCCATGCCCGCGGACGCGTCGCGCCTCTACGCCAAGAACGTCGCCAATCTGTTGGCCCTCATGACCCGCGACGGCATCATGGCCCCGGACTGGGAGGACGAGGTGGTTGCCGGGACCTGCCTGACGCACGACGGCGAAGTGCGGCATGCGCCCACGGCGGAGGCGGTAGCGGCGCTCGCCGGAGCATCGAGCGGGACTGACAACGAGGGGGTTTCCTGATGGACGGAATAGGACTGCTCACGATCACCGTGCTGGCGGTCTTTGTGGGCTTCGAAGTAGTTTCGAAGGTTTCCAGCACCCTGCACACACCCCTCATGTCCGGAGCCAACGCCATCCACGGCATCATCCTGGTGGGCGCGATCATCGTCGCGGGACAGGCCTCGGGCCCCTGGGTGCTAGCGGTGGCCCTGCTCGCCGTCGTGCTGGCCACAGCCAACCTGGTGGGTGGATTCGTGGTGACTGACCGAATGCTGGAGATGTTCCATGGACGCGGTCCCGGCAAGGCGCTGAGCACAAGGGACAGGGCCAAGGCCGTCAAGGATAAGGCGGAGGACCGACGATGATCCTCTTCGACCCTGTCTGGACCGCGCTGCTCTATCTCGCTGCATCCGTCTGCTTCATCCTCGCCCTCAAGGGACTCAGCTCGCCCAGGACGGCCCGACGCGGCAATCTCCTAGGCGCTTTCGGCGCGCTCGTGGGCGTCGCCACTGTTTTCCTGTCGGTCAGGCTGGACAACATTCCGTGGATCCTGGGCGCTATTGCCGTTGGTTCGGTCGTGGCCGCGCCGGTAGCCCGACAGGTCAAGATGACGCAGATGCCGCAGCTCGTGGCCCTATTCAACGGGGTGGGAGGTGGCGCCGCGGCACTTGTGGGCCTCCTCGAACTGGCCCATGCGGACGATCCCTGGGTGCGACTGGCCATCGTGTTCGCGCTCCTGGTGGGGGCGGTTTCCTTCGCCGGTTCCGGTGTGACGTTTGCCAAGCTGCAGGAACTCATGACCACCCGTCCCGTGGTCTTTCCGGGGCTGCCCGTCCTCATGGCGGCGGTGCTGCTCGCCGCGGTGGGTGTGGGTGTCGCCGTCGTCCTCACCGGCTGGCTGCCGCTGGCCCTGCTGCTGCTGGTGCTGGGACTCGTGGCTGGCGTCCTTTTGGTCCTGCCCGTGGGCGGCGCCGACGTTCCGATCGTCATCTCGCTCCTCAACGCCTTCACTGGCCTGGCCGTTGCGGCCTCAGGGCTGGTGCTGGGCAACGTGCTCCTGCTCGTAGCGGGCACGCTCGTCGGGGCTTCGGGTACCATCCTCACCCGGGCAATGGCGGCCGCCATGGGTCGAAGCGTGGCAGGAATTCTCTTCGGCGCGTTCCGGGGAGGTTCGACGGCGGGTTCGACGGCGGTCAGTGACCGCCCCGTCCGCTCGTCCAGCTCCGAGGACGTAGCGGTGCTGTTGGGATATGCGCAGCGGGTGATCATCGTCCCCGGCTATGGCCTTGCAGTTGCCCAGGGCCAGCATACGGCGGCCGAACTGGCACAGGCACTGGAGGAACGGGGCACGCGCGTGGACTTCGCAATCCACCCGGTGGCAGGCCGCATGCCCGGACACATGAACGTTCTGCTGGCCGAGGCCAACGTGCCTTACGAGTCGCTGAGGGAGATGGGCGAGATCAACTCCGAGTTCCGCACCGCCGACGTCGCGCTCGTGGTGGGAGCGAACGACGTCGTCAATCCCGCCGCGAAGACCAGTGCCGGCTCGCCGATCTACGGCATGCCAATCCTGGAAGTGGCCGATGCCCGGCAGGTGGTCTTCCTCAAGCGCTCCATGAGGCCGGGCTTCGCGGGGATCGAGAATGAGTTGCTGTACGAGCCCCAGACCACGCTGCTGTTCGGGGATGCAAAGGATTCCCTCACCAAGGTGCTGGCAGCGGTCAAGGGACTGTAGTGTGCTTGCTGAGTCGTTGATGCCTGAGCGAGGCTAGGCTCCAGTGATCGCTTCACGGATGTGTTGCAGGGACTTGATTGAGTCACCGTCCGAAGGGGTGTACTCGAGCCCAATGCCGCCGCTGTAGCCGACTGCCTGGAGCGCATGGATCTCCCTTTTCCAGTCCACGCCGCCTGATCCCGGCTCATGGCGACCCGGGTGATCGGCGATCTGCACATGTCCGATGAGATGCCCTGCTCCCCGAAGGACCTCGGCCGGATCTTCATCCATCACCACCGAATGGTAGAGGTCATACAGGAGCCGAATGTTGGGGGAATCCACGTCATTGAGAACATCGAGCGCGACCTTCGTTGAGTCGAGATAGTTCCCCACATGATCGACTCGGGTATTCAGCGGCTCAAGAATGAGCGTCACGCCGGCTTCTTCGGCTAAGGGCGCAGCCGCCCGCAGCGCCTCGGTCAATGCTTCCCTCTGCTCCAAATCCGGAACACCTTCACGGGCGTTTCCGGAGAGAACCACCAGGTTGGGGATTTCCAGGCGCTTCGCAACAGGGATCGATTCCCGCACGCCCTGGAGGAACTCATTTCGCTGTGCCGGGTCTACGAGGTGGCCTTGGGGCTGGCTGACCATCGACAGGACCGAGAGGCCCGTGTCGGCCAGGGACCGCTCTATGGCATCAATGTCTTTGTTGCGCCACAGCCAGAATTCGACCTTGTTGATGCCTGCGGTTTTCGCTGCCGTGAGTTGCCTGGCCGACATCGGATCCCCGAATTCGCGGAAGAGCATTTCGACGCAGACTGATAATTCGTTCCTCATTGAGGTCTCTCCTCTGTCGGGATGCCTTTGGTGAGACAGTACCCCTACGGGTTCTTGTCGTATAAGTCCTCAACTTATACGATGAGTTAGATACAGCGTCAGAGAGGACACTTTCCATTGGCTACGAGCACCTTTACTTCCTTCACCCATGCCGAGGCCACCGCGGCGAATGAGCAGCACTTCGCCGGGCTGCTTCCGGGCGAGGCCACCACGGACCGCATTACCGGCGTCGAACTTTCCCTGGCGTTCCTGCCGCTCAAGACGGCGATCAGCGACGCGAAGGTGCTGACCGGACGGCAGAAGCCGCTGACCGAAGTCGCGTTCCTTTTTGCCGAAATCCGCACAGAAGCGGGGCTGTCCGGCGTCGGCTACAGCTACTCGAAGCGGGCCGGCGGCCAAGGCCTCTTCGCCCATGCCAAGGAAGTCGCGCCTGAACTTCTGGGTGAAGACCCCAATGACATCCAGCGGCTCTGGACCAAACTGGTCTGGGCCGGCGCCTCGGTGGGGCGTAGCGGGCTCTCCACACAGGCCATTGCCGCAATGGATATTGCGCTTTGGGATCTCAAGGCCAAGCGCGCAGGACTCCCGCTGGCCAAGCTCCTGGGGGCGCATCGGGATTCCGTGCAGTGCTACAACACTTCGGGCGGTTTCCTGTCCTCGTCCATTGAGGAGGTCCTGTCCAACGTGCAGGCCGCCGTGGAGCAAGGCATTGGCGGCATCAAGATCAAGGTGGGCCAGCCGGACGCCGCCGTCGACATCAAGCGCGTCCGCGCCGTGCGGGAAGCCCTTGGCGACGCATTCCCGCTTATGGTGGATGCCAACCAGCAATGGAACCGCAGCACCGCCATCCGCATGGGCCGCAAACTGGAGGAATTCGACCTTGTGTGGATCGAGGAACCCCTGGACGCCTACGACGCCGAGGGCCATGCCGCCCTGGCCCGTGAACTGGCCACGCCGATTGCGACCGGCGAGATGCTGACCAGTGTTGCCGAGCACCGCGCGCTCATCAGTGCGGGCTCGGTGGACTTTATGCAGCCGGACGCTCCGCGCGTGGGCGGCATCACCCAGTTCCTGAAAATCATGGCGCTCGGCCAGGAGGCGGGAGTTCGCATGGCGCCGCACTTCGCGATGGAAATCCACCTGCACCTGTCGGCCGCCTATGAGATCGACCCCTGGGTGGAGCACTTTGACTGGCTGGAGCCGCTCTTCAACGAAAAGCTCAAGATCGCCGGAGGCCGCATGATTGTCCCGAACCGACCGGGGCTTGGCTTCTCGTTGAGTGATCAGGCGCGGGCCTGGACCACGGATACTGCCCGATTCGGCAGCGGCTCGTAGCTAAAGTTACTTCTCGTCCGGCTCCTGCACCTCTGCGTTAGCCGTCATGGTCTCGGCGTTCACCATCCAGGCGAGCTGTTCCAGCCGGGCGATGAACTCGTGCAGCAGATCGGCCGACGTCGGATCCTCTTCGTCCACCTCGTCATGGACATCGCGCATAGTCTGCACCGTACGCTCCAGCCGCTCCGTAATGAGCTTGACGGCCTCCTTGGTGTTCGTCAGGCCCTCGGGGAACTGGGACAGCCGCGTTGCTTCGGCGATGGTGGCGCTCCGGCCGTCGGGCAGGGCGTGCAGGGAGCGCATGCGTTCTGCGGTGTCATCCGCGAACTGCCGGGCGGCTAGCACGATTTCGTCCAGTTGGAGGTGCAGGTCCCGGAAGTTCTGGCCCACGATGTTCCAGTGCGCCTGCTTCCCCTGCAGTTGTAGTTCGATGAGGTCCGTCAGGACGGCCTGTAGATTGCCTGCCAGGGTCTGGGATGCTTTCACTTTTTTCCTCCGTAGCGCAGAAAACAAGGGACGATCGTCAGTCTACTTACCAAAAACGTTCCTTCAGGAACGGTTCCGCCAGGGGAGGAACCGAGTGGTGACTTCAGACACACCAACGTACACTCAACTAAAGGTCAAGCAGTTGGCTCCTGGAAAGTTCTTTTAAGGGGACTTCATTGCCACGCACATCGAGTGTGGCGGCCACGCTGGACCACAATTCACAGGCTGCCACGCATACCGCAGAGGGTTGGCTGCCGCCGATTCGTTTCCGCACTTCCCCTTCAATCCCATCTAATCGGGGCGTCCAGCAGATGAGGCGCACCTTGATGACATCGATGGCTATTTGGGGCAGTCCTGCCGCCCTCCTCGCCTCCATGCCCGATCGCGAACTACTGAGGATCACGGATACCTGCTTCAGCCTGCTGGATTCGGATTTCCCGGATGCCGAATGCCGCCAATGGTACGAACTTGCCGTCGAGGAGGCCCAACGACGGCGGCTCGCACCACCCCGACGCGGCTTTATCGGCGCCGGTGCCAGCAGATTCCGACGATCCCGGCCCAGCGTGCGATTGCGACGACGGACCCCGCGGGAATAGCGCTTTCGGGACATGCCATGACAGGCCTTTTGCCGGAGGTGCTCCGCGATGATTCTGAGCCACGGGGGTACCTCCGGGATCTAGTCATCAGCCACCTTGACCTGGCTGACACCGTCGCCTCGCGGTTTCATAAGGGTGGGCCCGACGCCGACGACATCCGCCAAGTAGCCCGCCTTGGACTACTTAAGGCAGCACGTCGCTATGAGGCCGCTCGGGGCGTGCCGTTCAAGGCGTTCGCCGAGCCGACCATCGTTGGCGAAATCAAACGCTATTTTCGGGATTCGTGCTGGCTTGTGAGGCCCCCGCGAAACTTGCAGGACGTGCGGGCCAAAGTCCGGGGAGTGTTCCCCGAGCTCATGCAGCAGCTCGGTCGGGAACCGTCACTGAAGAACCTCGCCGAAACCCTTCAATGCCACAAAGATGTAGTGTCCGAGGCCATGCAGTGCAGTGTGCTGCGGAAGCCGGCATCCCTCGAGAGCCAGTGGGGCGAGTCCCTGGACGCTGGCTCCCTGACCAGCGCCACAGCCTTCGACGACGAAGGATTCGCCCATGTGGAGGACCGGCTGTTCCTGGGGGCGGCCCTGGCGACCGTCAGCCAGGCCGAGCGGAGACTGCTCTACCTGCGCTTCGTCGAGGGACTCAGCCAGCAGCAGGTCGCAGCTGAGCTTGGCGTCTCACAAATGCAGGTGTCGCGCCTGCTAAAGGTGACACTGGCCAAACTGCGGCGGCTCCTGACCACATAACGGGCAGCCAACAGGCCGGGGATTCCTTCGTTGCGTAGCGCGTCGATCTGCCGGTCGAGGCCTGCTCCCCTGAAGCGCCCGATGTGGGGAACGTCGAGCCTGTTCAGTGCATGAAGCCACCCGCGTTCCTGTCGCGGTCGTATTTTCCGCAACGCGTGCAGCGCCTATAGCGGCCGCTGCCATCCTCGCTGCTTTCGATGTGCCAAACGTGGCGCAAGTTCAGTTTGCACATCAGGATCTGGAGCATGGCGCTCTCCGTTCCGAACCACGCTTAACAGGCCAACCGCTTTGGCAACGTGATCAACCCCAAGTGTATGCGCGGCCTCCTGCGGCTACTAGTGGGCGATGACGTCTTCCAGGTTCTTCAGTCCTTGCTGTGACTTAGTTGGCTGGTCGAACTCGCTCGGTCCATCGGGTGAGTTCGGCTGTGAGTGGTGCTGGTGCGTCGAGTTGGATGAGGTGTCCAGCGTTCTCTATGGTTGCGAGCGTCGCGTGGGGGATTGCCGCCTTGAGTCGATAGGCCCGGTCAATTGGGATCCATGTGTCATCTGCGCCCCACACGATGTGGGTCGGTTCTGTGATCGAGTTGTATGCCGGTTCGATCTCGTCGGTGAAACCCTCATCAGCTTGAGCGATCTGACGGTAGAACGCTGCCTGCCCGGCAGCATCTCCCCACGGCTCCATGAGCATGCTGAGGTCGTCATCACGGAGCCCGCGGTGACTCGCGCCGCGCACATATGCCTCGATGGCCCCGCGGTGAACAGCAGCTGGAAGCTGGGCGAACACCTCAGAGTGTTGCTTCACAAGAGTAAAGAACGGTGAGCCCCAGGGACTGAACGCTACAACATCTACGAGGCACAGCGACGCGTACCAAGCGTCATGAAGGAGTCGTGCCCGAAGCGCGACTGCGCCACCGAAGTCGTGGGCGATGATGTGGGGCCGCTCGAGGCCCCACTCAATGAGCAGGTGGGCGAATAGCTCACCCTGAACTCCGAGGTCGACGTCGTGCTCGGGGTCCTTGGATGAGGCGCCGTAGCCAGGCATGTCCCACAGGTAGACGGTGAAACGGCGTGCGAGGGTATCGGCGATCGGACGCCATAGGGCCGATGACCAGGGAGTGCCGTGCAAAAGCACCAGCGGCGGCCCATCGCCGAAGCGGTCCCACGCTACAGTGCGCCCCTGCCATTCAAAGGTTTCGGTCAATCGATGCCCAGTCACTGTCCCATGATGCCAGCCGAGTCGAACCCCTAAAACGCCCACACCCACACAAACCGTTCCCACAGTAGGCATCAATGCCGCGCGGGCACAACCACCACCCACTCGGGTTCAACAGCCAGCGCATGTTCAACAGCCAGCGCATGAATGGCCCCTTGGGATGGGCCGGCCGCCAAAGTTTTGGCTCAAGAATTGTTTAGCCGGCCACCGAAACGGGAACTTACTGTTTATGGAAATCAGGATCGCCACAAGTCTGACAAGCCTCCCCAATGGCCGGGAACCTGTGAAATCCCGCCAGCCGAGGGGCCCTCGACGACAGCGCGGCTCCGGAATGGCGGTGCTCTTCGACTGCGATGGGACGCTGATAGAGACGACAGCTTCCAGCGGGGACCCGGACGCGATCACCCCGCTTCCCGCCGCCGCTGCCGTGCTGGCAGGGCTCAGGGCGCTGGGCTACCGGACGGGTATCCTCAAAAACCAGCCGGAGATCGGTCGCGGTCTGTTGGCCTGGCACGAGGTGGAGGCGGCTAACCGGAGAATAGAGGCTCTGCTCGGCTCATTCGATGTGTGGCGAATCTGTCCCCACACTCGGGACGAAGGGTGCCCATGCCGGATCCCAAAACCCGGAATGATCCTTAGCGCCGCAGCAAAACTAGGACTTCCGCCACGGAACATCATCGTCATCGGAACAACCGGGCGGGACATGGTCGCGGCAGCTGCCGCCGGTAGCCGTGGGATCCTGATTCCCGGTGCATCCACCCTCAGGGCAGACATCGCAGTCGCAAAGGAAGTAGCCCAAGATCTGCATCAAGCCCTGGAGCTCATCGTCGGTAGCCGCGGCCAGGAGCGGTCGCCAAGGCGTGTTTCGCGGCCACGGCCAACCTCCAGGGCGGCGGGCGCTTAGCCGGCCGCTCGGAGAGTCTTATTCATTGAAGTGGCTTACCGCCGGGCCCTTGGCCAGGCCCCGGATCAGCTCCTGGGCCAGGACCCGAAGCTTGACGTTCCTGTTGCTGGACACCCGCTGCAGGATGCGGAACGCCTCTTCCTGCGAGCAGCGGTTTTGTCCCATGATGATGCCGCAGGCAAGGTCGATGTCAGTCCTGGACCTCATGGCTTCCCGCAGGTCATCGGCCAGTTGCTGCTTGCTGCCGATCCTGACTGCCAGGCGCATCGTTCTCTGGGCCTGAGCGGCGAACCGCTCCATTTGCGCCACCGTGTTCGCGTCAAATGCCTCAACAGTGGGCGCAAAAACATTCAGCGCCGCCGCAGCCCCCTCATCCAGTTCCAGGGGGACACCGAGGACGCTGAGCTGTCCCCTTTTAGCGATGGTTGTGCAGTACTCCGGCCAGCGATGGTCGCTTCGGGTGTCGCTTACCAATGTGGTGGCACGGGTGGCCATGGCATGCAGGCACGGTCCTTCACCAAACGCCTGCTGGACCTCGTCGAGGAATATAGCTTCGGGACTGCTGCCGGCGATTGTTGTGGTCCGGCGCCGACGACTCAGCGTGATGGCACAAAGTGTCTCCTCGCCTACCAGGGCGCTCGCTGCGGCCGCCGCGAGCTGGCACAGTTCTTCAAGGAAGGCATTCACGTCGTCGCTGTCGATGACCAGGTCCTGCAACTGCTCGGCGACAGAAAGCCCGAGATCATCACTTGTGTCCATATCGTCACTGTAGGCTTCTCCCGACCCTTTGCGTAAGCATGCTTGTAAATTTGTGAAGGAAGGCGAAAACGTGAGCCAACCAGTGTCCTCCCCAGCCAACGGTCGCACCTGTGCGGTCCTTGTCGTTGACTTGCAGAATGCCTATTTCGAGGCTCCGCCGCTCAAGGAACAACGCTCGGCAATCACTGCCGCCTGCAACAGGCTCACAGCCGAGGCAGCCCGCCGCGGGCACCGGATCCTGTTCATCGGCACAACGCATGAGCGCGACAAATCCACCTGGACGCTGAACATGTTGGAGGAGAACCAAGGCTTCGCCTTCCGCGGCTCCGAGCAGGCGGGCTGGCTTGAAGGGCTAGACACCTCGCGATTCCCCGAGCTGTGGAAAACCCGTGACAGTGCCTTCTTCGGGACTGACCTGTACCTCCGGCTCAAGAACTGGAACGTCGACTCACTCATCCTCGCAGGCGTGGACACCGAGAACTGCATCGCACAGACGGCGGCGGACGCCTTCGCCCACAATTTCGACGTCGTCATCGCCAGCGACGTTGTGGCGTCACCTGACCCCCAAGCCGCCGAGGCCGCCTTGGCTTGGCTGGAGAAGAGCTATCGGCAAAAAGTCCTGGACCTGGCCGACGTCGAAACCTGGCTCTCAGGCGACGAGGCGTAGGGGCAGCTGGTCCAGGCAGTTACGGACCACCCTTGACCTCCGTGCGACGGGACCGTTAGCTTAACTGCGGAAAGCGCTTTCTCCCCCACTCCCCAAACAGAAGGATTCGAGGATGAGTCCCAGTAATGAAACGATTCAGCCGCGCCGGAGCAAATCCGAGGCTGGCAACCACCACGCAAGCTCCACCAAATGGCGTACTGCGGCGACATTCGCAGCAAGTGCAGCAGTGGCGCTGGCAGGACTAACGGCGCCGACTCCCGCCTTGGCGGCAGGACCAGAGGCCAGCCCCGCCGGGCACACCGAACGGGTCCAGCTGGAACACCTGGACCGCGGGCTTGTGGCGGCAAAAGCGGCCGACGGCGTCTTCCTGAGCTGGCGGTTCCTCGGCCATGAAGCCACCGGCTCCTCTGCCACAGGCCTTACCGGTACCGATTTCGCGGTCTATCGGAACGGACAGAAGATCGCGACGGTAACGGACAGCACCAACTTCCTGGATCGGGATGGAACGCCGGACGCGAAGTACTCCGTGGCCGCCGTCGTCGAAGGTGCTGAAGTGGACCGCAGCGCCGAGGCCACAGCCTGGAACCAGAACTTTACGGAGTTGCCCCTCAAGAAGCCTGCCGACGGCGTCACTCCCACTGGCCAGTCCTACAGCTACTCTGCAAACGACATGAGCGTGGGCGACATGGACGGTGATGGCAGCTACGAATACGTGGTCAAATGGGACCCGTCCAACTCCAAGGACGTCTCCCAGGTCGGCTATACCGGCAACACCTACATCGACACCTACAAAGCCGACGGTACGCTCCTGCACCGAATCGACCTCGGCGTGAACATACGTTCCGGCGCCCACTACACCCAGTTCCTCGTCAACGACTTCGACGGCGATGGCCGCTCCGAGCTGATGTTCAAGACAGCACCCGGGACCAAAACGACGTCGTACGACCTCGCCGGAAACGTCACCGGAGAGCAGTTCATCACCCTGCAGCCCGAGGACAAGGCGGCCGGCTACAGCAACACCGACGACTACCGGAAGAGCGCCGCAGATTACTATCAGCATGTCGCGGACATGTTCCAGGGCTGGACCGATCACCCTGAGGTCAAAGCCGGCAACTGGCCAGCAACGCTTGAGGAGGCCTTCGGCATCGCGCCGAAGTACCAGTACCCGCTGTCCCGAGCGGACGCAGAGGCACTCACGGACTACTTCATGGACGTGTACGCGCCCAGTCGCAGCGCCCGGAATAACCTGCGCGCATTTGAGGGCTTCATCCTCTCCGGCCCCGAATACCTGAGCGTGTTCGACGGCGCCACGGGCAAGGAACTGCAGAGCGTGAAGTACACGCCGGACCGCCACGATGACGGCCTCATGTGGGGCGACTACGCCATGGCACGCATCGAGCCGGGCAACCGCGTGGACCGCTTCCTCTCCGGCGTCGCGTACCTCGACGGCAAGAAGCCAGCCGCCGTTTTCGCCCGCGGCTACTACACCCGGACAACCCTGGGCGCCTACACCTGGGACGGCAAGAAGCTCGGCCAGGTCTGGAACGTGGATAGCGGTTGGACGCCCATGACCAACCCCTTCAACGATTCACCGCATGGCCGGAACGGGACGGATCCGCAGTACGGCACCCTGACCACCCAGGGCTTCCACTCGCTGAGCGCCTCCGACGTCGACGGGGACGGCAAGCAGGAAATCGTCTACGGCTCGGCAACAATCGACGACGACGGCTCGCTGCTGTACAGCTCCTTCGACGCCCTGCCGGCAGGCAGTGCGGCACCGGGCGAGCAGGCACGGTTGGGCCACGGCGACGCTATGCACGTGACGGACATCGATCCGGACCGTCCCGGCAAGGAAATCTTTACGGTGCACGAAGGCGCCACGTTCGCCCCCTACGGTTACGCCATGCGCGACGCCGCCAACGGCCAGGTCCTGTTCGGCGCCTACTCCGGCCGCGACACCGGCCGCGGCATGATCGGCGACGTCGATCCAGCGGTGCGCGGCATCGAGAACTGGGCCATTGGCATGCAGTCATCCGACGGCGACAAGCTCTCTACCACCGGTCCGGGAACGAACATGAGCATCAAGTGGGCGGCTGACATGACCACCCAGATCGTGAACGGTTCCGGAAACCAGACGGTGACAATTGATGACTGGAAGCGCGGCAGGCTCCTGACGGCCGAAGGCACCCGGAGCAACAACGGCACCAAGGGCAATCCAAGCCTTGTAGCCGACATCCTGGGCGACTGGCGCGAGGAGCTCCTGGTACGCACAGCCGACAGCTCGGCGATCAGGATCTACCTCAGCACTGACATCACCCAGCACAAGCTGTACACCCTCATGCATGATGCCCAGTACCGTGCCGAGGTGGCGCGGCAGCAGACCGCCTATAACCAGCCTTCCTACACGGACTTCTACTTCGCGTCCGACATGGACTTCACCAAAGTGCCGCTGCCCGAGCTGTGGACGCCGGGGAGCGCCGCGGCACTGCAGGCGATCGTGGGCGGGTTCGTCGACTCAGGGGACCTGGCGGGACCAGTGGCGGGGCAGTTGTCCGGCATCCTGCAGCAGGCGCAGCAGGAGGCGGAGCGTGGTGAGTTGAAGAACGCGTCTGCTACCGTCCAGCGTTTCCTGGCGCTACTGGAACAGCAGAAAAAACCTGGGCAGGTGTCTGATCCTGCGCGCGCAGCCCTGACGTACCACGGGGAGCATCTGCTGGAGATGCTCGCGTCGTAGCCACCCGTCACTGACAAAAAGGATGGCGGATCCCTGGGGATCCGCCATCCTTTCGGCTTGATTCAGCTTGGCTTGGTTCAGTTGAGGTGGCTTACTGCCGAATGCGACGTCGGCCGGGTGCCGCCTAGCCTGGTAATCATGTCGATCAGGTAGGAGCGCAAGTTCACGGGATCGCCGTCGTCAACCATCAACTGCCGCTCAACTGTCCGGGCCTCCGCGAGGACCCGTCGCCCGGTCTCAGTGATGGAGACCGATACGCTACGCCCGTCCGGCCAGCCGCGCTGGCGCGTGATGTGTCCGTGCGCCTCCAGCCTTCCGAGCGTCTTGCCCATGGTCTGGGACTGGACCCGTGACAGTGCCGCAATCTGATTCTGTGGAATACTGCCGCGCGCTTCCAGGATATCCAGCGCTATGAGCCCTGCATGCGTGAGTCCCAGAACGGCGAGTCCCTCGTTCCAGGAGTGTTCAAGCATCCGAGCTGCCGTGGAAAGCAGTCGGGGCATTGGCCAATTATTTGGATCCGGCACATTTCCCATTGTAGGGACAATCTGCCGAAAGTGAGACCTCTTGTCTCGTGAGTGGCGACTTGCCGTGCAGTAAGCGCCGAACCACTAGATTTAGGAAGTAGTGGAAGCGTGTGCCCGGCACTTTTTGGAGATTTCATGTCAGATGAGACAGTCGCGGCATTGTCAGGCCGCCCCGGACTGAGCCTTGCCCAACAGCTGGTGGAGCGGCTGGTGGACGAGATCCGGTCCGGTCAGCTGATGCCGGGCATGAAGCTGCCGTCCGAGAGCGGGCTCATGGATCGTTTTGGCGTGAGCCGCACAGTGGTACGCGAAGCGATTTCGAAGCTCCAGGCCGCGGGCCTCGTGGAAAGCCACCAGGGGAAGGGCACCTTCGTGCTCATGGCGCCGTCCGAGTCCCGCCACGCAATGGACCTGTCCGCGGTCAGCACGACGGCGGATGTCCTGGAGCTGATCGGCTTCCGCCTGGGCGTGGAAGTGGAAGCAGCGGCGCTCGCGGCGGCGAATCGCACCGATATCCAGACTGACAGCCTGTTCAAGGCCGTGGCACGGATGCGCCAGGTCCCGGCCCCCACCAGCCAGAGCGTGGAAGCTGACTTCGACTTCCATCTCAAAGTAGCTCGCGCCACCGGAAACCGCTTCTATCCTGAGCTGCTGGAATCGCTCGGACCGGCGATGATCGCCTACCCCGGCCACCGCCTCCCGCAAGCCGGAACAGCGGGACAGGACACCACCATCGGGCTGGATGAGGTTATTTGCCGGGAGCATGAGGCAATCGCCCAGGCAATAGCCGAAGGCGATTCCGATTCCGCCCGCGCCGCGATGCGGCTCCACCTTGCGAACACCAGGCGCCGGATCGCTGAACGAAAGTAAGGGTTACCGCAGCCGGTTGTCTCCGGGCTGCCATACCCGGAACCACCGGTAGCCGTAGGGCTCCAGGTCCAGGCTGAAGGAGCCGTCCTCGGACAGTTCGACATTACGGTTGCCCAACAGGTCCAGGAGGACGGCGTCCTTGGGAAGCTTGGGGTGGCCGGAGTCAAGGTTGAGGCCGCCTTCCACAGTTGCCTCCTCCGGGCTGAAATTGTGTGCCAGCACCATGACCGAGTCCTGCCAGTTGCAGCTGTGCAACAGCACGGAGGTGGCCCGCTGTTTCAGCACTTCGAAGCGGCCCCAACCCAGCTCTGGGCAGGCCCGGTAACGCTGGATCAGGCGCGCCATGAAGTGCCACAGCGAGTTCGGATCACGCATGGCCTTCGCCGCGTTGACGTTGTCCGGGCCGAACTCGCCTTCCACAAGCCGGGCTATGAGCCGATCGGCCGGGGCGTCGGAGAAGCCGGCGTTCCTGCCGTCGGTCCATTGCATCGGGGTGCGGACCGCGGAACGGCCGGGCTGCTCCAGGTTCTCGCCCATGCCGATCTCCTCGCCGTAGAACAGGGTGGGAGTGCCGGGCAGGCTGAAGAGCAGCGAGTAGACCATGCGCACCCGGTCCGGGTCGCCGTCGAGCATTGAGGGCAGGCGACGGCGCAGGCCGCGGCCGTAGAGCTGCATGTCCTTGTCTGCTCCGAAGGCGGCGAACACCTCAGCGCGTTCGTCGTCGCTGAGCTTGTCCAAGGTGAGTTCGTCATGGTTGCGTACGAACATGGCCCACTGGTTATCGGTGTGGATGGGAGGACGCCCGGACAGCACCTTGGCCAGCGGCCGGGCGTCCTGCCGCGCAAGGGCCAGGTACATGGATTGCATCGCCATGAAGTCGAACATCATGGTGAGCTCGCCGCCGTCGACCCCGAAATACTTCAGCTGCTCCTTGTAGGGCAGGTTCACCTCACCGAGGAAAATGGCGCCGCCCTCACGGCGGTTGATGAAGCGACGCAGCGCGCTCAAGTACTCGTGCGGCTCTGCGTCGCCGTCGTTGGGCTGGCCCTCCGTCTCCAGGAAGAACGGGACCGCGTCCAGTCGGAAGCCGTCCAGGCCCAGCTGAAGCCAGACGCCCATGGCCTTGGCGATCTCGTCCCGGACCTTCGGATTGGCGATGTTCAGGTCAGGCTGGTGCTTCGCGAAGCGGTGCAGGTACCACTCCCCGCTGGCCTCGTCCTTGGTCCAGATGGAGTCCTGCTCACCCGGAAACACCACCTGCTTCGAGGTGTCGGGCGGAGTGTCCTTTCGCCACACGTAGTAGTCCCGGTACGGGTTGTCCAACGACTTGCGGGCCTCCTGGAACCACGGATGCTGGTCCGAGGTGTGGTTGATGACGAAGTCGGCGATCACGCGCATGCCGCGGTCCTTCACGCTGCGGATGAATTCCACCACGTCGCCCAGCGTCCCCAGTTTCGGATCCACGCCGTAGAAGTCGGTGATGTCGTAGCCGTCGTCCCGGTCCGGCGAGGGATAGAAGGGCATGAGCCAGACGCACGTCACTCCCAAGGCCGCCAGGTAATCCACCCGCTGAATCAGGCCGCCGAAGTCTCCGCAGCCATCCCCGTCATGGTCGGAGAAGGTTTCCGGGTCCAGGCAATAGACGATTGCGTTCTTCCACCAGAGGTCCGAGGTTTGCGAAATCCTCATCCGGCCGCCTTCCGGCTGGTCGGTTCCGGGCCCACGGGTTCCGGGCTGGCGAATTCCGCGGAGGCCTGCTGCCTGGAGCCTGCCTCATGCCGGACTTGCGGGAGTACGTTTTCGGCGAAGGCCTCGATGAAAGGCTGCTGATGCTGGCCCACGAAGTGCAGGTAAAGCTCGTCAAAGCCAATCCCGAGGTATTCGCCCAGCCAGTCCACGTGTTGACTGGTGCTGGCGGAGATGTTGGCCGAGCGGCGGAGCTGCTCTTCCGACACGTAGGTGCTAATGCCGTCGAAGTGCCCGGTCGACGGGAGGTCGTAGCTGACCTCGGCCGGGAATACGTTGGTCCGCCACTGCTCGTGCGCGATGCCCACGGCCTCTGCTTCAGTGCTGGCCCAAGAGAGGTGGACCTGGAGGATCGCCTTCCCGCGTCCCCCGGAACTGCGGTACGCCCCCAGGAGTTCCCGCAGGGTGTCGGGTTCCTGGTTAACCGTGATGATGCCGTCTGCCCAGGCTGCAGCGCGCCTGGCTGTTGCCACAGACAGTGCCGGGACAAGAAGCGGCGGCTTGATATCCGGGATGTCCCACAGCCTGGCCTGGTGCACGGTGACGGTCCCCGCGTGGGTGACTTCATCGCCGTCGTGCAGTTGCCGGATGATCCGCACGCACTCCTCGAGCCGCAGCTGCCGTTCCTCCTTGGCCGGCCAGCCGTCGCCGGTGATGTGCTCGTTCATGAATTCACCGCTGCCTGGGGCCATCCAGAACCTGCCCGGAAACATGCTGGCCAGGGTGGCTGACGCGTGCGCGATGACGACGGGGTGATACCGCTGGCCAGGAGCCGTAACCACTCCGAAACGCAGACTGGTGGTGGCAAGGGCCGCCCCCAGCCAGGACCAGGCGAAACCGGAATGCCCCTGCCGGGCGGACCATGGTTCGAGGTGGTCTGAGCACATCGCGGCGTCGAATCCGGCCTGCTCGGCCAATTGGACGTCCTTGAGGAGCCGTGCGGGGCCGATCTGTTCATGGGAAGCGTGAAACCCGATGGTCGCCATCGTTAAGGTCTACCGAAGACTGCTTCGGCTGTCGAGGGTTCCTCCGGCCATGCGGCCGGGCCTATCCTGAAACCGCCAGCTCCCCTGAGGATTGAATCGAGGTTGAGCCATGACGGTGAAACTCAACAAAAAAGCCTACGAGCACGCCAAGAGCCTGATCCGCGACAACAAGTTCGTCACCGACAGCCGGGATGACTGGAGCGAGCATGCGCCCTCAACGCAGGAGGAGAGCAAGTTCCTGGACAAGAATGGGCAAGCGGACTATTCCAAGTGGTACCTGGGCGTAGATGACGAACACCGCGAGGACCAAAAAGGGCACTACAAATTCCCGTACGGGGACTTCAAGAAGATCCATCGTTGCGCGGTTATCTCCGGCGAAAGCCGGGCAAGCCAGAACAATTACCAGGACATTCGGGACGCGCTCGGGGACCTGCTCAAGAGGATCGACAACAGCTGAGCAGGCTTCGCGCCCGCAAGCGCCCCGCGCCGCGTTACAGGCTCCGCGCCCCGTTGATCTGCATCGATCAGCGCGGGGCGCGAGTCTTGCCTGCCGATTCTGCGTTCCGGCAGGTTCCCTCTGAAAGTTGCCTCAGCAGCCGACGCTAAGGAACCCTCGGGCCCCTGCGCCCGAACACCCAGCCAAGGACGGCCAGGATCAGCAGGATGATCCCCACCCAGAGCAGGAAATTAAGGGCCTGGTTGAAGCCTCCGACCAAGAGCAGGAGGATCGCGATGACACCGGCGATAATCAACAATGAATTCATTTTCAGCGCATCCTTTCGGGATATACGCGAGTTTGTGTTGAATGCGGCCGATCCCGGCTTCGACCGCGGATGGCAGGCGCCGCTGTAGCGGGCTGCCTATGAGGTGGGTCAGCAATAATCCTGCTGACCCTGCCACTGCTGCCGATGTTAGTCCCGGTCTACTGCGTCCTTGACGTCCTCGGCCGCATCTTTGGCCTTGTCGCCTGACTGCTTCAGGTTCGCCTTCGCTTGTTCGGCTTCGCCTTCGGCTTCCATGCGTGGGTTATCGGTGGCCTCTCCGACTTTGTCCTTGACCTTGCCCGCGGCTTCTTCAGCAGCATGTTCCATCTTGTCGCCAAGTCCCATGGTGTTCCTCCCTGGTATTCGACAGCCCCGCGCGGGTCCCGCGTGGGGACACTTTCATGATATTCATTCGCTAGCCGGGCGTATATGGGTTGGCTAGGCGGTGCTTGCCGCAGCCGGAGGCTCGCTGGGGGTTTAGGAAGGGGAGCAGCACAAAGCCGACGACGGGTACGCACGGCAAACTGGGGGGTGTTGCCGCGCTTCGCCGCCGTCGACCTCTTTAATTTTACGTCTAGTAACCGCAAGTTGTACGGCCTGAGCCTTGTCATTTGCGCAAGCTCTACTGGAACTCCCGGCCCTTTGACCAGGCTTTAGTGACGCAAACTTCGGCGCGTAGTACTTCACCGATCTATTGACACCCTTTGTGATGCCTGTCATATTTTCCAGTACGCACTATGCGCACCTGTTGTGTAATACGCGATTCAGAAGAAAGATTCCTCGATTCACACGATGCGCCCGCGACCAGCTTCTCGATGAAGGAACGGGCCGGTGTCGACACGCCACCCGCACGACGTACAAGGAGACTTTGCAGCATGACAGAGACTAACTACGACTACGTCATCGTAGGTGGGGGAAGTGCCGGCTCCGTGCTGGCCAACCGCTTGAGCGCAGGAGGCACGCACAGCGTCCTGGTTCTGGAAGCGGGACGCAGCGACTACCCCTGGGATCTGTTCATTCAGATGCCGGATTGCCCACGCCCGCGGCAAGGTACTCGGTGGGTCAAGCTCCATCAACGGCATGATCTTCCAGCGCGGAAATCCCCTTGACTATGAGCGCTGGGGAGCCGAGAACGGCATGGAGACCTGGGACTTCGCACATTGCCTTCCCTACTTCAACCGTATGGAGAACGCCCTCGCGGCAGATCCGGACGATGAACTCCGCGGGCATGACGGTCCGCTGGTCCTGGAGCGCGGACCTGCCACCAAGCCGCTCTTCCAGGCCTTCTTCAAGGCGGCCCAGGAGGCCGGCTACCCTCTGACGGATGACGTCAACGGTTACCGCCAGGAAGGTTTCGCCGCTTTCGACCGGAACGTCCACAAAGGCCAGCGCCTCTCCGCTTCCCGGGCCCACATCCGGCCCAACGCCGGCCGACCCAACCTGACCGTCCTTACCCGAGCCCTTGTCACCAAGGTCAACTTCAAGGGCAACGTGGCCACGGGTGTCACCTACCGCCGGAACGGCAGGACCCACGTCGTCAACGCCGGCGAGGTCATCCTGTCCGGCGGTGCCATCAACACCCCCCAGCTGCTCCAACTCTCCGGCGTGGGCGAGGCCGCACACCTGAAGTCCCTCGGGATCAAACCCGTGGTCAACCTTCCCGGCGTTGGTGAAAACCTGCAGGACCACCTCGAGGTCTACATCCAGCACGCCTGTACCCAGCCAGTGTCCATGCAGCCCAACCTGGATCTGTGGCGCTACCCGCTCATTGGACTGCAGTGGATCCTTGGCCGCAAGGGCCCCGCAGCAACCAACCACTTCGAAGGCGGAGGCTTCGTCCGCTCCAATGAAGAGGTCGCCTATCCGAACCTCATGTTCCACTTCCTCCCTGTCGCCGTACGGTACGACGGCCAGAAGGCGGACGCGAAGCACGGCTACCAGGTGCACATCGGTCCCATGTATTCGGACGCCCGCGGCAGCCTTAAGATCAAGTCCACCGATCCCACGGTCTACCCGTCCATGCTGTTCAACTACCTCTCCACAGAGCAGGACCGCCGCGAATGGGTGGAGGCAATCCACGTGGCACGGGACATTCTCGGCCAGTCCGCTATGGGCCCCTTCAACGGCGGCGAACTATCGCCGGGCCGGGCAGTCCAGACCGACGCCGAAATCCTTGACTGGGTTGCCCGCGACGCCGAAACGGCCCTGCACCCTTCGTGCACCGCGAAGATGGGCCCGGAATCGGATCCGATGGCGGTCGTGAACCCGCTGGACATGAGCGTCCACGGCACTCGCGGCCTCCGCGTGGTGGACGCCTCGGCCATGCCCTACGTGACCAACGGCAACATCTATGCCCCCGTCATGATGCTCGCCGAAAAAGCGGCCGACCTCATCGCCGGAAAGACCCCGCTTGCGCCCCAGCACGCCGAGTTCTACCGCCACGGCGTCAGCCCGCTTGACGGGAACGGCAGCACTGCTCCCGAATCCGTAACGGCAAAAGGCTAGGGGCCGGAAATGACGATAGATACTGAGCTCAAGCTGGCCAGGGGCGTCTATCGCGACGGCGAGTGGTCGCCGTCGTTCGCGGACCACACCCGCACCATCAGCTGCCCGGCCGACGGAACTGAAGTAGCCGTCGTCGCTGAGGGGACTGCGGCGGACGCCGAGGCAGCGGTGGCCAGCGCCCGGCGCGCCTTCGACGACGGCGACTGGCCGCGAACCGCTGAAAAGGAGCGCGGGCAAGTCCTGCAGCGGGTGGCCGAAATCCTTGAGCGGGACAAGGCCGCCTACGCCACGGCCGAGGCGCTCGACACCGGGAAGCGCTATGTAGAGGCCGAATACGACATCGACGACGTCATCGCCTGCTTCCGGTACTACGCCGGCATTGCCGGTACCGACGCTGGAAGGGTGATCGACACCGGGAACCCGGATGCCATAAGCAGGGTGGTGCACATGCCCGTGGGCGTCTGCGGACTCATCACCCCGTGGAACTATCCCTTGCTCCAGGTGTCCTGGAAAGTGGCCCCGGCACTCCTCGCCGGAAACACTTTCGTCCTCAAACCCAGTGAGCTGACGCCCTCCACGGCCGTACTGCTCATGGACACACTAAGCGAAGCCGGTGTCCCTGCCGGCGTCGCGAACCTCGTGACGGGTACCGGCCCGGAAGTAGGTGCTGTCCTCAGCACCGATCCTCGAGTGGACCTCGTCTCGTTTACCGGCGGCCTGGCCACCGGAAAACGCATTATGGCGGCAGCGGCAGGCACAGTGAAGCGGGTCGCCCTGGAATTGGGCGGCAAGAACCCCAACATCGTCTTTGCCGACGCCGACCGGGACGCCGCCGTCGATTTCGCCCTCACCGCGATTTTCCTGCACTCCGGGCAGGTCTGCTCTGCGGGCGCACGCCTGATCGTCGAAGAATCCATCCACGACGAGTTTGTGGCCGAGGTGGCACGCCGGGCACGCGAGATCCGGCTGGGCGGGCCCTTCGATGAGCACGCCGAGACCGGTCCGCTGATTTCCTTCGCCCACCGGGACAAGGTGCACGCTTACGTCCAGGCAGGAGTGGCGGAAGGAGCGCAGCTTGTCTGCGGCGGCGTTATCCCGGATGACCCGGCGCTCGCCGGCGGCAGCTACTACCCGCCCACCATCCTGGACGGCTGTAACAGTGCGATGAGCGTGGTGCAGGAGGAATCCTTCGGTCCAGTGCTCACGGTGGAAACATTTTCCACAGAGGGCGAGGCCATCAAGCTGGCCAACGACACCGTCTACGGCCTGGCCGGCGCGGTCTGGACCAGCGATGCCTCCCGTGCGCAACGCGTGGCGCAGGCACTGCGGCACGGCACGGTCTGGATCAACGACTACCACCCCTACGTGCCGCAGGCCGAGTGGGGAGGCTTCGGACAGTCCGGCAACGGACGGGAACTGGGAGCACTCGGTCTGGCCGAGTACCGGGAAACCAAGCACATCTGGCAGAACACCCGGCCCGGTCCCGGCGGCTGGTTTGGCTCTTCAGGGCCAGGTCAGGTGCAGGGTTAGGACGAGCATTACCGGCTAGGCATCACCAAGGGGGAAACCGGTCGGGAGAACGCTTCGCAACGACGCGACGCCCAGCTCCCGACCGTGGATAACGCCGTCGCCATCTACGGCGCCGGCCTTCACCATCGTGCTATTCGACTTAGGAGCTCAGATGTTAGAACCCAAAAAGAGTGCTGACTCCAGCGGCATGGACGAGTTTGGCTACGCCCAGACTCTTGACCGCAGCATCGGCAAGTTTGCCAGCTTCGCCGCCGGCGTCAGCTACATCTCCATCCTCACCGGCGTTTTCCAGCTTTTCTACTTCGGTTTCTCCACAGCCGGTCCGGCCTACGCCTGGTCCTGGCCAATAGTTTTCGTGGGCCAGCTGATGGTGGCCCTGTGCTTCGCCGAACTGGCCGGCAGGTATCCGGTGGCAGGTTCGGTCTACAACTGGGCCAAGAGGCTCTCATCGGGAACCTGGTCCTGGCTTGCCGGCTGGCTTCTGCTCATTTCCTCCATGGTGGCTCTTGGAGCAGTGGCCCTCGCGCTGCAGATCACCCTGCCGCAAATCTGGTCGGGCTTCCAGATCATTGGTGACGGCACGGGGCAGTACGACTTCGCGATCAACGGCGTCCTGCTGGCCAGCATCATGATCGGCATCTCCACCCTGATCAATGCCTTCGGCGTGAAGCTCATGACCAGGATCAACAGCATCGGCGTGTTCGTCGAGCTGGCAGCAGCAGTTCTCATGATCCTGGCCCTGGCCTGGCACGTCGTGAGGGGGCCCGAAGTCCTCTTCGACACCACAGGTTTTGGCGAGGAACATCCCCTGGGCTTCTTCGGGGTTTTCCTTATCGCGGCTATGGCTTCCGGCTACGTGATGTACGGCTTCGACACCGCCAGCTCGCTCGGCGAGGAAACGAAAGATCCCAAGAAGACTGCTCCGAAGGCCATCCTCCGCGCCGTCACCGCGTCCTTCCTGCTGGGCGGACTCCTTCTGCTCGGCGGAATCCTGGCCGCTCCGGACCTCAGCGACCCCAAGATCGGTGCCGCCGACGGAGGCCTTCAGTACATCGTGCTCTCGGTATTGGGCGGCCCCTTCGGCAAGGCCTTCCTGGTCTGCATCGTGGTGGCCGTTGTGGTCTGCACCCTGGCCGTCCATGCCGCCGCCATCCGCATGATGTTCGCCATGGCCCGCGACAACAACCTGCCGTTCAGCCGGCAGCTCGGCAAAGTGGACCCGGTCCGGAAGACTCCGACCGTTGCGGCTATCGTCATTGGGGTCCTCGCCATCATTCCCCTGATCGTCAACATCATGCAGCCGGCGATCTTCACCATCATGTCCAGCATCAGCATTGTCCTGATCTACCTGTCCTACCTGCTGGTCACCGTGCCGCTACTGCGGAAGCGATTCCTGAAGAAGTGGCCGCTGGCCGACGACGGTACGGAACCCGGCTTCAGCCTGGGCAAGTGGGGCGTCCTGGTGAACATCCTGGCCGTGCTGTGGGGCGGAGCCATGACGGTGAACCTGATCTGGCCCCGTCCGGAGATCTACAACTCCGTACCGCCCTTTGCGTGGTACCTCCAGTGGGGCGGCGTCATTTTCGTCGGGGCAGTCATCATTGGTGGCGTGCTGCTCTACCGCCTAAAGCTCAGGCACCAGACGGGCGTCCTGGCGGAGCACGCCGCCGCGGTGGCAGCCCACCCCTCGTCCAGCGCGGAAGCCGCCCCGCAGAAACCAGCCGGGCCCCAAGAAGAAACCGTCGAGCCGCAACGAGTCAGCTAGATTGGCAGCGGGTGCCGTTGCCAACGAGTCCTTCGGGACTCTGGAAAGGAACACAGGGAATATGGTGCACAAAGTAAAGGCCGTCATCGCGCGGGAGAAGAACGCCCCGGTGGCCGTGGAGACGATCCTGGTGCCGGACCCCGGTCCGGGCGAAGCCTTGGTGGACATCCTTACTTGCGGGGTCTGCCACACAGACCTGCATTACAAGCAGGGTGGAATCACCGACGATTTCCCCATCCTGCTCGGTCATGAGGCCACGGCTGTGGTCAGCGCGGTGGGTTCCGGCGTCACCGAGGTGGCTCCCGGAGACCGGGTCATCCTGAACTGGCGGGCCGTGTGCCGGGCAGTGCCGGGCCTGCGCCAAGGGCCAGCCGCAATACTGCTTCAACACCCACAACGCCCGCCAGAAGATGACCCTGGAGGATGGCACGGAGCTCTCGCCGGCCCTGGGTATCGGAGCGTTCGCTGAGAAGACCCTGGTGGCTGCAGGGCAGTGCACCAAAGTGGACGAGGACGCCGACGCGGCCGCCGTCGGGCTTCTCGGCTGCGGTGTCATGGCCGGCATCGGTGCAGCGATCAACACCGGCGAGGTAAAGCGCGGCGAATCAGTGGCCGTGATTGGCTGCGGCGGGGTGGGCATTGCCGCGATCGCCGGCGCCAAACTCGCCGGTGCCACCACGATCATCGCAGTGGACATCGATTCCAACAAGGTCGAGATGGCCAAGTCCCTCGGCGCCACGCACGGCGTGAACTCCAGCGAAGAAGACCCGATTGATGCGATCCGGGCCCTGACGGGGGGCAACGGCGCGGACGTGGTGATCGACGCCGTCGGACGTCCCGAGACGTACAAGCAGGCCTTCTACGCCCGCGACCTCGCCGGCCGCGTGGTGCTGGTGGGCGTCCCGGCGCCGGACATGAAGCTCGAGCTGCCCCTGCTGGACGTCTTCGGCCGTGGCGGCTCCCTGAAGTCCTCCTGGTACGGGGACTGCCTGCCCTCCCGCGACTTCCCCATGCTGGTCCAGCACTACAAGCAGGGCAACCTGGACCTGGACGCCTTTGTCTCCGAACGGATCACCATCGACCAGGTGGAAGAAGCGTTCACCAGGATGCACGAGGGCAAGGTGCTGCGTTCAGTCGTCGAACTTCCTTCGGCGAGGGTACGCTGATGGGCGTCACTATCGAGAACCTGGTCACCTCGGGCACTTTCTCGCTCGACGGCGGCACCTGGGACGTGGACAACAACGTCTGGATCATAGGGAACGACGACGAATGCGTCATCATCGACTCCCCGCACGATGCGGACGCCATCATCAACCAGGTCCGCGGCCGTAAGGTCCTGGCCATCCTGCTGACCCACGCGCACAACGACCACATCGGGGCGGCCCGGGCGGTGGCGGAGGCCGTGGGCGCCCCGATCTACCTCAACCCCGAGGATCTGATGCTCTGGGAGCAGGTGTATCCCGACGCCGGTCCGCACCGCTACCTCGGCGACGGCGACGTTTTCGAGGTTGCCGGCACCGCGCTGCAGGCCCTCCACACACCAGGCCACTCACCGGGCTCCACGTGCTTCTACCTGGAAAGCGAAGGCACAGTTTTCACCGGGGACACCCTGTTCAACGGCGGTCCGGGAGCGACCGGCCGGTCTTACAGCGACTACCCCACCATCCTGGCCTCGATCCGGGAAAGGCTGCTGGTCCTTCCGGCGGAGACCGTGGTCCGCACCGGGCACGGGGAGAACACCTCTATTGCTGCCGAGCGGGAGACGCTGGCCCAGGTGAACCAGTAGAGCAGGGTTTCCCACATCAAGCAGGACCCAGTAAGGCGCGCCAGGAAAGCTGGCGCGCCTTACTGGGCGGTCAAGAAGCACGATGCTAGCCGGTAAGAAAGTTGGAACAATGAAGTTCGGCAAACAGCCCGCCCCAGTCGCGGACATCAACGAGGACGCCCTCGCCGTCGGGAAGCCCAAGACGGAAGCCGCAGGCGTCAAGGCCGTGATGGTCGCGCTGGAGCGCGCTGTGGCCCAGGCCGGTGTCACCCGCACGGCCCAGTCACTGCTGCGCCTGAACCAGCGCGGCGGCTTTGACTGTCCGGGCTGTGCCTGGCCGGAGTCGGACAAGAAGCGCAAGGCGGCCGAGTTCTGCGAAAACGGGGCGAAGGCCGTGGCCGAGGAAAACACGCTCCGCACCGTCGGGGTGGAGTTCTGGGCCCGGCATTCCATCGCGGAACTGGCGGAGAAGACGGAGTACTGGCTGGGGAACCAGGGCAGACTCAGTGAACCGGTGGTGGTCCGGGAAGGCGACACCCACTATTCGCCGATCTCCTGGGCGGATGCCTTCGAGCTCATCGGTGAACACATCCGGCCCAGCACGCCTGACCGTTGCGTGTTTTACACCTCTGGCCGGACGGCCAATGAAACCGCGTTCATGTACCAGTTGTTTGCGCGGTCCCTGGGGACGAATAACCTGCCGGACTGTTCGAACATGTGCCACGAGTCCTCCGGGTCGGCGCTGAACCCGACCATCGGGATCGGCAAGGGGACCGTGTCCCTGGAGGACATTCATGATGCGGAACTGATTTTCGTGGTGGGGCAGAACCCCGGGACGAACCATCCGCGGATGTTGTCGGCGTTGAAGGAGTGCAAGGACAAGGGCGGCAAGGTGGTGGCGGTGAATCCGCTGCCCGAGGCCGGTTTGTTCAATTTCAGGGACCCGCAGACGGTTTCAGGGGTGGTGGGCGGCGGCACGCCGCTGGCCGACGAATTCCTGCAGATCAAGGTGGGCGGGGACCTGGCGTTGTTCCAGGCCCTGGGGCACCTGCTGCTGGCCGAGGAGCAGCGCCACCCGGGCACGGTCGTTGACCGGTCCTTCATCGAGGCGCAGACGGACGGTTTCGAGGCGTACCGCCGGGCCCGTCGGGAGCTGGACTGGGCGGAAACCGTGAAGGCCACCGGCCTGTCCCGTGGGCAGATCGAGACCGTGGCGTCCATGCTGGTGGCATCCAAGGCCACGATTTTCTGTTGGGCGCTGGGGGTGACGCAGCAGCCGCATTCGGTGGACACGATCAAGGAAATGGTCAATGTCCTGCTGCTGCAGGGCAACTTCGGCAAGCCCGGGGCGGGGGCGTGCCCGGTGCGCGGGCACTCCAACGTCCAGGGCGACCGGACCATGGGCATCTGGGAGAAACCGAAGGAATGGCTGCTGCGGGCCCTGGATGCGGAGTTCGGGATCGTCTCCCCGCGCGGGCACGGCTTTGATGCGGTGGAGGCCATGGAGGCGTTCGAGCGCAACGAGGTGGACGTGTTTGTGTCCATGGGCGGGAACTTCTCGCTCGCCTGCTCCGACACCGAGGCCCTGGAGGCCGGGATGCAGCGGATCGGGCTGACCGTGCATGTGTCCACCAAGCCCAACCGCTCCCACATTTTGCACGGCCGCACCTCGCTGATCCTGCCTACCCTGGGCCGGACGGACAAGGATGACAAGCACCCGACGGGCGCGCAGTTCCTGTCCGTGGAGGACTCCATGTCCGTGGTGCACTCCACGCAGGGCCGGCTGCAGCCGGTCTCGGAGCATCTGCTGGCCGAACCGGTGATTATTGCCCGGATGGCCGACGCCGCCCTGGGCGAGGATCACCCGGTGGACTGGAAGGCCATGGCCGAGGACTACGACGTGATTCGGGACCACATCTCCCGCGTCATCCCCGGCTTCCAGGACTTCAACTCCCGCATCCGGACCAAGAACGGCTTCGTGCTGCCCAACCCGCCCCGGGACACAAGGTCCTTCAACACGGACATCGGACGCGGCCGCTTCACCGTCAGCCCGCTGGAATACCTGACCCCGCCCCAGGGGCATCTGGTGCTGCAGACCATCCGCAGCCACGACCAGTACAACACCACCTTCTACGGCGTGGATGACCGGTACCGCGGCATCTCCGACGGCCGCCGCGTGATCCTGCTCCACCCCGAAGACCTGGCCGAGCACGGCTTCAAAGACCGGGACCTCGTCGACGTGGTCAGCACGTTCCAGGGACAGGACCGGCACGCCGAAAAGTTCCGCCTGGTCGCCTACCCCACCGCGAAAGGCTGCGCCGCGGCCTACTTCCCCGAAGCCAACGCCCTGGTCCACAAGGAAAACGTCGCCGCGAATCCAACACCCCCGGCTTCAAAGCCATGTTCGTCCGCTTCATACCGCACCAAGAGACTCTCTCAGCGGATTAGTTTTCTGCATTTCTGACCCTTATTAGCCCGAGATCGACGGCGACATTCCGGCAAGTCCGCAGTGTCGCCGTCGTTCTTTAACCAAACAGGGTCAGTTTTGCTGCAACCAGACAGGGTCAGTTTTGCCGATATCAGGATATCGTTATCTCGGCATTAGGATATCGTTATCACCCGGCACAACCGGGACCATCCACATCCAAAGGAGTATGCGAATGAACCCTGTTAACCCGGATCTTGGCCGCCGGGCCCTGCTTCAGGCCGCGGGTCTTGGGACGGTGGTCGGCGTAGTTCACACAGCGCAGGCACGGGCGGCGCAGGCCACACCTTGGGCGGGAGGACCCGTCGATCACGCCTATGTCATGACGGATGCCACTATGCCTGGTCCGGCCTTCGCCCACCCCGGCATCCTCCACCGGGCCGAAGACCTTGAGCGCATGCGTCGTGCTGTTGCCGGCAAGGAGCAGCCGATCTACGACGGATACTTGGCCATGGCAGCGAATGCCCGGTCCTCGTACTCCTACAAAGTGCAAAACACAGGCCAAGTCACTTCATGGGGCCGGGGGCCGTCCAACTTCCCGGGCCAGGCAGCCGGCGATGCGGCCGCTGCTTACCAGAACGCGCTCATGTGGGCTGTTACCGGAGACAAGCGCCATGCCGACAAGTCTCGCGACATCCTCAACGCCTGGACACGAAGCCTTACCGCCATCACGGGGGCTGACGGACAGCTCGGGTCAGGCCTCCAGGGCTTCAAGTTTGCGAACGCCGCTGAGCTCCTGCGGCACAGCGGATACGACGGGTGGCCGGAGGAGGACTTCCAGGCCTGCGTGCGCTCCCTGCGCACCGTCTGGTACGAGTCCCTTTCCGGCTATGCGCTCTTCGCCAACGGAAACTGGGACGACGCCGCATTGCAAACGATCCTCGCCGTCGCCGTGTTGAGCGACGACAGGGTCATGTTCGAGAATGGCCTCCGGTGGGCAGCCTTCGGCTCCGGCAACGGCTCGGTGCTCAATCGTGTAGTCAACGATTCCGGCCAAGGCCAGGAAAGCGGGAGGGACCAGCCGCACGAGCAGCTCGGACAAGGCCTGCTCGGTTATTGTGCCCAGGTCGCGTGGAATCAGGGTGTGGACCTTTTCGCCCTGGCCGGACGGCGGATCCTTGCCGGATACGAGTACAACGCCCGCTACAACCTGGGCTATGACGATGTCCCCTTCGTCGCCGACCTTGACCGCACGGGCAAATACCTCAAGACGGCGATCTCACCGAGGGGGCGCGGCGAGTTCCGCCCGATCTACGAACTGGCCTACTCCCACTACGTCAGCCGGCTCGGACTGTCCGCACCCAACACCCAGGCCGCGGTTTTCCGTGGCGTGGACGGCTCCCGCATTATCGAAGGCTGGCATGAGGATGATCCGGGCTGGGGAACCCTCACCTACGCCCGACCGGCAGCAGGCGGCAGCACGCCGTCGTCCGTTCCCGGGGGCCCGGGCGGTCTCCGCGCTGTCGGCGCAGAAGGGCGGATCACCCTGACCTGGATCGGGGCAGTCGAACCGAGCAGCGGCGCTCCGGCGCGCAGCTATACCGTCAAGCGCTCCGAAGCAGGCGGCGACTACAGCGTGATAGCTGCCGACGTGACTGCCAATGAGTTCATTGACGTCGCAGTGCGCCCGGGCCGAACGTACTTCTACATGGTCACGGCCGTCAATGAAACAGGCATGGGCCCGGACTCTGCGGCGGTGGCCGGCATGATCGGACTGCCCACGGGCTGGGCATCTATGGACATTGGTTCCGCGTCCCCTGCAGGCAGCACGACCTTCGACGGCGAGCACTTCGTCGTCGAGGATCTGGGAAGCGACATCGCGGGCGCAGCGGACGACTTCAGGTTCACTTACACGCGCTTGAAAAGCGATGGCGTCATCACGGCCCGCATTGGCCACCCCATCAGCTCCCAATACGCCAAGATCGGCGTCATGGTCCGATCGTCCCTCGACGCCGGCTCCCCGCATGCAGCCATGCTCATCCAGGGCCTTCCCCTGCATACGTGGAGCGGCGTCTGGACCACTCGAAACACCACCGGCGCTCCCACATCGGGGACGGGCAGCACTCCCGTTCCACCCACCCAAAAGGAATGCATCACGGTCAAGGCCGGATTCCCCATCACCGAGCACGGTTCCCTTCCGGATTCCGCGACCCCGCTGCGGGCCCCTTACGTCGAGGCAGCGGGCGATGGCTACCGGCTACGCATGCCGTATTGGGTACGCCTGACCCGGAGGGGCAGCACCCTGACGGGCGCCATCTCACCCGATGGCCGGGAGTGGACGGACGTCGGCTCCACGGAAATCGATCTCGGTGGTGAAGTTTATGCCGGCCTGGCCAGTTGCTCCTGCCTTGGTGCCACCAAATCGGGCTCGACGACGGAGTCCGGTACTGCGACATTCGACAACGTCACTGTCGGCGGGTGGTCGGTAGCAAAGCCGGCGGGCACCGCTTCCGGCCTCACTGCTGCAGCCGGTGTGGGCGCCATTCAACTGGCGTGGGCCGATCCTGATCCGGCGGCCCGCTACACCGTCAAGCGCGGGCTCCAGCCCCTCGGTCCTCACCAGACGATTGCCAGCGACGTCGGTCCTGTGGGCTTTGGAGTTCGGATCCGCTACGCGGACCCCACCGGCACGCCCGGCCGCCAGTACTACTACTCAGTGGCGAAGACCAACACGGCAGGGGAAGGCCCAGCTTCGGTTGAGGTCTCGGCCGTGATGCCTGCCCAAGTGAATCCGGTTCTGCAGGGCTCCCCGGCAGCATTCGGGAACGTCGGATTGGCTTTCTCACACCGCATCCAGGCAACCCCCGACCCTGCAAGCTACTGGGTCCGGAACCTCCCGCCCGGTCTGCTTCTCGACGACCGGACCGGCGTCATCTCGGGCATCCCCAGGCAGGCGGGGGCTTTTGATGTCACGGTAGGTGCCGGGCGATCAAGCGCCGCACTGAAAATCGCCATCGGCGTCGCACCTGCCGCACCTTGGTCATACTCAGACTTCGGCGACTATGTGCTCGACGAGCGGCAACTCGGTGCGTACGGCGTTGCCGCCCTCCGTACAGCGGGCAGCGCGAGCGCTGATGGCAGTCGTCTCATCGTCCGCGGAGCAGGGTCCGGACTGGACGTGAACGGTCAGGGAATGGTTGGCCATGTCCTCTACCAGCCGGTGACCGGCGATCACACCATCATTGCGCAGATCACCAGTCGGGAGAACGCCGGGAGTGCTGCACGCGTAGGGGTAATTATGTGCAAGTCACTTTCTCCCTTCGACCTCATGGCAGCATCCGTCCTCAGCGCCTCCAGCGCGCAGTTCTCCCGGAGGCTGGCAGTCGCTGGCAGGGCAACCTCCATCGGCAGCGGCTCGGGAACCTGGGTGCGCCTGAACCGTACGGGAAGCACCTTCGCGGCTGCCGTTTCCTCCGACGGGAGTACCTGGACCACCACCGGGGAACAGGTGATTGCGGACTTCGGCGCCGCCCCTTACTACATCGGCCTGGTTGTGTACTCTGGCGATTCGTCGACTCTGACTACGGCGACCTTCGACGACGTGGCCATTAGCTAAGCCCTCCGCGCTGCAGTTCTGAAACTGTTTGATCCGAGATCGACGGCGACATTCCGGTAAGTCCGGGGTGTCGCCGCCGTTCTGTCCCCAAAGAGGGTCAAAGTTGCGCCCAGGTGCTGGGAGGGCTGCCGGGCGGTCACAATCCGATTTTGGGAAGACTCTTGAATTTTTGGGATCCCAAACTGTAATCTGACTCACATTCCTGTATGCGATAGCAGTATTTCGCATCATGGAAATGCGTCCGTTGAGGCGCGGACGGGGGACTTCAGAGCTCAGTAAGGAGCGCACTGTGGATAAAGAGCTTGCAGGCGAGGCAACGGCATCGCCGGGGATTGGATCACCGGCGAAAACGCTGGCAAAACAAATCGAGGGCGCATACCAGCGGATCGGCGTCACGGGCGCTCACCGACAAATCGTCTTCATGATTCTTTTGGGTGTCTTCTTTGACGCCCTCGAACAAAATGCCGTAGGCATCACCGGCCCCGTCCTGCGGGAAGCATGGGGCCTGGGCGGCACCGAAATCGGCTTTTTGAACACCATGACGTTCACGGCCACGGCCCTTGGCCGCCTGGCCACCGGGCTGATCGTAGACAAATACGGTCGGCGGCAGATGCTGATCATCAACCTGATCATCTTCGCCGGCGGTTCGTTGTTATGCGCCGTGGCACCCAACTACCCCATCCTGGCTGCGGGTCGCTTTATTGTGGGCTTCGGCCTGGGCGGCGAGATCGCTGTAGCAGTGATCATGATGGCCGAATTCTTCGCGGCCAAACACCGCGGTACGGCGGTCGGACTCATCAATGTCACGGCTGCCGGTCTTGGCAACATGCTCGCGCCGGCCTTCGGCATCCTGGTTTTCACCCTCTTTGACGGTCCGGACAAGTGGCGCTGGGTATTCGGCCTGCTCTTCATCCCGGCGCTGCTGGTCATGTTCTTCCGCCGGTTCGTCCCCGAAACTCCCCGGTTCCTCGCATCCAAGGGCCGGATCGACGAGGCGAACCTGGTGATTACCCGCCTGGCCCGGGGCAAGCTCTCGGGCCCGATCAGCGATCCCGAACAGTTCATCACTGCCGGGCCGGATCCTGAGGCAGCAAAGTCCTCGGGCCACTGGAAGGACGCCCTGCGCGGCAAGCTGCTGAAGCGGACCGTCCTGCTCTGCATCGCCGTCTGTATGTCCTATGCGGCCCAGATCTCCATGCTCACGCTGATGCCCACCATTCTGGTTTCGCAGGGCTACGCCGTGAACACCAGCCTGTGGTTCACCCTCATCATGCAGTCCGGCTCCCTGCTGGGCGCGGGGACTGCCGCATACCTGGCCAGCCGCCTGCCGCGCAAGAAGGTGCTCACCGCGGCGGCTGTCCTGGGCTGCGCCGCCGGACTGTCCATGGCCTTCCTGGCCACTGATATTGTGCTGGTGGTCATCTTCGGAGTCCTGTTCAACTTCGCCGTGATCATCCTGAACACAACAATCTGGCTGTTCGCGCCGGAGCTCTACCCTACGAGCACCCGCGGCTTCGGCACTTCAATCATCCTGGCGGCGGGCTCCCTTTCGGGCGGCCTCTTCCCGTTGATCTCAGGGGCGGTCTTCGACGTCGCAGGATTGGGTGGCATGTTCACCACGCTCGCTGTGCTTTTCTGCATCCTGGCAGTCGCGGTGCAGTTCCCGCCCGAGACGTTCGGCAAGCCGCTCGAAGAAGATGCCGACGGCGGTTCCGGTTCCGATGACGAGGAGGCTGCGATCTATGGGCACTAACGTCCCAAACATTGTCCTGCTCGTGAACCCAAACACGAACAGCAAAACGACGGCGATGATGGCCGAGCTCGCGAAGGAGACCCTCGCACCCCACGGCTTCGAGGTTATCGGCCTCACGGCTGCAGCGGGGCCTGCCATGATCGTAGACCCCGCAGCCCTGGCTGAATCACAGCAGTACGTCCGAGCAGCTGTCCTCGACCATCTGTTGGGGTCCAGTGACGGTGCGTCGGAGTCCAGCGGCGGTGCGATAGCAGCGGTAATAGTAGCCGCCATAGGGGACCCGGGTCGCGAGCAGCTCCACGAGGAACTCGCCGTTCCAGTCCTCGGTATCGGCCAGGGCTCCATCCTGGCGGCGTCGAGGAGCAATCGCCGGTTCGGAATGGCTACCAGCACGCCGCTCCTGGCCTCATCGTTGGCCAAGCTCGTAGCAGCCCACGGCAAATCGGAGTGCTTCACCGGGGTCCGGTTGACCGAGTCGGAACCGTTGGTGCTGGCCGCGGACCCGGAACGGCAGTACCGGGAGCTGGCAGCCGCCGTCGAACTTTCCACGCAGGACGGCGCCGAGGCCGTGATAATCGCCGGTGGTCCGCTGAGTTCCACGGCCGCGCGTTTGGCGAGGACCACAAACGCCGAGATTATCGAGCCGGTACCCAGCGCCTGCCGACTGCTGTTGGAGATGCTCGGCTAACTGCGGGCACAGTGCGGCGGCCCGGTCGCTAAGTCTTTGGGCGCAATCTGGCCTGTTCCACCAGATTTGCCATCGGCGGCCGGGCTCCGTGGTGGAACACCATGCCCTCGGGCAGCCCTTCGATGGTGGCGGTGGAACCGGAAATATCGATGGTGATGCGTCCTCCGGCCATGGGGGCGTTGGTGATATGCAGGTAGCCGTAGGACTCCGGAAGTACTGGATTCAGCCACACGGCGCCGAGGGCAACATCCGGCTGGTAGCCCATCAGGCTCTTTATCAGCATAAGTGGCGTGCTCGCCGCCCAGGCCTGCGGCGAACACGCCGTCGGGTAGGGGACAGGCTGGGCGAATTGCTCCCGGCTGAAGCCGCAGAACAGTTCCGGCAGCCGACCACCCGAGTACTCCGCCGCTTCCAACAGGGCGGTGGTGATCCGCTGCGCCTGCTCCACGAAACCGTAGCGCCTCAGTCCGCCCGCAGCGATTGCAGTGTCGTGGGGCCAGACCGATCCATTGTGGTAGCTGGCGGGATTGTAGGCAGCCATGTCGCTCGCCAGGGTTCGGACTCCCCAGCCGCTGAACATCTCGCGGGACATGAGCCGTTCGACCACCAGCGGCGCCTTGTCCTCATCGACGATGCCGAACAGCAGGCAGTGCCCCATGTTGGAAGCGCAGGCATCGACGGGCCTCTTGTGACGGTCCAGCGCGACAGCGTAGTAGCCCTTGTCTGGCAGCCAGAACTGTTCGTTGAACTGCCTTTTCAGCAGCGCGCCGCGGTCCCGCAACTCGGCCGCCAAGGCCAGATCACCGGCGTCGTAAGCTATCTTGGCGCGGGCCTGGTACGCGCTGTAGACATAGGCCTGGACCTCGCATACTGCGATTGGCGGCTCAGCCATCCTGCCGTCCGCGAAGTTGATGCCGTCCGAGGAATCCTTCCAGCCCTGGTTGATGAGCCCGCGGGGGTTCAGGCGCTCGTACTCGACAAAGCCGTCCCCGTCCTTGTCGCCGTAATCCCGGATCCAGTCCAGAGCGCGATCGGCATGGGGCAGCAGCGCTGCGATAGTGTCGCTGGCAAAACCCCAACGGCTCACCTCGCCAAGCACGGACACGAACAGGGGAGTGGCGTCGACACTTCCGTAGTAGGCCGACTTCCCGCCGAGCGCCAATCCGCTGGAAATGTCCAGCCTGACCTCGTGCAGGATCCTGCCCGGCTCCTCCTCGCTCAAATTGTCTACCACTTTGCCCTGGCGGTCGGCCAGGGTCTGCAGTGTGCCAAGGGCCAGGGACGGGTCCACCAGAAGCGACATGATCGAGGCCCATATGGAGTCCCGTCCGAACAGGGTCATAAACCATGGGGCGCCGGCGGCCACAACAACGCGATCCGGATGTTCAGGATCCTCAATCCTAAGGGCGCCGAGGTCTTCATAGCTGCGCTGTAGGGTGTGTTCGATGGAGGCATTGCCCATGTGCAGCACCGGGATCTTGGCCACCCACTCCTGGCGTCTCCGGTCGCTCAAGGACATTTCGCCCTCAGCAGGACGCCCAATGGGTGACACTGGGCCAGTTCCATCAAGGGCGGGTACCACGCTTAGCAGTCCGGTCCAGTGTCCATGGGGCGGGACGGTGATACGGAAAGTAACGCCTTCCGGTCCAACCTCGCCACCGCTGGCTTTGACGACGACGCCCTTCCGGACGTCCCGCCAGACGCCCCGGATGGTCAGCGAATCGCCGTCCGGCTGGCGGGACTCTTCCCAGTGTCGTGGGACGCGTGCCTCCTTTACTTCGAAGAGGTCCGCGAAATCCGATTCGGCCACCAAGGCAACATTGCACTTCGCAGCATGCGATGAATAGTTCCGGACCGTGATCTCCTCCAGGATTCCGGCACGCACTTCGCGCAGGCGCTCCACGATCAGTGGGCTGTCCGCATGTCCGTCAGAGCGGGGAACACGGCAGGCAAAAAGGGCACGGTACGGTTGCTTCATCTCCGCCGCGAGCGGCTCCAGCGGCTTGCCATTGACGGTGAGATTCCAGCGGGACAGGATGCGGGTGTCTTCCTGGAAAACCCCGTGCGAATATTCCGGATGGATGTCTCCGTTTGCGGAGGAGATACAGAAGGACGTCCCCTCCACCAACGTAACCGTCCCGGTGCCCCAAGGCCCGGCAGCAGTATCGGCATTCCATCCAGCCATCCCCCCTCCTTCACGGGATTGCAACTGTGCCCGACATGGGACACCGTCCACATTCGTGCGACGCTTTTCATTTTCTGATCCGACGCTACGCTTGCGTTTCCTGGGATGCCAGCATCCTCTTGGCACCTTTCTTCCCCGAGACCTTGACGACAAAGTTATCGATAACAAACAATTGCGTTATCGATAACTTTTACTCAGGGTCGATTCGGACAGGGCAGCCCAACGCCTTCTGACGAATTTACGTCCTTAATCAGGAAGCCGGGAATGACAACGCAGCAAACAGGCCCAGAAGAAAACCACCCCCTGCGCGTCGGGATTATCGGCACGGGCGGCATCGCCCATGCCCACGCCGGGGCGCTCCTGCAGCAGGAAGGGATCGAACTCGCAGTCGCCATCGACGTCGAACCCTCGCGTTCCGAAGCGTTCGCGGACAAGTTTGCCATCGGCCGGACAGCCGTGAGCCTGGCTGACGCCTTGAACAACGGCGCCCTTGACATGGTGGCAGTGTGTACGCCGCCGTCGAGCCACCAACCCCTCGCGCTGGAGGCACTGTCCTATGGCCTTCACGTGGTTATCGAAAAGCCCCCGGCGCTGTCCCTAAGGCAAATGCGCGAGCTCCAGCACGCCGAAGCCGCCTCGGCAGGCTCCGTGAGCTGCATCTTCCAGCACCGCTTCGGCTCGGCAGCGCAAAGGCTGGTGAGCCTGCAGAGCTTAGGGCTCCTGGGAAAGCCGCTCGTCGGAGCGTGTAACACGTTCTGGTTCCGCGACCAGGCCTACTTCGACGTCCCCTGGCGCGGCCGCTGGGATGTCGAAGGGGGAGGCCCAACGATGGGTCACGGCATCCACCAGTTCGATCTGCTCACCCATGTTTGGGGGCCGTGGGCTGAAGTGACAGCCTTCGCGTCCAAGCTGGCCCGGCAGACCGACACCGAGGATGTCTCGGCAGCGATCGTTCGCTTCGAATCCGGTGCCATCGCGACCATCACCAGTTCCGTGATTTCGCCACGGGAAACCTCGCAGCTCCGGCTCGACTACGAGTTCGCGACGGTCGAACTCGAGCATCTCTATGGCTACAGCAACAACAACTGGTCATTCACTCCGGCCCCCGGCAGTGAGGAACTGAGGGCGGCCTGGGCCTCCGACGACGACGTCGCAAGCGGTCACTTGGCGCAATACAAGGCGATTGTCGACGCTCTCAGCACAGGGAGCCCGGCTTCGGTGTCGCTTCAGGACGCCTACGCCACCATGGAACTCGCGGCCGCCATCTATGCCTCCAGTCTGACCGGAATGCCCATTGAACGTGGGCAGATCGACGAGGCGAACCCCTTCTACTCGCGCATGGACGGGCATCTGGAACCGTGGAAGCAGCAGGAGGCATCAAAGGCATGAACATCACCAGCAATCTGGACTGGCAGGACGATTCACAGGCAGGGACAGTCAATGTCAACCTCGGCGACGTCGACATCCTGAGCTACACATACAAGTCCGACGACGAGCAGCGGGAATCGCCGAGGCCGTTCTTCCACCCCGTGCGCACCCCGGCTGGGGACACCGTGAGCATCTATCGGCCTCACGATCACGTCTGGCACAAAGGGATCGCCTGGTCCCTTCCCCATTTCGGGGATGACAACTTCTGGGGAGGCCCAAGCTATCGGAGGGGACGGGACTACCAGTGGCTGCCGAACAACGGCCGCATGGATCACGTGAAGATCCTGGAGTCGGGCATTGTGGGCGATACCTTCCGGTTTTCCCATGAGCTGTCCTGGCAGGCACGGTCCGGGCTGAAAGTTGTTGAAGAAACCCGCTCGTTTGAGGTCGCTCCCGGGGCCGACCGCGACTCCTGGATCCTGCTTTTCGAGTCGGCCATGACCAACGTTTCAGGCCAGGATGTGCAGATCGGTTCCCCCACCACGGAGGGCCGGGACAATGCGGGCTATGGCGGTCTCTTCTGGCGGGGCCCTCGCTCGTTCACTGGGGGGAGCATTTGCGGGCCTTCGGAGTCCGGCGGCGAGGAGTTGCGCGGAGCACGATCGCCCTGGATGGCCTTTGTAGGCCAGCACGATGAGACCAGCCGCTTCTCCACGGTACTCATGCTGGATGATGACCGTAACGCCCAGCACCCGCCCCAGTGGTTTGCCCGATCGGAGCCCTTCGCCTGCCTTGGTCCCGCACCCTTTTTCAGTGAGGAAGTCACCTTCGCCGCCGGGGGCACCATGGTGAACCGATACGCCGTCGTCATTGCCGACGGCGAGTCCACACCGGAGCGCCTGTCGGACCTGGCGGAGGTCGCGGAAGCTGCCGTCCGGCATTACCAGGTTTTCACCGCGTCATGAGCGGTGAGCAGATGCTGCCCTCGTTTCCGGGAGGGACGGCCTTAACGCGGCTCGGCGTTTACGACTGGGAAGCCTCGGACGGCCTCTGCGGAGGATCGCCGCACATGCACACGGCCTCCACCGAGGCCTATCTGGTCCTGGCGGGAACCGGCCAGGTGGAGACAATTCGCCCCGCCGGCCATGCGGTTCATGATCTCGCTCCTGGGGACCTCCTCTGGTTCAGCCCGGGAACCATTCACCGGCTCATCAACACTGATGGGCTCGACCTGCTGGTCATCATGCAGAATGCGGGACTCCCGGAGGCCGGGGATGCTGTGCTGACTTTCCCTGCCGACATCGTGGGAGACCGGGACAATTATGCCCGTGCGGCGCTGCTGCCCGGACCGGAAACCGGCACTATCAACGTTGGGAAGGCAGCGCGGGCACGGCGGGATGCCGCCATGGCGGGCTATGTCCGGTTGAAGAAGGCGGTGCTGGCAGGCGACGCGTCCGCCGTCGAAGAGTTTCATCGCGACGCCGTCCAACTGGTCAAGTCCCGGGTCCCGGACTGGCGGGCCCTATGGAGCCGAACTGTTGCCGCCGAAGCTGTCCGGACCGAGGAATGGCTTAATGCCCTGGAGGAGGGCGACTACTGTCACCTAAAGCGGGCAGCTGTAGCGCGATCCCGGCAGGCTCCGGTGGAAGGGAGTTTCGGCATGTGCGGCAGGCTGCACACCTGGGAGCCTGGGGAGATGGCGGGATAGGGCGGTTGAAGCAGGGGCAAGGCGGCCACCCGTCTAGGCTGGTGGGAAACAGGGACGAGCGGGCAGGAGGCCGGGATGGCGCAAGCCGGGGTCGGGCAGGACAGGAGCAAGCCTGCCACGATGTACGAGGTGGCTGCCCTGGCCGGGGTTTCCCATCAGACCGTGTCCCGCTACCTCAAGGACAAGGGCGGGCTGAAGCCGGCAACCTTGGAACGGGTAGAAAAGGCGATGGCGGAGCTCAAGTATTCGCCTAATCTGGCTGCCCGTTCCCTGCGCACGCGGAAGCAGTATCGCGTGGTTGTCCTCGTGCCCGAGGCATCCCTGTACTTTCCGCTGCGGATGCTCAATGGTGCGGCAAAGGCTGCCCACGCCGCCGGGTATCGCGTCGATGTGGTGTCGCTGGAGGGAACCGCGAAGGAACGCTCGCAAAAGATCAGCGATCTGCTTGCGGGCGAGGATCTTGCCGGCCTCCTGTCCTTTGCTCCGCTGCCCGGGAACTCTGGTTCCCTGCAGTCGTCTGTTCCCGTTGTGGTGGCGGGGGAATACGACGACAAGATGCGCGGCCGCGGGAGCCTGGCGGACGGCACCTTCGAAGCGAAGATCGTTGAGCACCTTGCTGGCCTCGGGCACCGGCATTTTTTCCATGTGGCCGGCCCCGAGGCCTGGCTTTCGGCGCGCAACCGCCGCGACGCCTATGAGGATGCGATCCAGCGCCTGGGCCTGACCTCTCACGGCATCGGGCTCGGAGACTGGTCCGCGGCCTCGGGTTACACCGCTGCGCAGGAGATTGTGAAAATTGCTGGGGTAACGGCCGTGGTGGCAGCCAACGACCAAATGGCCTTCGGCGTGCTGCGTGCCCTCCACGAGAAGGGCATTGCAGTCCCCGGGCAGATCAGTGTTTTCGGTTGGGACGACCTGGCGGAGTCCAGGTTCTTCGTCCCGTCACTGTCGACCGTGAGCATGGACCTTGAGGCGCTCGGGGAGCGGAGCATGGCCGAGCTGATCGCCGCCGTCCAAGGCGTCCCGCCCCCGGACAACCTCCCCTCGACGCCAACGATGCGGCTGGTTATCCGGGAGTCGATCGGGCCCGCACGGACAAACTGACGCAGCAGGACAGTTTTGACCCTCTTTCAGCCCAAAACGACGGCGACACACCGTGGAATCCGAGTGTGTCGCCGTCGAACCTTCGGCAAAGAGGGTCAATTTCGCCGGCAGGCCAAGCTGCGGCCGCCGATCAGCCGCGCAGACGCTCCATGCCCGGGTCAAACAGGGGCTCGGCCGTGACGGTCGCCGCAACCCGCTGCCCGAAGTACTCAATCTCCACAGAATCGCCCTCAGAAATGCCGGCCGGCAGCCAGGCGTAGGCGATCGGCTTGCGGATTGAGTAGCCGTAGGCCGCGCTGGTGACGTAGCCGGAAGCCGATCCTTTCACGTACACCGGTTCCTTGCCGAGGACCACGGACGTCCCGTCGTCGACGGTCAGGCAGCGCAGCTCCCGAGTGGCAGGCTCCACCTTCCGGGCCGCCAGCGCCTCGCAACCCACGTACCCTTCCTTGTCTTTCGCCACGGAGAAGCCGAGCCCTGACTGGTACGGGTGGTGCTCCGAGGTCATGTCGGTGCCCCACAGCCGGTACCCCTTCTCAAGCCGCAGGCTGTTGAAGGCGCCACGCCCCGCCGCGATGATGCCATGCTCCTGGCCTGCCTCGTACAAAAGGTCCCAGAGCTTCAAGCCGTACTCGGCCGTGGTGTACAGCTCCCAGCCGAGCTCGCCCACATAGGACAGGCGCATGGCCGTCACGGGGATGCCGCCAATGCTGATTTCCTTGGTGCGGAAGTAGCGCAGCCCGTCGTTGCTGAGGTCGTCGCCGCAGACCTTGCCGATCACCTCGCGGGCCAGCGGTCCCCACAGGCCGATGCAGCAGGTGCTGCCCGTGATGTCTGAGACATGGACCCACTGGGCTGGCTCGGCAGCCGACTGCTTCCGGGCCTCCGCTCGAAGGTCGTCGAAGTCCACATTGCTGTTGACGCCCAGCTGGAAGTCCTCCTCCCCAAGCCGTGCCACCGTCACGTCGCTGCGGATGCCGCCGTCGTCTGCTAGCAGGAGGCAGTACGTCACGGCGCCGGGCTTCTTGGCGATGTTACCGGTGCTGAGCCGCTGCAGCAGGGGCAGGGCGCCAGGACCGGTGACCGCCAGCCGCTTGAGCGGCGTCATGTCGTAGAGGGCGACGGCGGTGCGCGTCTTCCAGGCCTCGGCGGCCGAGATGGGGGAGTGGAACATCGCGGACCAGGAGTCCCGCTCCGGTGCCCGCCACTCAGCAGGCAGTTCCTCAAGCAGTCCGCGGTTGGCTTCGAACCAGTGCGGGCGCTCCCAGCCAGCCGATTCCAGGAAGAACGCGCCCAGTTCCTTCTGCCGGACGTTGAACGGGCTGACGCGCAGGTCACGCGGGGATTCCTTCGGCTGCAGCGGGTGCAGGACGTCGTAGATCTCCACGAAGTTCTGTTGGGAGGTTTCGCTGACATAGGCGTCGCTGGTCTGCACCTTTTCGAAGCGGGTGAGCTCGCAGCCGTGCAGGTCCGTGCGCGGCTGGCCCTCGATGAGCAGCTCGGCCATGGCCTTGGCGACGCCAGCCGAGTGGGTCACCCATACGGCTTCGGCTACGAAGAAGCCCTCGACGTCGGGCGACTCGCCCATGAGCGGGCCGCCGTCGGGGGTGAAGGAGAAGATGCCGTTGAAACCGTCGTCGATCTGTGCCCGATGCAGGGCGGGCAGCAGGTCCTGGCTGTCCTCCCATGAGGGGGCGAAATCCTCCAATGTGAAGTCCAGGCGGGATGGCATCCTGTGGTCGGACATCTCCCCGGCGCCAACATTGGGGAGCCGCTCCATGTCTACGGGCATGGGCCGGTGCGCGTAGCTGCCGATGCCGATCCGATCGCCGTGTTCGCGGTAGTAGAGGTCCTTGTCCTGATAGCGCAGGATTGGCTTGCTGGCGCCGTTGGGAAGCTCGTTGCGTCCGGCGAGTTCCGGGAGCGGCGTGGTTTTCACGTACTGGTGGGCAAGGGGCAGCAGCGGCACCTTCATGCCCACCAGCTTGCCCAGTTCCCGACCCCAGAAGCCGGCACAGGAGACCACGATGTCGGCTGGGATGACGCCTGAGGAGGTCTCGACGCCCGTGACCTTGCCCGCCCATTGGGAGATCCCGGTGACGGTGGTGGAACCGAGGTAGGTAACGCCGGCTTCCCGGGAACGGCTGATGAGCAGCTGCACCGCTCGGGCGGCCGAGGCGAGGCCATCCGAGGGGACGTAGAGGCCACCAAGGATCTTGCGTCCATCCGCGAAAGAACCCGTGTTCAGCAGCGGCCAGTGTTTCTCGCACTCGTCGGCGTCGATGAGCCGGCCCTCGATGCCCCAGGAGGTGGCGTAGCCGAGCTTGCGCTTGAGGTCCTGAAGCCGGGTTTGGGTGGTGGCCAGTTCCAGCCCGCCCAGCTGGTTGAAGCAGGACACCCCGTCGGCGCTGAGGGAGAGCAGCTTATCCACTGTGTAGCTGGCGAATTCGGTCATGGTCTTGGATGGGTTTGTCTGGAAAACCAGGCCGGGGGCGTGGGAGGTGGAGCCTCCGGCCAGCTCCAGGGGCCCCTGCTCGACGACCGTGATGTTGGTCCAGCCCCGGCTGGCAAGTTCATCCGCAAGGTTGGTGCCGACGATGCCGGCGCCGATGATGACGACGCGTGGTGATGCGCTCATGGTGTGTGGTTCTCCTGGTTTACGTTAGCGGAATACGACTGTGCGGGTGTTGTTGAGCAGGACACGGTGCTGGCAATGCCAGCGGACGGCGCGGGACAGGGCCTGGGATTCGGCGTCCCGGCCCACCGTCACCAACGCATTGGGGTCCAGGCTGTGGTCCACGCGGAAGACTTCCTGCTCGATGATCGGGCCTTCGTCGAGGTCCGCCGTTACGTAGTGTGCGGTGGCACCCACCAGCTTTACTCCGCGGTCATAGGCCTGGTGATAGGGCTTGGCGCCCTTGAAGCCGGGGAGGAACGAGTGGTGGATGTTGATGGCGCTGCCCCGCAGGGACTGGGACAGCTCGTCCGAGAGCACCTGCATGTAGCGTGCGAGGACCACCAGGTCAGCCTCGTATTCTGCGACGAGTTCCAGCAGCCGTGCTTCGGCCTGCGGCTTGGTGTCCGGCGTTACGGGGACGTGGATGAACGGCAGTCCGGCGGCCTCGGCCATGGGGCGGAGGTCCTCGTGGTTGGAGACGACGACGGCGATCTCCGCGCCCAGGCTGCCTGCACGCCAGCGGAAGATGAGGTCGTTCAGGCAGTGGCCGAACTTGGAGACCATGACCAGCAGGCGCTGCGGGCGGCCGTCATGGATGGCGAAGTCCATGCTGAACTCGTCGGCGATGTGCGCGAATTCGGTGGTGAGGCTTTCTGCCGTGGCCTCTGTGGGAACGATGCCGCTTCCGGTGAAAGCGGTGCGAAGGTAGAGCTTGCCGCTGACGTGGTCATCAAACTGCTGGTGCTCCACAATGTCAAAGCCGCGGTCGGCCAGGAAACCGGTGATCGCCCGGACGATTCCCGGCCGTTCGGGGCAGGCCAGTGTGAGGACGAATTCGGCCGGCCGGGGCTTGGTCCCCGCCGTCACGGCCCCGGCTTCGGCCGTTGCCCCGCCGACGGGACGGCTTTCAAGAGCTGTGGTCACGGTTCTCTCCTAGTTGGTGGATGCGGCGTTGGCAGCTGAGTTGGAGCCGGCTGAGTTGGAGGCTTCGCCAACGCAGCGCCCGTCCGCAGAGCACCGTTCGTCGCATTCATGCTTGGTCACGAGGTCGAACTGGACCCCGCCGTGCTCACTCACGCCGCTTCGAATGGCGCGTTCGACGACGGAAGTGGCCAGCCGGCGTCGCAGGGACAACGGATCCCTGCGAAGGTCCCGGGTGAGGGCGAAGCACAGCAGCAGCATGACCAGGACGAACGGCAGGGCCGCGACGATGGTGATGCGCTGGAGGCCTGACAATGCTTCAGAGGGGACGTCGCCCCCCGCCAGGAGCATGACGGCAGCCACGGCCCCGGTGAGGAGCCCCCAGAAGATGACCAGGCCCCGGGACGGCTCATTGGAGCCGTTGGAACTCAGGCTGGACATGACCAGGGAGGCCGAATCGGCGCCGGTCACGAAGAAGATGCCCACCAGCACCATGGCCAGGACTGCCACGGCCGCCGCGATGCCGCTTGACAGGGGCAGGTTGCGCAGGAGGTCGAAGAGGGCGCCGTCGAAGGAAATGGAGGGTGCGCCGTCGACCATCTTGACCAGGCCGTCGGCCGGGTTGTCCGTCTTGTCCGCGTTCGCTTGGATGTTGAAGGCGGTTCCGCCAAAGATTCCGAACCAGATCACGCTGACGATGCTCGGCACCAGCAGGACGCCGGTGACGAACTGACGGATGGTGCGGCCGCGGCTGATGCGGGCGATGAACATGCCAACAAAGGGAGTCCAGGAGACCCACCAGGCCCAATAGAAGATGGTCCAGCCGGACATCCAGGTCCGGAGGGCCTCGTCGCCGACGGCTTCAGTGCGGGATGACATTTCGGCTAGGTCCCTGGCGTAGTCGCCGATCGCGGCAGGAATCAGGTTGAGGATGAAGAGCGTGGGCCCGGCGACGAAGACGATGAGCGCCAGTACCACGGCCAGGACCATGTTGATATTGGAAAGCCACTGGATTCCACGCCGGATGCCGGAAACTGCGGAGGCTACGAAGCAAACGGTCAGCACAGCGACGATGGCCACAAGCACCGGGGTGGCCAGTTCCCCGACCCAGCCGTTGGAAGCCAGCCCGCTGCCGATCTGCAGGGCGCCCAGGCCAAGCGATGCGGCGGTGCCGAAGAGGGTGGCGAAGATGGCCAGGATGTTGATGAATTTACCGACGGGGCCTTCGACCGTCTTGCTGCCAAAAAGGGATGTAAACGCAGCCGAGATCAGCTGCTTGCGGCCCAGCCGGAATGTTCCGTAAGCCATGGCGACGCCGACTACCGCATACATTGCCCATGGGTGCAGGGTCCAGTGGAAGATGGAGGTGGCCATGGCGGTCTGGATGGCTGCCGGAGTCTGGCCGTCAACCGTTCCCGGCGGCGGGGAAACGTAGTGGTAAAGCGGCTCCGCGACGCCGTAGAACATCAGCCCGATGCCCATGCCTGCCGCGAACATCATGGCGATCCAGGAAACCGTCCGGAACTCCGGCTTCTCACCGTCCCTGCCCAGGGGAATGTTGCCGAAGCGTCCCAGGGCAAGCCACAGCACGTAGACCACGAACAGGGATGCCAGCACCATAAACAGCCAGCCCGTATTCTGCATAACCCAGTCCAGGGCACCTTGCGATGTGCTCGCGAGGCTGTCCCTGCCGAGGAAGCCCCACATCACAAACGCCAGTGCCAGGACGCCTGTTATTCCGAAAATCGTCTTGTCCAGTCCGAGGACCCGGCGGCCTCGGCGCAGCGCGGCCTGCTCGCCTTCTGTCTGGCGAAGTTCCTGCAGGATCTGTTCGCAGTCTTCGGTTTCGAGCAGCGGAGCCGGCGTAGCCGAAGACTGTGCCACCGGAGCTTCCGGAAGGCTGTCAATCTCTTCGAGGTCACTATTCAATGCCATGAGGAAGTCCTTTGTTCGGATTCATGGGCTGCTTTTAGACGTGGCCGTCAACTGTCAGGCCAGGGGGGAGGTTGGGGACCTCGTTGGATTCGATGACCATGATGTCGCCGTCGATGACGGTCACTTCATGGCGGCGGACGGGCAGTTTGGCCGGGGGTGCATCCACGCCGCCGGTCCGGAGATTGAACTTGGACGCGTGCAGGGGGCACTCCACCCAGCAGTCCTCCACCCAACCGTCGGCCAGGGAGGCGTCCTGGTGGGTGCAGGTGTCGTCGAGGGCAAAGAGCTCGCCGTCTTCTGTGTGGAAGACGGCGATCGGCGGCGCGGTGTCAAGCCGCAGTGCTTCCCCTGGTGCCAGTTCACTCAGCGGGCATGCCTTGTGCATGGGGGACCTCTGTTTCAATCGGGAATCCTGGATGCAATAGCTGGTTCGTTCCGCAAGGATCAACAGCAATCGCGATAAGCAACAGAGTGCTTTACCTCACATGGCTTGTCAAGGTTTTTCTTCTCTATTGCGACCCTTGACAGCGAGCGCATAGATCACGCTGTTGCATATAGCGATTGTTGTTGCGTAAGAAGTAATTGAAACGAGGACGTCGAAATGCAGACGCTTGCGATTGTGGGAGCCTCCCTGGCAGGACTTTCTGCCGCCCGGGCAGCCCGCGCCCAAGGCTTCTCCGGACGGCTTGTCATTATCGGCGACGAGCCGCACCGCCCGTATGACAGGCCGCCGCTGTCCAAGGACTTCCTGCTCGGCAGCATCACCCAGGAGGACCTGTACCTGGAGTCCGACGGCGATGAGCTGGATGCCGAGTGGGTGCTGGGAACCGGGGCTGCGTCCCTGGATGCCTCCTCACGCACGATCGTGCTGGAGGACGGGCGCACGGTGCACGCGGACGGCATTGTTATTGCCACGGGTGCGCGGGCGCGCCAACTGCCCGCCCTCGCCGGCCTGAGTAATGTCTTTTCCCTGCGGACCCTGGCCGACGCGCAGAGCCTTGCCCCCGAGCTTGTGGCCGGCAGCAGGATGGCCGTCATTGGGGCCGGCTTCATCGGTGCCGAAGTGGCCTCTGCCGCCGCCTCCCGCGGTATGGAAGTCACGATGATCGACACGAAGCCCGTGCCTTTCGCCGCCCAGCTCGGCACGGAGATGGGTGCCCTCGTGGCCGGGCTCCACGTTGCCAAGGGCGTGGAGCTTATTTCTTCGGCCGCCATCGAGGACTTCTACAGCGGCGAAGGAAACGTCAACGGGCTGAGGCTCGCCGACGGGCGCTACCTCGCCACGGACGTCGTGGTGGTGGGCATCGGAGCGGAACCCAACATCGAATGGCTTGAGGGCTCGGGCGTGGAACTTCAGGGAGGTGTTCTCTGCGACGCCATGGGACGCACCAATGTGCCGGGAATCGTGGCAGTGGGTGACTGCGCTGCCTGGTTTGATGAAGGGGTGGGCGCCCACCGCCGCGTTGAGCATTGGACCGGCGCCCTGGAACGTGCCGCGCTGGCTGTTCAAGCACTGCTCGACGACGGCGCCCCGCGCCAGCCGCTGAAGCCGTACTACTTCTGGTCCGATCAGCACGGCGTGAAGATCCAGTTCGCTGGACACTCGAGCGGGTATGACCGCCTGGAGATCGAGGCCGGAGACCCGTTGGAGCACAGCTTCCTGGCCGTGTATTACCGCGGAGATGTTCCGGTGGCCGTTCTAGGCATGAACCAGCCCCGGCTCTTTACCAAGTGGCGGCGAAGCCTCGCGGCGACGCCGCAGGCGAAATCGCACCCGACGCCCAGGACCGGAGAGTCCGACCGGGCGGGAGAGCCCGCCCTGGTGGGGGCCGCCGTCGCGTCCTAGGCCGGCGGTGAGGGCGGTCGTCGAGCCCTTACCCAGCCGGTATCCCCGAATCAGTTTTTTGGCTTTGTTGTTTGTTGATTTGTTGTTTGTTAGGAGGACAAATTGTCTGTTGAGGTAAGTGCCCCGAGTCTGATCCCCACGCTGCCGGGATATACCTATGTGGATGAGGCCGTGTTTCGGGCCGAGCAGGAGCGCATTTTTGAGCAGATGTGGTTTTGCGCCATCCGTTCTGCCGACCTGGACAAGCCCGGTGCCTGGCGGACCGTGCAGGTAGGCCGTGAGAGCGTCCTGATTTCCCGCACGCGCAAGGGCGGCATCCGTGCCTTCTACAACATCTGCCGCCACCGCGGCGTGAAGCTCTGCATGGAGGAACAGGGCGAAGCCGCCCGCTCCTTCCAGTGCCCGTACCACGCCTGGACGTACGACTTCGAGGGCAAGCTCATCGCCGCGCCCAACCTGACAAAGATGCCGGATATCGACCGGGACGAGTACGGCCTGGTCAAGGTCCACATCCGCGAATACCTCGGCTACGTCTGGGTCTGCCTGGCCGATGAGCCGCCGTCGTTCGAGGAAGAAGTCATGGGCGCCATCGAGGAGCGCCTCGGCGACCTGCGCGCCATTGAGGGTTACGACGTCGCGAACCTCAGCCTTGGGCGGCGCATCCGCTACGACGTGAAGGCCAACTGGAAGCTCATTATTGAGAACTTCATGGAGTGCTACCACTGCGCCACGATCCACCCGGAGCTCACAGAGGTGCTGCCGGAGTTCGCCGACGGCCTGGCCGCGCAGTACTTCGTCGGCCACGGCGCGGAGTTCGGCGAGGACATCAAGGGCTTCACGGTTGACGGCTCTGAAGGGCTGGATCTGATCCCCGGCGTGAGCGAGGACCAGGACCGCCGGTACTATGCCATCACCATCAAGCCGACGGTGTTCGTGAACCTGGTTCCGGACCACGTGATCATCCACCGCATGTTCCCCATGGCCGCGGACCACACGATTGTCGAATGCGATTGGCTGTATGTTCCCAGCGTGGTGGAGAGCGGCAAGGACGTTAGCGCCTCGGTGGAACTGTTCCACCGCGTCAACCAGCAGGACTTCGACGCCTGCGAACGCTGCCAGCCCGCCATGGGCTCGAAGGTCTACGCCAAGGGCGGTGTGCTGGTGCCGAGCGAGCACCACATCGGCGCCTTCCACGACTGGGTCCAGGAGAAGGTAGGAGACATCACGCCCGGTGCGTAGCTAGCTCATCAGAGAGTCGGTGGCCGGGTCTGTCCGAAGGGGCAGGCCGGGCCACCTTCTTGTTTCCGGACTTGTTCGTGTCGCCTATCCGAAACTGGGTGAAACTCACTAAACTCACAAAGGAACCCAAACTCACAAGATTCACAGGAACTCATAGGGGCTATTGATGATCGACAATCCGTTTCGGCCATCGGCCGGTGCCACTCCGCCCGAGATTATCGGCCGCGCGGGTGTGCTGGACGAATTCGACTATGGCTTGCGCCTGGGTTCGGGAGCACCCGGTCTGCTGACCATCTTCACCGGTGCAAGGGGCATCGGCAAGACCGTCATGCTAGGCGCCGCCCATGATATCGCCCGGGATCACGGCTGGGCCGTGGTGTCGGAGACGGCAACCGCGGGCTTCATGGGCCGGATCGGGGAAGCCATGCGAGCCTTGGCGGAGGAACTCGGGAAAGGTCCACAAACTCGTCGCATCACCTCTATCGGCGCCGCCGGTTTCAGCATCACCACGCAGCTGCCGCCGGATCGGCAGGTCGCCTGGCGGGCCATTGCGGAGGAGCTGCTGCGGCTCCTCGATTCCCGTGGCACTGGGCTGATCATTACGGTCGATGAGATTCATGCGGCCGACCGGAACGAGCTGGCCCAGCTTGCCGCGAGTGTGCAGCACTTCATCCAGGACCGACTGCCCATTGGGCTGGTCTTCGCCGGGCTGCCAGCCGCCGTCTCCGACCTGCTCAACGAGGGCGTTGCCACGTTCCTTCGCCGGGCCGACAAAATCGACCTGCACGCCGCGGCGATCCTTGATGTTGAGAAGTCCTTTACGGCAACCTTCGCCGGGGCAGGTTTCAGGATCGATCCCGAGCTGGTCGCCCGTGCTGCCCAAGCCACCGACGGCTATCCGTTCCTGATCCAGCTGGTCGGCTACTTCCTGTGGCGGGAAGCGGAAAATAACCAGGGGTCGGTAACAGCCGAAGCCCTTGAGCGGGCTGTTGAAGCAGCCCACAGGCGTAATGCCCGCACCGTCATCGAAGCCGCCCTCTCCACGGCCTCGCCCAAGGACCTGGACTTCCTCCATGCAATGGCTGAGGACGACGAACCCTCAACAGCCAAGGACATTGGCCAGCGCATGATCGCCAGGACAAATGTGGTCGCCAACTACAGGGCACGGCTCCTGGCCGCCGGGCTCATCCAACCGGTAGGACACGGCAAAGTCGACTTCGCCATTCCGGGCCTTCGCCAGCATCTCCGCTCGCGCCCCCGAACCTAGTGGCCCGAACCTAGCGGGCCGGTGGGCTCCGGGCGCCAGGCCAGATTTAGCGCCGCGTGTACCCCATTTTCGCGCTGATCGAGAGCCCTGCCTGGCTGAGCGCCTCGATCAGTCCCAGCGTCTTCTCCGGGTCAAAGCGGAAGGCCGGGCCTGAGATGCTGACGGCACCGATCACCGCTCCCACATGGTTGTAGATCGGCACCGCCATCGAATTCAGTCCTATCTCGAATTCCTCGCGCGTCACCGCATATCCGTCCCGTACGACGTCGAGCAGTTGGTTCTCCAGCTCGTCCCGCTTGGTGATGGTGCGCGGAGTCCGGGCCTGAAGGCCCGTCTCCTTGAAGATCCGGTTCCGCTCGTCGGCCGAGAGAGCGGCAAGCAGGATCTTCCCGCTCGACGTCGCGTGAAGCGGCGTGAGGCTGCCAACCCAGTCGTAGGTGGCCAGCGTCGAGGGCCCCATGGCCTGGTCCACGTTCACCGCATAGTTGGAGCGCAGGACGGCCAGGTTGACCGTCTCCTTGAACTCCTCCGCCAGGCTTTCCAGGACCGGCCGGGCCTCGCGGACAAGGCTGAGCCTTCCCGGAATGGAGCTGGCCAGTCGCAGGATGCCGAAGCCCAGCTGGTACTTTCCACGCTCGCTGTTCTGGTGGACCATCTCCCGGGTGACCAGGGATCCCAGCAGCCGCGAGACGGTGGACTTGTGGATGCCCATTTCTTCAGCGATTTCGCTCACGCCGGCATGGCCGTCCCGCGCCAGGATCTCAAGGACCTGCAGCGCCCGGTCCACTGACTGCACGCCACCATGTTGTCCTGCATCGGCGTCGACATCAGGTTCAACATCACTGTTCGAAGCCATGACCCATACTCTCAAGTAATTTCTGCGGCTCACATACCCGCCACAAGGCCGCCAGTAGCGTCCTCTCGGTTAGTTCACAATTCCGATCCTAGACGGGGAAGTGTGACGAAGACGACATTGCGTTAAGCGGGTTAACGCAGGCCCTTGTTCAGCCCAGGTTAAGGCGCATGAGGACGCGCGGGAAGCCGTTGATTACGGAGTCGGTGTCGGCGGCCTTGACGAACCCCGCTCGCTCGAAGAGTTGCCGGGTGCCTACGTAGGCCATCGTGAAGTCCACATGGTTGCCCTGGTTATCAACGGGGTAGCCCTCGATTGCAGGCGCGCCGTAAGCGCGGGCAAAGTCGACCGCGCCTTGGAGCAGGTGGTGGGAGGTGCCCTTGCCACGATGCCCGGGCCGCACCCTAATGCACCACACAGACCAGACGTCGAGATCATCCACATGGGGAATTTTGCGATTGTGCGCAAAGCTGGTGTCGGCGCGCGGATGGACGGCGGCCCAGCCGACCACCTCATCGCCGTCGTATGCAAGTACCCCCGGCGGGGGATCATGGCCGACCAGTTCCTTTACCAGTTCCCCGCGCTCAGGGCCATGCAAGGCCAGGTTCTGTTTGGAGGGGATGCGGTAGCTCAGGCACCAGCAGACGTTTGCGTCGGGCCGCTTGGGCCCGACCACCGCCTTCACATCTTCGAATTGGGTCGCCGGACGAATCTCGATGGCCATGTGGCCACCCTGTCACCCGCTTCCGACGGCGGCAAGTATCGTCGGCGGCGCGGCTTAGCGCAGGCCGTTACTATGTGCCATGGCGATGGCTTCGGTCCGCGAGGAGGCACCGAGCTTCCGGAAGATGTTCCTCAAATGGAACTTCACGGTGTTCTCGCTGATGTGCAGTTTTGCGGCAATTGCACGGTTACGCTGTCCGGCGGCAAGCAGCTGCAGCACCTCGAGTTCCCGTTCGCCAAGCTTCCAGTCGGCGACGCCGGCCAGCTGTCGGACTGGCGGGTCCAGCGGAAGGACGACGGCGACGTCGGCACCCCACCCTGGCATGACGTCAATCGAGATCCTGCCATCGAGCGCGTCAACCCTCTGGGCCAGCCTCACGATGTTCGGTGCCTCCGACGACAAAGCCCCCAGCCCGTCGTCGCGGACGTTGATCAGCAGGTTTTCGCCGTCCAGTCCCATTGAGTGCGGACGCGACGGACGTCGGGCTGCTCCACCATCGCCAGCAACACTCCGCGTACGATCGCGCGGGCGGCGTGGGCTACTTCGCCGGGCAGGGCGCGGCCGTTCACGGGGGGCTCGATGAACTGGACGTCGATTCCGCTGAAATGCATCAGGGGCCGCAGGTCGTCGCGGAGCCGCTGGAAGGCGGTGGCCACCGGTTCCTCCACCAGGTCCGTGGTGCGGTCATTCAGGGTGCGGAGCCCCACGAGAGCCTGGGCGGCGACGTCGGTTGCCGACTTGCGCGCCGCGGCGTCGGACAGCGCAGGGGACCGCAGGGCGGCCAGCAGCGTTTCCAGGGTGGTTGAATGCCGGTCGACCAGCTCTGCGGTCACCCTCACCCGTTCGGCGGAGGCGGCCCGGGATTCAATGAGGTACGACGGCGGCGCATCCGCCACCTTCTCCCGGATGCGCTCGGCTGCAAGGCGCCAGAGGTAGAGGAGCATCGACAAGGCTGCTTCCTGTTCTTCCAACCGACCGGACAGTTCCTCCTCCGGCGCAAACAGCGGCAGTGGCAGCGGGTCCGTCAGGACCAGCAAGGCGTTGCTGGCTGACGACAAGGCGAGGACGGGGCGGCCCTCGCCGCCGAGCACCGCTTCGCCCTGCCACGGTTCGTCCTCACCGGCGTCCAGCTGCGAAGACTCGGCCTCTGCCAGGCAGATCCGGAGCTGGTCGAGTTCGGCGATGGAAACCTTGCTGATGATCGCTTCGTCGCCGGCCTTTTTCTGTGGTCGCCCCGTGCAGTCCTCAGTGAAGATGATCAACGCGCTGCTTCCCACATAGGGGAGGATTGCCTCCCGCAGCCGCTGCGCGATCTCCGTCAGGGGCGCCGTGGAAAGGGCGTAGATGGCATCCAGGACGGGAGTCGCGTCGGCAAGCAGGTTCCCTATGGACAGGACTGAGCGAGCTTCGGGAGAGGGGTTCACCCGCCCAGTCTACGGACTTCCGGAAGCGATCCCTATCCCTTTGGGCAGGTGAAACTGCTCGACAACGTCGTTGGCCCCACCCTTTTGGCGCGACACGATGAATAGGCAACAACTTTTGAAGGAGGTACACCCATGAGTGTCATTGCAGAAACCGATCCGGCCGCCCTGGCCGATACAGCCGAGGCGGTGACCCGGAACCTGCTTCTGATCCAGGACGAAATACAACGGACGGGTGCCGGGGTTGACCCGGCACAGGTTGCGGCGCTCGCAGCCGAACTCAAGGCGGCCGACAGGATTTTCGTGACGGGAGCCGGTCGCAGTGGACTGGTCCTGAAAATGGCGGCCATGAGGCTCATGCACCTTGGCCTGACGGTGCATGTCGTCGGAGAAACAACCGCCCCCGCGATCCGAACCGGAGACCTGCTGCTGGCCGCCTCCGGCTCAGGCACCACGCCCAGCGTGGTCAAGGCGGCGGAGACTGCCGCCAGCCAGGGAGCCCGAGTGGCTGCCTACAGCACCAACACGACGTCGCCGCTGGCCGCCGTCGCCGATGTCGTAGCCGTCATCCCGGCAGCCCGGAAGACCGATCACGGCTCGGCCGTCTCCCGCCAATACTCAGGAAGCCTCTTCGAGCAGGTTCTGTTCCTGGCAACAGAGGCGGTGTTCCAGAGCCTGTGGGACGAGGACGCAGCAGCTCCCGAGGAACTCTGGCTGCGCCACGCGAACCTCGAATAAGCACCAGGCCCCACCATTCCAATCTCAAAACCCCAAAGAAAGTGATCTCCACATTATGAAACTGCAAGTCGCCATGGACGTTCTCACCGTCGAAGCCGCCCTCGGCCTCGCCGGCAAAGTTGCCGAATACGTCGACATCATCGAGCTCGGCACGCCGCTGGTAAAGAACGCCGGGCTTTCCGCTGTCACGGCAATCAAGACCGCGCACCCGGACAAGATCGTCTTCGCCGACATGAAGACCATGGACGCCGGCGAACTTGAAGCCGAGATCGCCTTCGGCGCCGGCGCGGACCTGGTGTCCGTCCTCGGCAGCGCGGACGACTCCACGATCGCGGGCGCAGTGAAGGCGGCCAAGGCCCACAACAAGGGCATTGTGGTTGACTTGATCGGCGTCGAGGACAAGGTGACCCGGGCCAAGGAAGCCCGCGCCCTCGGCGCAAAGTTCATTGAGTTCCACGCGGGCCTGGACGAGCAGGCCAAGCCTGGCTATGACCTGGATGTGCTGCTGAGCGCCGGCGAAGAGGCCCGTGTGCCCTTCTCCGTGGCTGGCGGAGTGAACCTCTCCACCATCAGTGCTGTACAGCGCGCCGGGGCTGACGTCGCCGTCGTCGGCGGCTCCATCTACAGCGCTGACGACCCCGCAGTGGCCGCCAAGGAGCTGCGCGCCGCCATTATCTAACCGTCCCCCAACAAATGCCGACGGCGGCCCGCACCCTATGGGCGCGGGCCGCCTTTTTTGTGGCCCCGATGCTGTTCCCTCCAAGCCCATCCCATGCCACACTTGGACGACAATTCGATTGGCTGGGGGATTACAGTCAGGAGATTTGTCATGGCCGGTTGGGCCTATCTGATGGCAGGGATAATAACGATTGACGGGCTCTTGTTGGGGCTCTTGCTGATGAACGTGAGCTGGCCGCCTAAACGGTGGAAAAGGGTTGCTGTCCGACGAACGACCAAGCCTCCTCGTTAACCTGCCCCGGCAGTTTCACCCGGGCAGTCGTCCCGGTGGGCACTTCGATGGCCGCGGTGTAGGTGTAGCTGCCGTCGGTGCTTTATTCGGAGGTTGCGCTAAGAACCCTTCGTCCTGGGAGCGTATTCGAGTTCGATCAGCCCATGGTCGTGCGACTTGGCACTCAACAGGTTCAGCAGCTTCGGTTCCTGCCCGGCGGGAAACACGCCGCGTCCCGCTCCGATGGCAATCGGCATAACAACAAGTCGCACCACGTCCACTTCGCCCGCTGCCAGGAACGCCCCGGCAAGGCTAAGGCTGCCCCAGACCACAATGTCGCCGTCGATCTCGCCTTTGATCCGGCGGATCGCGTCGATTGCGTCGGAGGATTCAATGGTCGCCTCCGGCATGTCTCCCCAGGGAGCGCTGGTGAGCTGTTGGGAGAAAACGAAGCGCCGGAGCCCGTTGAGCGCAGGCGCGATGATCTCGTCCTTTGAGGCAGGTGTCGGCCAGTACTCGACGAACATCCGGTACGTGTTTGCCCCGAGGACCATGGCATCCACGCCGTCCAGCCACTTCAGTTGGCTCCGATCGAACTCTGCCGTGCCGCCGTCGAGCAGTTCATAGAATGTGAATTCGTTGTTGGCATCGGCGGCGAAACCGTCGGCGCTTACGAACTCCTGGACGACTAATTGCCCCATGATCGGCCCCTCGCTTCTGTGGTTCCAGTTCCAGGCTTGTGCGGTTCGACGGACTCTACGCCGAGCGTGGGTCCCCATCAACCCCTGAAGCCTATGCAGTCCGGACACGGATTCACAGCCTCCTGACAGTATCCGAACAGGGGCGCCTTATCTTGCTGCCCCATGTTTGTATCAGGGCGATGCAACCAGCCGTCCGTCCGTAAAGAGCCGTTTCGCACGGCGGATTGAGGAGACAGCACATGTCACGCAAGAAGAGAATCACACTCGGCGTCGCGGCCGGGGCACTGGTACTGGGTGCCGGCCTGGGAGTGACCAGTATGGCATCCGCGGCCACAACCCCCAGCCCCAGCCCAAGCGCCAGTGCCTCGGCAGACAGCACCGCGCCGGCCGACGGCTTCGGCAAGCGCGGCGGACACAAGGGCGACCGGGGCCAGCTGGCCGCGGACCTTGCCAGCAAGCTTGGCGTCGAAGAGTCCAAGGTGACCGAGGCGCTGAAGGCGTTCCGGGAGGCCAACAAGCCAACAACTCCGCCGGCCGAAGGCACCAAACCGGACCGTTCCGCGATGGACGCGGCACTGGCCAAGTCCCTCGCGGAGTCGCTCGGGGTTGAGGAGTCCAAGGTCACCACGGCCCTGGAGGAAATCCGGGCAGCGTCCCAAGCGGAACGCGCCGCGGCCCTGAAGACGCGGCTGGACCAGGCCGTCACTGACGGGAAGCTGACGCAGGCGGAGGCCGATGCCGTCACCAAGGCCGTAGAAAACGGCATCATCGGCGGCGGTCGCCACTAGGCTGCCGCTAAAACGACGACGACGGTCCGCACCTTTCGGGCGCGGGCCGTCGTCGTCTCCTGTGTGAAGTGCCTATTGCCTTTCAGGCAGCGCCCATCCAACGGCTGTGAAAAGTTCGGCGCGAAGCCGTAGAGCGAACGTGCATTTCTCGCGCGCTGGCATGTCGTCCTTCCTGTGTTTGTTGGACGGAGGGTGCTTGGGCAGGTGCAGCCGGTGAACCCGTCCGGGCCTCAGGGCAAAGGTCGGTGATCAGCCCCCTGCCGGCGTATTCACGTACGGAAGTGATGCCTGCAACCGCGGCGGCCTTGTCGCCGAAAGGCTTGGAAACGGCCATCACCGTCCCGTCCGGGGCTTTTAGCCGGAACCTGAAGGAGGCGTCCGCATCAACGAAGAGCTCAAAAATACCGGCCATGACCATGCTCCCGTTCTGCGGGTCACCTGTCGGCTGCGCCTTTGCCACAGCTCAGTAGGATGCGCATTCCTGCGGTCCGTTCCCGCTGGTTGTTTGAATGTCTATTGATCCATTCGTTTCGTAACCAGAGTCTCCTCCCCGTTCTTCACGTCCACGGATCATCCAAGTAAAAGGTAAGTAAACACACGGCGCGCCTCGTCCTGCCACACCCCTACAGCACCTCTGGATGGTCTCCTCGAAGCTCGCCACCTGGTGGAGTCCTGAGTCGGGTCTCTTCCGGAAACCCATCGAATGGAGCTACAGTTGATTTCCCGGAAATACGTGCAGGGGGGAAGCGGTCAGGCAGGGGCCGTTCACATTTAGACGGAGACCACAATGACCATCCATCCAGACCTCAATCCAAAGCAGTCACCTATCAGGGATTCGATGCCGCCTCTCGAATCCGAGCTGTTGGGGGTGTACGTTCCGCCATCCGGACTGTTCCAGGACGACCTCGGGCGTGAATTCTTTGTCACGGCAGTCGAGTTCTGGGACGGGATGACCGTGGTAAGCCTCTGCTGGAAGCGTAGGCCGGTGGCAGGACAGGGCGGTCCGCCCTTGACCGTAATGGATGAAAACGGCCTGGTGCTTGGAGTCAAGCGCATCTGGGCAGCCGGATCGCGCTCCGTGCAGCATTTCGAACCCATTCCGAAGACGGCGCGTGCCTTGACCGTGCTACTCGCCAGGGGCTCCGGAACCCAGGAACTCTTCAGCTGCAGGACACCGCCGCCCAAGACCGCGCCTGTTCAGTGAGCCTGCGCAGGTGACGTCCGGTTCCGCTGAGAATCTCGATGGCCTTGTTGGGGTAGCCGCCCGCGCCATTGACGCGATGGGCGAGTGGGGAGTAGGGCTGTTCACCCTGGCGGAAACGATCTTCCCGCCAATTCCCAGCGAAGTTATTCTCCCGTTGGCGGGTTTCCTGACAAAGCAGGGAACCATGAACATGGTCCTTGTCTTTTTCACCAGCACCTTGGGTGGCTACCTTGGCGCCCTGTTCCTGTACTGGCTGGGCGCGCGGCTCGGCTTGGAGCGTTCAATCCGCTGGCTTTCCAGGCTTCCCCTCACTGAGCGCGAGGATTTCGAGAAGGCCGCCGACTGGTTCAAGCGACATGGCCGCTCGGCGGTTTTCTTCGGCAGGCTGGTCCCCGGCGTCCGCAGCCTCATTTCCCTGCCAGCCGGCGCCGAGAAGATGAACCTGCTCACCTTCAGCGGGTTTACATTGGCCGGTAGCGGAATCTGGAACGGCCTCCTGATTGGCCTGGGCGCTTTGCTCGGAGCCCAGTACCGGCTCATCGAGCAATATTCACGCTTCCTCAACTACGCCGTCTACGCCGCTCTAGCGGCTACCGTAACTTGGCTGGTGATCCGCAAGGTCAGGAAACGGAAGGTGCGGGACGGCGGCCAGGCCAATCCGGATGAAGCGCAGGATGAAGCGTCCTATGAAGCGTCCGACGAGTCACCAGACGAGACGCCGGAGGGCAAAGCCCGCACCGAATAGCTTCGGGAGACGGCGAGGCCGGCGGCTTCCCCCGCAAGGACCGTAATCCTTGGCCAATCCTGGCCCTCGACGGCGTCGCCCGGGGTCAGCCAGCTGCCTCCGACGCAGCTGACGTTGGCCAGTTGCAGATAGTCTGGCGCCGTCTTCAGGCTGATACCTCCGGTGGGGCAGAATTGAACGGCGGGGATGGGGGCCCCAATGGCCGCCAAGTAATCGGGTCCTCCGGCGGGCCCTGCCGGGAAGAACTTCATGGCGCTCAGGCCCTCTTCCAGGACGGCCATGGCTTCCCCTACGGTGGCTACTCCAGGAAGCACCGGCAGGTCCATGCCCACTAGGTGCCTGAGCAGCGACGGTGTAACTCCCGGGCTGACGAGGAACCGGGCTCCGGCAGCGGCTGCGGCATCTGCCTGCCCTGGTGTCAGGACGGTACCGGCGCCCAGCATCATGTCCGGAACCTCCGCCGCGATGAGCTTCAGCGATTCCAAGGCACTCTCGGTCCGCAGGGTCAGCTCGATGATGCGGATGCCGCCGTCCACCAAGGCCTGCGCGACGGGCACTGCGGATGCCGGGTCGTCGATGGTAACCACCGGGATCACAGGGGAAACGTTCAGGATGCTGGTGGCGTCAGCCATGGTTGATCTCATTTCTCAGGCCATCGAGTCCGTGGGCGTCGATGGCGCTGTACCAGTGGGTGAGGAGGTCCATGAAGGACGAGTTGGCGGCGAGCTGCCCGTCGAAGACGCTCCGGCAGTTCAGGAGCGCCGGTACGACGGCGGCGGCCGAGCGGGCGGAGGGAAGGGCTGCCTGGAGTTCGGCGGCGAGGGGATCATCCAGTTCCGCCGGGCTCACAGACGCCACCCGATGCATCCAGGCGGCGACGGCGAGCGACGCCCAGCGTGGTTCGCGACCGGCGTCGAGGTTTGCCCGGACCGTGGTGAGAAGCCTCAGGCCGATTTTCTGCGAGCCGTCACTGCCCACCTTGGCCGTTGTGTGACCCAATGCGGGGTTCGCGAAGCGGCTGAGCACCTGCTCGCAGTACGCTTCGCCCTCCAGTCCCTTGGGGAGCTCGACCGTGGGCAGCACGTCCTCGATCATCATTCGGCGGCAGGCTACCAGGAAGGCGTCCTCGCCCACCGCCTCGCTGATGGTGGCCTTTCCTGCGGCCAGCCCGAGGTAGGCGAGCATGGAGTGGCTGGCATTGAGAAGGCGCAGTTTGGCGGCCTCCCAGGGAGCCACGTCGTGGGTGAACACCGCTCCGGAGTCCTCCCAGCGGGGCCGCCCCGCCGCGAAATTGTCCTCGATGACCCACTGCAGGAACGGCTCGGCCACCACGGCGGCTTCGTCCCGCAACCCGAGTTCGCGTTCGACGGCGTCAAGGTCGGCTGCCGTCGTGGCCGGAACCATTCGATCCACCATGGTGCTTGGAAAGGCGACGTTTTCCTGCACCCAGGAGCGCAGCCGCTCGCCCTCCAAGGAGGGCAGTGCAGCCGCGAACGCGAGCACCAGCTTTTGCGTGAGTTCGCCGTTGGCCGGGAGGTTGTCGCAAGAAACCACGGTGAGCGGTCCGGCGTCGGCGAGGGCCCGGCGCTGGAGTCCCCGGGCCAGCTGGCCGATCGCTGTCCGTGGTGGTCCACCAGCGAGGTCCGACTGGACCTGCTCGTCGGCGAGGTTGAGGCCGCCGCCGGCTGGGTCGATCCGGTACCCCTTCTCCGTGACCGTCAGCGTGACGAGGCTTGTCCGGCCTGAAGCGATGCGTTCGATCACCGTTTCCGGATTGTGGCGGCCGGAGATTGCCTCGGTGATGCTGGAGACAAGCCTAAGGGGAGCGGCGCCGCTGCCCCGTTCGACTACCGAGAACAGGCCATCCTGCGGCGCAAGCTGTCGCGCCACAATGTCAGAGCGCTGGGTGACTCCGGTGATCCCCCAATAAGAATCGCCGGAGGCCAGCATGGCGTCTTCGGTGAAGACGGCGGTATGGGCGCGGGCAAAGGCGCCCAAGCCAAGATGCACAATGCCGGGCCGGAGGGTGCCCCGCGCCAGCAGTGCGCGGTGGTTTCCCCTCTCGGCGAGAGTGGCGGCGTTTAGGCGTGCGATGACAGTTCCCCTCCTCTGATGGCCTCCTGGGCATGCGCCCGGGTCTGCTCAAAGCTGGGGATGAACCCCGTGCCGCCCTTTCCGCCCACCACGAGAGAGGCTGCGGCAGCGCCGTAGCGTGCCGCTTCGGCGAGTGTGTCGCCAAGGACCACGCGCGCGGTCAGGGTTCCGACGAACGCATCGCCGGCCCCAGTCTGATCCACTACAGCAGGCGCAGGAATCGCGTCGATCCACAGCGACTCCAAGCCTTCCAGCAACCGCACACCTTCGGCACCACAGGTCACGGCCACGTTGGCCGCCCCCAGGTCCCGCAGTCGGGCGGCAGCATCCTCGGCGGAAGCGCACTTCAGGAGTGCCGAGGTCTCGCCGGGAAAGGACGGCGTGACCAGGAAGGCCTGCGGCGCCAGGGCTTCGAGCCCCGAGGCGGCGTCCGCGGCAGAAGAGAGCCGAGGCCGGAAGTTGGGGTCGAATACGAAGCGGCCCGACAACGACGCAGCCTTGGCTACTGCCGCACGCGAACTTTCGGAGATGGCACAGGCGATCCCGCTGGCGACCACTGCTCCCGCCGTAGCAAAGACGGCGGGGTCGACGTCGTCCGGGCTCAAAGTGGAACCCACGCTTCCGCTGCGCGCGTAAGAGAACTCCCGCTGTCCGTCCGGGTCACTGTGGACCAGGTACACGCCCTGTTGGCCCTTCCGGAACCGGAGTAGCGCAGTGGAGATTCCCAATTCTGCGATCCGGCGGGCGATCGCCTGGCCGAGGTCGTCGTCCGTCAGGACGGCGAGGAGGCCCACGCGGGCACCTGCTGCGGCGGCCGAAGCTGCCACATTCAGGGCATCGCCGGAGATGCCCAGCCGGGCAGGAACGCCGTGCCCGAACGGATCGTCCGTGGCTACTTCAACGAGGATCTCGCCCAGCACGACGACGTCGAAAGGCTGGCTCTGGTTCTGCTGCATTGAGGTGTTCACCAGTCGTGCACCGAGCCGTCGAGCCGGCGATTGATGGGCAGGTACTTGGGATCGAACGGGTACAAGGCTGCGGCCGCCTCATTGAACTCCACGCCCAGGCCGGGCGCATCACCGGGGTGCATGTAGCCGTCCGTGAAGGTGTAGGAGGTTTTGAATACCTCGCCGGCCGGTTCACGATGGCCCATGTATTCCTGGACCCCGAAGTTGGGAATGCCCATATCCACGTGCAGCGCTGCTGCGAAGGACACCGGCGACAAATCACCGGCGCCGTGGGAACCCGAACGGACGCCATAGAGGTCTGCCAGGGAGAAAATACGCCGCAGGTGCGTGATGCCGCCCGAGTGGGACACCGAGGTGCGGATGTAGTCGATCAGGCGTTCGGTGATCAGTTGCTGGCAGTCCCAGATCGAGTTGAATACCTCGCCGACGGCGATGGGCGTAGTGGTGTGCTGCCGGATGAGGCGGAACGCCGACTGGTCCTCGGCGGGCGTCGGATCTTCGATCCAAAAGGGGCGGTACGGCTCGAGCGAGGCACCCAGCCTGCCTGCTTCGATAGGGGTCAGCCGGTGGTGGACGTCATGCAGGACATGGATTGCGTAGCCGAACTCCTCCCGGACGTGCGCCATCATCCTGGGCGCAAAATCCAGGTACGCGGTGGTCTCCCAGGTGTCCTCCTGGGGCACGTTGCCGCTGGCGGGCTCATAGGTTTTGCCGTCCACCGGTGCGATCCCGTAGGTCTTTTCCAAACCGGGGATGGCTGCTTGCGCCCGGATGGCCTTGTAGCCGAGGTCCAGGTGATGCTGGAAGTCTGCGCTGAGGTCCTCAAAGGTGGAGCCGCTTGCGTGGCCGTACACCATCACGCCCTCGCGGGCGGCCCCGCCCAGGAGTTCGTAGACTGGCATGCCGGCGGCTTTCCCCTTGATGTCCCACAGGGCGACGTCGATCGCGGCGATCGCCGTCATGGTCACCGGGCCGCGGCGCCAGTAGGCGCCCTTGTAGAAGTACTGCCAAGTGTCCTCGATCCGCCGGGCGTCCCGGCCGATCAGCAGCGGGCAGAGGTGTTCCGTGAGGTAAGCCGCCACGGACAACTCGCGGCCGTTAAGAGTTGCATCCCCGATGCCGGTGATCCCGTCCTCGGTTTCGATGACGAGGGTGACGTAGTTTCGTCCCGGAGACGAAACCACTACCCGTGCGTCGGTGATTTTCACTGGATTTATCCTTCAAGTAGGTCGCAGTAGTCGTCGTTATGAGCCCTCATAACGACGACTACTGTCAGTTAGCTGGGAGCGAGGCGGAGCATGACCTTGCTGCTGCCGGAAGTGGGATCAGCGGAGACCTTCATGGCCTCCTCGGCCTGGTCGATGCCGAATTTGTGCGTGATGATGGGCGAAACATCCAATCCGGCGGACATCGCGGCGATCGCGTCACTGATTTCGTCCACAAAGCGGTAGGAGCCTATCCAGGTGATTTCGCGGGTCACGAGGTCCCCAAGGGCCGCCGGAGCGGCGGCCCCGGGGAGGTTGCCCACCTGGACCACTGTTCCGCCCCGGGCCGTGGCGCGGAGGACTTGGCCCAGCACACCGAGAACTCCGGACGCCTCGAACACAAGCTCCACATCTTCCGGCAGCGTGTCGGGCCCGGCGACGTTCAGGACTTCATCCGCGCCCATGGCTTTGGCGATCCGCAGCGAGGAAGGGTTGATGTCTGCCGCCGTAACGGATCTGGCGCCGGCATACTTTGCCGCAGCCATCACCAGGGAGCCGATCGGCCCGGCGCCATTGACCAGGATGTCCCGTCCGGCGAGTGAACCGGCCCGAGCCACTGCATGCATGGCGACCGCCAGGGGTTCGGCCAGTGCGCCCCGCAAGGTGTCTACGCCATCGGGCAGTGGACGGACCTGGGAGGCGCCGACTGTCTTCCGCTCAGAGAAGCCGCCGTCCGTGTGGGGATCGAAGGCAGCGGAGCCAAAGTACCTCACCTGTGGGTAGAGGTTGGTCCGGCCTGCCAGGCGTGCGGGCATCGAGCCATCTCCCACCAGCTCCGCAGGATGCACCGTGACGGGCTGGCCGACTTCCAGGTTGCGGACGCCGTCTCCCAGTTGAGCGATGCGTCCCGCCACCTCATGCCCAAGGACCAGGGGTGCCTTCAGAAATGCCGTACCGGAGGCACCGTGCTTCCAGTAGGAGAGGTCCGAACCGCAGATTCCGCCCCATTCGACGTCGATCACAACCTCGCCGGGACCGGCGACGGGCTCGGGGCGGTCGTCGACGCGAAGGTCATTGGCCCCGTGCACTACTACCGCTTTCACGCGGCATCCTCGAGGCGAACCAGGTCGCGTCCGCGGACTTCGGGTCCGACGGCGGCGGAGACAAGGGTGATGAGCGAGTAGCCGATGAGCATCGCGGCCAGCGGCCACCAGTGCCCGGTGACGGCCGTGAGCGTTGCAGCCAGGATCGGGCCGATGGCCGTGGCGAGGATGCCGCCGATTTCCTTGGCCAGTGCCAACTGGGTGAACCGGGTGCGGGCGCCGAAGAATTCGGCCATGGTGACGCTTTCCATGGAGAACAAGCTCAGGACTCCGAGGTTCAGGCCAATCACCATGGCCACGGTGATGACTGCCGTGTTGCCGCTAGTGATCATCAGCATCATGGGGATGGCGAAGAGTGCGGTCAGCGTGCTGAGTGCAAGGTACAGAGGGCGGCGGCCGAAGCGGTCCCCCAGGATTCCCATCAGAGGAATGGTCAGGAAGCCCAGCAGGGAGCCGTACATGATGGCCGTGGTTCCCACAGTCTTGTCAACGAGAAGCACAGTGGCGAGGTAGCCCACAAGGAATGTCTGCACGAGGCCCGAGTTGCCTGCCTGCCCAAAGCGGAGGCCCAGGGCGATGAGGAAGGCCTTGCCCTTGCGCTGGTGAAGGGCCTTTTCAATGGTGCTGGCACTCTTGGTGTCGACGCCCGTGTTGCCAGCCGCGACGGTGCTGGCAGCGGCCTTGGCCCCGGTGATTTCGCGCCTGGAGAGAGCGACGCCGTCGACGACGTCTTCGCGCTGCTCGAAGACCGGGCTTTCCTTGAGCGAGCGGCGGATCCATACCGCGAAGATCATCAGGAGGAAGCTGGCGAGGAACGGAATACGCCAGCCCCAGCTCAGCAGCTGGTCTTCAGGGAGGAGGCCGACAAGGATGGCCCAGAGGGCGGAAGCCGCGAGCGTGCCGGAGTTCGTTCCGAGGCAAACAAGGGAGGAGATGAGGCCGCGGCGGCGTGCTGGAGCGTACTCCGCAAGCATGACAGTGGCACCGGCGATTTCGGCGCCCGCGCCGAAGCCCTGGACCAGTCTCAGGGCTACGAGAAGGATGGGCGCCCAGATCCCGATCATTTGGTACGTGGGAAGGACACCGATCAGGGTGGTCGATGCGCCCATCAGGGCGATCGTGATGAACAGGACTTTCTTCCGTCCGATCTTGTCTCCCATGCGGCCGAAGTATACGGCGCCGACCAGGCGAGCCACATAACCGACGCCGTAGGTAGCCATAGCAGCAATCAGGCCGACCACCGGGCTCACGTCCGGGAAGAAGATCTTGTTGAAGACGATGGCTGCCGCCAGCGAGTAGAGCTGGAAGTCCATGAATTCCATGGCGGTGCCAAGCCATCCGGAGACAGCGGCTTTGGCAAGGTCGCGGGTAGTCCGTGATGCCGGCTTGGCCGACGGGGGCGCGATGCTCTCAGTCATCAGGTGCTCCTTTGCATGCGATGAGACGTTTAGGTAGTTGGGGAGGCATCTAATGGGGATCATCGTCCCGCCTAGGGGGAGTTCTGTCCCGCCGCTGAGCGGCCTCGGTAGCGATTACAACTACCATACAAGCACTACCATTCTAGTGTGTCAAGGAATTAGACTTAGTCCATGCAAGGGATGAACACAGGACGTGCCAGGCGTTCTTCGGTGCGGGACATCGTGTTGGAGGCTCTACGCCGGCGAATCATCTCCCTTGAGATGAAGCCCGGAGAGCCGCTCTCCGAAAACGATCTTGCAAAGGAACTTGGGGTAAGCCGTACCCCCGTCCGGGAAAGCCTCATCCTGCTTCGGGAGGAAGGGCTGGTAGAGGTCTATCCTCAAATCGGCTCATTCGTTTCGCTGGTGGATATCGCGCGGGTTTCAGAGGCACAGTTCATTCGGGAAGCCATAGAGTGCGCCTCCCTGGCTGGCATCGCGTCGCCCAATGACGAGGCAATGAGCAGGCTTCGCGCGAACCTTGAACAGCAGCGCGAGGCCGCGGAGGCAAAGGACGTAGAGCGCTTTTTCGAACTTGACGAAGTGTTCCACAAGGAGTTGCTGCGGTTGGGGGGCCACGAGTCGGCATGGGTTGCTGTCAACTCGGCGAAGGCTCATCTTGACCGTGCACGGAGGCTCAGCCTGGTCACGACCCGGCCGCTTGGTGTGCTGCTTGAGCAGCACGCCGCCGTAGTTGACGCCATCGCTTCAGACCGTACTGGCGCAGCCGTGGACGCTCTACGAGTGCATCTCCGGGCCGTTTTCGAGGACGTCGAGAGGATCCAGGCGGAGTCGCCGGAGTTGTTCGCAGGCGCCGAGCCGCCGAAGCCGACGCGGAAGAGCGTTGCGCGGCTCGGATAAGCGCGCCCTGAGAAACGTCATGGCTGCCCGGGGGGAGTTAGCTGCCCGGGCGAGTTAGCGCGGCTGGGACGGATTCGTTGGAACGCCCTCATGTGGGGGGTTTACCGGCGGGCCCGCAGTGGCAGGTGAGACCGGTGACCCTCCCTGGGTATCACTTTTTTCCGGCATGGTCGGGACGGTCGGTCCGCTCGGTGTCGCTCCATTCTGAAGGTTGTTGAGCCGGCTTTCGAGGATCTGGATGACGCCGAGCCGATTCGCATGGGCCTGTTCGTAGGCGAGCAGTTGTTGGACTCCTTCGGAATCCAGTCCTTGGATGCGTGTTGGCAGTGTTCCTGTCGGGATGTGGTCGTAGTCGGGAAGGGGCAGCTCGTCGTGCTTCGGTGAGTCGTTCATTGGATTTCCTCCTTGGGTGAACCGACGATTTCCTAGAAGCAAAGCATGCTTACAATTTTTGCCACTTTTCGGTCTTTAGGGAAGCGGAATCTTGAGCCAACTTTGATCCGATCATGCGCTGATCCCGGCAGTTTCCTTGGTTTCCGGGCGGACAGTGTCAGGTGGGAGCCGCGAAAGCGGACACCGGCACAGGTCTGGAAGTGGGGGACATCATGGACAAGTCGGGCGAGGAAGCCAACGGCAGCAAGGAGGCGGCGGATATGGCTGAAGCTAATGGCCAGGAAGGGCAATCCGAAACGGCGCCTGCCGACGAACAGGAGCAGGCTGAGGCGTCCGAGGTCCACAAGTACTACCACTCGCAGTTTATGGGAGTCTCCGAGATCTGGCCGTAGCGAAATCCCTGGTGCGGATTCGCCTAGGGTGGATCCGTGAGAGCCATCCTTCAACGCGTCACCCGAGCCGAGGTCACAGTCGACGGCGAAACTGTGGGAGCCATCCACCGACCGGGTCTGGTGGTGCTCGCCGGAGCAACGCATACAGACACCCCGGACGACGCCGCGGCCCTCGCCTCCAAGATATGGACGCTGCGCATCCTCGACGGCGAGAAGTCGTGCGCTGACGAGAACGCGCCCCTGCTGGTGGTCAGCCAGTTCACGCTCTATGCGGACACGAGGCGGGGAAGGCGGCCTTCCTGGTCCGCTGCCGCTCCCGGTCCAGTTAGCGAACCGCTAATAGTCGCCTTGATATCCGCGCTGCGTGACCTGGGCGCCGAGGTGGAGACCGGGCAGTTCGGAGCCATGATGCAGGTGTCCCTGGTCAATGACGGTCCGTTCACGATCAGCCTTGATACCGCGGAGTTCTCAACGCCCCGCCGGGGCTAACCAACGCTCTGGGAAGCCATCAGGACAGCACCATCGAACTTTCAGGGACTATCATCTCGTTCGAGACTGAAACTTCATGGTTGTAAAGGAGTTAGGTGATGGGCCGCGACCTTGGTCCGCTGTTCGTGGCTATCGGGCTGATGGTCGTCGTCGTGGGAATACTGGCATGGAACGGCTGGCTGTCCTGGTTCGGCCATCTGCCCGGGGACGTCCGAATCGAACGGGAGAACATGCGCGTTTACATTCCCTGGGTCTCCATGATCGTGGTTTCGGTTGTAGTCAGCATCGTGATTTCCTTGTTCCGGCGCTGACTTCTTGCCGGCAATGTGGGCGAGGTTGCATATGCTGACTCGGATCCGGCGTTGCGATCACGCAGCCCGGTCCATCTGCGTCGCAGGGTGTGGGCGGCTGCCTTGGGGCGGCGGTCGGCGAAGTCCGTGACCTCCTCGGCGTAGGGGTAGTGCGAAGTGCGGAAGGAGTTGTCCCCCACCCAGTCGAGGAGCTGGAAGTCGTTGACCATGTGCTCGGCGCTGTGGCCCTTGCCGACTGTGACGTGGTCCTCGTGCATGCCGAAGCCCATAAAGTAGAAGGGCCCGCCGTTGATAAGGAACTGCTTGCCGCGCACCTCGATGGTGTGCACACCGAAGGGCTGGCTGTAGGAGTCGACCAACCGGCCGCCGCCGCGGACTTCGGCGACCAGGCTGTAGAGGTAGCCTTTGCCGGGCTGCCACAGGACGACGTCGGGGATCGCGACTGTGCCCTCGGCACCGTGAGCGGGACCACAAATCGAGTACAACTCGATTTTAGAATCCCCAATGCAATAACAAGAAAGCGTTTGCCATTTATTGCCAGATACTGCTTCTTCGCTGGGTCCCTGCGCCTTTTGCGCTAGAAGGGGGCAATAGTTCACTTGGCGGCAAAAGCCCTCAACGCCTCCACCACGAGTTCGTGGTCAGCCTTTTGGGGGAGCCCGGACACGGTGACGGTGCCTATGGGGCCGGTTCCAGAGACATAAATCGGGAACGAGCCCCCGTCTGCCGTATATTGCTTCACGTCGAACCAGGCGAAGTCCTCGATGCGCCCACCGCCGACGCGGTTGCGAAGACCGACGAGCAGGGACGGCAATGCATAGCGTTCGGCTGTGCGGCTCTTGCGTTCGATCCAGCTGTCGTTGTCCGGGGTGGCGCCTGGCAGTGCGGCGTGGAAGAGGATGTGATCGTGCCGCCTGATATCGATGGCGATTGGCAATGCGCGGGTGCTGCCGAGTTCCACGAGGAGCAGTCCCAGTGATACAGCGTCCGCCTGGCTGAAGGCAGGGAAATGCAGCTCCTGAATTTCCTGCTCAATGCGCGTGATGAGGGCCTGCAGGGCTGTTTCCGACTGTTGCCCTTGGTACTCAGGATCGTATTCACGCTCGGCTTCGGGTGCTGTATAGGTCTTCTCGGCACTCACAGGAAACTCCTTGTTTGCAGGGCCAGTGGTTTCAAGCGGCATTTTGCGGGCTGTATCGCAATGTTGCAGCTCAATCACCAGCGGTCGACTCTAGCCTTTAGTAGCTAATCATTCTGCCGGGGAATGAGCCACACGCCACGCAAGTCCAGATACCCGCGCAAACAGACTGCGGCCCCTCCCGCAAACGGAGGGACCGCCGTCGTTTCCTGCCAAGGCTGTTCCCGCCCCGGACAGTTCTTGCCTGGGCGCGCGCCTCCCGACGCGCGACCCCACTATGCTGGCAGGCCGGCTAGGTCCGGTCCGCCAGCAGCCGTCCCCACCTCGGTGCGAGCAAGGGGGAACCGGCAAGCTTCAAGCAGTGCCATAGCGTCACGGCCACGGAATCCAGCACCGGGACACCGGTGGTTTCCTCCACATCCGCGGTGATGTTGGCACCGTACAGGTTGGTACAGAGGAAGACGAGGGCATCCGGCGCGGACGCTGCCAGCTCCAGGGAGCCGGGCAGCATCTCGGCATCCGTGACCCGGGCGAACGACTCGTTGTCGCTCAGGTCCAGGTGCCGGTGGTCAACAGTCTTGATCCCGCAGCCGGCGTACGACTGAATGACGGCCTCGTTCACATCCGCCGTGTACGGAGTGAAGAGTCCGATCCGCTCCGTACCGAAGGCCCTGAATGCGTCCAGGTAGGCCAGCGTGGAGGTGGTGGCAGGAATGCCGGTCGCATCGGTGATTTCCTCCACAAGCTCGCGGTCATGGGCAGCACCAAGCCAGGATCCCGAAGTGCCGTTCCAAGCGATGACGTCCACGTCCGCCGTCCCAAGTAATTCAGCGGCGGCACGCATCCCTGCGGCATCGAACTGTTTGTCCGACGAGTCGTCAAGGGCAATCCGGGTGACGGGAATGCGGGTGAAGTGCAGGGTGACGTCACGGCGCTCGCCGAGGATCCGGTAGCTTTGCGGCTCCAGGCAGGTGTTCGACGACGGCACAATCATCCCGATGCGGGTGGGGCGGTTGGTTGAAGGCATCGAAGGCTCCTAACGGGCGGCGAGGGCGGAAGGACGGGCAGGGGACGGGATGCCTTCAAGGGGAGCGACGGCGTCGCGGTGGGCCGTGAACCCGTTGCGGGCCACGAACCGACCGACGGGGCCGGGATCCTGGAACCCGCCCTCGTCCACCACCACGCGACCGGCGGAGATGACGACGACGGGCCAGCCGCGCAGCGTCTTCCCCTCGAACGGTGAGAAGTCCGTGCCCATGTGGAGGGCGCCGCCGTCGACTGTCCGTTCATCCGCAGGGTCGAACAGCACGAGGTCGGCGTCGAAGCCTTCGGCGATGACGCCCTTGCCGGGAACGGCGTTAATCCTGGCGGGGCCGGCGGAGAAGACCTCCACGAAGTCCTCAACGGAGGCTCCGGCGTCGAGCATGGCGGTCAGCGTGACGGGCATGCGGGTTTCGACGCCGGGCAGGCCGTGCGGCATAAAGCGGATGTCGTCCTGGCGCTCGCGCTTTTGGGAAAGGTCATAGCAGGAGTGGTCCGAGGCCACAGTGTGCACAGCCCCGGCAGCAAGCCGTTCCCTCAGGGCCACGACGGTTTCGGCATCCCGCATGGGAGGGCAGCAGGCGAACCACTCCGGGAAGCGGCCGGAGTAGACAGTATCGTCCAGGGTGACATAGTGCGGGCACGTCTCCGAATAGGCTTCCTGGCCGCGATTCCTGGCCTCCGTAACCAGGTCGACGGCGCCCGGCGTCGACTGGTGCACGAAGTACACCGGCGCACCCGTGTACTCGGCCATGGCGAGGGTCTCCTTGACGGACACCTCCTCCGCGAGTTCGGGCCGGGTGCGGTGCAGGTGCTCGACGGCGATCCGGCCGTCCGCGGCATGCTGTTCAGTGCAGTCCACGATGATGGGATCGTGCTCGGCGTGGATGTAGGTGAGTCCGTCCAGCCGCACCATTTCCCGCATGACTTTCAGGATGGTGTCTCCATCAGCCATGGTGGAGCCGCGGTTGGTGGTGTACATCTTCACGGAGCGCACCCCCTCGGCCGCGAGTTGCTCAAGCTGCCACGGAACGGTTTCGTCCCAGCTGACTACGGAGCCGTGCAGGGCTACGTCGCAGCGGGATTCCCGGGCGAGTTCCTTCTTGTTCCGGACGGCTTCGAGCGGGGTTTCCTGTGCATCGCGGGGGATGCCGAAATCGATGATGGTGGTGGTACCACCCCACAGGGCAGCCGTGGACGTGGTGCGATAGTCATCCAGCGTGCGGTACCGACCGGTCACCTGGGCGACGTGGCAGTGACCATCAACTCCGCCGGGGATCACGAGCTTGCCGGTGGCGTCGATGCTGCGGGACGACGTCGGGACGGGTTCGGTAGCGTCAATAAGCTGCTCAATCCGGCCTTCATGGACGACGACATGCGCGTTGTGCCGACCGAAGCTGTTCACCACGGTGCCATGGGCGATCACAAGATCGGGGATATGGGACATCGTTGTCCTCCTAAAGATTCGCGGCGGCGGCCGGGTGGGTGGTGGAAGCGGCAGCCGCATCTGCTTGAGCAGTCACTGACTGGGTGACCTGCGACTGGGCAGCGGTCAGGGCGGCGTCGAGGTTTTCAGACAATCCGCGACGGCGCTTCACCGGCGGCGGCGCGAAGGCGCCCTGGCGGTGGAAGCCCGACTGCAGGGCCACTACGGCTTCGGTCATCCGGATGCCGGCCGAGATGCCGTCTACAACGGGGACGGGGATCTGTCCGTCGAGCTTGCGGGCCAGGCCGGCCAGCGGCGCGCCTGCCAGGATGACGACGTCGGCACCGTCTTCGGTGACTGCCTTGCGGCTGAGTTCCAAAAGGGTGTCCTTGAAATCGTGCTGCACCGAGCCGATGCCCTTGAGGCTGTGGTTGATGGACCGGATGGAGGCGAGCCGGCCGGCAAGGCCGAAGTGTTCCACGCAGTCCCGGTACCAAGCGGTGATGCGATCCGAGATGGCGATGATCGAGAAGCGGTGTCCCTGCAGTGCGGCGGCGCACAGGGCTGCTTCGGTGATGCCGATGACGGGGACGTTGGTGAGTTCCTTGAGCGCGGGCAGGCCCGGGTCGCCGAAGGCCGCGACCACGACGCCGTCGACCTTCCCTTCATCCTGCCCGGAACAGTGTTCGGCGATGATCTCGGCCACGGCACCGGCAGCGATGAGGGATTCGAAGCGGGTCTCGATGTATTCGACACCGTGACCTGCGGTCCGGACAATCAATTCGGTGTCCGGCCCGGCCGAGCGGAGGGCTTCCGCCTCGATTAGCGCCGTGACGTCGTCGCTGATATTGGGATTGATAACTAGCAGTTTCATGGTCGTTTCCGTTGCTTGGGCTCCGCGGCGGACTCCTGCGGGAACTGTTCGCGGTACTTGCCAATGTGCCACGCCGATTGGGCGGCGGCTCGTTCGGGGTCGCCGCTGGCGATGGCAGCGTAGAGGTCGCGGTGTTCCTGGATCAGTTCCGGCAGGTCGCTCACGTGGCGGAAGAGCCAGTGCATACGACCCTGCAGGGGTTCCAGCGCGGAGCGGAGAAAGTCATTGTTCGCGATCCTGGTAATCGCATCGTGGAATTCGCTGTTGGCCCTGTGCGCGTCCATGATGGCGCCCTTTGCCAGGGAGCGTTCGGCCTCGTCCAGGAGTCCTGAGAGGTGTTCCAGATCCTGGGCAGTGGCCCTGGCTGCCGCGAGGCGGCAGGCAAGGACCTCGAGGGACGTCCGGACATCGAAGAGGTCCTCCACGTCCTTGGCGCTCAGGCCGCCAACCTCCATGCCGCGTGAGGCGCGGTCCCGGATGAGGCCTTCTTGCCGGAGCATCCGGAGGGCTTCCCGGACCGGGAGCCTGGAGACGTTGAATTCGGCGGCGAGGTCGCGTTCCACCAGCCGGGTGCCGGGCGCATAGTGGCCTTCGAAGATGCGTGAACGGATGGTGTCCCGCACGGCTTCCCGCAGGGGGCGGTCCGAGGTGGGGGTTTCATCTGTTGTCAGCATCTTTGCTCCATTCGAGTTTCGGAAGGTCTTGCTATTGAAGGCTATGCGCCCGGCAGGCCGGCATGCTGGGCCGGCACCGGGGGCCGGTGGTCAGACCGGCAGTCGCTTGTTGTAGTCCAGCACCAGCACCGAGATGCCCATGATGACTGCCGATCCCACGAAGTACAGCAATGCCCACGTGTAGGAACCGGTGGCCCCGACAATCAGGCCTACCACAATCGGGGTGACAAAACCGGCGATGTTGCCGCTGAAGTTCATTGCGCCGCCCAGGACGCCGGCGTTGGTGCGGCCACCCAGGATGGAGGGGATGGACCAGAACAGGCCAACCCAGCGGAGGAAGAACAGCACCACGGACAAGAGGACGACGGCGGTAATCGGGTCGGCCACGACCGTGACACCCACGAGGCCGCCCACCACCGCGACACTGGACGCGCCCAGGAGGGTGCGCATGACGCGGTTTGCTGAGGCACCGGCGTCGCGCCACTTGTCCGCGATGGCGCCGCCCAGGATTTCGCCCACGAAACCTGCGCCGAAGATCACGAACGTGGACCAGCCAATGGTCTTCAGGTCGAAGCCCTTGGCCTGCGCCAGGTAGAGCGGGCCCCAGGTGAGGAGGCCGTAGAACACGCCGTTGAAGCCCAGCCAGCCAAAGCACATAGCCCAGAAGGAACGGAATTTCAGGTAGGGAAGCAAGGCACGCTTGCCCTTGCTGCCGGCCTCTTCGGCAGCGGCGTCTTCCTCGGCGTGGGAAGCCTCGATGTACTCGGCTTCGGCGTCGTTGACGCCGCGGTGCTGGCGGGGGTGGTCGCGGACGTACCACCATACGGCGAGGCCCATGAGGACGGTGGCGACGCCGGCGATGATGAAGGCCGTGCGCCAGCTGCCGGTAGAGGCGATGAGTCCGGTGATGATGATGCCGCCGAGGCCTGCTCCCAAGGGAGCGCCGGCGTCGAGGATTGTGGCGCCACGGCCACGTTCCTTCTTGTGCATCCAGATGGCGTTGAGCTTGCCTCCGGCGGGCATGACGCCCGCTTCCGTGACGCCGATGCCGAGGCGGGCGATGAACATGCTCAGGAAGCCGCCGGCCATGCCGGAAGCAGCCGTGGCTGCGCCCCAGCCGACGCAGGACGCCGTGACGACCTTGCGGGGGCCGAACTTGTCGATCAGCCAGCCCACTGGAATCTGCATGAGCGCGTAGGTCCAAAAGAAGGCGGAGAGAAGGAGGCCCACAAGCTCGGGGGCGAGGTTGAATTCCTTCTGGATGATCGGAAGCGCCACCGAGATGGAGCCACGGTCAATATAGTTGACGGCCACGAGGACCAGGAGCAGCAGGAAGAGTTTCCAGCGGACATTGGTGCGTCGTTGCACCCCGTCCTTGCCGGGTTTGTCGGTGGTAACTGTTTCGGTGTTTTGGAGCGACACAGTTTCTCCTTCGGGGGAGTCGTGCGAGCGGAGGGAAAGGACCTTCTGTTCAGCTGGGCGGGATGCCGCTGCAGCCAGACCCGTTCCGGCGGCACTAGCGGTCCTGGTCCCTGCTTCGAGTTGAGGATCACTGCCGGTGTTGGGGAGTCTCTTTTGGGATCCCGCTTTGGGATCCCAAATCAAAAGTAAGTGTGACGGACGGCACTGTCAAGGTTTTTCTTTTTTACTATGAAGCAACCGATTGTGACCCAGGTCGGAATCCGGTGAATGAGCCTGTCGAAGTGGTGATTGAGCCTGTCGAAATCGCCGTTAGGCTTCGCGGTCGATCTGCAGATAGCTGAGCCCGCGCACATCGAGCCAAAACTGGGTCGGAGTCTCCACCAGCCTGAGCAGGACGCCCTCGCATGAACTGCAACGCACCACGATTCCGGGGGAGTCCGCGTAGACGGTGGCCTCCCCGAAAGCCCTTACAGCCCCGCAATGGTTGCAGCGGCCGAGGGCCGCGATGATATCGATGCGGAAAAGTTCCCCCAGGGGCCCGGCCACGGAGTTCCCATCGAGGTGCGATATGGGGTTGCCGCCCACTCCGGCGATGTCCAGGTCATCGGGCTGCTGGTCGCCGTCCGGCTGCTGGCCGTCCGGCGCCGGAGAAGGGGAGTTGTTGTAGCCGGTCACCGGGTTCCTCCCGTTCCGCCGAAGCGCTCGGTCCTGATCGAAGCAGCGGGATAGCCGGCCTGCACCAACCAGTCTGCGACCGTTTCAACAAATACTGTTTGGCCGCAGATGTAGATGCCAGGCATGGCATCTACAGCCAGGATTTTTGCCAGCAGCGTCTCCGCCGTGAGCCGCCTCGGTTCGATGGGCCATCCCTGCGGCGCATTGCGCGTGTACACATAGTCGAGGGTGAATCTGCGGGATTCCTCGTGCAAGTTAGCGAGTTCCTCACGATAGAACACCGCTTCCGGGGACTTGACGGAGTACAGCAGCCGGAACTGGGACGGATTATCGGACGCCTTGTGCGCGCGGATCATGGCCATAAGCGGGACGATTCCTGATCCTCCTGCTATCAGCTGCACAGGATTTAGGTCGGTCGGCCGCCAAATGAACCATCCGCCCACAGGCCCGCGGATCTCCAGGCGGTCGCCGACTTCCAAATCCCGGACAAGGTAGGGGGAGACTTCACCGTTGGCCAGTTCATCGACCGTGATCTCCAGGACGTCGTGGTTGCCTGCCGAAGCCACTGAGTACGATCGCACGGCCGTGTAGCCGTCATCGGCCGTGAGGCGGATGTCGATGTGCTGGCCGGGGAGGCTGCCGTTTAGCCCGGCAACCTTGAGGCCAATCGTCCTGGAGGTCTCCGTTTCGGGAGTGCCGCTCACGACTTCCGCGACCCGCCATAGGCTGCTCATGATTCACTCATGAGTATCGCTCTTCGCGCCAGGGATCGCCGTGGAGGTGGTAGCCGTTGGATTCCCAGAATCCGGGAACGTCGTCTGGCATGAGCTCAAGCCCATTGACCCATTTGGCGCTCTTCCAGAAGTACAAGTGTGGAACGAGCAGGCGAGCAGGACCTCCGTGCGCGCGCTCAAGTGGCTCGCCGTCGAATTCCCACGCCACCCAGGACTGACCGTCAAGAAGGTCGGACAGCGGGATGTTGGTGGTGTAGCCGCCGTAGGAATGGGCCATCGCGAAGTCAGACGTCGTTTCCACGTCTTCGAAGAGTGTGTCCAGGGATACCCCGCGCCACGAGGTATCCAGCTTGGACCAGCTGGTTACGCAGTGGATATCGGTCCGGAAATCAACCTGCGGCAAGGACATGAACGCGTCCCACGACCAGCTGTGGCGTTCACCTGTTTCAGTGGTAATGAAGAATTCCCAGTCTTCGGCAGCGACGTCCGGCGCAGGCCCTGCCGTGAGGACGGGAAAGCTCTCTGTCTCGTACTGGCCAGGTGGTAGCGCGGGATTCCCGGCACGTCGTTTTCCGTGAAAACCAGACGAGATGATACCCATCATGTACCTCCGATGCGGAGCTCCACCAGTTGGCCTGGGCCGGTCCCCCTACAGTATGGCACCTGCCGGAACGGGTCCAGAGATGCCCGCCTAAGCTCGGCGGCAGTTACGATGACAACCCCGCCAACTTCACGCCGTCGAAGACAAGAGGACCCACATGGCACAGCCAGATTCCGACTCTGCCAAGCGGGCAGCCGTCATCATCAACCCCTCCAAACCGTCGTCTGTTGGAGTGCGGGAAATAGTCGAAGCCGTGTGCCTCGAGGCCGGCTGGGACATGCCGTTGTGGCTGGAAACCACCATCGAAGACCCGGGCCCTGGACAGGCGCTCACTGCAATTGAGGCGGGGGCCGACGTCGTTATTGCCGCTGGCGGGGACGGCACCGTCCGCTACGTGGCGGAGGTCCTTGCCGGAACGGGCATTGCGCTGGGAGTGATTCCGCTGGGCACCGGGAACCTGCTCGCGCGGAACCTGGGCATTGACGTCACGGACGTCGCGGAGGCCGCCCGCGAATGCCTGATCGGCAAGGAGAAGCCCATCGATGTGGTCCGGGCCCGGGTAGACAACGCCGGCGAGGAGTTGCTCTTCCTGGTGATGGCCGGAATGGGATTCGACGCTTCAATCATGGCCGACACCGATGCCGACCTGAAGGACCGTGTGGGCTGGCTGGCGTATGTCGACGCCGGTATCCGCAACCTGGCCGGGAAGCCTGTGCGGGCGAAGATCAGCATAGACGGGAAGCCGCCTGTCCGCCGTCGGGTCCGCAGCGTCATGGTGGGCAACTGCGGCAAGGTCCAAGGAGGGATCGAAATCTTCCCCGGAGCCTCAGTCAATGACGGCATCCTGGACCTGGTGGTCATCGCTCCCAGCGGGCCCTTCGGTTGGTTTGGGGTGCTGGCCGGCCTGGTGGGTGCCCTGCTGGGCAAGGGCCGCGGGAAGGATCCGGCCGTGGAATACTTCCAGGGCACCTCTGCCGAAATCAGCATGGCGGTGCCTCAGGATTTCCAGCTCGACGGCGACCACTCCGGCGAGGGCTCGCGCCTGACTGTGTCCATGGATCCCGGCGCCCTCATGGTGCGCTACCCGGAGCCCTGAGGACACGCTCTTGGCCTGAGGACAGGGGCCCGGCTCGGGGACGCCCGGATCGGACAGTCCGTGGGCCAGATCCGGTTCCTGGCGCAGGATCCGGTTCCTCAGGCAGGTTCGAAGCTGGTACTGCGGGCCCGCTCGATGACCCTCAATACCTCGACGCTGTCTCGAGGGTCCACAGGCGGGCGGCTCCCCGTCTGCAGGGCGTGCGCCAGTTGGGTGTAGAACTGCGGATAACTGCCGCGTTCGGCCAGCACGTGCCTAGTGGAGCCGGTGGTTCCGAGCCGGCCCCAGGTGTCTGAGGCTTCGATTCCATAGGCCGAATCCGTCGGCAGAACCCCCGCAGCCAGGGCAGGTTCCTGTCCGTCCAGGCCCCACTTTGTGTAGCCCGCCTTGGAACCAAGGACATGGAACCGCGGTCCCGGCTGGGCGGCGTGGCCATTCATCCAGAGTCGGGAGCGTACGCCCGACTCATGAAACAAGGAAACAAAGGCTGCTTGGTCGGCATCCGACTGCGCATTCTCGAACCGGGACGTCTCGCCATAAACATCCACAACCGGTCCGAATAGTTCAAGAGCCTGATCGATAAGGTGGGCACCCAGATCATGCAGGATCCCGCCGCCCTCTTCCAAGCTGGCCCGGTCACGCCAGTTTCCAAATCCCTCAGGCATCCACCATTCAAACCTGGACTCGAAGCTGCGGATGTCTCCCAGCTCTCCGCTGGCGATCAACCGCCGGAGCGTCAGGAAATCGGCGTCCCACCTCCTGTTCTGGAAGACGGTCAGGGTCACTCCCTCTTCAACCGCCGCTTCAATCAGTTCCTCGGCTTCGCTTGACGATGGTACGAACGGCTTGTCAACAACGACAGCGAGCTTGCGCCGAAAAGCTTCCAGCGCGAGCTCCTTGTGCGTGGCCGGCGGGGTTCCCAGGATCACGAGATCCAGCGCGAGTTCTCCGGAATCGATACGCCCGAACAGCTCTCCGGGAGATGGGATGACGAGGCTGTCCGGATAGGTGGCTCGGGCAATGCCGGCCCGCTCGGGTTGTGAAGTGACGATCGCGTCAAGCGAGTACGAGGCGTCGGCGGCGATCAGGGGTGCATGAAAAACTCGACCGGAAATTCCAAATCCCAGGATGGCCGTGCGAATGGGATGCGTCTTCTTACTGTCCATCGAAGCGCTCCGGACGGAATGCCGCGAGCATCGGATGCTTTTCATCGGTGAGAATTTCACTGGAGAGAAGTTCGCCCGCGATCAGTCCAACGGTTGCCCCCGAATGGGAGAACGCCACGAAGCAGCCGGGAAGCTTTTCAAGTTCCCCGAACACGGGCTCGCCGTCCCCTGGGATTGGCTTCCGGCCGATCTTCCAGCTGGCCGCCTTCAATTCAGGATTCCCTGCAAGCAGGCGCGAGGCTTCCTCTGTCAGTTCATCGATCACTTCCCGGGGAATCGAGAAGGAGCCATCTGCAGCCTCAACGATCCTTTCCTCGTACCAGCTGTGGTCAATGGCCAGGGTGCCTCCGGGGTTGGGCCGAACGGCAGCGCGAGGGGTGTTGAGAACGGCCTTCAATTCCGAATCCGCCGGTTGAGTGATCACCAGAGCAGAGACGGGAGAGCCGTCCGCGATATGAATACCATGCTCCCCTACGACAGCCGGCGTTGCGGCGCCGCACGCAACCACAACATGATCGGCCTCGTAGACCGTGCCGTCCTGGGCAGCAATACCGCTGGCCCGGCTGCATGTAGTAACAACCCGGCTCCTGCCAGCGCCGGTAACGAGCCTTCCTCCCCTGGACTTGAATTCCTCCATCAGGAAGTCCACAAGGTGTGGAAGGCTGACCCAGCCTTCGCCCGGGTTGAATACTGCGACGTCGGCCACAGCCGTTGGATCGACACCGGGTGTCAGGGCGGCAATTTGTTCTGGCTTGACCAGGCGCGAATCGTAGCCGTGGGACTGCTCATAGGCGTGGCGGGCCTCTGCCTTCGGTGCCTCACCGGCCGCCGCCCAGTACAGGCCGCCACCGAACTGAAGCCACTCCCGGCTGGGGTCCTGGGCAAAAAGGGTCCTGTACCTGTCGATTCCGGCAACGCGCAGATGATGGTAGGCGTCAGAACGGTTGCCAGCCGAATTGAGCCAGGACAGCGAGCGTCCCGTTGCCCCGCTGGCTAGTTCTCCTTCGGTGACAAGGACCACCGATGCCCCTCCTCGCAGGAGATGAACTGCGGTGGAAACTCCGAGAATGCCGCCTCCCAGGATGGCAACGGTTTTTCCGCCTTGTGGGGAAGTCATGCGTGTTTACTCACTTTCTTGAATTACTGACGCTTGCGCTATTGACGCTGTATTACTGACGCCGAAGGGCTGCCGACGGCGTCGACATGTGCTGGGGCGACAAACGCCCATTGGACCGGCCGACTGGAAGCGGTGGGCATCATCTGGCCCTCCAAAAGCAGGACCGTTACGTCCCGGCCCTCCACTGTGGCGGACCAAAGCCCTGAAACGGGGCAATGGGTACCCGTTGCTGTCGCTTGCGGATGGGAACGCGATCTCAGGTTCCAAGGGAAAGCCTGTGGCGTTTCATGGAACTGGGGCCCAGTGACGGAGCGAGGGCTAGAGACCAGCGGAACTCGTCTCTTCACGAGAGTGCCTTTCGATAGAACTTGTGTCGAAAAAAGGGGAACGTTCCCATCAGGGTGTGATCGAGCATACATTCCTCGATAAAGAGGCGTCAATGGGGCGATCTAATTCGCTCGGTGCGGCAACGCGGTCCTCGGGGAATAAGTTTCAAGGAGCGGGATGGGGCACCGGACCGCCTGCCAACAAATTTTTTGAGAACGGTCCCAAAAACACCATTGACGTGTGACTCAGATCATGCCTACACTCGAATTCAGTCAGCTGTGGGAACGTTCCCCAAACAGGCGGGATGCCCACGGTGGTAAATCTTCCTCTCACCCATCCAGACGAAATACAGCGGTCGAACCAGCCAGGCAGGAAAAACATGAGTCTACGAATCGGCGTCGATACCGGAGGAACCTTCACGGACCTCTGCGCCTTCGACGAAGCAACAGGACAGGTCCACGTGCGCAAGGTGTCGTCCACCCCGGATGATCCGGGACGGGCGATCATTCAGGGCCTGCAGGAACTGCTCGAGCAGATCGGTGGGCGGTCCATCGATGAAGTCACCTACTTTGCACACGGCACTACCGTTGGCACCAACGCCCTCCTGACCGGACGCGGCGTCCGGACCGGCCTGATTACCACCAAGGGTTTCAGGGATCTCCTGGAACTTGGCCGGGGCCGCCGCCCGCATCTTTACGACCTGCAGGCGGACAAGCCTGAGCCGTTCGTGCCCCGGGATCGTCGCTACGAAGTCACCGAGCGCGTGCGGCATGACGGCCGTGTGGAGATCCCCTTGGATCTCGAAGAAGTACGCGGCGTGGTACGGGAGCTGAAGAAGCAGGCTGTCGAGTCCATCGCCGTCTGCCTTCTGTACAGCTATGTCCGTCCCGAACACGAGCAGGGAATCGGCCGAATCATTGCCGAGGAATTTCCGGAAGCATACGTGTCACTGTCCAGCGAAGTCCTCCCGGAATTCCGCGAGTTCGAACGTCTCTCCACAGTTGTGACGAATGCGTATGTGGGACCGGTCGTCGCAAAATACCTGGCCAGGCTCCGCCATAGCCTCTCCGAGGCCGGCCTGCGGTGCCAGCCGCATGTCACCCAGTCCAACGGCGGCATCATTCCCTTCCCGACGGCGGAAGAACTTCCGGTCCGCCTGGTGCTGTCCGGGCCGAGCACTGGGGTAGTGGGTGCAGCGGCCACCACGGCGGCTGCCGGCAGCCCGGACATCATCACCTTCGACATGGGCGGAACCTCCTCGGATGTCTCCCTTGTCCAGGACGGAAGCCCGAAAGTCACGTCAAGCATGGAACTGGACGGGCGGCCGATCCGCTCTCCCATGTTGGACATCCACACCGTGGGCGCCGGAGGCGGCTCCATAGCGTGGATCGACAGCGGAAACCACCTGCGGGTGGGTCCGGCGAGCGCGGGGGCCTTCCCCGGCCCGGCCTGCTATGGGAACGGCCAGGACCCTACTGTGACCGACGCCAACGTCGTGCTGCAGGTCCTCAACCCGGAGTACCTGCTGAACGGCCAGCTCAAAATTGATGCCCAGGCGTCCCACCGGGCCATCAAGTCCCTCGCCGATCCCCTGGGCCTCACGGTGCAGGAAGCAGCCCAGGGAATCATCCGCGTAGTCACGGCCAACATGGCACGGGCGATCCGGGTCATCTCGGTGCAGCGCGGCTACGATCCCCGCGACTATGTCCTTGTCCCCTTTGGCGGTGCCGGACCCTTGCACGCTTCCAGACTCGCCATGGAGTTGGGCTCGCGGCGAATCCTCGTGCCGGAGACTCCCGGCGCACAGTCAGCCCTGGGACTGCTCATGACGGATATCCGTAGTGACTTCATGCGCACCCAGATCATGCTGGCTTCCCCGGCGGCACCCGGTGACTTCAACAAGGTCTTTAGCGAGCTGACGGACCAGGCGAATGAGTGGTTTGAGGAAGAGGGCATCGAAACCGATCGACGCTCCCTGTCCCGTCGGGTCGAAATGCGCTACGCCGGCCAGAACTACGAGCTTGCCGTGGACGTTCCCGAGGGCGAGATCACCGCGGAAACGGTCAACGTCCTCATCGACAGCTTCCAGGCGGCCCACGACCGGATGTACGGCTACAGCGCCCATGACGAAGTAGTGGAAGCAGTGACATTCCGGATCCAGGCCGTCGCCTCGGTGCCCCGCGCCGACCTTCGGCGGTCATCGTTTGCCGGGCGGAGCGTTGAATCGGCCATTCTCGGACGCCGGGACGTCTACCTTCCGGAAGAAGGCGGCTACACCTCCTGCCCCGTCTACGAGCGCTCCCGCCTGGACGTCGGGCATCGGATTGTAGGCCCGGCCATCATCGAGCAGATGGATACCACCACCTTGCTGCTGTCGTCAGACGTGTGCGTCGTGGACGACCTGCGCAACCTAGTCATCGAAATCCGTAGGAGTATCAGTGAATAACCACCTTGCCAAGGCACCCGTGGTCCTGGACAGCGTCCTGGTGGAGGTCATCGGGTCCGCCCTGTCCACCGTCGTCGAGGAAATGGGCGGGACCCTGGTCCGCGCAGCCTATTCCACCAACATCAAGGAACGCCGCGACTGCACCGCAGGCCTCTTCGACGCGCAGGGCCGGGGCATCGCCCAGGACGAGGGCGGTTCGCCCCTGCACCTGGGATCCCTCATGGGCATCGTCGACGCCATTATGGAGCGGTATCCGCTGGAGGAAATCAATGACGGCGACACGTTCATCGGCAACGACCCGTTCAGCGGTGGCGGCTCCCACCTTCCGGACATCGTCCTGGCCACCCCTGTTTTCGTTGACGGCGTCCTGTCCGCCTGGGCTGCAAACCTGGCCCATCATGCGGACTTTGGCGACCGCGGGCATGCACACATCTTCCAGGAAGGCCTGCGTATCCCGCCTGTCCGCTTGATCCGGCGCGGGCACCTGCAGCAGGAAATGCTGGACCTCATCCTGCTCAACTGCCAGGTTCCCCATGAGCGAAAGGCTGATCTCCGCGCACAGCAGTCAGCCAACCGCCTGGCATCACAGCGGTACAAGGACCTCTGTGCCCGCTACGGGCGCGAAGTGATGGCGCAAGCCGCCGAGGAACTCCTCGACTACACAGAGCGCCGGACCCGTGCTGCGATCGAGAAAATGCCTGACGGCGTCTACTCCTTCACCGACAAGTTCGACTGTCCTGAACTGGACGAGGAACTTGACCTCCAGGTCAAGGTCACGGTGGAGGGGGACGAAATCCTGTTCGATTTCGCTGGCAACCCACCGCAGGTCCGGGCGAGCGTGAACGTGGTCTGGACGGCCCTCTACGCTTCCGTCTACTACTCGCTCAAGAGCCTTGTCGATTCCGACATCGTCGCCAATGCAGGGCTCTACCGCCCAGTGCGGATCGAGGCACCTCGCGGATCGATCATCAACTGCGAGGAACCGGCGGCCGTCAACGGACGCAGCGAAACCTGCCAGCGGATTGTCGACCTGATTCACGGCGCCCTCGCCACAGCCGTCCCGGAACGCGTCACGGCTGCAAGCAACGGTGCGAACACCGGAGTCCACTTCTCCGGCCGGAATTCCCGGACGGGCAAGGAATTTGTCTACCTGGAGACCATTGGCGGCGGCTGTGGTGCTCGAGCAAGCAAAGACGGCCTCGACGGCGTGCAGGTCCACATGACCAACACCTCCAACCTCCCGGTTGAGAGCCTGGAAACCGAGTACCCCCTGGTCGTCGAAGCATACGAGCTCATCCAGGACTCTGGCGGCGCCGGTCAGCACAGGGGCGGCCTGGGCATTCGCCGGGCTGTCCGCGTCGAGGACAAGAACATCCATTTCTGGCTCGACACAAGCCGCCAGAAGTCCCAGCCGTGGGGTCTCGACGGCGGGACGCCGGGCGCCAGTGCCAACGTTGCCCTCAGCCCCGGAGCACGTCCCATCGACCACGGCTACACCGTCCTGCAGCCCGGCGACAGGGTAGCTATCGAAACCGCAGGGGCGGGCGCCTACGGACCTACGTCCAAGCGAACACCTGAAGAGGTTGCCCGAGACTTGGCCGAAGGGAAAATCTCCGAGGCCACGGCCCGCCGCTTCTATCCACAGCAAACCGAACAAACCCCGGAAACCGGATCAGGCTCCGGATCCTCACCCACGCAAGGAAATTGATCATGTCCACTACCTTGAAGTCGTCTGCGGCAGTCGCCGCGATCGCGGCCTCGGCCCTGGTGCTCTCCGCCTGTGGCGGATCCAGCCCGACCCAGGCCCCTGAGCAGGAACTCCAGTTTGGCCTCTCCGGAGACGTCCCCAAGCTGCAGCCGCACCTGGACCAGGGCGCGTCCGCAATGCTCCTCGACTCCGTACTCCATCGCGGCCTCCTCGGCTACGATTCCAAGGGCGAAGTGGTCCCCGCCCTCGCCGAAAAGTACGAGCAGAGCGATGCCACAACCTACAAGTTTACCCTCCGCAAGGGCCTGACCTTCCACGACGGAACACCCCTCACGAGCGCCGAGGTCAAGACCTCATTCCAGGCGCTCGCGGATCCCAAGGCAGCGGCGAAGATTGTCGCCGTTACCCAAGGGATCCAGGCCATCGAGACACCCGACGCCGAGACAGTGGTCATCAAACTGAAGGCCCCAAACGCGGCATTCCTTAGCTACATCGCTGACACCACGGCCGCAGTTCTTCCCCCGGCCGCATACCAGAACGCGGGAGAAAGCTGGGTGGGCGCCGGCCCGTTCAAGCTGGCATCGCATGACAAGGGAGTCTCGTTCGTCGTCGAAAAGTTCGATGGGTACTACGACGCTGCCTCAGTGCAGCTGAACAAGATCGACTTCCCGATCTACACGGACGGCCAGGCACGAACAAATGCCCTGCTGGCAGGCGACGTTGACCTGATCGACTTCGTTCCGTGGGAGGAGTTCGACCGGGTCAAGGCCGATCAGAACATCACCCTGGATGCCCAGAGCGGCCCCTTCATGTACCTGAACTTCAACGTGACCAAGGGCCCGTTCGCCAACGCCAAAGTGCGCGAGGCTGTGGCGCTCGCGGTGAACAGGGACAACGTGGTCTCGGCCGCCCTCTCCGGAAACGGATCCCCCATCAAGGGCGTTCCCATTCCTGAGAGCAGCCCCTTCTACAACGAATCGCTGGCGAAGGGCTGGGAACAGAACATCGACAAGGCCAAGTCGCTGCTCGCCGAAGCCGGTTACGCGAATGGCTTTAGCGCCAGGATGCTCTCCACATCCCAGTACGCCTTCCACAGGGACACCGCTTTGTCTGTGCAGTCGGATCTTGCCGCCGTCGGGATCAAGCTCGATCTTGACCTCCCGGACTGGGCAACCAGGGTCTCCAAGGGCAACGCAGGCGACTACGAAATTGCAGTCTCCGGCTCTGCCGGCGTGGTGAATGATCCGTCCTTCCTGAGCAAGTTTGTCCAGGGCCCGGCAGAACACACCCGCTCCTTCGGCTATGACAACGCGAACATCAATGCGCTCCTGGCCCAAGGGCTGAGCGAGGCCGATGAAGCCAAGCGCAAGGCAGTGTACGACGACGTCTCCCGGACCATCCTGACTGACGTTCCGTTCGTCTCCCTTGCAGGCCGTGCACAGGCCTTTGCGTACCAGAAGTCCGTCACCGGGTTCAGCAACCTGCCCGGATTCCTGACCTTCAATTCCGGTTACACGCTCGCCACCACGTCCATCGTTTCCAAGTAACTGATATCTGGAGGCACCCCTTGTTGAGATTCATAGTGAAGCGATGCCTGCTGGGTATGCTCCTGGCGTTCATCGTCCTAACGTTGATCTTCCTTTCACTGCACCTTGTCCCCGGAGACCCGGCGGAGATTATCCTGACAGGAGAAGGCGGGGGTGCCGCCAGCCCGGAGGCTCTGGCGAAAGTCCGTGCCCAGCTCGGACTCGACCAGAGCCTCTGGAACCAGTACGTAAACTACCTCTCCGGCGTCCTGAGCGGGGATCTCGGATCCTCATTCAGGGACAACAGCCCGGTTACGCAGGCCGTCGCAGAACGGCTGCCGCGAACGCTGGAACTCGTGGCCGTCGCGGTACTGCTGGCGCTGGTGGTGGGCATCCCCCTCGGCAGCCTCGCAGCCAAGCGTGGTGGCGTCATCGACGCCACCATCAACCTGGTGACAAGCACCGGAATTTCAGTTCCCGTGTACGTGATTGGCACGGTCCTTGTCCTGGTCTTCTCCCTCAAGCTCGGATGGTTTCCAGCGGGCGGGTTCAGGGCGGCTGAGACCGATTTCGGAGGGCATCTCCAGCGAGTACTTCTGCCCGCCGTTGCCCTGTCGTTCGGCATAATCTCCGTGGTATCCCGCATGACCCGTTCAGCAGTGCTTGAGGTCATCAGCCAGGACTACGTGCGCACCGCCAAGGCCATAGGCCTCAGCCGTCCGGTTGTGTTCAGGAAGCATGTCCTTCGCGGTTCCCTGAACCCGGTGGTTACCGTCGTCGGACTTCAGGTGGGCACACTGCTGGGATCAACCGTCCTGGTCGAACGGATTTTCAACTGGCCGGGCCTGAGCGGGCTCCTTGTGGAGGCCGTGCTCCAGCGGGATTACCCGGTGGTGCAGGGAATCGTCATTGTCATCTCAGTGATCTTCATCCTGATCAACATCATCGTCGACATCTCGTACGGCCTGCTCGACCCGAGAGTGAGGACATCATGAAAGCTTTCCTGAAAAGGATTCACGCCCACTCCACGCCCTTGCGTTACGCTGCCGTGGCCGTCGTGTTTATCGTCATCGCGGTGGCCATCCTTGCACCGCTCGTAGCGCCGCATGACCCGATAGCCCAGAACGTCGCCAACAAACTTAGGCCCGTTGGAACACCCGGCCACCTGCTGGGAACCGACCAGTTTGGCCGGGACAGCCTCTCACGGCTCATCTACGGTGCCCGGATTGAAATTGTCGTCGCAGTGGGGGCCACGGTGTTCGCCTGCATCTTCGGTACCTTCCTTGGTTTGATGGGCGGATATTTCGGACGCCTTGTGGAAACCGTGACCATGCGGCTGACGGATGTCATCCTGGCGTTCCCGCCGATCATCCTGGCACTGCTCATCGTCACCATTTACGGCTCCGGAGTGATGACGCTGATCGTCGTGATGGGGCTGCTGTTCGCGCCCAACTTCGCACGCATCACTTATGGCCAGGTTGTAGGCGTCAAGCACGCGGAATATGTCGAGGCAGCAAAGGCCATCGGCGCACCGACACCCAGAATCCTGCTGCGCACGGTGCTGCCGAACATCATGTCTCCCATTGCCGTGCAGATGTCCCTGACACTTGCGTCCACCATCCTGCTTGAGTCCGGGCTGAGCTTCCTCGGCCTTGGCGTGGTACCTCCGACGGCGTCCTGGGGCCTCATGGTGGCCGAAGGCCAGCGCTTCATGGCGTCCAACCCGGACCTGCTCCTGGCGCCGGCGATCGCCGTCGTCGCAACCATCCTGTCCTTCAGCATCCTGGGCGATGCCTTGCGTGACTGGCTCGACCCGCGTAGCCGGACCTCCCGGCCTAGGACCGCCGCCCTCACGGAGGTGCGGGCATGAAGTTCGGTGTCCACAGCTACATGATCGTCGACAACATCGACCGTCGGACCATTGACGAAATGGCGGGCACGGCAGCGTCGTGGGGCGTCCAGGGCGTTGAGGTGCACATGGATCGGGCAGAGGATCTGCCGCGGCTCGAGCTGAAGAAGGTGGCCGCCCGGCACGGCGTGGACCGGACGCTCGGCGTCGTCCTAACGGCTGAAAACAGCCTCGTCAGTCCCGATCCGGAGGTCCGCCAGGCGGGGGTGGAGCATATCACCAGCGCGATCCACGCGGCCGCGGATGTCGGAGCGAACAACATTGGGGGTGTCCTCTCTGCCGCCGGACGGGTCTTCACGGGTCAACCCGCGACTGAAACCGAACTGGAACGGGTGGTCGATGGATTGTCCAAGGTTGCACCTATCGCGGAAGCCCACGACGTCACCGTCAGCGTCGAAGCGACCAGCCGTTACCTCGGATACGTGCTGAACACCGCAGCCCAGGCACGGTCCCTGCTGGACAGGGTGGGTTCCACGCACGTGCAGGTCCAACTGGACACCTTCCATATGAACATCGAGGAAGCCTCGGTTCCCCAAGGAATCCTCGACGCCGGAGGGCGGCTGGGATACGTGCAGATTGCTGAAAGCCACAGGGGGCTCCTGGGAAGCGGGCATATTCCCTGGGCCGAAGTGATGGAGGCGCTCCGCAGCGTGGATTACGACGGCTGGCTGACCTTTGAAGCGTTCACCCCTGCCCACCCTTCCATCGCCGCAAAATCCAACACCTGGCGCCACCTGTGCACGGAACAGGCCATGGTCACCGAAGGCATCGAATATCTGCGAGGACTGATATGAGCAACAACATGAGCGAGAACCTGGCGGCTGCAGCAGTCCGGCGCTGCCCGCCTCGGGACGAAACCCCTGTCCTGGCCATCCGTGACCTCTCCGTTTCCTTTGGCATCGGAGGCCATCAAGTGCAGGCCATCAAAGATGTCTCCTTCGATGTCTACCGTGGGGAAATCCTGGCAGTGGTCGGAGAATCCGGCTCCGGCAAGAGCGTCTCAAGCCTGGCGGCCCTTAGGCTCCTGCCTGACACTGCGGACGTTTCAGGAAGCGTCACCACAGCGGGACTCAGCGTATTGACGGCGTCGGAAGCGGAAATGGAAGCCCTGCGCGGGGACAGCGCATCCATGATTTTCCAGGAACCGATGACCGCGATGAACCCGGTCTACACCATTGGACAGCAAATTGGCGCCGCCCTGCGCGCCCATCGTCCTGTCAGCCGCAAGGAAGCGCAAAGCCGGACGATTGAAATGCTGGAACTGGTCGGCATGCCCGAACCGGAACGAAGGGTAAACCAGTATCCGCACCAGCTGTCCGGCGGTCAACGGCAGCGTGCCATGATTGCCATGGCCCTGATCTGCGAGCCCCAACTGCTCATCGCGGACGAACCGACCACAGCACTTGACGTCACGGTCCAGGCCGAAATCCTGGACCTCATCAAGGACATCCAGAAGAAGACGGGGATGGCCGTGGTCTTCATCACCCACGACATGGGCGTAGTAGCCGACATCGCCGACCGCGTCATCGTGATGCAGAAGGGGATGGTGGTCGAAGAGGCCTTCGTCAACGAACTCTTCGATGAGCCCCGCCACCCCTACAGTCGAAAGCTGCTGGCAGCGGTGCCTCGGCTCACCGTCACGCCCCAGCCGGCAGGGAACGTCACTGCTGGCCTCTCCGACGAACCACAGGAACGCCGGGACGTCGTTCTCAGCGCCAAGGACCTCGTCATTGAGTATCCCGGACGGCTTGGCCGCCGGGGGTTCAGGGCCGTGGAGAAGGTCAGCTTCGAAATCCGGCGTGGAGAAATCCTGGGCCTGGTAGGGGAGTCCGGGTCCGGTAAGTCAACGGTTGGACGGTGCGCGGTCGGCCTCCTTCAGGCCACTGAAGGCGAGCTGAATGTTTGTGGCCACGATATCTCCCGGCTCTCCGCCAGGAACATCCGGCCGCTGCGCAAACGCTTCGGCATCGTCTTCCAGGACCCGGCGTCGTCGCTGAATCCCCGCGCCAGCATAGGCGACAGCATTGCCGAGCCGCTCCGGCTGCATGGACCCCGGTCATCGGCCGGCGATATCCGGAAGAAGGTACGCGAACTGTTGGAAAGCGTGGAACTTCCGGGCTCCTGGTATGAGCGGTATCCCCACGAATTGTCGGGCGGGCAGCGCCAACGCATTGGCATCGCGCGTGCTATTTCACTCGAACCCGAGCTTCTCGTAGCGGATGAGCCGACCTCGGCCCTGGACGTCTCTGTGCAGGCCAAGGTGCTGGAGATCCTTGTGGAGCTCCAGCGCAGGATGGGCTTTTCCTGCCTGTTCATCAGCCATGACCTCGCCGTCGTCGAGAGCCTGGCCTCCAACGTGGCCGTGATGAGGAAGGGTTCCATAGTGGAAACCGGGTCCATCAGCCAGGTCCTGCATCAGCCGCAGGAAGCCTATACGAAGCGACTCATCGCAGCGGCGCCAATCCCTGACCCGCGTGAGCAGCGACGCCGGACGCTGGCCCGGCAGGCAGCCGCCCAGGAAGACCGGATCGCTTCCTGAGCCCGGGTGAGCCCTGAGATGTTTCTGAGCCCGGCTAAGCCCAGGCTCTTGCCCTAAGCCGGGCGGCCGCTACGCGGTCGCCCGGTCGAGTCGCGGACAATTAACCGTCCGTTCAGGGTCCGTCGACGGCGGTGGCCCTCCGGATCGGCGATGGCCGCCAGTGCTTCTTCTGCGGCGGCCATTCCCAGCTGGTAGTTGGGCTGTTCCACAACCGTCAGGCGGGGCCGCACCAATGTCGCCCAGTCCTGGTCGTCGAAACCTATGAGGGAAATCTCCTTGGGGCAGGCCACATTCATGTCCTGCAGGGCCGCGAAGGAACCTGCGCTGAGCTCGCTGTCCGTGCAGTAGATGGCAGTCAGCTGCGGATTTTGGCGCAACAGGCGCTCCGTGGCTGCGCGCGCGGACGTCTTGGCATAGGCGCTTAGCGCCACGTACTCGTCCCGATAACGAATGCCTGCGCTCCGGAGTGCATCCCTGTAGCCCACCAGGCGGGCAGCGCTGGGACGCAGTAGCGTGCCATCTGCAGTATCCAGGCTTTCCTGCCAGTCGGGCGGCATCACTGCCTCCGTAACGATTCCTATATGGCGATGCCCGAGGTCGATGAGGTGGTTTACCGCCATGCTGGAGGCTGCCACGTGGTCAACGGAAACGTAGGACGCCGATTTCACCTGTGGGGCAGGCCGGTCAAGCAAAGCGACGGCGATTCCCTGATTCTCCAGCCGTTCCAGATGGGCCGTTTCCTCGGTGGAAACGGGTGCCACAATGATCCCGTCGACGCGCTTGGCCGCGAGCAGTTCGATCGCCCGGCGCTCCAGGCTCAGGTCCCCCTCAGTGCTGCTGAGGAGGAGCTCGTAGCCTGCTTCGCGGGCGGCCGTTGAGACTCCACGCATGGCATTTGCGAAGAAGTGGCTGCTGATGTCCGGGATGACGACGCCGAGCGTGTGCGTTTGGCCGGTGATCATGCTGCGTGCGAGGCTATTGGGCTGGTATCCGAGTTCCTTGGCCGCGCGCTCTACGCGCTCCCTGGTCTTTTCGCTGACCGAGCCGTAGTTTGCCAAGGCGCGGGCCGCCGTCGACTTCGAAACGCCGGCCAGGGCTGCCACGTCGATGATCGTTGCAGAATGGAGCGGGGATCGACTCACTGTGTCGCACCTTCGAAAAGCTATCGAGACGGTTGGGAGCGTTACCATTCTCTCACGCGTCTACGGGATCTCCAGAGGATAAGACGGGAAGCGTGGTGCTTTCGAGCCTTGGCGTGGTTCCTAGGACACGCTCTTGGCCTGGGGACAGGGGCCCGGCTCGGGGACGCCCGGATCGGGCAGTCCCTACGCCAGATCCGGTTCCTGGCGCAGGATCCGGTTCAGGAGCACTCGGCGTAGTGGGTGGCCGCCGTCCCGTTGGCCGGGGTGACCGTGCTGGTCGTCAAGGCACCAGTGACGGCGCTCATTGTGATGGAACTGGTGGAGTGCATTGCTGCCTCATTTCCTGCTCAGCCCTTCGCTGTTGCCGCGGTACCCGGCGTATGGGCCAGGATTTCCGCGAGTTCGGCGAGGCGATGGGCGCGGGCGGATTCGGCCGGGGTAAAGGGTTCCCCCGGACGGGAGAACACCAGGGGACCGTGCCATGCCGTCGGGATCTTGAGTAGTGTCGCGGGATCGTTTACGACGGTGGTGGCCGGCTCTGCCGCCAGGCCCTCAGGCGTCGGGCTGATGATTTTGGCTGAAAGCAATTCGGCGACGGCGAGAGACAGCTCTGTGGGATTACCCGCCACCCGCGCGGCCAGGCTGAGGGCTTTCGTCTGGCCGTCCGCCATGGCGAGGGCAGTGGTAGGCCAGACATAGGACTTCCGGCCCCCACCGCCGTCGAGCGCGTTCAGTAGATCCGGTTCCCGCAGCTCGCCGGGCGCGGAAAGGACAAATTCATCCAGCACTCCGCCGTCAATCGGATGGACGTGGATGCTGAGGATATTGGCGTCCAGGCGGGCGAGGGACTGGGTGATCTTTTGAAGGGAGCCGGGCTCGTCGCGGAGGACGGTCCGGGCCCGCCAGAGCGCCGGTGCGGACTGCAGTTTCCGGCGATGGCGGAGGGCAGGGGCGTGGAGCCACCTGCGCAGCACTTTAGCGGCGGACGGTTCCGCCACCCAGATCACCAGCACCGTGGCGGTCACCGCGAGAAGCAGGACCTTGGCCACGTAGGGCAGGCTGGTTTCAACCACGAGGGCGTGCACCAGCAGTTCGATGGGCAGCGTGACGGCGATGTTGGCAAGGGTCAGCCGAGCCTTTGGCGGTTCGGGAAGGAGTCCACACACTTCGCAAGAGAGCTCTGCGGTGGCGGGAGTTCTCGTGTCGCGCTTCATGGCACCATCTTGCCCGTGCACTGTTTCGGGCGGATTGCCTGCGGATCACGATCTTGGGAGGCTACTTACGAGTGGGTTCTGTTTCGCGATTGGCGGCAGCGAGTTCGGTCAGGAGGTCGCGGATCTCGGCGAGGAGGGCGGTGTCGGCCGGCATCGGTTCGTCTTCAGGTTCGTCGACGGCGGCGCGGCTCTTGACGAGCTCGTTGATCTTGTTCATTGGGGCCACGAAGATGAAGTACACCACGGCGGCGGTGATCAGGAATGTGATGAAGGCCGTGATGACTGCGCCGAAGTTCACGAAGGTCTTGGGGTTGTCCGCCCAGATGGCGAAGCCCAGGCCCTCGGCGTTGACGCCGCCGGCGGCAGCAATGATCGGGTTCACAATGTTCGTGGTGAAGGCAGCCACCAGGGCCGTGAAGGCGGTTCCTACTACCACCGCAATGGACAGTTCTATGATGTTGCCGCGCAGGACAAAGTCCTTGAAACCTTTGAGCATGGGAAACCTCCGGGGGTGTCTTATAAGGGGGTGGGGCCGCACTGATAGGTCAAACGGCCCGACGTCAGCGTCGTCCACCATGGTCTTGCATGGGAGGCCATACTGTCCAACAGCTCCCATTTCCGCCTGGCTGCTTTCTTCTGGTGCCATTGAATGGAACAATGGGGGTTCCCGCGGCAATGACGCCTCCCCAGCTTCACCAAAGCTCCATCGCTAGGAAGATCCATGGCCAACTCGACGTCAGGCGACTCAGTTGTTGACCGTGTGGTCCGGCTGATCGCGGCTTTTCCCGAGGGCGTCGCCGAGCTCCCGCTTTCCGAACTTGCGCAGCGGGCCGGCCTGCCACTGACAACGGCCCATCGCCTGGTCCGACAGTTGTCCGCCCACGGACTCCTGGAAATCGGGACGGGCGGATCCGTGCGCCTCGGCCTGCGCCTCTGGGAGCTCGTGAACCGCAACTCACCCACGTTGGCCCTGCGCCAGGCAGCCATGCCGTTTATGGAGGACATCCAGCAGGTCCTGAACCAGAATGTGAACCTTGCCGTCCTGGAAGGCTGGGAGGCCCTCTTCATCGAACGGCTCTCGCGCCGGGGGTCCGTGGCCAACCGTGCCCAGATTGCGGGACGGATGCCAGTGCACATCTCTTCTGCGGGAGTTGCCCTCATGTCTCATCAGCCGCGTGAACGGCAGGCCGAATATCTCGCCCAGTTCACCGATCCAAGCGGGAAGACTACAGCAGACGCCGTCCGTCACCAGTTGAGCGAAGCGGCACGGCAGGGCTATGCCCAGCTTGCCGGCGTCGTCGATCCGCATACCTGGGGGATCGCCGTTCCCATCATGGACAGCAAGCGGCGCTCGGTGGCGGCGATCGGCGTCGTCGTTCCACTGGCGGAAGTGCGCCTTCAGGCGCTCGTGCCAGCCCTCCAGACGGCCGCGCGCGGCATTGCCCGCCAACTGGGCGAAAGCCGCAAGCCCATCGCTTGACTTCTGGTCTCCATGCCCGGATTTCCTGATCCAAAATTTCGTTCAATGGAATCCGCTTAACGAGCGCCATGTCCTCGGCGTCACACTGTTCAACAGAACTTCCCTGGCTCCACACCCTCGCCCTCCCGGAAAGAACAGGCGAAAGAGCAGCCCGAAAGAACTGAGGAACACATCATGGCAGCACGCCAGATCATCAAGACCCAGATTGCCATCATGGGCGCCGGCCCCGCGGGCCTCATGCTGTCCCACCTGCTGGCGACTGCCGGAATCCAATCCTCTGTGGTGGAAGTGCGAAGTCACAAGGACATCTCCGAGACCGTGCGGGCGGGCATCCTGGAACACGGCACCGTGAACCTGCTCGTAGAGAGCGGCGTCTCGGACCGGGTCCTGCGGGAGGGCGACCGGCACGACGGCATAGAGCTGCGCTTCAACGGCGACAGCCATCGGATCGACTTCAAGGACCTCGTGGGGGAATCGGTCTGGTTGTACCCGCAGACGGACGTCTTCATGGACCTCGCCGCCCGGCGGAAGGCCGACGGCGGTGAAGTCCACTACGGCGTGACGGACCCAGCCGTCCATGATCTCGAAGGAAAGCCGAAGGTCTGGTTCACGGACTCTGAGGGCGTCGAGTACGAAATCCAGGCAGACTTCCTGGTGGGAGCGGATGGTTCACGCAGCCACTGCCGGTTCCAGATCCCGGAGGCCCACCGGAAGTGGTACTTCCACGAGTACCCCTTCGCCTGGTTCGGCATTTTGGCCGAGGCCCCTCGAAGCGCCGACGAGCTCATCTACGCGAACTCAGGGAATGGCTTCGCCCTGATCAGCCAGCGGACCGAGACTGTCCAGCGTATGTACTTCCAGTGCGACCCGAAGGAGAGCGTCGCCGAATGGGACGATGAGCGAATTTGGGCGGAGTTTCGCCGCAGGGTCAACGGCAATGGCTTCGAGCTCAAGGAAGGTCCGGTGATCGACAAGATGGTCCTGCCCTTCCGCAGCTTCGTGCACACGCCCATGCGCTATGGAAAGCTTTTCCTGGCAGGGGACGCGGCGCACACCGTGCCGCCAACGGGGGCCAAGGGGCTTAACCTGGCCATCCACGACGTCAAGGTCCTGTTCGAAGGCCTCGACTCCTACTACGGCAGTGGTTCGACGGCCCTCCTGGACTCCTACAGCAACCGAGCCCTGGATAGGGTCTGGAAGGCCCAGCACTTCTCGTACTGGATGACGTCCATGCTGCACACGGTCCCGGGAACGGACGACTTCGATCGCGCGCGCCAGCTGGGCGAGCTGAACTCGGTGATCTCGTCCCGCCATGGCCGCGCCTACCTCGCCGAGGCGTACACAGGTTGGCCGACGACGACGACGTAGCGCGGGTGGAGAGCCAGGCGTCAGTCCTGCACCAGGGCGTGGGTCAGGTGGTGCGTGGGGATGCGGTCGCGGTCGTAGGTAATTTCCGTGTAGCCGTGCGGTTCCGGCCGCCCGTCCGCGCCGAGGTTCACAAACACAATCTCCTCGATGGTCAGGATGCTTTGCCGGGTGATCATGTTCCGCACCTCCGCCCGCATGGTCAGGGAGGTACGGCCGAAGCGTGTGGCTGTCAGTCCCATCTCTATCAAGTCGCCCTGCACAGCGGAGCTGACGAAGTTGATTTCGGAGATGTACTTGGTGACCGCCCGGCCATTGCCAAGCTGCAGGATGGCGTAAATGGCAGCTTCTTCATCGATCCACTTGAGCAGGCTGCCGCCGAAGAGGGTGCCGTTCGCATTCAGGTCTTCGGGGCGGACCCATTTGCGCGTGCGGAAGGTGATATCTGCCGTTTCCATAGGCCGACTTTAGCGGAATCCGGGCGTTACCTCCCCAGCGGTGAGTAACGCCCGGATTCCTTTTGTAACAAGGCTCCCGCGTCTAGCGACGGCCCTGTCACAGCCCTCGCTACGTCATGGCCGTATGGGCTGCACTGTGCGAGTCGATGGGTTTGGCGTAGCACTGCGAATGCTGGACGCCGATATAGGGACCGAAGTTCGGGATGGCGGCGAACCCCGCGCTTTCGTAAAAGCTGCGTCCGTCGGTCTGTACGGAGCCTGCCTCGGCGGTGATCACACCAAAACCGTAAGCATGAGCGTGGCCCTCAAGGGCCGCCAGGATGGAGCTGGCCACGCCGGAACCCCTGGCGTACGGCACCACGTACAGTCGCTTGATTTCCGCTGTGTTCTCGTCCAGCATCCGCAGCCCGCCGCATCCCAAAGGCTGGCCGGAGCACTTCTCGTAGGCCACCACAAAGACGGCGGTATCGGCTTCCGACGGCGGAGGGCCAGGTTCGTGGTCCGTGGTACCAAAGCGGGCGTCCAGTTCGGACTGCTGGGCGGCGCGGAGGTCGGCGCCGACGGGGTTGCTCCACGTGACCTGTCTGATGTTGAGTCGTGGATTGGTCTGCATGGCTGCCTCTTTTCGCCGGAGGGTTATGCAGATCAAGCCTAGGAAGAGGTGGTTACCGTGGTGTTTCCTGCTGGTAAGAGTCCGGAGAATAGCAGGTTTTAGTTGCGCACGAGCGTCCTTAGCAGCTTCAGGGCGACCGAGATCGAGGCGATGTCCACCTGCCCCGGTTTTGTCACCTCCGCGAAGGTGTCCTTGATCCTGACCAGCTGCTCCTGGTGGCCACGCTCCCACGCCACGATTCGTTCAATCGAGTCGGCCGCTTCGTCATCAGCCCCTCCGGGGCCGGCTGCCGGCGTCGTCTGCATTACCGATACCGTCATGTCAGCTACGGCGGAGTACACGTCGTCGCGTAGTGCCGCCCGCGCGAGGGCCTCCCAGCGATTCTGCCGGGGCAGGTCGGTGATTCGCAGGAGCAGCCTCGCGGCGCCGATCCGCTGGAAGACGGTGTAGTACAAATCGGCGATCACCGGGATGGGTTCGTGGACCTGTTCGGAGATCAGGGAGATGTCCAGGAGCCCGAAGCTTTCGAGTATGTCAGCGGCGCGCCGCCCGAGGTCCTGACGGAGGCCGACACCATCCCAATACGACTGCCTCGCCTGGACCCGGTCGATATCGTCTCCCCGCAGGTACTCCAGGGTGTTGGTCCGCAGCAGTTCCAGCGTGGGCAGGATCCTGGCAAGGGCGTCGGTGACAGGCTGGTCCCGATGATCGTGGGTCACGTACCACCGGGCTGCCCGGTCGAGGACCCGGCGCATGTGGAGGGTGAGCTCTGAGGCATAGGCGGTGGGGAACCCGGGTGGAAGTTCGGCGATCCTGTCCACAAAAGTTTGCAGGTCGTAGGACTCGCGGGCCACCACGAAGGCCCTGGCGACTGCCGCCGCCGTGGCCGTGGTTTCCTCGATGGCGCGGAAGGCGAAGGTGATTCCACCGAAATTGACGATGTCGTTGGCCATCACGGTGCAGATGATCTGCCGGCGCAGCGGATGGGCGTTCAGTTCCGAGCCGAAGCGCTCCACCAGTTGATGCGGGAAGTAGCTGCGGAGCACCCGCTCGAACCAGGGGTCGTCCGAGAGATCGCTGGAGTTCAGTTCCTTGGCGAGTTCGATCTTGGCGTAGGCCGCCAGCACCGCCAGCTCAGGGGCGGTGAGGCCCTTGCCGGTCTGCAGCCGCGCGTGGAGTTGTTTCGCGGTGGGCAGTCCTTCGAGGCGCCGGTCCAGCTCAGAGGCCTTCTCCAGCCAGTCCATGGTCCGCTCGAAGCCGGGACTCCACCTTTGGACAAGCGCACGGTCGTTGATGAGAAGGACATTCTGGTCCTTATTGTTCTTCAAGACCAGGCGGGCAACTTCGTCGGTCAGCGAGTGCAGGAAACCGGCACGTTCGGACGGATGCATTTTTCCTGCCGCGATCATGCGGTCGATGAAGATCTTGATGTTGACCTCGTGGTCCGAGCAATCCACTCCCGCGGAGTTGTCGATTGCGTCGGTGTTCAGCAGGACCCCATTCAGGGCGGCCTCGATCCTCCCCAGCTGGGTGATTCCCAGGTTGCCCCCTTCCACTACGGTCCTGGCCCTTAGCTCGTTGCCGTCGATCCGGATGCCATCGTTGGCCTTGTCGCCGACGTCGCTGTGGGCCTCGGGCGAGGCTTTGACGTAGGTTCCAACGCCGCCGTTGTAGAGCAGGTCCACCGGCGCGCGCAGGATGGCCTGGAGGAGCTCCGGCGGGCTCATCGCCGTCGTCGACGCCGGGAGGCCCAGCACCGTAACTGCCTCGGGGCTGAGGGGGATCGACTTCGCGAGGCGCGGGTACACCCCGCCGCCATGGCTGATGAGCGCGGGGTTGTAGTCGGCCCAGGACGATCGGGGAAGGTGGAACAGCCGGCGTCGTTCCTCAATGGAGGCGGCGGCGTCCGGTGCGGGGTCCAGGAAGATATGCCGGTGGTCGAAGGCTGCGACCAGCCGGATGTGCTCGGAGAGCAGCATGCCGTTGCCGAAAACGTCGCCGCTCATGTCGCCGATGCCCACCACGGTGAAGTCTTCGCGCTGGGAATCGATCCCCAGTTCCCTGAAGTGGTGTTTCACGGACTCCCAGGCGCCGCGGGCTGTGATGCCCATTTGTTTGTGGTCGTAGCCCACTGAGCCGCCGGACGCGAACGCGTCGCCCAGCCAGAAGCCGTATTCGGCCGCTACGGCGTTGGCGGTGTCTGAGAACGCGGCCGTCCCCTTGTCCGCCGCCACCACGAGGTAGTAATCGTCGTCGTCGTGCCTCACCACCTTCTCCGGTGGGACAATCTGTCCGCCCGAGCGTGTTCCGGCGGACAGGTCCAGGTTGTCCGTCACGTCCAGGAGTCCCCGAATGAAGATGCGATAGCTCTCCTGCCCTTCGGCAAGCCAGGCAGCGCGATCCGACGCCGGGTCGGGCAGCTTCTTGGGGTAGAAGCCGCCCTTGGCCCCGGTGGGAACTATGACCGAGTTCTTCACAATCTGGGCCTTGACGAGTCCCAGGATCTCCGTGCGGAAATCTTCGCGCCGGTCCGACCATCTCAATCCGCCGCGTGCCACGGGCCCGAACCGCAGATGCACGCCTTCAACCCGTGGCGAATAGACCCAGATTTCGAACTTCGGCCGCGGGAACGGCGCTCCGGGAATGTCGGAGGGCTTGAGCTTGAAACTGAGGTAAGGCCGGTTACGGAAATAGTTGGTCCGTGTCGTCGCCTCGATCAGGTTCAGGAAGCTCCGCAGCAGGCGGTCCGCATCCAGTGAAGGCACCCCTTCAATCGCGGCGGCGACACTCGCGCGGGCTGACGCCATCTCCTGCCGGCGACTGGCGGTATCAAGGGAGGGATCGAAGCGGGCCTGGAAGAGTGCCAGGAGTCCATGTGTAGCGTGCATGTTGGCCAGCAGCGTGTCGGCGATGAAGCTGTAGGAGTTGCTGGTTCCCAGCTGCCGCAAGTATTTGGCGTAGCCGCGCAGGACCACCACTTTGCGCCACTCGATCCCTTCTCCGAGGACCAGCCCGTCAAACCGGTCGGATTCCGTGTCCCCTCGCATGGCCGCACCGAAGGCAGCCGCCAGCAGTCCGCTCGTCCCGGCAGGTTCGACGCCGGCCGGATATTTCATGCCGAGGTCATAGAGGAACAGGGGCCGGCTGTTGCCGCACAGTACCTCGAAGGGACGCTGGTCCAGCACTTCCAGGCCAAGGTTGTGGAAGAACGGCAGGATCTGCGTGAGGCTGCGGGCACTGGTCAGATAGAGCCGGATCCGCGCGTCTTCATCGAGCATGTGTGAGGCGTCCGGGCGGATGTAAACGGACAGCAGCGGATCGTCCAGGGCCCTGCCGCCCTTGCCGTCCAGGTCAAAGAGTTCGAACCGCTTGATGTCCTCCACGGCGTCCTCGACCTCGACGTCGGCCTTGTAGCTGGCGGGGAAGGCTCCGGACCAGAGGACGGATAGCCGGCCCGCCTCGGCGGACGGCAGCCGGTCCCGGAGGGCCTCGTCCAGGCCCTCGGCCCAGGTCCGGGTGGCATTGATCAGGTTCCGCTCCAGGGCGGCGGCATCGACGTCGGGTTTTTCGCCAGGGGGGAGCAGGATCCTGAAGAAGACCCGGGCCATGGGTGATTCGCTGAGCCGGACCTCGAACTCAAGGTCCTTGGACTTGAAGGCCTGCTTTAGTTCCTGTTCCATCCGCAGCCGGATGGTGGTGCTGTACCGGTGCCGGGGGAGGAACACCAGAGCGGACATAAAGCGCCCGTAGCTGTCCAACCGCAGGAAGAGCCGGGTCCGGCGTCGCTCCTGGAGTCGCAGGATCTCGGCAGCCAGGGTGGCCAGCTCGTCGGCGTCCATGTGGAAGAGCTCGTCCAGCGGGAACGACTCGAGGATGGCGAGCAGTTCCTTTCCCTGATGCGATGCGGGCTCGAACCCGAGCCCGTCGCTTACCGCGGCCACTTTGTCCCGAATCACCGGGATGCGGCGCACTGACTGACCGGCCGCCCCGGGCGCAAAGAGTCCCATGAAGCGGCGCTCACCTGCCACGGATCCTGAGGGGTCGATGACTTGGAGGCGTATCTCGTCAAGGTAGGACGGGCGGGGCACCGAGGACCGGAGGTCGGAGGTGGACAGCGTCAGGACTTGCTTCTCGCGCCTTTCTTCGGGGGAGTCGGGCCGGGTGTGGGTGTTCGCCGGTTCGGCCATCACTGGTTGTCCTTCGCGGAGCAGGCCGAGCCCCGTTCCCGGTAGAGGCCGCAGAACGTCCCGGCCGTCCGACGTCGTCCGTTCATACTCGCTGTACCCGAGGAACATGAAGTTTCCGGCGTCCAGCCAGAGCAGCAATTCCCTGAGCTGCTCCGGGGCAGGGATGCAATCGCCCGGGAAATCCTTTACGGATTCGACGGCGGAGGCCACTCGGGCGTGCAGCGCGGCGGCGTCTTCGGCGACGGCGCGGACATCGTCAAGCACGCGGTGCAGATCCACTATCAGTTGGTTGGCAGTGGAATCGTCGGGGAGCCTTCCGATTTCCGCTGCCACCCAGGTTTCCGTTCGACCACTGGGTGCTGCTCCGCCTGACAACAGACCGGCACGCAGGGGACCATGGTGGATTTCCAGGAGTTCATGGGTCTCCGGGTTGCGGAGCACCCGGAAGGTCGGGTGGACCAGCAGCCTGATCGAGCCGCTTTCCCGCGTCAGTTCCGCCGTGATGGAACGAACCAGGTGCGGCATGTCGTCAGCTACCACCATCACGATGCTGGCATCGGGCTCGTTCAGGATGCCCACGGTGGACGTTCCGGGTGCGCGTACGCCGGCCAGCTCCAAGTGATACGTTGCGCGGTGTTCCAGGGCATCGACGCTGTAATTGTGGATGTCTTCGGCCGCTACGTATTCGTAGTAGTAGGTCAGGAAGTCATCGTCGGCCCGGACTGGTCCGCGGAGTGGTCCGAGGAGTCGTCCGTGGGGCCGCCCGCCTGCGGCGGCGTCCTCAGTCGGCACGGTTTCATGTGGCATGCCTCTACGCCTCCAACAACGTGGGGCCGCCTCAAGTTGTGCCTGTGGATCCGGATCCTCACGCCTTATTTCATAATCGTCGCCTCCCGGTCCGGCGTCCAGAGGCAGGCGTGCAGAGCGGCGTCCAAGGGCAGGAAGCTAGAGGGGCGCCCAGGGGCAGGAAGCTAGAGCGCCTCGCCGGTGGGGTCCTCCGCGGTTGGATCTGTCAGCGCGAGCCCGCCGACGGGGCTCTGGTCCCAGTGGACCAGGCGCCAGCCTGCAGCAGGATCGCCGTCGAGGATCACGATTCCCGTATTGGACAGGATGTGCTTGGCGGCGAAGGCGGCGTCAACATTCTCTGCCCGGCGCCCGGCCCAGCAGCGGATCGCAGCACCGTGGCTGACCACGGCGGCAGTGGCCCTGCCGGACGCCGCCACCCTTTCGATGGCCGCGTCGTAGCGGGCGAAGAAAGCGTTTCCGTCCGTTGAGCCCGGCATCCGGCGGTCGAGGTCCCCCGCTGTCCAGGAGAAGACCGTTCCCAAATACCGGCGGTGCGACTCGTGGTCCGTGAGTTTCTCCAGCGTGCCCGCCTCAATCTCGTGGAGCCCGTCCAGCACCGTGGCCTCAAGGGTCAGGGCCTTGGCCAGAGGAGCAGCCGTGAGCTGGGTGCGTCGCAGGGTGGACGCATAGAGAGCCTCGATGGGCTCGGCGGCCAGCGAACGCGGCAACGCTGCGGCCTGCCGCTCTCCAAGCTCCGTCAGGCCAGGTCCGGGATGGGCCGTGTCGAGTTGGCCCAGGACGTTTCCGGGAGTCTGGCCGTGACGGATGAGCAGGAGCCTCATGGCGGTGGCGTTCCTTTACTTCAGGTGATCCACCAGCTGGTCCGCGATGCCTGTGTACTTGCCCGGGGTCAGCGCCAGCAGTCGGCCTTCGGCCTCCGCTGACAGGCCAAGGCTCTGGACGAACTCCTGCATCCGGGCGGCGTCGACGCGCTGCCCGCGGGTGAGATCCTTGAGCCGTTCGTACGGGTTCTCCATGCCTTCGACGCCGGCAATCGCCTCGGCGCGCATCACCATCTGGATCGCTTCGCCCAGGACTTCCCAGTTGGTGTCCAGGTCTGCGGCGAGGACATCCTCTGCCACATCGAGGGCCTTCAGTCCCTTGGCCACATTGGAGATCGCCAGGAGGGAGTGGCCGAACGCGACGCCGATGTTGCGCTGCGACGAAGAATCGGTCAGGTCCCGCTGCCAGCGCGAGGTGACCAGTGTTGCCGCGAGGGTGTCCAGGAGGCCGTTGGAGATCTCGAGGTTGGCTTCGGCATTTTCGAAGCGGATCGGATTGACCTTGTGCGGCATGGTGGAGGAACCTGTGGCCCCGGCAACCGGGATCTGCCGGAAGTAGCCGATAGAAATGTAGCTCCAGATGTCCGTGCAAACGTTGTGCAGGATGCGGTTGAAGCGGGCGACGTCGGCGTACAGTTCGGCCTGCCAGTCGTGGCTTTCGATCTGCGTGGTGAGCGGGTTCCAGGTCAGGCCCAGGCCTTCGACGAAGGACTTCGCCACGGCCTGCCAGTCGGCGCCCGGTACCGCTGCGACGTGGGCGGCGTACGTCCCGGTGGCTCCGTTGATCTTGCCGAGGTATTCGGTCTTGGCGATGCGCTGGAGCTGGCGGTTGAGGCGGTGGGCAATGACTGCCAGTTCTTTGCCGAGGGTGGTGGGGGTGGCCGGCTGGCCGTGGGTGCGGGAGAGCATCGGCACCCCGCGGTTCTCTTCAGCCATGGTTTCGATTTGCTTCACCAAGGCAGTGGCGGCGGGCAGCCAGACGTCCTCCACGGCACCCTTGACGCCGAGCGCGTAGGAGAGGTTATTGATGTCCTCAGAGGTGCAGCCGAAGTGCACCATGGCCGTCAGGTTCTCGATACCAATTTCCGGCAGACGACGGCCGATGTAGTACTCCACGGCCTTGACGTCGTGCACGGTCACGGCTTCGATCTCGGCCAGTTCGGCGACGGATGCGGCGTCGAATTCCGTGACGATGGCACGGAGCTTCTCCAGCTGCTCAGCGCTCAGCGGGCCGGCTCCCGGCAGTACGTTGTTGCTGGTCAGGTGGATGAGCCATTCAACCTCGACGGCGACGCGGTCGCGGTTGAGGGCGGCCTCGGACAGGTAGTCAACGAGGGGCGCGACGGCGGACTGGTAACGGCCGTCCAGCGGGCCAAGCGCGATCTTTTCGGCAGACGCGGCCAGGGCAAGGCGTCCGGAGGGCGTGCGGGTGTCAGCTGTGGCGGCAGTTTGAGGCATGGGCTAATTGTTTCATGAACCAAGGCCGGGGTTTTAAGCGGCAATTCGTGTGACTGCTTGTCCACCTACGGCTTGTCCACACAACTCCTTGTCAACCTCCAGTCGGTTGTCCACATACGGCAGGACGACGGTTACCGGGAGCTGGTGGTTTCCGTACTGTCGGAACCGTAGGGCGTCATGACCTGCAGGGAACCTGCGGGAATCAGCGCAAGGCATGGAGCTTGGAGGGGAACCAGTGGACGGAATCCTGGCGGCAGATTCGGCGGTTTGTGCCGCTGAGGGACAGGAGGTGCGCCAGCTTGTGTGGAGGATGACCCAATGTGTGGGGCGCCTGGATCTTGTCAGATCCAGAATGCGCAGGCTGGGGCTACAGGGATGGCAATCTCCCGCTGGCGACTCCTACCGTGGTGCACTCGCCGGGAAGCTGGCCGAGCTGGACCGTTGTGTAAGGGAGATGGAGGCAGCCACGTCCCTGGTGAGCCGGCATGCGGTTGTACTTGCTGCAGCTTCGGGCCGGGATGGGTACTGATGACGGAGCCCGCGACTCCCGGGCCAGGCTCCCGGGAAACTCCACTGCCTGTACCACCTGCCCAGGACGGCATGCTTGCCGTGCGCGGCGGAGTGGGAGGTATCCGGTTCCAGTTTGAGGAGCTTGTGCTCGGGGCAGCGGAGTTCGATCGCCTGGTCGAGGACCTCAATGCGTTCGAACACGAGGAGCGCGCTATCTGGGACCAGCTCTATTTCTCGCAAAGGAGCGTCCGCACGTTCGAGGCCAGCGTCAGCTGCAACGCTGCGCTTGATGCTATACAAGCCAGTTGGCAGTCCGTGGCACGCGTCCGCAACGAGCTTCATCGGATGGCGGCGGATATCCGATCCAGTCACAGGGACTATGAGGCGGCCGAAGCGTGGGCTGACTTTGGCCTCCGTTCTGCCGTGGGTGAATTGCCCTGGCTTGAGCTTCCCGGCGGCTCCACAGCGATGCGCTTCGCGGTCCGGGACTCCACTGAGCCCCTCGTATCCGGACTCTGCCTGCTGCTCGGCGCGGGGCAAGGTGCTCTTGGTTTCACCATGGCAGCACTGTCCATGTCCCAAGTGGCCGGCCAGGGGACTTCCCGGAACGCCCTCGTCGGAAGCACCGTCCGCACAATCGTGGAATCGCCCTTTGGTGAACATCTCCATCCCCGTCCCGTCACGGTCCATGGAGGCAAGGCCACGGTTGAAGACGTCGACGCCTCACCGGCCGGGCTGCTCCGGCGCCTGCACCATTTGGGGGAAACAAGCGAAGGGGAGATCGAGGTCCTGCAGCTGGACAACCAGGCACAGACGTCATGGGTGGTCCTGATACCGGGAACCCAAACAAGCGTGCCCACGGGCGGCAGCAATCCCTTCGACGAAGCTGGCATTGCCGACGCCATGGGCTACGGCTCGAAGAACACCGGCGCGGCCATCCGGCAGGCACTGCACGAGATCGGCGTCGACCCCGGGGAACAGATCGCAGTGGTCGGCTACAGCCAAGGTGGCATCCATGCCATGAACCTCGCCCAAGACAAGGCATTCCTGGCTGAGTTCGACCTCAGGTTCGTACTGACGGCCGGCTCTCCTGTGGGCGGCACCACGCCGGGCCCCGGCATTAGCAGCCTTCATCTGGAGCACGAACACGATCTTGTGCCCGGGCTGGACGGCCTTCCAAACCTCGACCACAAGGACCGTGTCACTGTCACCATGAGCAATCCACTGAGCCTGCCGTCCGTCGATCAGTTCGGGCTGGGCCCAGGACACAAACTGCCGAATTATCTTGAAGGCGCCGAAGCCGCGCATGCCAGTGCCGATCCGTCCTTGGGGGCTTCTACCGCCGCCTTGGCTGCCGTGACTGGCGCAGGCGGTGCAGCCAGCGTTACGAGGGTCAGGCTGGAGCGGGAGCCCAAACCGGGCCGGCCACGGGGATCGGGAGTGATTACGGCGCCCGGCAGACATGCAGATGTGCGAATTGCGGGTGGGCGTTGATTCCTGCTTTATGCAGTTTGTCAGCGCCTCCGCGCTCCAGGGATCCAGCTGGCCACGACGGAAATCAGGCTGATGATGATGGCGGCCAGCACGGCCGTCCAGAAGAAAGAATCGATGGTGAGGTGCACAGGTGTGTAACCACTGAGCCAGGAGGTCAGGTACAGCATGGCTGCATTGATAACGATAGTGAACAACCCCAGCGTCAGGATCGTGAACGGCAGGGACAGCAGCCTTACCAGCGGTCGCACGAACGCATTGACAAGCCCGAAGACGAGGCCGATGAAAAGGTACGCCAACACCACTCCGAGCGTTTCACTTCCCTGTGGCAACCCTGTGTTGGCTACGGCGTCAGTTGTGGCACCTGTGGTGATGTCCAGCCCCGGAAGAAGCCAGCTCGCAATCCACAGTGCCAAGCCGTTGATCAGCACACGTACAAAGAAGGAACCCATCGCCCCATGCTGTCACAAGCACCAGCAAATAGGGCAGGCGGCGAACGGCTCAGCCCCCAGGACGGGACAAGTAGGCTTGGAGCCATGACTTCTTCAGACGTTGCGCCGGAAGGCATTATGCCCCGTCCGGTCCTCGACAGGCTTCCGCGCTACGCGGCCGGAAAACCGCCCGTGGAAATCCCTGGCCTCACCAGCTACAAGTTGTCCTCCAATGAGAATCCGCTGCCACCAATCCCTGCAGTGTTGCAGGCAATTGCAGGGCAGACTGACATCAACAGGTACCCGGATCCACTGTGTACAAAGTTAAGGATGGCGCTCGCGGAGTTCCTCGATGTTCCTGCTGACGACATTGTCACCGGTGCGGGCAGCCTGGGCGCCCTCAACCAGATCCTGGCTGCGTTCGCAGGCCAGAACGACGACGGCAAGGCCGATGAAGTGGTCTACGCCTGGCGGTCCTTTGAGGCCTACCCCATAAGTGTGGGCCTCTCAGGGGCCCAGGGCGTGCAGATTCCACTTCTCCCCGATGGCCGCCACGACCTCAACGCCATGGCTGCTGCCGTTACCGTACGTACCAAGGTCATCCTGCTCTGCACCCCTAACAACCCCACCGGACCCATCCTGACTGCGGCGGAAACGGAACGCTTCATTCAATCCGTTCCCTCGGATGTCGTGGTGGTCATTGATGAGGCCTACCAGGAGTTCGTCCGCGCGGAAGACGCCGTCGACGGCCTCAAGCTGTACCGGAAATACCCGAATGTCGCAGTGCTGCGGACGTTCTCCAAGGCGCATGGCCTCGCCGGACTTCGGGTGGGCTATAGCGTCTCCGGGCCGGAACTAACCCAGCACCTGCGGGTAGCCGCTACGCCGTTCGCCGTATCCCAGATTGCTGAGCGCGCGGCCATAACCTCTCTCCAGCATTTTGATGAGGTTGTAGAAAGGGTACAAAGCCTTGTGGATGAGCGCGATCGCGTCACCAGGGGCCTGAGGGAGCTGGGCTGGTTCGTCCCGGAAGCGCAAGGCAATTTCGTCTGGCTCAATCTAGGCGAGAACAGCGGTGAGTTCGCCGCCCTTGCTGCGGAGCAGGCTCTGTCTGTTCGGCCATTCGGAAATGAAGGCGTACGGGTCAGCATTGGCGAGGAGGAAGCCAATACAAGGCTCCTGGCTCTATGTGCGGGCTATACAAAAGCGCCGCGCGGTTCCTAGCGATTAACAAATGCCCCTGCTTCGCTTTACTGCGGATAAAGTAGGGGCGAAAGCCAAAATATATGCAGCTAACGGAATGCATTCCTCCCAAGGCATATATATACCAGCGACAATGCTCAGCATCCGGCTGCGGCAGGCAAGGAGACGGTATGGGTTCTACACATCTGCCCTCCCCCGGGTTCGAAGGAATCGAAGTGGACCGCAGCGCCGGGGCCTTTTCGGGCGGACAGGAAACCGAAATGGTGCAGCTGCTTGGCCCGGACGGCAGGCTGGGCAGTGATCCCGTGTTTTCGGACTACGCCAAGCGCATTGATCCCGAGCAGTTGCGCGGGTTCTATGCGGACATGGCGAAGATCCGCCGTTTCGACCAGGAGGCCACCGCCCTTCAGCGCCAAGGGGAGCTCGCCCTGTGGGTGCCCTTGACCGGGCAGGAGGCCGCCCAAATCGGCTCCGGCAGGGCAAGCCACCCGCAGGACTACATCTTCCCCACCTATCGGGAACACGGAGTGGCCCTGACCCGCAACGTGGACCTTGCCGAACTGCTCAAGCAGTTCCGCGGTATCTCTAACGGCGGCTGGGACCCTCGGCAAACCAATTTCCACCTCTACACGCTGGTGCTGGCCGCCCAGACGCTGCACGCAGTCGGTTATGCCATGGGCATCCAGCGCGATCAGAAGGCGGCGGAGGCCGCAGGGTCCTCCGATGCTAAGGCCGCCGTTGTGGCGTATTTCGGGGACGGCGCAAGCTCCGAGGGCGACGTCCACGAATCAATGGTCTTCGCCTCCTCCTTCAACGCGCCGGTTGTGTTCTTCTGCCAGAACAACCACTGGGCCATCTCGGTCCCCACCTCGGTCCAGACCCGGATCCCCTTGGCCAACCGCGCCAAGGGCTACGGCTTCCCGGGCATCAGGGTCGACGGAAACGACGTCATCGCGGTTCACGCCGTCACCGAGTGGGCCTTGGAACACGCCCGGGAGGGCAAGGGCCCGGTTTTGATCGAGGCCTACACCTACCGCGTGGGCGCGCACACTACGGCTGATGATCCCACCAAATACCGCGAGTCTGCAGAAGAAGCGGAATGGCGGGCCAAGGACCCGCTCCAGCGCCTTGAGGCCTACCTCCGCGCCGAAGGTCTCGCCGATGACGCCTTCTTCGCGCAGGTCAAGGCCGACGGCGACGAACTCGCCGCCTACGTGCGGCGGACAACCCATGAACTCGAAGTGCCGGATATCCAGTCGGCCTTTGCCAATGTGTATGCGGAAGCCCATCCCCTGGTTGCAGAAGAGCAGGCCTGGTTTGAGGAATACTCCGCCGGTTTCGTCGGTGAAGAGGCAGAAGGCGGGGACAACAACTGATGACCACCATGACTATTGCCAAGGCCATCAACGAAGGTCTGCGCGCAACCCTGAAGAACCATCCCAAGTCCCTGCTTATGGGCGAGGACATCGGTCCCTTGGGCGGCGTGTATCGCGTTACCGACGGGCTGATCGCTGAGTTTGGAGCCGACCGTGTGGTGGACACGCCCCTGGCCGAATCCGGCATCATAGGCACTGCTATTGGCCTGGCGCTCCGCGGCTATAGTCCGGTCTGTGAAATCCAGTTCGACGGTTTTGTCTTCCCTGGTTTCAACCAGATCACCACCCAGCTGGCCAAGATGCATTCCCGAAGCCTGGGCAAGCTCATGGTTCCCGTGGTAATCCGCATTCCGTATGGCGGCGGAATTGGCTCCATCGAGCACCACTCCGAGTCGCCCGAAGCGCTCTTCGCCCACACTGCCGGACTGCGTATCATCACGCCGTCCAACGCCCACGACGCCTACTGGATGATCCAGCAGGCCGTCCAGTGCCAGGATCCGGTGATCTTCTTCGAACCCAAGCGGCGCTACTGGCTCAAGGGTGAGGTGGACACCGAGAAGCCCGGACCGGCGGAGGACCCGTTCAAGGCGCACGTCCTCAGGGATGGCACTGACGCCACGGTCGTGGCTTACGGCCCTCTGGTTCCGGTGGCCCTCGCGGCCGCACACGCCGCCGCCGAGGACGGCCATAGCGTAGAGGTGATCGACCTCCGCTCGATTTCGCCCATCGACTTCGACGCCGTCACTGACTCCGTCAAGAAGACCGGCCGCCTGATCGTTGCCCATGAGGCGCCTACCTTCGGCGGAATCGGCGGGGAAATCGCGGCCCGGATCAGCGAACGTGCGTTCCTGCACCTGGAAGCTCCCGTGATTCGCGTAGGCGGCTTCCACATGCCGTACCCCGTGGCCAAGGTGGAAGAGGACTACCTCCCGGACATCGACAAGATCCTCGAAGCCCTGGACCGCTCGCTCGCCTACTGAACTTCCCCTGGTTGGGCCGGCCAGCTGCTGGACGGCAAATCGAAATCGAGGACCCTGTGACTGTTAAGAAATTCAACCTGCCGGACGTCGGCGAAGGACTTACCGAGGCCGAGGTGGTCTCCTGGAAGGTCAAGCCCGGCGACACTGTGGGCATCAACGACGTCCTGTGCGAGATTGAAACCGCCAAGTCGCTCGTGGAACTGCCGTCCCCGTTTGCCGGAACTGTCACCGAGCTCCTGGTGCCGGAGGGCCTTACCGTCGAGGTAGGCACACCCATCATCAGCGTCTCGGATGACCAGCCCGGTGAAGCCCCGCAAGTCCCGGTGTCGCCCGCCGCCGCTGCGGCCGCCGTCGAAACTCCGCTGTACGGGAAGCTTCCAGAGCAGGAAGAGGCCGAGGCCGCCGCCCAGCCAGCAGGACCCCTGGTGGGTTCGGGTCCCAAGGCCGACGCCGTCAAGCGGCGCCCGCGCAAGGGCGCGCCAGCACCAGCTCCGGCCTATCGCCCTGCTACCCAGCCCGCAGCCGATGTCGAGGGAGCTGCGGCCGCCGTCGAGCCGGAGGCCGCCCCTTCAGCAGTAGCAGGGCCCCGGGCCGTCACACCAACTGTCGCCGCACCGTCTGTCGCTGTATCTGGAACCGTCCCGTCTGCCGTTGGTCTGGGGGGTGCCATCAGCGGGATCGTAAGCAAGGTCCTCGCGAAGCCGCCGGTGCGGAAGTTCGCCCGCGACCTCGGCATCGATCTGGCGGACGTCGTCGCTACGGGCCTGCACGGCGAAGTGACCCGGGAGGATCTGGTCAGCTACCAGGCGCAGCGGGATGCCGAGCACGACCAGGCGGACATGTTCTGGGGCGCCTCCAAGAAGCCGCAGGAGCAGCGCATCGAGCGGCTTCCCGTGAAGGGAGTCCGCAAGGCCACTGCCAAAGCGATGGTGGAATCGGCGTTCTCCGCGCCGCACGTAAGCATTTTCGTGGACGTGGATGCCAGCCGGACCATGGAGTTCGTGAAGCGGCTCAAGGCATCCCGTGATTTCGAGGGCATCAAGGTGTCTCCGCTGTTGATCCTGGCGAAAGCTGTTATCTGGGCCGCAGCGCGCAACCCTAGCGTCAACGCCTCATGGGTGGAGAACGCCGACGGCAAGGGTGGAGCGGAAATCCAGGTGAAGCACTTCATGAACCTGGGCATTGCCGCGGCCACTCCCCGCGGCCTGATGGTCCCCAACATCAAGGACGCGCAGGATCTCTCCCTAAAGGAACTTGCCCTCGCGCTTAACGAACTGGCAATCCGGGCGCGGGCTGGCAAGACGCAGCCTGCGGACATGCAAGGCGGCTCCCTGACCATTACCAACATCGGTGCCCTGGGCATTGATACCGGTACACCCATCATCAACCCGGGTGAGGTTGCCATCGTCGCTTTCGGCACTATCAAGCAGAAGCCGTGGGTCCTGGACGGTGAAGTCATTCCGCGCTGGATCACCACCCTCGGCGGTTCCTTCGACCACCGCGTGGTCGACGGCGACCTGTCGGCCCGATTCATGGCCGACGTCGCCTCCATCCTGGAAGAACCAGCGCTGCTCCTTGACTGAGACAGGTGCCACAGTCTGTCCTGTCGCGTCGGCACCGTTATATCGACCTTCCATAAAGGACAAATTCATGGCCGCATTATCCGCAATCCTCGCATGTGCCGTCCTGGGCGGTCTGGCAGTCTTCCAAGGAGCCCTCGTCACAGGTGCCCCACTTGGCCGGATGGCTTGGGGAGGCCAACACGAGGTCCTCCCGACCAGGCTCAGAATCGCCAGCGCGGTCTCAATTGCCCTGTACGCATTGTTCGCATATGTGGCCTTGGCAAGGGCAGATCTGGCTGCACCGTTAGTCAGTCACGGTTTCACATCGGTACTCATCTGGGTGCTGACCGCATACTTTACGGTTGGAGTCGTCGTGAACGGGATCTCCCGTAGCAAACCGGAGCGCCTCATCATGACCCCCACCGCGTTGGTCCTCGCCGCGCTCTACCTCGTGATCTCGCTCAGCTAGATTAGCTTTCCGCGGGCGGGACTCAGTATGCCGGGTAGGAAATCGCGATCTGGTGCAACTCAGCTTCGCCCAGCCCTCCCATCATGCCCATGGCAATAACCATGGCCACCAAACCGACAGTCAGCATCACCGCGCCTGCAAGGAGGATGCTCCGCCAGTCATTGCACAGGAGGCTGCGGAAGGTCTCCGGCATTTCAAGGAGCGGCGAAATCCTGTTGGGCGCCGTATCCACCGAACCGTCATCCAGCAAGGCAATCACGCGGTCGTTTTCACGGTCCAGCCGCATCTGACTGATGTGGTTGCCATGGCGGGCAAGCAGTATGTCGTGTCCCACGCGCTGGCGCGGCTGGAGAGTAAGCACAGTGGATCCCCTCGGTCGGTTGTGATGGCAGGCACGCGCCATCGGGGGCTTCTCCAATTTTATCGGCGAAGCGTCACCAACCTGCTCGAAATCCGGGTGAGACTGCCCACCAGCCAGGGTGATGCGCCCTACAGTGCTACTCGATGCCCTATAGCCCGTCCAGGGCTTCCTGGAGCACCGGCGCAAGGCGGCGCACGCCTTCTTCAATCCCCTCCGGCGGTACAGCGCTGAAAGCAAGTCGCAGTTTGTTGGAGGGCTTGTCCGAATGGGTAAAGGCTGCGCCGGGGATGAAGACGACGCCGGCGTCGATCGCCTTCCGTAGGAGCGGGTACGTGTCTATGCCTTCTGGAAGGGTGACCCACACGAAGAAGCCGCCTTCAGGCCGCGTCCAGGTTACCGATTCCGGCATGTGCTTCTCCAGCGCCGCGAGGAGGGCGTGGCAGCGCTCTTCATAGAGGGCCCTGTAGGTTTCGATCTGCCCCCGCCAGTCAAATTCACGGAGGTAGGCGGAGATAATCAGCTGGTTCAATGTAGGAGGGCACAGGGTGACGGATTCCGAGGCCAGGTAGAAGCGACGCAGTAGGTGCTTCGGTACAAGGGCCCAGCCAATACGCAGCCCTGGGGCGAAGATCTTTGAGAAGGAGCCCATGTAGATGACGTCATCCGCATTTGCAGCACGCATCGGCGCGAGGGGATGGCCATCGAACCTGAGCAGCCCATACGGATTGTCCTCAAGGATCAAAATATTCGCATCCCGGCATATATCAACGATCCTCTGGCGCCGTTCCAGAGCAAGGGTGATCCCGGAGGGGTTGTTGAAGTTGGGGATCGTGTACAGGAGCTTGATGTTCTTTCCGGCTTCCTTGAGCTCCGCGATCTTGGCTTCGAGGCGTTCCGGCACCAGCCCGTCGTCGTCCATCTCCACGGTTTCCACTTGGACCTGGTAGGCCTCGAAGGTGTTGAGGGCTCCCACATACGTCGGGTTCTCAACAATCACCACGTCCCCGGGGTTGCAGAACACCTTGGTGGCGACGTCCTGGGCCGATTGCGATCCTGCCGTGATGACTATGTTCTCCGGCATGGCATTCGTAATTCCTTCAGCTGCCATGACTTCACAGATTTGCGTCCTGAGCTCCAGGCTGCCTTGGCCGCTGCCGTACTGCAGTGCGGTCATGCCCTCTTCGGCAATAATCCTGGCTGCTGTCTCTCCGAGTGTCTTCAACGGCAGGGATTGCAGATAGGGGTTGCCGCCCGCCAGCGACACAAGCCCCTCCCGCATTGAGATGTCGAAGACGTCGCGCACTGCCGATTGCTTGATGTTGGCGGCGCGCTGGGAGAAGAGCGCTTCGTGGCGATGTGCGGCGGTGGCACGTTCGATGGCTTCCAGGGCTTCGGCTGGCAGCAGCTCTGCTGCGGCATCAAGTGTTTCGTGGGTCACAGAGACAGGATACTCCTAAAGGTTGCCCGTTAGGCAACATCTGTTTTTGAAGAGCGCCTTCGGTTCTTCCAATGGCAACGCTCGACGACGACCTGCAGGCCAAGTCGGATGCTTCGGGTGCGCGGAAAAATGTCACAGGCAACTCGTACCTTGAAGTCATCGGAGTCCCCGGAGCGGGCCCTATCGCAGGAGGATGATTGGCAAGGCGAAGCGTGCAGTTCTGGCGGATCAGCCAGCTGAACGGGGATCAGCTCATTCGGCCATTTCCCGCGAGGCGGGTGGCTGAAGTGCTGGAATCAGCTGAGACCCAGGAAGTAGATCGGCACTTCACCTGCGCGGATGGGACAAGGCTTCTTGCTCATTCACGGGCAGCCCATCCCTATCCGGTCCTCCTGCTTGACCGTGTCAGGGACTCCAACCTGCCCAGTGTGGGAGACGCGGCGGGACACCGCAAGGCCCTTCCGCTCGCGCCGGGGGATCACCTGCTCGAGACCACGTACTTCGCTTTTCTCAAGCAGAACGTCGTTGCCGTTCTTACCAGCGGCAACGGCCCACGGGCCTCCCGGTTATCGGAATACCTGGACGGCATGTTGGGGCTGGACCTTGGGCTTGTTCCCGTCCTGCGTGAAGATGTCGAGGAGATACTTTCCCGGTTGGAGGTCAGCCGCTTCGAGTTTGCCCTTCCGGCGGAACGGCTGTCAGGAAAGCTCATGGATGGTGAATGGGCGGACGTCCTGGAGAGCGCCTCGCACCTGATGAAGGAAGGAACGTTCAGGATCTCCTTGAGCGTAGGGCGTACGGGCAAGGCTGAGGACAAGCAGCGGATCCGTGACCGCATTCAACAGCTCATCGACAGTTTCCGGAGGGCGGGATCCGTGGAGCAGTTCGATTACGTTGTGGCGGAGGGCAAGGATTCACGAACAGGGGATCGGGAGGTTGTTGACCTGCTCAAGGAGCGCTTTATCGCCCATGTCGATGTGAACGCAGACGTCCTCAATGACCCTTCCCGGTCTACTGCGGAGGCCATCACCATCCTCGGCCGGCAGGCTCGCGAGAACGAAGCCTTTTTCAGGCGGACCCTGCCGGACATCACGGGGTTACCGGATAATTCCTCAGTGCCGGAAACTGCAGAAACTCCGGAAATCACGGTCGCTGAAGGAGGCAAGGATGTTCGTCCCGAAGCAGGGATTGGAGCCTCGGATGACCTTGTACGACGTTAGCGTCGACTGGACCGGCCGGAGGAATCCCTATCGGTGGTTTCTGCTCCATTCCGGGTTTGACTATGCGTGGGCCACTCTGGTGCTGCTCCTCTGGCTAGGCGCCTCCACGCTCCTGCAACAGCCGCTCGTCGTGGAGGGGGTCGCTGAAAACGCCCGCAGGACCTTGTTCCAGACCCTGGCAACCCTCGCGGGCGCCACTGCCGGACTAACGCTCACCAGCGTATCCATGCTGGTAAATGTGCTGGGAAAGAAGGCGGCTCCGGGCCAGCGGGCACTGCCCCTGGAGCGGCTGACTGTGATACACCGTCGCCAGATCGGCGAAGTCTTCCTCTCAGTCCTTCCACGCCTGGGTGCCCTTCTCGTGATGTCGCTCGTGACCCTGGTGCTTGAGGGCGACGCCGCAACGGGCCGATGGCCACCCGAAGCAGCCACAATGATGCTGGCTGTTGCCTGCATACTCGGCTTGCTGCGCGTGGCCTGGGCGCTTCGCAGGCTGCTCGCCATCGCCACAGGCAGCTAAATCACCACGGGAGTCGCCTCGGGATTCACCACGGGACATAGTGTTCAGCGCAGGCTCAGCAGCTCGTCCAGGTTCCTTCCATCGACATAGATTTCGGCCCGGGAGGCTCCGGTTGCAGCCACCGCAGTCTGGGTCAGCTGGGCTTCAATCCGTGGATTATCGCAGATCCCGCCGGGCTGCAGCTGGCCGCTAAGATTCACCACCACCGTTGTTCCATGGAGGTATCCGGAGACGTAGTTCAGCGACGATGCCGAGAGAGCGTTGTAGAGGTCTGAGGTGGCAGGAGCCTGGCCGCCGGGAGAAAGGAGCTGCGCCAAGGCGATCGCTAAGGGTTCCCCAGCGGGGGTACCTGCTGCCCGGACCGCCACCAAGCTGTCATTGCAGCCGAACCGCATCCCCTGCCTGCCGCCGTCGTCCACGGCGACGTAGTAGACGGCGGGTCCCGTCCCGACAGCTGGCGCGGGATCCTGTCCCGAAGCCGTGGCGCGATCAGGACCTGTGGTCCCCGGAACACTGTCAGCAGCACCCCTCCCTGAACCGGTAAAGCCACTCGAGCCGTCTCCTGTGGCATCGCCGGCCTGGGTTGTTCCTGGTGGCGGAGGATCCTCCTGCACAGGCTCAACCGGCGTGTCGGAGGTTCCCGCATCGAGGCCACGGCCCGTGTCGCCATTGAGGGAGTCACTCCCGGGTTCCGAGGCGGCGGAAGTCCCGGCCGCAGTGTCCGGATCTACGTGCCCGGGCGTCCCGTTCGTCACAGCAGGAGCGGGGCGTGGGTTGGGGACAGGCTCGGCCACGGCTGTCTTTGGGGGGGCGGCGCTTTGAGTTGAGAGCTCCGACGGGGCCACACAGGATCCCAGGCACAACGCCAGGAACGCGACGGCGGCGGCCACCTCCGTCGTCATTCTCCGTGCGCCTGTTCCGCCATTCATGACAGCCCTGCTCCTTGTGATCCAACCTGCAGTTCAACGTTACGACCGGCTGGATAGGCGTGGAACCAGTAGCCGGTGACAGTTGTGCATCGGCTCCGTCACGGAATGGTGTCGGCCCTACCAACGGCAAAGGCCCCTGTTCCGCGAGGCGGAACAGGGGCCGAAAGAAGTCGGGGCGGAAAGGCAGCTTCCCCGCCTTGGAGGAAGCTTAGGCTGCAGCCTTGCTGGCCAGGGCGTCGAAAACGCCCTTGATCTGCTCCACGACCTCGGCGTCGTCCTTCGGGTGAACTTCCGCGAAACGGACCATGGAGCCGGGCACTGCGAGCTTGACGTCTTCCAGGACCTGGGCACCGGCGATTCCGACAGCCTTGCGCGCCTCATCATGGGCCCAGACACCGCCGAACTGGCCGAATGCTGTTCCGACGACGGCGGTCGGCTTGCCGGTCAGGGCGCCGGCGCCATAGGGGCGGGACAGCCAGTCGATGGCGTTCTTCAGGGATGCGGTCATTGTGCCGTTGTGCTCAGGGGTGACCAGCAGGAGGGTGTCGGCCTCGGCTGCAGCTGCGCGCAGGGCCGCGGCCTCGGCGGGAACCTGGCCTTCAACGTCTATGTCCTCGTTGTAGAACGGGATGCTGCCCAGCGAATCGTGGATGACAACGTCAACATCGCTCGGGGCGTTGAGCTGGATGGCCTCGGCCAACTTCTTGTTGTGGGAATCGGCGCGCAGGCTGCCGACCAGGGTAAGTACTGTGCTCTTCGACATGCTAACTCCTTGTTTTGGGCCGTGGCTTCGGCCAATGGTGGTGAGGCGGTTGGGGCCTTCACACATGCTAAACGGACTGCGGTCCGTTTTCTATTCCCCCGGCTAGAATGTTTCTTGTGAGCTTCATCCCACTGCATCCCGAAGCGCCCCTTGGTGCGCCTGCCGAGCGCAGCGATGCGGCACGCAATCGTGAGCGGCTACTTGTCGCAGCCCGGGAGCTCATCGCCGAGCATGGAGTGGACGCCTTGACCATGGACATGCTGGCGTGCCAGGCAGGGGTCGGCAAGGGAACAGTCTTCCGCCGTTTCGGAAGCCGGGCGGGCCTAATGATGACTTTGTTGAGCGAATCGGAGTCGGAGTTTCAGCAGAGGTTCATTTTTGGTCCGCCGCCGCTGGGGCCGGGAGCCCCTCCTTTGGAACGTCTTATCGCTTTCGGCAAGGGCCGCATTGAGTACGTCATGGAACACGGCGAGCTTGCCAGGGCCGCCGGCGCCACTGTCCACAACCGCTTTGATGTCCCGGCAGCCGAGCTGTGGCAACGTCATATCGACATGCTCCTGCGGCAATGCGGCCTCGAACTTGATACCTGGCTCATGGCTTTGTCCCTGAGTTCCACCCTGGATCCTGGCCGGCTGCTCTATACGGTCAAGGTTCAAGGCGTGAGCCCCGAACGGCTGGCTGAATCCTGGCGGCAACTTGTAACGCGCCTTGTAATATGCCCAAACCCCTGACCTGATCTCACTGTGACTCTCCCGGTAACAATTCCGCGACATGGAAGTTGATAACAATCTGGGGATGATAAGAGTCCTTGCACTGAATTCCCCATTTCACGCCCCAAACCTGTGGTATTTTCCAGAGGATGTGACCCCCGCCATAACCGTGCTCGGGGGTTATTTAGCAAATTCGGGGCAGGTATATCCTCCGGCCCCGGACCGCTTCGTTGCTAATGCTGGCCACAGCTGGGAGATAACGGAAGGACGTCGTTGACTGTTGGGAACCACAATGCGGATTAGCGTGGAAACGAAGATCCCCAAGCTTGGGGAACGTCGCGGATTTTTCGCCGATCGAAGCCGGTAATCGGCCATGCTGAAGTACCTTCTCAAACGGTCAGGTATCTACGCGGTCATGATTTTCCTGACCACCAGCGCAGGATACCTTCTGGCTGTTTCCACGCTTCAGCCTGCGCTTTTGGAGCAGGAAAGGATTCCCCGTCCTACACCGGAGCAGGTGACCAGTTCATTCAGGCTCCTTGGCCTGGATCCCACCAAGAGTCCGTGGGAGCGATACGTCGACTGGCTTCTGGCAATTGTGACGCGCTGGGACTGGGGTCGCAGCCCAAATGGCGCGTACATAAACTCAGAGTTCGGCGACCGGGTATGGATCTCCACCCGCCTCTTCCTGGCCTCCATCATCCTGACCCTCATTATCGGCGTCGCACTGGGTGTCTATTCCGCCGCCCGCCAATACTCACTCCAGGACCGCGCCATCACGTCCTACAGTTATCTCGTCTACATTGTGCCCGCGCCGATCGCGTACTTTCTGGTGCAGCTTGGCGCGATCAATATCAATGAGACCGTGGGAGAGCGGATATTCTTTGTGACGGGGATATCCACTCCCGGAATCGAAGGTGGCTGGGCGCAATTCGTGGACCTTCTTGCCCACTACGCGGTTCCGACGTTCGCCATTACGGTTGTTGGCTGGGGCACTTACCAGATCGCGCAGCGCCAATATCTCCTCGATAACGTTAATGCTGATTTCGTCAGGACAGCCCGTGCCAAGGGTTTGACCCGGAATCAGGCAATCGCGCGGCATGCATTGCGTGTGTCCTTTATCCCCGTGGCCCAGAGCATCGCGTTCACCATCCCGGCCATCTTTGCGGGCGGGTTCTTCGCGGAAAAGATCTTCGCCTGGCATGGCGTGGGTTCCTGGAGCATCGACGCGATCGCCCTCCAGGACGTTAACGCGGCCACCGCCACCCTCGCCTACGGTTCCATGATCTTCGCGCTCGGGGCGATCCTGGCCGACTTCGCCACAACCCTCGTCGACCCGCGTGTGAGGGTGCAGTAGCCATGACTAACCTGAACGCCATTGACCCCGCCGCGATAGCCGAAGAGGCGCGGATCGAGCACGACGACGCCGTCATCCCCAAATCCACGATCATCCTGCGCCGTTTCATGCGCAACAAGACAGCCGTGACGGGATTGGCCGTCTTTGTGCTTCTTACGGCGTTCTCGTTCGTTGGCGGCTTCTTCACTCCCTGGGACAAGGAAACGATCGACCCCTTCAATATCGGGAACCCACCATCGGCGGATCACTGGCTTGGCACGTCACAAGCGGGGATCGACCTCTACGCGCTGGTGGTGGAGGGGACTCGGATCTCGATTCTCATCGGCCTGGTGGTGGGCTTGGTCTCCGTCCTGGTCGCGGCGGTCTACGGCTGTGCGATGGCCTACTTCGGCGGCAAAGTAGACAAAGTCATGCTCTTCATCCTCGAAGCGCTGATCATGATGCCGGCCTTGCTCGTGGTGGCAGTGGCCACCAGCGGCGGGGGCAGCAGCCTCAAGCAGGACCTGCCCAGCTGGCTCCTGCTGACCGTCGTGCTGCTGGTCTTCAGCTGGATGGGCACGGCGCGTCTGATCCGTTCCCTCGCGATGTCCCTCATGCAGCGGGATTTTGTGAAGGCAGCAAGGTTCATGGGCGTACCGGCCAGGAGGATCGTCTGGCGCCATCTGGTGCCGAACATCGGCTCTCTCCTGGTGCTCGACATTACCCGGGGCGTGACCGGCGCCATCCTCGCCGAAGTCGCCTTCTCCTTCATTGGCATCGGCATCAAGGTGCCGGATGTCAGCCTCGGGGTGCTGATCGGCCAGGCCACATCACAGGTTTCCACGTTCCCGTGGATGTTCTGGGTTCCGCTGCTGGTCATGTTCCTGCTGACTGGTTCGCTCGCCATGATGAACGATGGCCTGCGCGACGCCTTCGACCCCAGCTCAAGTTCAGTGGGTGCAGCTCGTTCGATTGGTACCAGCAAAAAGAAGAAGAACCCATGAGTGCGGATGCATTCCGGACCAAGGCCTCCAGGAGCACTGCTGAACTGCTCCACGTTGCTGCGCCCTTCAGCAAGGATGCTCCGGTGTTGAGTGTCCGGGACCTGAATGTGCGCTTCAACAGCGAAAACGGCGTGGTGCATGCCGTCCGCGGCGTGGACTTCGACCTCATGCCCGGTAAGACCCTCGGGATCGTGGGGGAGTCGGGCTCGGGCAAGTCAGTCACTTCCCTCGCGGTCATGGGTTTGCTGCCGACGACGGCGGACATCACCGGTTCGATCCGGTTCAACGGCAAGGAGTTGCTGGGCCTGAGTGATAAAGCGATGTGCCATCATCGCGGCAACGACATCGCGATGATCTTCCAGGACCCCCTGTCATCCCTGACCCCGGTCTTCACTATAGGCGCGCAGATCATCGAAGCCCTTACGGTACACAACCCGGGCATGAGCAAGAAGGCGAAGGAGGCCCGCGCCGTCGAACTTCTCCGCGTGGTGGGAATTCCAAGCCCTAAGGAGCGACTTAAGGCTTTTCCGCACGAGTTCTCGGGCGGCATGCGCCAGAGGGTCATGATTGCCATTGCCATTGCCAACAACCCCCGCGTCCTGGTTGCGGACGAGCCGACGACGGCGCTGGACGCCACCATCCAGGCCCAGGTGCTCGAGGTCCTTCACAACGCGCAGGCGGAAACCGGGGCCGCCGTCGTCATGATCACCCATGATCTTGGTGTGGTGGCGGGGATGGCTGACGACATCATGGTGATGTACGCCGGCAGGCCTGTGGAGGCAGGGACGGCCGAAGACATCTACTACGCCCCCCGCATGCCCTACACCATGGGACTGTTGGGAGCTGTGCCACGCGTGGACGTGGCCGAGAAGTCTTCCCTGGTTCCCATTGAGGGGATGCCGCCCAGCCTGCTCCGAATCCCGACCGGCTGCTCATTCGCGCCTCGGTGTCCCCTGGCCAGCGAGGAATGCCTCGCCGGTGAGCCGGAACTTCTTGAGGTGTCCGCCGTCCCCGGCAGCGGCGGGCACAAGGCGGCCTGCGTCAAGGCGGACTCTTTCGACGACGACATCGACGTCCGCGCCCTGTTCTCAGCGCCACCCGTCCCTGTCTCCGAGTTCGACGGCGTGCCACGGGCGGAGCGGTCGAAGGTACTGGAACTGCGGAACGTCAGGAAGCACTTCCCGCTGCTCAAAGGTTCGCTGATCAAGCGCCAAGTAGGCACCGTCAAGGCGGTGGACGGGGTGAGCTTCGACATCCGGGAAGGCGAGTGCTTCTCGATTGTGGGCGAATCCGGCTCCGGGAAAACTACCACTCTGCTCGAGATCATGGAATTCCAGCCCGCGCACGACGGCGAAATTACCATCGCCGGGATCAGCAATAAGTCGGCCGGGGATGCGAAGGCCAGGAACGCCATGCGCAAGAAATTGCAAATGGTCTTCCAGGATCCTACTGGTGCCCTTGACCCGCGCTTCACAGTGTTCGAGGTCCTGGCCGAGCCCCTGGAAAATCTTGGCACGGGCAAGGCACAGATCCGGAGGCGGATCCTGGAGCTGATGAAGCTCGTTGGACTGCAACCGGATCACGTGAACAGATTCCCCAACCAGTTCTCCGGCGGGCAGCGCCAGAGGATCGGCATCGCCCGCGCCCTGGCTGTGAACCCAAGGCTCGTTGTGCTGGACGAACCGGTATCTGCGCTGGACGTCTCCGTCCAGGCCGGCGTGATTAACCTACTGGACCAACTCCGTGCTGAACTAGGCCTCAGCTACCTCCTGGTGGCCCACGACCTCTCCGTCGTACGGCATATTTCCAACCGGGTGGCCGTCATGTACCTGGGGAAGATCGTGGAGATTGGAGACGTCCAGCGGGTCTTTGGCCATCCCAGGCACCCCTACACGCGGGCGCTCCTCTCGGCGATTCCCGTGCCGGATCCGAAGGTGGAAAGAAGCCGCGAACGGATCATCCTTCATGGCGACCTGCCCACGCCCCTCGATGCGCCCAAAGGCTGCAATTTCGCAGGGCGCTGTCCCGTTTTCGCGGCGCTGCCTGCGGCCAAACAGGAAAAATGCCTCACGCTCGAACCGCCACTGTTCCCGGTGGTTCATCACGAAAGGGGAGCGAAATCGGAAACCGAGGCAGATTTGGAAAGCGTAGACCAACAGTTCGCCTGTTTCTTTCCTGACGGCCAACTCGATGCGGACATGCTGGTGGTGCATGAAGCTGGCGACTGAACTTTGAACCTTTACAAAGCGCTCCACTCGCAACTCATGAAGGGAAGACAATGAAACACCTGAAAAGGATCGGTGGCGTTGCGGCTGTGGCTGGAGCCCTGGTGCTCACCGGCTGCGGAGGCGGGACACCCAGTGGCCCGGAAACAGGCAAGGGCCAGGGTTCCGGCGGCGACATCTCCAAGCTGATCAGTGTCAACGCAAAGGACCCCAAGGACCTTGAACCCGGAGGCACGGTCACGTTGCCGCTCGGAAACCTCGGCCCGGACTTCAACATCTTTTCGAACACCGGCAACAGTACGGACAACCAGGCCCTGCACCGCCCCATCGACGGCGCGGCCACCTGGGGCTGCTGGAACTTCGACTATGACGGGACTCCGACGCCGAACAGGGACTTCTGCGAGGACGTCACCAGCGAAGTCAAGGACGGCAAACAGACCATCACGATCAAGGTGAACCCGAAGGCCACCTACAATGACGGCACCCCTATCGACGTCAAGGCCTTCGAGAACACCTGGAACATGCTCAAGGGTGAAGACCCTTCAATTAACATCGTGAGCCCTGGTGCCTACGAGTTCGTCGAGTCGGTAGAGGCTGGAGCCAACGACAAAGAAGTCATTGTCACCACGTCGCAGCCTGTCTACCCCCTGTCGTCGCTTTTCGCCGGCCTCGTGCATCCTGCAGTGAACACTCCGGAGATCTTCAACTCCTTCACTGGGGAGCTCCACCCCGAATGGATGGCCGGTCCTTTCAAAGTGGACCAGTATGACAGCGCAGGGAAGACGTTGACCCTGGTACCGAACGACAAGTGGTGGGGCGCCAAGCCGGTTCTCAGCAAGGTTGTCTTCCGCCAGTTGGAGACCAGTGCCCAGATAGCTGCGTTCAAGAACGGCGAAATTGACGGCATGTCCGCTAACACCATTGCGCTGTACAAGCAGTTGGACGGCACTAAGGACTCCGAGGTACGCAGGGGCCAGAGGCTCTTTTCCGGTGGGCTGAACCTCAACGCGCTCAAGGCACCACTGACCGACGTCGCCGTCCGCAAGGCGATTTTCACCGCGGTTGACCGCCCCGCCCTGCGCAATGTCCGCTTCCAGGGCCTGAACTGGGAAGAGGAGAATTCCGGTTCCTTGGTGCTCATGCCGTTCTCCAAGTACTACCAGGACAACTTCCCGGTCAAGGAAACGGGCGCCGAGGCCGCCAAGAAGGTACTGGCTGACGCCGGCTACACCGCCAACTCCTCCGGCATTATGGAGAAGGACGGGACCCCGGTTTCCTTCAAGATCACCAACTTTGGCGACGACCCGACGACACTGGCCACCGTCCAGACCCTACAGAAGCAGCTTCAGGCCGTCGGCATGGACGTGGGAATTGACCAGCGTGGATTGGCAGACTTCGGCAAGGTTGTTGGCGGTCGGGACTTCCAAGTGACGATTTCAGGCTTCGGCCTTGTCGTCAACGACGCAACAGACGGCGTCAAGCAGTTCTATGACTCTTCAACCAACCAGAACGAACTGGGGGACGCGGAGCTCGACGCTGAAATAAAGCGCCTCGGAAGCATCGAGGACGACGCCGAGCGGAATAAGGCGGCGATGGAGGTCGAGAAGAAGCATATGGAGAAGTACTACTCCATGGGGCCGTTGTTCAATGGACCGCAGATCTCGTTCGTCCGCACAGGCCTGGCCAACTACGGACCGTCCCTGTTCAAGAGCCTCTCCCAGGTTCCGGACTGGACCGCCATCGGCTGGGAAAAGGGCATAAAGAGGTAACGCCCCACACCGGCCCACCGCTGGAGGGTGGGCAAGTTGCAGGCGCCGAAGAAGTAGCGGCGCCGGAGCGAAAGAGAAAAACCCGAGCCAGGAAAACAGGGGCCGGCATCCTTCGGGGATGCCGGCCCTTTGGGCAGCTGGGTAGCGTAGGGGCATGACACCTTCCAGCGCTCCTGTCCGCACCGCCGTCGCAGGCTACGGCCTCTCGGGCAGTGTCTTTCATGCCCCGTTCATCGCCGCCAACACCGCCTACTCGCTGGACGTCATCGCCACCTCCGACGCCGGGCGACGTGCGGCCGCCTCAGCCCGCTATCCTGGCGTGCGTTGCGTGGATACTGCCCAGGACATCTTCGACCTCGCCGGCGAGCTTGACCTCGTGGTTCTTGGAACCCCGCCGGCCACCCACTACCCCCTGGCCAGGGCCGCGCTTGAGGCGGGACTCGACGTCGTCGTCGATAAGCCTTTTGCGGTGACCAGCGCCCAAGGCCAGGAGCTGGTGGATCTTGCGGAGCGGCTGGGCAGGGTCCTGACCGTGTACCAGAACCGCCGCTGGGACGCTGACGCACTGACGCTCAAGAAACTGCTCGACGGCGGGACGCTTGGCACCATCCTGCGGTTCGAGACCGGAATGGAGCGCTGGTCACCGGAGATCAGCAAGGCCTGGAAGGCGGGGGCGACGGCGGCCGACGGCGGGGGAGTGCTGTTCGATCTGGGGGCGCATGTCCTGGACCTGGCGCTGCTGTTCTTCGGCCCGGCCAGTGTGGCCTATGCCGAGATGGCGGCGCGCAGGCCGCAGGAGCAGGCCGATGACGACGTGTTCCTTGTCCTGCGGCACGACTCCGGGTTGCTTACCCATGTAACTCTGAACCTCACTAGTCAGCTTCAGGGGCCCAGGTTCCGAGTGCTAGGCAGTGACGGGGGCTTCGTGAAGTATGGCGTAGATCCGCAGGAGCCCTTCCTTGTCGGTGGCGGACTACCTACGGATGCCGCCTATGGGCTGGAGCGCACGGAGGCGTACGGGACGCTGGAGCGGAATAGAGAGCGCACCGCCGTGCCCAGTGAGCGGGGGGCGTACCAGGAGTTCTATCGGATCCTTGCAGAAAAAATCGCCGACGGCGGCACCTCCTCCGCGCTTCCCGTACCGGTGGACCCGGCTGGGCCAGTCGAGGTGCTCAAGCTGATGGAGGAGGCGCGGACGATGGCAAAGGCATGAGCAACGGCAGCCATCCTCCGCATGCTCGCTCGTGCCTCCCCACCGTCTCCCTGGCCTCGCAACTGCCGTTGCTCAGGTCGGTTTCAGTCCGCTAGGTGGTTAAGCGCTCACCAGGTTGTGCCAGTCGGCTACTAGCGGCAGGTTGTGCGCTTCGGAG
>NZ_JAGGPK010000007.1 GCF_018613855.1 Arthrobacter sp. ISL-30
TACGACCATATGACTCCACCCAGCCTGCCTGGCAAGGAGCTGGTAGATGTGGGCTGCGGTACCGGAACTCTCGCGGCCCGCGCTTCAGCCATGGGTGCACGAGTAACCGCGGTTGATCCGGATCCCGGGATGCTGGAATTTACCCGGAAGGCAGCGTCGGGCGCCACCCTTTTGGCAGGGAGTGTCCCCGATCTTCCTTTTGCCGCCGGGACTTTTGAAGCAGTGGCGGCAAATTTCGTCGTCAACCATGTTGGCGATCCACGAGCAGCGGCAGCTGACCTCACTCGTGTCTGTGCTCCCGGCGGTGCAGTGGGAGTGACGATCTGGCCGTCAGGACCTTCCGCATTGAACTCGCTCTGGGCAGACGTAGTACGTGCAAGCGGCGCAGTCACACCCCCACCCAGCCATCTGCCTGTGGAAAAGGATTTCGAAAGGACGGCGGAGGGCCTCGCGCGGCTCCTCACGGAAGCACACCTGTCCGAAGTTCGAGCGACCACCTTGAAATGGGATTTTCGGATAGCCCCTGACGAGCTGTGGGCTGGACCGGCTGGAGGAGTCGCAGGGATCGGAAAGATTGTTGTCAGCCAAACGCCTTCCATGCAGGCCAGTATGAAACAGCACTATGACCGAATCACGGCGCGCATGATCCGCAACGGCGAAGTCGTCCTACATGCGGAAGCCGTGATGGCAGTCGGTCGAAAATACTCGTAGACGCGGCAGACTTGGCCGGATCCAGCCCAGGCCGGACACCTGGATCCGGGGTTATCGTGGAGCCATGGCGTACCTGAGAGGTCCTTTGTACCTGGACATCGCTGCAAAGGGACTGTGCTTCCTTGGAATCGCGTTGATGATTTTCGGGCAGGGCGGATGGTTTACTGCCGGAATCGTCGCCGTTTTCATTGGCGTGCTGTTTGGGCTGTGGTCCATGCTTGCTGTTCGCCGCATGCGGCGGCGAGGATGGAATGGTTTGAACCGCGTGCCCTAGCCCGGGAGTCCGGCGGGAAGCTGCACTTCATCAGGGTCCAACTCCGGCCGGACACGAAGGTAGCGAAGCGAGTGACGGAAGGAAGAGCCGGACCAAGCGGTATCGGCAGACACCTCCACGACAACCGGCTCTACGCGAGTCAGCGCCACCGGTGATCTGTCCCGATTGAACCGGTCCAGCGTCGTCCCTTTCACTGTAGCCGGCCAGGGATGGTGGTCCGCGGCCGGTCGCAGCCAACGGGCAAGGGCTCGGCTATCGGCCACGCGCAGAGGGGAAGATCGGCCAACTATACGCAACTCACCCTCCAACGGGAGGCCTGCAACTATTTCCTGTGGCCGGTCAATAGGTCCGATGACGGCCCCACACACGACGTCCAGAGTGGTCCGGGGTTTGAATTTCAACCACTGCCTCTGGCCCCCGGCATACAGTTGCCCACTCCACTTGATGACCAAGCCCTCAATTCCAGCTGATGCCTGTTCCTCCAGCCATTTCGCCGCTGTCTCGCGGTCTGAAGTCATTGGCGATAGGGACAGGGGAGGGGACCAGACGGTGGCTAGTTCCTCCAGCAGGCTGCGGCGATCCCGCAGCGGCAGATTCCTCGTATCCTGCCCCGCGACGCACAGGATATCGAAGCCAACAAAGCTTGCAGGGAAGTCCCGGACGAGGGACTGCAGGCCTTCCTTCCCTGAAACCAGCCGGCGCTGCAAAGCGTTGAAATTCAGTCGGTCTTCGGCCCACACGACGGCTTCCCCATCCACGACGCAGCCGGGTGGGATCATACTTACCGCGGCGGCGGAGAGCTCCGGGAAGTATCTCTTCTGTTGGGTCTTAAAAGGTTGTCGCGGACGTCGCATTTCTGTACTGCCATATGTGTCCGGGACAGCGACTGTCGGTGTGTCGGGCACGTCCTTCACGTCGCGAGTTCTACCATCCTTCGCATGAGCATCATCTCTGGGATGAGGTGCAGGGGGTGATCTGGCTGTGGCGACGTTCAGGTCCTTTCTCGTGAGGATGCCTTCTGAGCTGCGTTACTGGACCGTGCTCGATCCAGCCCATCGTGTAGTGGTGGAGGCAGATGATTTCCTGCTGCACCACCGGCTGGGCCGGGATGGTGCGGAGTCCACCAGCCAGTCCTATGCGGCGTCGCTTGCACTGTTCTTCGACTGGGCTGCATCGATTCGTAAGCCGTGGCGGGAGAGTGCTCCTTATCTTGGTCGCTTTGTCTACTGGCTCCAGCACTATCGCCCGGACCGAATAGCCGCCGGTCGCACCGAAGTGGTGCGTGGCCCACGGCGAGTGAATGCGATCATGGCTGCAGTGCGCAGCTTCTTCCGGCACACGGCCGCGGTGGGTCAGCTGGACCCGCAGGTGATGGGAGTGGTCTACGACTCCTTCGACAGCTATACCGTGAACGAGGCAGAACGGGGTGCCCATCGTCCCCGCGCACGCGCCCGGCATCGGTTGTCCGAGCCGCACTCTCCGATTGTGAATGCTGAAGGGGAGGACGTGGCGGGCCTGCTCAGAGCGGCACGTAACGCTCGTGACCGGTTCATCGTCATTGCCATGTGGCGCATGGGATTGCGCCGAGGCGAGCTGGCCGGGTTGCGCCGCTCAGACGTCCACTTCGTCCCTGATGCCTCCCGGCTGGGCTGCGGCTTCCGAGGTACGCACCTGCACGTGGTGCGAAGGACGAATCCGAACGGTGCGTGGGCAAAGTCCCGCCGCCAGCGTGTAGTACCGGCTGACTGGCTGACCGTTCAGGCCTATGACCAGTACATCTCGGAGCGGGCCCGCGTCGACCCCGGTGGGCGGTCCGACTTCCTGCTGGTGAACCTGTTTGCCGATCCTGTCGGGACCCCGATGCGGCCGGGCGGCATCAACGAACTTTTGGCCCGGCTATCGTCACGCGCCCACCTGAGGCGGCCGGTTCATCCGCACATGCTGCGCCACAGCTTTGCCACCAATATTGCGGAGCACGGCGGGACCGCCGACGTGCTCAAAGAACTCCTCGGCCACGCCTGGATCTCGTCCAGCGAGGTCTACCTGCACCCCTCACCTGAGAGGCTCCGTGCAGTCGTCAACCGGGTCCCCGCACCCAGAAAGGACGGAGAGAAACAGTGAGCTATATGAGCAGCGGCAGCCGTTTCCGCGTTGAGGCACTAGCGCCGAACGACGAGTTGGATGTGCTGCATGCGGCTCTGCGGCCAGATTTTCTGGCGGCGGCTGGCTGGAAGGCTGACGAGCAAGTCCTGGCGCCTCCGAGGAGTCATCCTTTGCTCGGCATTCGGCAGTGCGCACGCCAGGACTGCAGCACCAGCGTGGCCAGCCCCGGCCACGATCTATGCCCGGCCTGTGGTCGTGAATTCCGCAGCGGCCGCCTGTCGATCGAGGCGTTCTTGAGCACCACGAGCGGACGCCCGGTACGTGGCGAAAGGTTCTGCTGCGTCACTGGATGTCCTCGTCCGACCAATCAGCGCACTGGATTATGTTTGGGGCACAACTTCCGCTTCCAACAGCACACCTCAACAACCGTTGAGGACTGGCTGCAGGCCGCCCGGCCGGGTCCGTTGTCAACCTTTGGGCCATGCCGGGTGCCCTCGTGCTCCCGCGTCGCGGGCGTGCCGAACAGACTTTGCCATCCACATGCCCTGCGATGGAGCCGAGCCCGGCGGACAGATCCGCCACCGGAGCTGGCGGAATGGGCACGATCGCAGGAACCGCCCGCCGACAGCGGCCGGGTCGTGGCGTTCAAAGGACTACCCGACCAAGTGATCACGGAAATCCTCGCCGGGCTCCAATGGCGGACCGATGACCACACCAAGACCTCCATGCTTGCGTTGCGTGCCCTGGTGCGTCATGCCCGCCAGCTCCACGTGGCCAGTATCTTTGATCTCCTCGATCACCCAATATGCAGCGAGTCCAGGCACATGGCAGCGTTGATCCGGGCCCTGACACTCGCCGTGCAACGGAGCCTGACGTCTCCCGAACGCGAGCAACAGCGCGATCGCTGGGATCTCGCCATTTTCGGCGGCAAGGGGCAAATCAATTTCAAAATCCTGTCCCAGCCCTGGCTCCGTGAGGCAGCCAAGCACTGGGTGTCGGAGGATCTTCCGTTGCACCGCGGCCGACAAGCCACCGCAACCTCCAAAGAGACCGTCCGGGCCATCCGGTACCTCTCGTGGAGCCTGCAGCACGGCCGCCCGGACCATGGCCTCGTGCTCGACGAACTCGGCCGCAGCGACATCATCCGTTTCACCAACCGTCTGGCATACCTGGAGCGCACCGGCCAGATCACTACCAAAAAGCGCTACGTCATCAGCACACGCGTTCGCCGCTTCCTCGATGATGTCCGCGCCTTCGGACTCACCCGCCCGGCACGGCCCTTAGCCGGGCTGCCGGACGATTTCCGACTGCGCCACAGTGATGTCCCCAGGCCGCCAGAGAACCCGGCGCCGGGTCGCGATCTACCCATTCCCGTGCAGCGGACCATCAATGCCCACCTGGCAGACCTGGAAGCACGTGCAGGACTGGACGTGCGCCGCATCGTTGAAGTGCTGATCGATACGGGCCGACGCCCCGAGGAAGCATGCCAGCTCCCTTGGGACTGCCTGGACAGCACAGCGGACGGCCATCATGTGCTGATCTACACGGACAGCAAAAACAACCGACCAAACCGGCGCCTGCCGATCAGCATTGAAACAGCCGACCTCATTCGAGAACACCGCGAGAACGTCCATCAGCGCTTCCCCAAAACGCCGCTGGACCAGCTGTCGCTGTTCCCGCGAAACCAGATGAACCCTTACGGGACCTTCCACATCGGGGTCCCGCACATGAGCAAAGCCCACAGAGAATTCATCGACTCCATTGCCGAGCAGCTCGTCGACGACGCAGGCCAGCCCTTTCCCGCCGCAGTCGCGGTGCCATACTCCTACCGGCACAGCTACGCCCAACGTCACGCCGACAACGGCACGCCTCCGGACGTGCTGCGCGACCTCATGGGCCATGTCTCCATGGAAACCACGATGGGCTACTACAGGGTCACCGAAAAGCGGGTCCGCCAAGCAGTGAATCAAGTCGCCCAGCACCAGTTCGACAGTCAGGGCCGCCGTGTCTTCGCCGGCATCGCCGGGCTCGTCGCTGAAGAACACGCGCGGCTGCGCGTCGGCCAGATCGCGGTGCCGTTCGGCGTGTGCACCGAGCCCTCAAACGTCAAAGCCGGTGGCCACGCCTGCCCCTACAAGTACAGCTGCATCGGCTGCGGCCACTTCCGCAGCGACGCCTCCTACCTACCTGAATTGAAGTCTTATCTCCAACAGCTCCTCGCCGACCGCGAACGGATCCTCGCCGCGACCGACGTGCAGGAATGGGTACGAGCCAAGACGGCGCCCAGTTATGAAGAGATCGACCAGCTACGCGGGTTGATCCGCCGCGTCGAGGATGACCTCGGCCAATTGAGTCCCGCGGACCAGCAGCGAATCCAGGAAGCGATCGACGTGATCCGCAGCGCCCGCCAGAAGATCACACTCGGCATGCCCACAATCGGCCCCCAGGAGGGGCGGTCATGACGCCCGAAGTCGGGCCCAGCCCGCTGACCGTCGCCCGGCGGCGCGACGTCGATGCGCGCCGTGCCCGCGTGGCCCAGGCGCTGGACGCCATGCGAACCGAAGGTATCGAGATCACGATCTCCTCGGTCGCAGCCCGGGCCAGAGTGCACCGTTCCTTTATCCACCGCCATCTCGACCTCCGCGCAGACGTTTACGCGGCCGCCGACCAGCCATCGGCAGCAGGCACCGCCACCACGACTTCGCGCCAAAGCCTCGAAGCCGACAACCTGAACCTGCGGGCCACGGCACGCCGCCAGACTCAGCACATCGCCGACCTTGAAGCCCGGCTGTCGGAGCTCCTCGGCGAGCAGGCTTACTCCCGAACCGGACTAGGGGCCCCTCACAACCACGCCGCCCTCGAGGAGCAGAACAACACACTGCAGAACGAGATCCAAGAACTACAAGCCAAGCTGCAAGACCAAGAGGAAGAACTAGGTGCCGCCCGGGAGGCGAACCGCCAACTCATGGCTCAACTCAACAAGTCGGCGGCAAACAATGGCTTCGACGGCCAACCTCTACCGGGACGGGTACGTCCCGGTAGGACACAGCAGTGAATGGACGTGTATTTCACAGCGGTAATGGCCGCTATTTACGAGCACTATTTGGCACATCTCTGGCCCTTGCGGGGACTAGAAGGGCTATCAAAGTCGGTCACCGCGCCGTCTCTTCCGCTCCGTCAAGAGCAGAGCACCAAGAGCAACGACCAGCACAACAGGCATAGCGAATGTCAGTGGCCGGAGGAAGTCGGGAAAAGAGGCAGCAAGTATCCCCAAGATCAGAATGACCGCGACTGCAGGCAAAATGAAGGCGGCCCGCAGCTTCATGTCGATGCCTTTCTGATTACCCATGGTTGCGCTCTTTTCTTAGTTGTGCCGAGCCTACTATCAGGACATTCAGCAGTACATGGTGCCGACTTCTCGCAGTCTGTAGTCCGCAGGTAGGAACGACGAAATCGCAGATTCGGAAGGGCGGTTTCTCGCCCAAGGGTGCAACGAGTAGGCCTTCAAAAGGTAACGGCGTTCTCAGAGAGCGTTTGAGCTCAGCCGCGTTCTAGCGCTCCGGCCATAACCGCAGCCCGAACCCTGTACGGGACGCTCCGCCGGCGAATCATCGCTGCCCTGAGTGAGGGCTGCCGAATCCGCGACAAAACTGTCTCCTGAGCGGGACTCGTTGACTAGGAACGGGCTGGGACCATTGGTTTATTGGTGCTCATAGTTCAGGATTTGAGGATCTGCACAGGATGCTTCAGCAGGTTTTCACTGGCGTCTTTTCAGCGTTTGTGCTTCGGGGAAGAAGAAAACGATGAGCGGTATTGACGATCTCATGGCGGAGTCCAATGACCGTTGGGCAGACGCGATGAGAAGAGCCCAGGGCGTCGAGGACAACGGCCTGGGCGAGGCCGTGAAAACCTATTACACCCGCTATTTCCCTGCCGGATTCCTCATCCTGGTCGCGACCGGGACCATCGGCGGAACCCTTGCTTTCCCAGGCACACCGGAGAGGTGGCCGACCTTCCTGACCTTCGGGTTTCTCCTTGGATTTCTAGGCGCCCTGATTGTGGGCTTGGTCTACAACTCGAAGAAAGTGGTACCTGCAGCAAAATTGGGAAGGATCAATGTGCTGCTTTCCCTGGAAAACGAGGAAAAGAAGCAGGTCCGTCGTCAGATCGCAGGGAAGGCACCCATCGATCCGGAACATCTTTCGGTCACCCGGGCCGCCGCGGTGCAATTACGAAAGGGCCTCGCCACGCAACTGCTCCTGGCGCCGTTGTATCCGCTCATCTTCATTCCTCAAGTCATGAACTTGGCCCTACGCGGTGACAGTCTGTTCGCTTGGCTGATGGCAATTGGTGTGGGAGTAGTAGTGGCCGGGGTAGGGCTTCTCGCCCGTGACTTCCGGCGGGCGGGCCGGTTCCTCACAAGCACAGCGGAGCAAACAGCACCAGGCAACGCGCCGCTTTAAATGTTCCAAAAGCCGAGGGGCATCAGCGCAATTGCTCCGGGGGCCAGATAATCCAACCCGTGAACCTGTTGCCGTTGTGGTTGGTCCTGGATGAAGTCGACATACTTAGACAAGTGAGCGACATCTGTCGCGCACTGACAACCGCCCTCTCATCAGGCCAAAGGCCAGCGCGGCGGTCCTTCACCCCAACAGAATATCTCGTCAGGGCTTTGCCCTGCCGTGACCAGAGGCTTGTGCTGGTTCCCTCGCGGATGATCAGAGCGCGATAGCCATCCCATTTGGGCTCGTAGCAACAAAGCCCGGGCAACGCGTTCGACGGCGGCAGAACCTTGACGGGCTTGGCCAAGGCAACCTCCAGGGGAGGCCGAAGCCTGGCCGGAAGGAGCTCCTCCGCAGCTGGCATGGCCCCAGCTTAAGCCTGGCTGATGTGCTCCGCGAGAGGGCCCGAGCCAGGGTCAGGCCCTACCTTCTGCGAAGTTCCGCGTACTCCAGCGACGGCACCACGGCCCCGGAATCTCGCTCCACAAAATTCGTCCCGGGAGGCACCAGTTCGTCGATCGCGTCCAGCACCGATTCGCCCAACACAGTATGAGCGGCCTCGAGGTAGGCGTGGAGGTGCTTTTCACTGCGGGGCCCGATGATCACGCTGCTCACAGCGGGGTGGTTCAGGGCGAAGCCGACGGACAGCTCCACCAGGGACAACTCGAGCTTCTCCGCCAGCCGCGCCAGCGAATCCGCTGCCAGCAGCTTCCGCTCGCTTGCCGGTCCGGAGATGTCATAGCGCCCCGGGAGGGAATGCACCCGCGTCGGCGGCTTTCCGGCGTCGAGCGTAAAACTCCCGGACAGCCACCCGCCAGCCAGCGGCCCATAGGCGAGCACTCCAAGGCCGTACTGTTGGGCGATGGGAAGCACGTCGCGTTCATTTCCACGCACGAGCATTGAATAGGGGACCTGGTTGGCCACCGGCGGGATCAGATGATTCGTCGTGGCGAGCCACTGCGCTTCCACCAGCTGAGCCGGCGTGAACACCGAGGTGCCGTAGTAGAGAATCTTTCCCTGCCGGATCAGGTCGTTGAGCGCCGTGATGGTCTCCAGCACATCGGTGTTGTAGTCCGGCCGATGCGCCTGGTAAAGGTCGATCCGGTCCGTCTGCAGCCGACGGAGGCTGCCCTCCACGGCCTGCATAATCCAGCGGCGGGAGTTGCCTGAATGGGCTGGATTGGTGCCCATCTGCCCGTGGAACTTGGTGGCAAGGAAGACGTCGTCGCGGCGGCCGCGGAGGGCGCGCCCCACAACCTGCTCGGACTCACCTTGTGAGTAGACGTCGGCGGTATCGACGGCGGTAATCCCGGCATCCAGCGCGGCCTGGATAATGCGGATGCTCTCGTCCGCCCCCGTGGGAGCGCAGCCTGCCGCGCCGCCAGGCCCCTCGCCGAAGTTCATGGTGCCCAGGGTGAGAGGGCTGATGGGTGTGCCTGTCCGCCCGAACACCCGCAGTTCACTGAGGCTCATCCCCGAATTCCTCACAATAGATTGCCCACGCGGTTTGCTGTGGATCGTCACGAGGCTACACAGTTTCGCCCCGGCGCAGCAGGGCTTGCGCCTTAGTCCTTAGCTTTTCGTCTCGCGGGGTAACGCGAGGCTCAAATTGACGGTTTATGAAGCTCCCTGGGGCACCTCAGCTGAGGGGGATTCAAGGGTTTCCAGCACTGCTGCCAACAGGCGCCCGCTCCTGCCCCAGACAGGGTCGAACAGTTCCAGGTACCACGACTCGGCCAGCAGCAGGGCTAACGTTTCGTTGCTTTCCGCTGACCAGTCACTCAGCGCGTCCGTATCTGCCGGGCTTTCGCTGGTGCCCAGAACCGTAACCACCTCGTCGCCCTGAAGCGTGACGGGTATGGAAGCCCTGCCGGGTTCCCCGGGTGCATGCGCCACCGCTACCAGTTCAGTGCGGGCTGAAAGCTGCAGGAGTCTGGAAGCAGTGTCCGGCGCGCAAAAGCCCGTTACGTACTCACGCTGGGAATTGCCGGCGTCCTGGAGTTGCCCGGGTTGCGACTCCTTTGTGAAAAGGCCGGCACGGTTGATAGCTGCCAGCGTTGCGGCAATGGCTACGGTCTCCTCATCAAAAACCGGCGTCAAAGTCCCTGGCTGGTAACGGCTATGCCCTTCCAGCCAACGCGCCGTGAGTTCGCCCGCTGCCGCCAGGGTTGTTGCCTGGCGCCACACAGCCCGGTCGGCCAATGAGCGGCCGTACGAGTCGGTCTCGTTTCCATACTGTTCGCTGCCCATTGGTTCCTTGCTGAATTGCTGTCCCATGTCGGCCCTTTCTGCTGGAGGCGAGGTAATACAGCAGGCTAAATCGCCTTCACCCCTGTTGTGCATTATCGGGCCCAGCGGTGTCACGAATGGCAATGTGCGGTAGCAGTCCTCCTTGTGAGGTCATCCTGCGGCCCGCTTGTGGCCGCGGAAAGGACACGTCTGTGTCAGCCGGGGCTCCTCGCTGACGGGTGCTGGTGAAGAGTCTCCTGGTAGTTCTCGTCGTACCTTTCTTCACGGGGTTCATCGTAGGGAGAGCCACCGGGAAGTGATCCCTTGGCAAGGCCTCGGATAACCAGGTGACGCAGCGACGGCTGGCTGTCAGCCATGGCAGTTGACGCGATGACCGAAGTCGTACTGCGTGCTTTGACGTTTGCCATCTGGTCGACGCCGGACGCGCCGGCCGCGCTCAGGAAGATGACCGCCAGAGCTGCTATTCCAGGCACGAAGACCCTTCGCCAAAGCCTCATTGATTGATCATGGCCCGGGAACATGAAGACAGGGACGGAAAGCCCTCTGAAGAGACTGGGAGGGAGCCCGCGGCAGTCCCCGGAATTACACCACAGCACCTCAAGCAGCCCCGGCCCCTCATGTGCCAAGGTGTTAGGCATGGACTACAGCAAAGACCCGCGCGTGGACCACTACATCGAATCACTCCCGGCATGGCAACAAGCCATCTGCCAACAGGTCCGCGACCTCGTCCACGGGGCCGATCCCGACGTCGAGGAAACCATCAAACGGACAATCCAGCCCTACTTTGTGCTGGACGGCAACATCTGCGCCCTCCTCGCGGCGAAGGACCACGTCAACGTTTTCCTGTACGACGGCGGCATCGTCCCTGACCCGCACAACATCATCACTGCCGGACACGACAATAAAACAGCCCGCACTGTTGCCTTCCGCGAGGGCGAAACCATCAACGAGCAAGCACTCGGCGAAATGTTCAAAGCGATCATCGTCAACAACCGGGCTGGTGGCTGGCGGAAGATCAAGGGCGGGCAGTAGCCCGCGAGTTCGCCCGAAACGCTCATGGGCGCCGGAAATTTCCGGCGCCCATGAGCGTTTCCGGCGACCCCGGCGAAAGCGCCCGGTCAACACCGCTTACGCCTCCCGCAGCACCGCATGGAAGGCGTAGGCGGCATTGCTCCAGACGACGAACAGCAGCGGTGCCGGGGCAAAGGCAACGCCCAGCACCGGCTGGAGCAGCGCGGCAGCGGCGATGATCTCAAGCAGCACGAGCATCGCGAGGCTCAGGTACCAGCGCTGGACGCAGAGGTAGAGCGAAGCCTTCATCAGGCTCTTGAATCGGGCCTCGGGCAGGAGGACGACGCCGGCAACCGCCGTCACGGTGAGGCTCACGGCAACCGCCGCGGCCAGGACGATCAGCGGAACCAGGACGGCCGCCGCGGGCATCGCCTGCACAATCGCCAGGTCGACGCCAAGGAACAGGAGCACCGCCACGGCGCCCAGCCCAAGCAGTGCCGACCGGCGGAACGACCGCTTATACCCAACAAGGAAGGCCTTCACCGGCTTGACGGCGGAACCGTCGTCGTTGAGGGCCTGGAAGGCACCGAACAAACCAGCGAGCGACGGCGCAACCGTCACCGAAAGCGCCAGGAAGAACGGCCAGGCCGCTACAGGGTCCGGGACGAGGGCCAGGAAGAACACAAGCGGCGCGTTGGCAGCAGCGAGCAGGACGTTTCCAGCCAGGAACGTGTAAACGAACCCGAAAATGTTCCCGAAGGTTTCGAACCCCGGCCCGGATAGGCGCCTTGCCCACCGCCTCCGCTGAAGGGCAGAGTACCCCCGCACAGCTGTCATCCCTTCATGCCGCTCGTGGCGATGCCCTGGATGAAGTACCGCTGCCCGATCAGGAAGATGATCAGGATCGGCACTACGGAGATCACAGAGCCGGTCATGATCATTGCGTATTCGGCGTCGAACTGGCCCACGAAAGAGCGCAGGCCCAGCTGGACAGTCCACAGCCTGTTGCTGGTGAGGTAGATGAACGGGCCCATGTAGTCATTCCACGTGTTCACGAACGTCAGCAGCGCCAGGCTGGCCAGGGCCGGCTTGGACAGGGGCAGGATGACGCGCGCCCAGATGCCGTATTCACTCAGCCCATCGATCCGCGCGGCCTCGCACAGCTCATCGGGGATGGTCATGTAGTACTGCCGCATGAGGAACACACCAAAGGCGCCGAACGCCTGCAGCAGGATGAGGGCATTGAAGCTGTTCGTCAAGCCCAGCTGCTGCATCATGATGTACTGCGGCACCATGTAGGCCTGCCACGGAACCGCGATGGTGCCGATGTAGGCGAGGAAGAGCACATCGCGTCCGGGGAAGCGGACCTTGGAGAAACCGTAGGCCGCCAGGGAACCGGTGAGGACCTGCAGGCAGGTGATGATCACCGACAGATAAAGCGAGTTCTGCACGTAGCCCATCATCGGGATCCGCGTCCAGATGTCGGTGTAGTTGCTCCAGACGAATTCCGTGGGAATCCATTGGATGGGGACGGTCAGGACCTGGTTGTTCTCCTTCAGGGAGGAGGAGACCATCCAGATGAACGGCACCATGAGCCCGATCACGAGGACGGCCAGGACGCTGTACAGGATGAGGTCCAGGGTGCGGGCTTTGCGTTCCCGGGTTGAGCGCCGCGGGGCCTTTGAGCGCCGCGGAGTTTCCGACGGCGGTACTTCCAGGCGCGTGCCGGCCCTGAAAGGTGCCTCGGCCTTGAGGTCTTCGGCCATGTTGGTCATCAGCGTTCCCTCCGCTGCTGGATCTTGAATTGGAGAACGGTCACGGTCAGGACGATGAGGAACAGCACCAGGGAGATCGCTGAGGAGTAGCCGAACTTCCCTTCGCCGATACCCTCCTGGTAGATCAGCTGCGAGAGCACAGTGGTTGATCGCCCGGGTCCGCCGTTGGTCATGACCACGATGAGGTCGAAGACCTTGAAGCTGGAGACGGTCAGCATGACCACCACGAAGAAGGTGGTGGGGCGAAGCGATGGGATCGTGACGTTCCAGAAGCGTTGCCAGGCGCTGGCGCCGTCGACCTCGGCGGCTTCATACAGTTCACTCGGGATTGCCTGGAGGCCGGCCAGGTAAAGGACCATGTAGTAGCCCATGTCGCGCCAGACGCTGGTGATGATGACCGCCGGGAGTGCCCAGTCGGAGCTCGAGGTCCAGCCTGGCGCCTCTGCGATGCCGATGGAGTGCAGGAACTGGTTGATGGGTCCGCTGTCCGGGCTGAAGAGCATGTTCCAGACGACGGCGACCGCCACCAGCGAGGTGATGTAGGGGAAGAAGATGGCCACCCGGAAGAAGCCGATGCCCTTGAGCTTGCGGTTCAGGAGCATGGCCAGCAGCAGCGCCAGCGCCATGGTCAGGGGAACATGTCCCAGCGCGTAGACGACCGTGTTGCGCAGGGCGACCCAGAAGGTATCGCTTTCGAGCATGCGCTGGAAGTTTGCCAGGCCCACCCATTTCGGTGCACTGAAGGAAGTCCACTCCATGAAGGACAGTGCGAAGGCGGCCAGGACGGGGACGAGGGTGAAGGCCAGGAAGCCCAGGAAGTTCGGGAGGATGAAGGTCCAGCCGATCAGGGTGTTCCGCCGTGCCTGTTTGCGGTTGCCGCGGCCTTGCGTAACGGCTGGGGCCGGGTTGATTGTTTCAGTAGTCATGATGACCGCTCCCGGTGCACGGGGCGTTCCTCCATTTCAGGATCCGGAGTGTTCTGGTCCAGTTCCGGTGCCGCACCGCGGGGTGCGGCACCGGAGCCCTGGAGTGTCACTTGTTGAGGACTTCGCTCTTCACACGCTTGCCCATTTCGTTGATTCCGTCCTCGACGGAACGTTCGCCCACCATGATCAGGTCGTGTTCCTGGTTGAGGATCTTGTCCACGGCGGCGGACTTGTCGCTGACCGGCATTTCAAGGGCGGTCTTGTCCGGGGTGAAGGCTTTCTTGGACAGTTCGTCGACGGGGAGGCCCTCAAGCTTGAAGTATTCGTCCGTCACCGCCTGGTTCTGCAGCGCAGGGACGACGCCGATCTTAGAAATGGCCTTGGCGCCCTCTTCGCCCGCGGCCCACTCGATGAACTTCTTTGCTTCCTCCGAATGTGCCGCGTTCTTGTTCACAGCAAAGGCAGTGGGGGAGCCGAATGTGGTGACGTTGCCGTCGTCGGACTTCTGAGGCATGGGGGCCAGGCCCCAGTTCACGTTGGTCTTGCCGGCTTTCTTGGCGGCGGCGAAGCCGGAGATATACCAAGTGCCCATGGGCATCATGGCAGTCTGCCCGGTTTCGAACATCGTGCGGTAGCTGGTCTTCTGGCTCTTGGCCGTTCCGAAGTCCAAGGTGGCGCCGCTCTTTTGGAGATCAAGGGCGGTGTTGTACTGGTCCTTGAAGAAGCCGTAGTCTCCGCTGTTCTGGTCGCCGTCGTTCTGTGCAGCCGAAATGGCCTGGATTACCGAGCGCCAGATGTGGTGGTAGGTACCGTAGACAGTCTTGCCGTCGGCGGTGGTGGTGAGTTTCTTGGCCAGTGCCACATATTCATCCCAGGTGAGGTCCTTGGGCTCTTCCACTCCTGCGGCTTTGAAGAGGTCCTTGTTGTAGTAGAGCAGCCAGAAGTCCTGGCGGTACGGGGCGGCGAAGTATTTGCCGTTGAGGTCGAAAGCGTCCAGTCCGGCCAGATTGTCCTTATCCAGCTTGTCTACGACTCCGTTGATTTCCTGAAGCTGCCCGTTATTCGCGTAACGCGAGTAATCGATGACGTTCTTCATGGTCAGCACGTCGGTGGTGTCCCCGCCAGCCAGCATGGTGGTGACCTTTTGCGGGTAGTCCTCGGCCAGGATGTCCACGGGTTCAATGTCAATATTGGGATTCGCGGCCTCGTAAGCGTCGAACAGGGCCTTGAATTCAGGGGTGCCTTCGTAGTTCCAGACCGAGACGCTCAGGGTGGTCTTGCCTTCCTGTGCGGGTTTCTCAGCGGGGCCGGCTGCACCGGCGCATCCGGTCAGGCCAAGGCCGGCGGAGGCGGCGAGGGCAATCGCTGCCAGAGTAATGCGCTTCATTGCGGTTCTCCTTTAGGGGGATTGATGCGGGGACGGAATTCGCTGCGACAGCAGCGGGAGGTAGTAGTTCAGGCACTCAGGCCGAGGTCCGCGGGTACAACCTGTGCCACGGGTTCCTGGCCATTGAGGTAGCGTTCCAGTTCATCTAGTGCTGCGTCGGACATCCTGCGGGTTTCAGTGCCAAGGGACCCGGCGATGTGCGGAGTGATGACGACATTGGGGAGGTCATACAGCACCGAAGCCTCCGGTAGCGGTTCGGGTTCGGTGACGTCCAGGAGGGCCTGGATGCGTCCGGTGAGGCATTCCGCCTCGAGGGCCTTTGTGTCCACTAGTGAACCGCGGGCAGTGTTGATGAGTGTGGCATGGTCCTTCATCGCTCGAAGCTCCCGCTCACTGATCATGTGCCTGGTTTCCGCCAAAGCCGGCGCGTGAATGGTGACGACGTCGGAGACCGGCAGCAGTTGCTCAAGGCTAACCAGCCGGCCGCCGGCGGCCGCAACTTCCAGCGGGTCAGCATGGGGATCGCTGACCAGGCAAGTCACGTCTTCGAGCTGCTGGACCAGCTGCACCACCCTGCGGCCGATCCTGGAGAAGCCGACGACGCCGATGACGCGGCCGATGTTGCCGAGTTCACCCCGCGCCGCGGAATAGCTCCAGTCCATGCGGAATGCCCGGGCATCGTTGGCGAGGAACTGGGCTTTCTTCCCTGCCAGCACAATGGAAGCAAAGGTAAACTCCGCGACGGGAATTGCGTTGGCGTCCGCGCCATTGGTTACCAGGATGCCCCGGTCCCAGAGCTCGTCGCTGACGAAGCTACGAACTGTTCCGGCGCAATGAAAGACTGCACGCAATTTAGGCATCCGCTCCAGCGCCGGAGCATCCAAGCGAGGAACTCCCCAGCTGGTGAGCAGAATTTCCACCTCGTCCAAGCGCCGTGTCAGTTCCGGTGAGTCAAGGGAATCCGTCCAGGGCTGCTCGCCGAGGTCAACAAGTCCTCGCAAACGCTCAAGGCGGACGGCATCAAACTGATCGGCAAAGGTTCCGCCATTCATGACCAGCAGCGCCGTGGGCTTGGGTGACATTGAGTGATCCTCCCTTCCAAGTTCGTTGGGGAAACGGCCTGGCCACCCCGGTTTGTTGTCTTGCATCACATCTAACAATTAGTAGATACTCATGAACAAGACGAAACAATCAAAACGATCACGCTTGACCTGAATCGTTCACGTTCGAACATGTTGCTAAGCGGAGGAGTGAGCGATGACGCCCCTGATCGAGCCCATGGCATTGCGACAAGAGGCACGACCACTGTCCTCGGCTTGGGGAAGGGCGGCGAGCGCGACGCAGCTGATGTCCTCCCTGTCGGACGCCCGTCGTCGGCTAAGTGTGCGTCCGGCCGGTGATCCCGCTTGGGAAGCCGTGGATTCGGCAGCCCTCCAGGACCTGGCGGCGACCGCAAATGCGGAAAGAGGGACACCTTGGCCACAACCTCTGGTCTCCCACTACGCCCGCTACTTTCGGGATGGCAATCGAACTGAGTACGAGGACCGGGTAGCCGCGCGGCAGCAGCGCCTGACGCACGCCGTCGTCATGGCTGCGATTGCTGCCAGCCGCGAATCTTCCGGTGACGGGACCGGTCCTGACTGGCTGGACGAGGTGATTGACGGCGCCTACCTGCTGTGCGAGCAGAGCTCGTGGTGCTGGGCGGCGCACGACGACATTTTCAAAGTTACCGGTGCCGTGGTTCCCGACCCCGCCGTGCCATATCTGGACCTGGGCGCGGGGGAGGTGGCGGCCCAGCTTGCCTGGCTGGACCTGGTCCTCGGCGATCGGCTGGATGAGCGTGCGCCGGGATTACGCCAACGAATTCGAACAGAGACCCACGAACGGGTCTTCACTCCCTTCCTCGACCGCCTGGACTGGCATTGGCTGGGCCTCCACGGGGATGTCCACAACTGGAACCCGTGGATCCACTCGAACATCCTGGCGGCAGCGCTCTTCCTGCTCGAGGATTCGGCGCAACAGTCGCTGATCGTGGAGCGTGTCATTGAAGGGCTGGACCGTTTCCTGGCATCCATCCCGCCGGACGGGGCCATTGACGAAGGATTCGCCTACTGGTGGAACGGTGCTGGCAGGGCTTTGGAAGCGCTGGCTTTGCTGGACGAAGGGAGTGCAGGGGTCCTTGACGGCGATCTTCCGGTAGTGCGCGAACTCGTTGCCTTCCCGCATCGCATGCATCTGGGCCACAACTGGTTCCTCAATGTGGCAGACGGTCCGGCGCGTGCGTGGAGCGGAATGCCATGGGACATGCTGCACCGCTGGGCCGTGCGGCTGGACAACAAAGATGCCGTGCGGCATGCTGAGGCATTTCGCTCCAGGGTGCCGTGGGCGGCGGCGGGGCTCGGCAGGGTGCTTCATGCTTTGCTCACGTCCGTGCCAGCCAGCATGGAAACTGCGACCCCGCCCCTCACCGGCTTCACCTACCTGCCGTCGGTGCAGATCATGGTGGCACGTGAAACGCCGGGAAGCGTTAGGGGACTCGCGCTGGCCGCGAAGGGCGGCCATAACGGCGAGCATCACAACCATCGCGACGTCGGATCGGTGGTGGTCGCCGTCGACGGCGTTCCGCTGCTGGTGGACGCGGGCCAGCCGACTTACACGGCGCAAACCTTCGGGCCCGACCGGTACGGCATCCGGGCGATGCAGAGCAGCTGGCACAGCGTTCCCGCTCCATTCGGCCTGGAGCAGGGGACAGGCAAGGAATTCGGGGCAAGCGTCCTGCGTACGCCCACCGCGGAGGAACCCACCCTGGCGCTGGAACTTGCCGGCGCCTATGGACTTGCCAACACCTCCAGCTGGATCCGGGCAATGGAGCTGGACCGCGCGTCAGAGCGGTTGATTATCGAGGACCGCTGGACCGCCTTGCAGCCGGCGGTCTCCGGGTCCAGCGGAGAGATCGACATCCATTACCTCCTGGCAGGGAATGTCAACGTCACCAAGGATTCGGTGAGCGTCCGGCCGGACGGAATCCCCACTGTCGACGGCGGACGCGGCGCGGTGCTGCGCTGGGACCCGGCCTCCGCCGTCGTACGCGTTGATGAATGGCTGCTGGATGATCCCCTGCTGTCCGAGGTCTGGGGTACGAAGCTGACCAGGCTCCGGTTCCGCCTGCCGGCAGAACTACGCAATTCAGGCTCGTTCATCCTTACCGTGGAGGCTATCCAGTGACTAGCGAAAACACCCCCGAAGCAAGCGGCAGGCCGCTCTTTTCGCTCCAGAGGCGCGAGCGGCTTATGGACGAGCTGCGCGCCCACGGTTCCATCACCGTCAGCGGGATTGCCGCAAAATTTGGTGTCAGCGAGCTCACCATCCGGCGGGATGTGAACCAGTTGGCCGACGAGGGCCTGGTGTCCCGGGTCCACGGCGGCGCCACCCTGCCCAGTCCGCTGGATCGCAGCGCGTCCGGATCTCATCAGCAAGCGCACACCTACTCGATCGGCATGGTGGTTCCTTCGCTGGACTACTACTGGCCCCAGGTCATCAGTGGTGCTCGGGCTGAAGCTGAGGAACAGAACCTGCGGATTCTTGTCCGCGGCTCAGCCTACGATGCCGCGGACAATCGGAAACAGGTCCAGGCGCTCCTTGATCACCAGAACATCGACGGCCTGATCGTGGCGCCTGATATGACCGGCGCCGAGGGACAGGAGCTGCTGCGGTGGCTCAATGCCCTGCCGATTCCCGTGGTATTGGCCGAGCGGCGCTCGCCGGGCGAGATTCCGGCCCACCGCCTGGAATGGGTGGCAACGGATCATGCGTTCGGTGCCGGCGTGGCGGTGAGGCACCTTTGGCAGGAAGGACATCGCAAAATCGGCTGCCTGACGGATTCGTCCAGCCCCACCAGCCCTCATGTGGTGCGCGGCTGGAAGCAGGCGATGGCTGCGCTGAAGATTCCGCTTGAGGGCTCGGTTTCTGAGGATTCGGCCGGCCTGGGGAACGGAGACCGCTCGGAGCATTTCGACCGGATTCTTGAACTTTGCCGGGACACAGGCACCACGGCGATGCTGGTGCATTCGGATACCCAGGCGGTCGCCTTTGTCCAGCACTGCGTCGACCACGGGGTGGACGTGCCCGGAAGCATGTCCATCGTGGGGTACGACGACGAGGTGGCCTACTTGGCCGAGCCCGCGATTTCCGCGGTACGGCCCCCGAAACGGTATGTGGGCAGGGTGGCGGTGCAGCTGATGGCGGCGCGGCTCGCAGAGGGAAGGATGCGCCCTGTCCATCGGGTCGAATTGAATCCGGAGCTGGTCGTGCGGGATTCGTCCGTTGGCGGTCCGCGGAACGTCACCGCCGGTTCCTTGCAGGGTTCAGCGGCGCAGGATTCCCAGGAATTGGAGGGTTCGCTGTGAAGGCGCTCCTGCTCAGCGGCGTCGGCCGTTATGCGGACCCCTGGCACCCGTTTGCCGAGACGTCCGCTGCTTTGGCGACGCTCCTGCGCGAGGCGGGGTTCGACGTCGAGATCCCCGACGACGTCGACGCCGCGCTGGAGGGGCTGAACGCCGCGGTGCCCAACCAGACGGACTCGGTCCGGCCGGACCTTTTGGTGGTTAATGTCGGGCTGCCGCGGGACGGCAATCCCGCACCAAAAACGCCCGACGCCGCCCGCGGACTGCGGCGCTGGCTGGACGACGGCGGGCCGCTGCTCGCCTGCCATGTCAGCTCAACCAGCTTCCTTGACTTCCCCGAGTGGGAGGAGGCCGTGGGCGGACGCTGGATCAGGGGAACATCGATGCACCCGGACTACGGGTTGGCCGAGATCCAAGTGGACCGGGATTCCGCGCCCCTCGCGGCGGGTATCCCGGACTTCACAGTCATGGACGAACGCTACAGCTGGCTGCGTACCGTCCCCGGTATCACCGTGCACGCCACGCACCAGCATGACCGTGTCAGCCAACCTCTGATCTGGTCGCTGACTCGGCTGCGTCCCGAGGGAACGGAGGCGAGGAGCTTCTACGACGGCCTCGGCCACGACGCCGCGTCCTTTGAATCCCCTGAGCACCGGGAGCTGCTGCAGCGGGCGATTGCCTGGCTGGTTGACATCGACGCTGCCCCGCGAACATGACCCTCCCCGATGCACTCCGGCGATGGGTGGAGCCGTAGGGGCCACGATGCTCAGGGGTTCAGGCCAGGGCGATATCGGACGGGTGCGTCGCCAGGGGAGTAATCTCGATCCTCATATGGGGAAACAGCGGCAGCCCCCAGAGAATCTCATGCAGGCGTTCATTGCTGCCAACGTCGAAAATGCTGAGGTTGGCATACTCCCCGACGCAGCGCCAGATGCTCTGCCACTCGCCGCTTCGCTGGAGCGCTTGGGAGTACTCCTTTTCCCTGGCGAGTAGATCATTTTTCGCCTGTTCAGCCATCTCCTGCGGTATTGCCACGTCCATCCGGACCGCAAATTTCACGACTTTGCCCTTTCTGAGCCGGTGCTCACGCAGCCGTTACTCGGCATCCAGCACGAAGTCATAGGTGACCTCGTTGCCGACGCCTTCGAGACGGGCAGTGGGGTTGAGGACCAGTTCCGGCTTGACGGCTGAGGCGATGTCATCGGAGAGATGCTGGTCCCCTTCAAAGTAGAGCTGAGCGGTCAGCAGTTGGTACCCGGGAGCGGATACCTTCAGGTGGAGGTGCGCCGGCCGCCAGGCGTGCCATCCTGCCGCAGCGATCAATTTGCCGCAAGCGCCGTCGGTGGGGATCTGATAAGGGGCAGGCTGGATTGTGTTCAGCGCAAAGATTCCATTGGCGTCAGCCAGGACTGTGCCTCGAAGATTCCATTCCGGGAGGCCGGGAGCGAATTGCGAATAGAAGCCGTCGTCGTCCGCATGCCAGATTTCCACGTGAGCACCTGCTAGCGGCGTCCCGTCGACGGCACGGACCTGGCCTTGGAACAGCAAAGGAGTGCCGCCTTCGTCTTTGCGCATCGGCAAGGTGGCCGGCGAATCGAACTGAGGAGAGCCCGGGACGTAATACGGACCTTCAATGGTGCCCTTGTTGCCCTCGCGATGCTCCGTGGAGACTTCCTCGACCACATGCTCCACCCAGACGTCCAGGAACAGCGGCCATTCTCCATTTTCGCCAACGCTGATCAGCCAGGCTTTGAGCGCGTTGAACTCGTCGTAGCTCACCTTGTGTTTGCGAATGGTGTCGTAAACAGCGGCTAGAACCTCATTGGCAAGAAGCGAAACGCGTTCCTTGGGAACCTGGAGGGCCACCGTTTTTCCGCTGTCGCGGAAGCGTTCGGTGGCGCGGTTTCCGGAGTCTGCTGCCGTCGCGTCAAAATCCTTCAGTTCGGTTGTCATCGTTGACTCACTTTCTGTGGCAGGCCCTCGCCTGCGAATGGATAGATGGGGTTGGTTGGGGCAGTGACGTCAGTTGCCGTCGTCGAGCCTGTATTTGGCGAGCTTTTCCGGGTCGATCTGGATTCCGGTGCCCGGCGCCTGTCGGGTCGATAGCCGGCCATCTACGATTTCGAGGGGCTCGGTCAGGAGGTCGTCGCTCATGTCCAGGAAGTTTGAAAGCTCTCCTGCGCGCAGCGTTGTGGAACGAAAGGCTGCGCCGAAGGTCACCGTGCAGAGAGTGCCGATCTGCCCGTCGATTTGGTTGCCCATCACGACCTCAGCACCGAGTCCGTCGGACTGGAACAGTATCCGCTGGGAGTGCGAAAAGCCCGTGCGCGCTGTCTTGATGCTCACTGCATTCGCGGCTCCGCTCAGCAGTTCGCGAGTGACTTCACCAGGGGTAGTGGCGCTCTCATCCGCAACGAACGGGACGGGGCAGTTTTCAACCAGCCATTTACGTCCCAGGACGTCGTCGGCGGGGCACAGCTCTTCAGCGAGGGTGAGGTCAAGATCGGACATTGCGTTCAGCGCACGCAGGGATTCGGAGGGTGTCCAGCCTCGATTGCCATCTACGTACAATTCGATATCCGGGCCCAAGGCTTCCCGGAGGGCACGGCACACCTCCACATCAAGCCCGAACGGCTTTCTCCCCACCTTGACTTTGAACGTAGTGATTCCGAAGGTGTCACGCATCCGCTCCGCCTCGGCCACCATTTTTGCCGGTTCAGCAAATCCCAGCATGTGGCTCACCCTCATGCTGTCGGAATAACCGCCCAGGAGCGCAGTGACCTGCTGGCCCAGGGTTTGACCAATCAGGTCCCATACGGCCATGTCGAGTGCTGACTTTGCAGTCGGATTGGCAACTGTCCTGTCCAACGCGGCGTGAATGGCTTCGCGGTCCAGAATCGACATGCCGACAATCTGCGGCGCGAAAATTGTCTCGATGACGGCGACGATGGATTCCTGGGTCTCTCCGTAGGTGAAGGGCCGGGCAGGTGCCTCGGCAACCCCAATGAGACCGTCGTCACTGCGCACCCTGACCAGCACGTGCTTTGCCACGTCGACTTCGCCGCTGGCGAAGCGCAGGGGTTTGAGGTAGGGAATGGCGAAGGGAATCGCCTCGATGGAAGAGATTTTCACGACGGTCCTAAGAAGTAGCTCGAGTCCAGGAAAATCCTGTTGTCCTCGAGAGTTGAGAGGAACGAGTCCACCGGTGCTGACTCGTCGGTTCGTCGCCACGCGAGTGCAAGTTCGATTTCGTCTATCCCGGTGACGGAGCGGTACTGCGCGCCCGCGAGGGAGATGCCGCGGACGGAATCCGGCAGGACTGCCACTCCCAGGCCAGCAGCTACCAAGGACAATTGCGTGGAAGTTTCAGCCGCTTCGTGGGCAACACGGGGGTGATAGCCGGCTGCGCTGCAGGCGCGAATCACGGTGTCATTGACCACTGAACGCAACTCTGCGGGATACATGATGAAGTCCTCGCCTCGCAGTTCTCCGATGGTCAATGCATTGACTGCTGTAAAGCGATGACCTTCGGGCAACGCCACTACAAATCCTTCGCGGGCGATCGGCCGAGTCGCTAGGGACTTGTCCAGTACCGGTGGCCGCAGGACACCGACGTCGAGCTCCCCGGTGACCAGGCCGGATTCGATGGCGCGTGTGAGCATTTCCGTATGGATGTCCAGCGACAGCCCGGGAAGTTCTTCCTTGATGAGGCGGGCGAGGACCGGAAGGTGTGTGTACGAGGCTGTTCCGGTCAGTCCGATGCGAATCGTTCCGGCCTTCCCGTCCGCTATCCGCCTGGCCCTGCTGGCGGCGTCGTCAATGCTGCGAAAGATCCGCCGAACGTCTCCCAGGAAGGCCTCGCCGGCGGGGGTGAGGCTCACACTCCTTGTGGTCCGGGCAAACAGCGCGGCGCCTAGTTCGGTCTCCAATTGCCGGATCTGTTGGGACAAGGGTGGCTGCGCCATCTGTAGCCGCTCCGCGGCCTGTCCAAAGTGGCAGGTCTCCGCTACGGCCAGGAAATAGCGCAAGTGCCGTAGTTCCATAGCTGATGGGGCTCCTTCCCTGTTTGCTTCCCATTGGGCAGTGAGTGGCCAGTTAGTGCCTGGTTCAACAGCGTAGGGCCGAATTTAGTATTCAACAAATACCCAATTAGAAGCATTTGAGACCTCTGAGATCTCAATCGCTACCTAGGCATCCCTAGGTAAATACCTAGTGTGAGCTGCCCCACTGAGTTGAAAGAGTAGGGAGTCATTCACATCGGGACCGCCGGGTTCAACGGCGACCCGCTCGGGCAGCGCAGCCCGCAAAAATCCGGGCAACGCAGCCCGCCACTGAGAGGAGCCACCATGACAGAGACCTTGGCGGGCATCAAAGCCCACCTCGACCAGGCCCTTGTAGAGGATCACGAGAACGGCGTTTTCCGCGCGAACCGAAGTATCTTCACCGATGAAGATCTTTTTGAGCTCGAGATGAAGCACATTTTTGAAGGCAATTGGGTGTACCTGGCTCATGACAGCCAGATCCCCAATGTGGGTGATTACTTCACCACCTACATCGGACGCCAGCCGATCATTATTTCCCGGGACAAGCAGGGCGAGCTCAATGCCCTCATCAATGCCTGCAGCCATCGGGGAGCCATGCTGTGCCGGCGCAAGACGGACAACCGCACAACGTTCACGTGCCCTTTCCACGGCTGGACGTTCAACAACACTGGCAAGCTGCTTAAGGTCAAGGATCCTCGCGACGCCGGGTACCCGGAACAGTTCAATAAGGACGGGTCCCACGACCTGACGAAGGTCGCCCGGTTCGAAAGCTACCGCGGGTTCCTCTTCGGAAGCATCAACCCCGACGTGAAGCCGCTCGAAGAGCACCTGGGCGAATCCACGAAGATCATCGACATGATCGTCGACCAGTCGGATGAAGGCCTGGAAGTTCTCCGCGGCGCCTCCTCGTACACCTATGACGGAAACTGGAAACTCCAGGCCGAAAACGGTGCGGACGGCTATCACGTTTCCGCGACGCACTGGAACTATGCCGCAACCACGGCACGTCGGACCACCGGCGAGTCTGCGAACGACACCAAGAACATGGACGCTGGCGGCTGGGCAAAACAAAAGGGCGGCTACTACTCCTTTGATCACGGCCACCTGTTGCTCTGGACAGAATGGCTGGACCCGTCCAACCGACCCCTCTTCGACCGGCGGGATGAACTAGTCGAAAAATATGGAGAAGCCAAGGCGGACTGGATGATCAACATCTCCCGCAACCTGTGCCTCTACCCGAACGTCTACCTCATGGACCAGTTCGGTTCGCAGATCCGGCATTTCCGGCCTATCGCCGTCGACAAGACCGAGGTGACCATCTACTGCATCGCGCCAAAGGGCGAGAGCGCGGAGGCACGAGCCAACAGGATCCGGCAATACGAAGACTTCTTCAACGCTTCAGGCATGGCCACCCCGGACGACCTTGAGGAGTTCCGCTCCTGCCAGAAGACCTATCTGGCCACTGCAGCACCGTGGAACGACCTCAGCCGCGGCGTGAAGCACCAGATCACGGGGCCTGATGCCAACGCGGATGTCATTGGGCTCAAGCCGATATCAAGTGGCGCACGCACGGAAGACGAGGGTCTCTACCCCATTCAGCACGGCTACTGGGTTGAGACGATGCGCAAGGCAGCCGACACCGAGGCTGCGGACCAAAACAGAGCGAACCAAAACAACGCCGAGCAAAACTAGCCAGCCCTGAGCCGAGGAGAACCCATGACACAGACCGTAGACATTGCCGCCCAGGGTGAAGTCAACCCTGGCCGGGTCAGCCTGGAGGACATCAGCTCATTCCTCTACCGGGAAGCCCGTTTCCTTGATGACCGCGAGTTTGACCGCTGGCTGGACTGCTATCACCCGGAAGCGGAATTCTGGATGCCCGCCTGGGCCGACGACGACCAGCTCACCACTGATCCCCAGCGGGAAATCTCACTGATCTACTACCCCAATCGTGGCGGGCTGGAAGACCGCGTTTTCCGGATCAAGACTGACCGGTCCAGCGCAACAAGCCTGCCGGAACCCAGAACCGGCCACCACATCACCAACATCGAAGTTCTCGAATGGCGCGGCAGCACCGTGGACGTCCGGTTCAACTGGCACACGTTGTACTACCGCTACCAGAACATCGACCCGTACTTCGGGACCTCGTTCTACACCATCGATTACTCCGAAACCCAGCCCGTGATCACCCGGAAAAAAGTCGTCCTGAAAAACGACTACATCCACCATGTTGTGGACATCTACCACATCTAGACAATCCCAACGACTGAAATCGAGTCCCTTATGAGCTACCAGATTGCCCTCAGCTTCGAAGACGGCATCACCCGCTTCGTCACCGCGAACGCCTACGAAACCGTTGCCGACGCCGCCTATAAGTCCCGTATCAACATCCCTTTCGATTGCCGTGACGGCGCGTGCGGCACCTGCAAGGCCTTCTGTGAATCAGGAAAGTATGACGGCGGCGACTACATCGATGAGGCCCTCACCGAAGACGAAGCAGAGAAAGGTTTCTGCCTTCCTTGCCAAATGGTCCCGGAAAGCGACCTTGTGCTGCAGATTTCCGGCACCTCTGAGATGGCAAAGGCCGGAGCTACTACTTTCGAGGCCACCATCACGGAACTGTCCTGGTTCGCGGACAACACTGCGGCCCTGACGCTCGCCGTCGACAACCGGCCGGACCTAAAGTTCCTGCCAGGCCAGTACATGAACTTCGCGGTGCCCGGCACGGATACAGCGCGGTCCTACTCCTTCAGCAGCGGTCCGTCGGCGTCCGAGCTCCGCTTCCTGATCCGCACGGCACCTGACGGAGCCATGACCACCTACTTGAAGGAAAGGGCGGCAGTGGGAGACACACTCCCGCTGACCGGCCCTATGGGCAGCTTCTTCCTCCGGGACATCAAGCGGCCTTTGCTCATGCTGGCCGGCGGCACCGGAATCGCTCCATTGCTGTCCATGCTTGAAGCCATCGCTGACGGCGGTGAGCCGGTGTCGGCCCATCCGATTCACCTGATCTACGGCGTTACCTTCGACAAGGACCTTGTGGAACTGGACAAGCTGGAGCACTATGCCAGCGTCATCGACACCTTTACCTTCGACTACTGCGTGGCGGACCAGGAGAGCACAGCTGGCAACAAGGGTTACGTCACGCAATACATTCAGTCCGAACACCTCAACGACGGCGATGTCGACGCCTACCTCTGCGGTCCTCCCGCCATGGTGGACGCTGTCCGTAAGTATTGGGACGCCCAGGGCATCGCACCGACGAACTTCTACTACGAACGCTTCGCCGTAGGAAGCGCGGCTTCGGCCACAGCGAAGGCTGCGGCTTGAACAGCAGCCCGGCCGGGACAATCAGTCCGGGCCGCTTCTCAGGAAAGGTCGTTGTGGTCACTGGCGCCGCCCAAGGAATCGGTCATGCCGTCGCCTCAAGGGTTGCGGCCGAGGGGGCAGACACCGTACTGGTGGACCGCGCCGAGCTTGTGCTGCAGGCTGCAGCCGAACTCGCCGGTCAGGGGAGCGCCGCCGTCGGCGTCATCGCCGACCTGGAACAGTACGACGGCGCGAACAGCGCCATCGAGGAGGCGTTGACGCTCCGGGGCCGGATAGACGTCCTGATCAACAACGTGGGAGGCACCATTTGGGCCAAGCCGTTCGAACACTATGAACCCGAGCAGATCAGCAAAGAGATCCAACGGTCCTTGTTTCCCACTCTCTGGACCTGCCGCGCCGTCCTCCCGCACATGATCAGCCGGCAGAACGGCGTCATCGTCAACGTGGCTTCCGTGGCAACACGAGGCATCAACAGGGTTCCCTACGCCGCCGCGAAGGGCGGCGTGAAAGCCATTACAGCCGCACTTGCCCTGGAGGCTGCACCGCACGGAATCCGGGTGGTGGCCACGGCGCCCGGAGGCACGGAGGCGCCTCCTCGCCAAGTGGCCCGCGGCCCTCAACCGGCAGACGCCACGGAAAAGGCCTGGTATCAGCAGATCGTCGACCAGACCATTGATTCCTCGCTCATGAAGCGGTACGGAACGCTCGAAGAACAGGCTGGACCCATAGCCTTCCTGGCCTCGGACGAGGCCTCCTACATCACAGGCAGCGTCCTCGCTGTAGCCGGCGGCGACCTCGGCTGACCGGCCAACCTTGGCTGACCGGCTGACGTCGGCTATTCCTGAGCGGCGGACACCGTAGTACTCACTGGCCGCAATGACGCGGCCCACCCCAATGGAGTCCTCAATGAATGATTCATCCGCACCAAGTGCTGCCACCCGCAAGAAAACCCTGGCTTGGGTAATCGCCATCGCGGCCACCGCGCTGCTCTTTGACGGTTACGACCTGGTTGTTTATGGAACCGTCGTGTCCTCCCTGCTGCGCGATCCCAGCCACCTCGGACCCTTGGATGCGGCGCAGGCAGGCGTCCTTGGCAGCTATGCCCTCATGGGAGTGATGGTGGGCGCTCTCGCTGCCGGTGCCGTCGGTGATTTCCTCGGGCGCCGGAAGCTCATGCTCATCAACATTGTCTGGTTCTCCGTGGGAATGGCCTTAACGGCCATGGCCACGAGCACTGCAGCCTTCGGCATCCTGCGCTTCCTCACGGGGATGGGTGTTGGGGCCCTCGTGGCAACCGCCGGGGCGGTCGTCGCGGAATTCGCACCACCGGGCAAACGCAATTTCTTCAATGCAATCGTCTATTCCGGCGTTCCGGCCGGCGGCCTACTGGCTTCCCTCCTGGCCATAGTCCTGGCCGGGGTTACCGACTGGCGCGGCCTCTTCCTTATCGGGGCGCTCCCGCTCGTCATCCTGTTCCCCCTCGCCTACCTGAAACTTCCCGAGTCACCCAGATGGCTCCTCGCCCGTGGCCTGGCCGAACAGGCACAGCAGTTGTCGATACGCACCGGTATCCCTCTGCAGGACAACGAGCCCGACGCCGGCCCCTCGGTTCGTGCCAGGCGTACTTCCGCTCAACCGCCGTCGGCCGTTACCAAGGACGGACGCCTGGTGGCGGGATTCGCGGCGCTTGTCTCGGATAACTACCGGATACCTACCCTGCTGCTTGGCCTCATGAGTATTTCCGGGCTGCTGCTGACATACGGCCTGAACACCTGGCTCCCGGAGATCATGGGGCAGCACGGTTACGACAAAACCTATTCGCTGACCTTCCTGCTCGCCCTCAACGCCGGAGCGGTGATCGGCGGACTCGTTGCGTCCCGCTCAGCGGACCGCTTGGGGCCGAAAGCTATTGTTTCGACCACCTTCGTCATTGCCGCCGCCGCCTTGACGCTGCTGACCATGAGCTTCCCGTTGCCCGTGCTGCTGATTGCCGTCGCCTTCGCCGGGGTGGGCAGCCTGGGGACGCAGGTACTCGTCTACGGATTCGTCTCCAATTACTATCCGACGCCGGCAAGGGCCGCCGGAGTTGCATGGTGCGCCGGGTTCGGAAGACTAGGCGGCATCGTGGGGCCGCTGGTGGGCGGATTCCTGATCAGTGCCAAAGCGCCCAGCAATATGGCTTTCCTGGTATTCGCCGGAGTCGCGCTGATGGGCGGCCTCGTTACTGTCTTCGTACGTAAGCATGGTGAGGCCGCCATCCCTTCCGCTCCCGCCTGGGCCGGCACAGATGAAGACCCGCGCCACTCAGTTATCGTTAGGGAAGATGCCTAACAAAGACGCGGCTGTGTTTGAACGAACGCGGATCGTGCAGGCCCAGCAACTGCTGGGCCTGCTGCGGTCTGCCCGCTCAGGCACGCCCGCGCTGACGGTCATCTCCGCCGGTCCCGGAATGGGTGGAACCGAGCTCATAGAGTCCTTCCTCCAAGGAATCAGCGTTGGACGCCAGGACACCATCGTCCTTCATGCTGCCGGGGCGGGCAGCGAAAAAGACATCGCCTTTGGGGTTCTTCATCAACTTCTCGCAAGCTCCCCGGCCGAGGTGCGACATCCAGCTCAGGGCAGCCCAGGCGGTAGCTCAGGTGGAGCTGGAAGCCCTGGCGACATCGTCGGCAACGGCGAGATCCTGCTCAAGCTGATACAGGAAGTGACCGATCAGGGGAACACACTCATACTTTGCGTGGACAGTATCCAGCTGGCCGACCCGGAGTCACTGAGAAGTCTTTTGTACGCGCTGCGGCGGATGGGGCAGGTTCCGGTCCTGACCATCTTGGGCCTGAATACGGAAATCGCCGCACAGTCCCCATCAACCGCGCAGTCCCCATCAACCGGTCTGGATGACCTACTGGCGTTCCCGGACGCAACAACCATCGAGCTGGGTCCCTTGACCCCCTCGGAAGTCCAAGAACTACGGCGGGGATATTCGGGCCCGGAGCTGACTCTTCCCGCTGCCCGTGCCCTTGTGGAACATACAGGCGGTTCGCCGCGCCTTATCGGGGCCTTGCTCAATGAGTTTCCGGTATCCGTATGGTCCACGAGGCAAGAGACGTGGCCGGCCCCCTCGGAGTGTGTTGCCCACACCGCTGCCGCGCTCACCAGGTTGCCGGCGGAAGGGGCTGCACTGGTCCAGGCGGCCGCTGTGCTGGGAGTACGTTCGCAGCTCGCTGTGGCCACCCAATTGGCGGGCATTAGTGATGCGGTGGCGGCCGTTGAGTCCGCCAGTTGCTCAGGATTGCTCTTTGTCAGCGCCACAGGGGCGGAAACCCGCCTGGAATTTACCCGGCCCGTCTTCCGCGCGGCGGTTTACCAGCATCTCGGACCGGCCCGTCGCGCCGCCCTCCATGCGGCGGCAGCTGCCATCATGACCGCCCCTGGCCAGCGTCTGAAACACCGCGCAGCCGCCGCGCTCCTGCCCGATGCCGGCCTGGCTGCCGAACTCGAGGCCGCAGCCGAGGGCTTCGCCTCCTCTGGCGCCTGGAGTTCCGCGGCACAGGCCTACACACAATCCGCTCGATTGAATCCGGAACCTTCTGTCCGCGAAACGCTCCTGGTCAAGGCCCTGGATGCTATGGTGGGCGCCGGTGAACTGCCCCTCGCCCTGGCATCGCTCGATGCCTTGGATTCCTTTGCGCCGGGTCCCAGGAGCGATGCCGTCCGGGGTCACCTTGCCATCCTCCGTGGACGCCCGGCCCAGGCCGACGCCTTCCTGCAGAAGGCCTGGAACGGCGTCGATCCTGCCACCGATCCAGGAACGGCCAGCGCAATCTGCCAACGGCAGGTGCTGCATGCGCTGGCACGGTTCAACGGAAGGGACCTGGTGATGTGGGCGGAGCGAGTGAAGGGACTGGCTCCTCCGGGAAGTCCGGCAGCGGTGGAGGCGCAAGCTATTGAAGGCCTCGGGCTGGGTTTCAGCGGCCGCTATGCCGAATCCGAGCGGAGCTACCGGCACGCGGACAAGATGCCGCAACACGAAGCCCAGCACCAGCGGATCGAGATGGGCAAAGGGTGGCTCCACCTTGCGATGGACCGAGTGGACGAAGCCCGCTCCGAACTTGCCGGAGCCGTTCCCACCGAGTTCGCACACGGCTCCCAGCGAATTTCCCTGTGGGCCCAGGGATGGTTGGCCAGGGCGGACTTCGCCATTGGCGCCTGGGATGACGCCCTCCGCACTGTGGATGCAGCAGCGCTCATGCAGGAGGAATCCGGAATTGAACTGCTCCGGCCCTTGATTCACTGGACCGGAGCCCAGATCCAGGCTCTCCGGGGCAATTGGAAAGCGGCAGCCGGATACGTGGAACGGGGGGCTGCGGCAACCGACAGCTATCCGGCCATGCTGTTGCCGTATTGCCTGGCGATGGCCCAAGTGGCGGAAGCAAAGGTTGATTACGACGGCGTCATCCGCGCTTTACTGCCCGTTCTCCGGATGCAGCGCGGTGCCGGCATCGACGAGCCCGGTTTCTGGCCCTGGCAGGACCATTACGCAAACGCCTTGGTGATGACGGGCCGGATAGACGAAGCCGATGCCTTCCTGGTGCCGCATGAAGAACTTGCCATGCAGCGCGGCCACCGCTCTACACGAGCCCGCTTGGCGTATGTCCGTGGACGAATCCTGGCTGCCCGGGGCGATGTTGGCGCCGCCAGGAGCACCTTCCTGGAGGGACTCGCCCAGCTGGACGGGCTTCCCTTGCCGTATGCGCGGGCCCGCGTGAAGTTCGCCTATGGCCAGTCTTTCCGTCGCGCGGGTAAGCGGAGGGAGGCTGCGGCGGTATTGGCTGAAGCCCGTGATTTGTTTGCCGGACTGGGCGCCAAGGCGTACGTTGACCGGTGCTCGCGTGAAATGCGGGCCGCCGGCGTCAGCCCGGACGACGCACCAGGCAGCGCCGCCGGTCGCGAAGCAAGTGCGCCCACTGGTATGCAGTCAGAGCTGACGGAACAGGAGAAGGCGGTGGCTGCCCTCGTTGCTTCCGGGCTGAGCAATAAGGATGCAGCCGCCGAGCTCTACGTATCGGTCAAGACCGTCCAGTACCACTTGACCCGCATCTACGCCAAGCTCAGTGTGACGTCACGTTCCGGGCTGGCAGCCGTATATTCAGGATCCCGGAGGGGCGCTGAGTAGCTCCGGTGAGGCGACGGCGGTCGGAACTGATGCCGCCGTCGGAACCCTTTCCACAACCGGCAGCTGCGCCGCAAACTCCGCTGTTAGCTCCTCCACCGTGGGAGGGTTGGCGCCGGGGCGGCTGACCGTGATGGCTGCCGCCTTGGACGCCGTCCTCCCCAGCGTTTCCAGCACGGAGGGGGCCAGGCCATCAGTGCTGCGGCACAGCAGCCCATAAATAAGGGCGGCCATGTAGGAATCGCCCGCGCCGATCGTGTCCGCCACCGTGGTCCTCACGGAGGGGACATGCAGCTGGGTGGCCGGGGTGGCCAGCAGGGAACCTTCGGATCCCAGCGTGATCACTGCCAGCCCTGCACCCAGTCCCAGGATCCGCGCGGCCGCTTCCTTCGGCTGCTGCCCCGGGTACAGCCATTGGGCGTCCTCATCGCTGAGCTTAACGACGTCGGTGAGGGGGACGAGCTCCTCGAAGATGGCCAGGGCTTCGGCGTGGCTGCCGAGGAGCGCCGGCCGGATATTCGGGTCGTAGGTCACCAGGCACTCGCGATGAGCCTGCTCAAGCAGCCCCTTGACGACGGCGGCGCCGGGGGCCAGGAAGCTGGCAATGGAGCCGGTGTGCAGCACCTTGGGAAGGTAGGCGGGCGTTACGGGCTTCAGGTCCCAGGCGATGTCGAAATCGTAGTGGGCCGAGCCGTCCGCGGCGAGGGTCGCCGTCGCCGATGCCGTCCTTCCCTGTGTGCGGGAGCCCGGAAGGAGCGCGACGCCGGCGGTGCTGAGGTGCCGCTCAATCGCCGCGCCGCGTTCGTCGTCGCCAATCGACGTGAGGAGTGCGGTGCTGACTTCCAGCCGTCCCAGCCCGTAAGCAACATTGGCGGGTGACCCGCCAGGATGCTCGATTGTGCCTTTGGACGTGGTGACGACGTCGACGAGAGCCTCGCCGATAACAATGACGTCGGGGTTTTCCGCATGCGAAACGGCGGCGTGTGTCTGGGGCATTGGGGTGTCTTTCGTCAAGCCGTCCGCGGACCCGCTGGCCAAAGCGGCGGGTCCGCGGACGGAAGGAGGATGGAAAGGCTAGTAGGGGCGTGGGAGATTCCGCGGCTAGGCCGTGGCGGCGCCAGTCATGATCGCGACGGCGTCAGTCATGGTGTGCGACTGCGGGGTAATCGTGGCGGCGCACTTGCCGAGACGCTGGACGTGGATCCGGTCGGCGACGTCGAACACGTGCGGCATGTTGTGGCTGATCAGGATCACCGGAAGGCCACGGTCCCGCAGGTCCCTGACCAGCTGCAGGACCTGGTTCGATTCCCGCACGCCGAGTGCCGCCGTCGGCTCATCCAGCACCACGACCTTGGAGCCGAACGCCGCGGCGCGGGCCACGGCTACGGCCTGGCGCTGCCCGCCGGAGAGGTTCTCCACCGGAACGGTGACGTCCTGCAGCGTGGAGATGCCGAGGCGGGTGAGCTCATCCTTGGCCTTGCGGCGCATGCCCTTGGTGTCCAGGACGCGGAAGATCTTTCCGAGGGGTCCGGCGAGCCGCTCTTCCCGCCCGAGAAACAGGTTGGACGCGACGTCCAGGGCAGGTGAGACCGCGAGGTTCTGGTAGACGGTCTCGATGCCGTGGGCGCGGGCATCCTGCGGTCGCTTGAAGTGCACGGACTGGCCGGAAACCTTCAGCTCGCCCGAATCCGGCACCTCTGCCCCGGTCAGGCACTTGATGAGCGTGGACTTTCCGGCGCCGTTGTCGCCAATGATGGCCAGCACTTCGCCGGGGTAGAGGTCCAGGCTGACTCCGTCCAGGCCCACCACCTTGCCGAAGGTCTTCACGAGGTTTCGGGCCTGCAGGATCGGCTGGCGGAGCTCTGTCTTGGGGGTGTGAACGTCGGTGGAGGTCATGACTTCACCTTTCGGATCCACTGGTCGATCGACACAGCGACAATGATGAGCACGCCGACGGCGAGGGTCTGGAAGAGCACGTCCAGCCCGGCCAGTGACAGCCCGTTGCGGAAGACGCCCACGATAAGTGCGCCCAGGAGCGAACCCCAGACGGAACCACGACCGCCGAAGAGGCTGGTGCCGCCAATCACGACGGCGGTGATGGAGTCCAGGTTCAGGTCCACGCCGGCGTTGGGGCTGGCGGCGTTGGTGCGGCCGATCTGGATCCAGGCGCCGATCGCCAGGACGGCGCCCGCTGCGAGATAAACGCTCATCAGGACGCGGTTGACGGGGATGCCGGCCAGGCGGGCGGCTTCCTTGTCATCACCGACGGCGTACACGTGCCGGCCCCAGGCCGTCTTGCCGAGGATGAAGGCAACGGCGACGTAGAGCAGGAGCATCATGACCACGCCGGTGGAGATCCTGACCGGGCCCACCGGGAAGGTGCTTCCCATCCAGGTCAGCAGGTCCGGCATGCTGGAGCCGCGGACCGTCGACCCGCCCGAATAGAGCAGCGTCAGGGCGATGAAGATGTTCAGGGTTCCCAGCGTCACGATGAACGGAGGGAGCCTGAACCGGGTTACCAGGAAGCCGTTGAGGACTCCGGCGCCGAGTCCGACGACGAGTCCCGCCAGCAGTGCCAGCGGTGCCGGCATGCCGCTTCCTACCGACAGCTGCGCCACCACCATCGAGGCCAGGATCATGACCGCCCCCACGGACAGGTCGATGCCCGCCGTGAGGATGATCAGGGTCTGGGCGATGGCCAGGGTCCCCACAACGGAGACCTGCTGGGTGATGAGGGACAGGTTCTCGACCCGAAGGAAGCGGTCGTTGAGGAGTCCGAACACCACCACGGCGATCAGCAGTACGATCGCCGGACTCAGGGCCGGGTAGCGGTGCAGGATATTGCGGATGCGGCTGAGCGGCGTCTGCCGGTCGAGGAATTCCTCGGCGAGGTCGGTGTGCCCGGTGTCCGGCGGGCCTGCGGTCTGTTGCTGGGTCACGTTTGCTCCTGTCACGATAAGGGCTTACTTGCCCCAGCAGATCTGGGTGGCGTCCGTCGTCGTAATGCTCTTGACGCCGTCGGCTGCCTTGTCGGTTACCAGCTCGACGCCGGTGTTGTAGAAGTCAAGGCCCGGCGAGTTCTCGGGCTTATTGCCGGTCTTGGCCAGGTCCACGATGGCCTTGACGCCTAGTTCGGCCATCTTGACCGGGTACTGCTGGGCGGTGGCGCCGATGACGCCGGACTTGACGTTGTTCACGCCGGCGCAGCCGCCGTCTACCGAGACCACCAGGACGTCCTTTTCCTTGCCGGCCGACTTCAGGGCTTCGAAGGCGCCTGCTGCGGCGGGTTCGTTGATCGTGTAGACCACATTGATGTTCGGGTTCTTGGCGAGCAGGGTCTCCATGGCCGTGCGGCCGCCGTCCTCGGCGCCCTGGGAGGCCTGGTTTCCGACGATTTCGTAGTCGCCGCCCTTGCCTCCGGTGTACTTGCCGGTCTTGGCTTCGTCGCCGTTCTTCTTCTTGTCAGCGGTGTCGATGCCCAGGCCCGTGAGGAAGCCCTGGTCGCGGTTGTAGTCCACGGACACAACCTTGTCGTCGAAGAGGTCAATGAGCGCGATAGTGGCCTTCTTGCCGCCGAGCTGCGCCGCCGTCCACTTGCCGATCAGCTCGCCGGCGGCGAAGTTGTCGGTCGCGAAGGTGATGTCCGCGGCGTCGGCGGGGTCCGGCGGGGTGTCGAGGGCGATGACGAAGAGGCCGGCGTCCTTGGCCTTCTTCAGGGCGTCGACGACGGAGGGGCCGTTCGGGGTGATCAGGATGCCCTTGTCGCCCTTGGAGATGGCGTTTTCGATGGCCTGGATCTGGGTGTCTTCGTCGCCGTCGGCCTTGCCTGCTGCAAGCTTGAGGTCGACGCCGTCTGCCTCGGCAGCCTTCTTGGCGCCGTCCTGCATGGAGACGAAGAATGGGTTGCTGGTGGTTTTGACAATCAGCGAGACGCCGATTTTTTCGGAGGCCCCGGTCGTGGACCCAGTGGCGGACGAATTCCCGCCGCAGGCGGCGAGGCTGAGGGTGCCGAATGTCAGGACCGCGCCGATGGCGAGGGAGCGTACTGCGGTGGTTCGCTGGGATTTGGAACTCAACATTGAATCTCCTGGTTTCAGGGCACTTTGTGTACCTGACAACGATGTCATCACTGATGTAACCAAGCTCACAAGGTAGAGTCAAGTGATAACCAGTAATGAAGAGCGAGGAATTGACAACGATGTCTAATCGTTACCAGGCCGAGATCAGCAAGAACCGGCCCACTATGCGCCATGTTGCGGCATTGGCCGGGGTGGGCATCAAGACTGTTTCCCGAGTGATGAACGACGAACCCGGCGTTTCCGAAGCTACGCGGGAAAGAGTCCTCGGGGCGTCGCGGCAGTTGAACTACCAGCTGGACATGGCCGCCGGAAGCCTCCGCCGTGCCGGACGGCAGACCCTGTCCATTGGCCTGCTGCTGCCCAGCGTGGCAAACCCTTTCAGCAGCGAAATTCACCGGGCCCTCGAAGATTCGCTGACGGAACGTGGGATTGCGGTCTTCGCCGCAAGCAACGATGACGATCCGGAACGTGAAAAGGCACTCGTTGCGGCGTTCCTGGGGCGGCGCGTAGACGGACTGGTACTCACTCCGATTGCCAAGAGCCAGGCGTATGTCATCCCGGAGCATTCCCGCGACCTGCCCCTGGTCTTCATTGACCGCGAGCCAGTGGGAATCGACGCTGATGCGGTGGTCACCGACAATGCGGCGGGCTCTGCGCGGGCCGCCGCCCATCTCCTGGCCCACGGCCACCGCAAGCTGGCCTACCTCGGCGACAGGCCCGACATTCAGACAGCGCGGGAGCGGCGCCGCGGCTTTATCGAGGAACTGGGCAGGGCCGGCGTCGCGACTTCCACCGTTCCCGTCCGGGAGGGCCTGCACGATGAGGAGCTGGCGCGGCTCGCCGCCATCGAGCTCCTGACCTCCGACGACCCGCCCACGGCAATTTTTTCCGCCCAGAACCTGGTGACCTTCGGGGCCATGCGGGCCCTCCGGGAGCTGGGGGCCAACCACCGCGTGGCGCTGGTGGGCTTCGACGATTTCACCCTGGCAGACATGATGGAACCCGGGATCACGGTCATCGCTCAGCACCCGGAGCGGATCGGGAAGCTCGCCGCGGAGCGCCTGCTCGCTCGGATAGACGGCGACGACGCCGCTCCACAGACTTACGTTGTTCCCTCGGAACTGATCCAGCGCGGCTCAGGGGAGCTGCCGCCGTCGAACTGACGGCCACAGATTTACCCGTAACCACACCACCAAATCACCAACGACGCAATCACATCACTAAAGACAGGGGACATCCATGACCAAGACTCTTTATGCCGAATTCACCGTCAAGCCGGGCAGCGAGGAACGGGTTGCCGAAATGATGAGGGAACTCACCGAACAGGTCCGCCGGGAGCCGGGCAATCAGCTCTTCCTGCCCTACACGCGCGAAACGAACCCCCGGGAGTACTTCGTGTTTGAGGTCTATGCCGACAGCAATGCCTTCCAGGAGCACATCACGGCCGACTACGGTGCCACGTTCAATGCCGAACTTGCTGAGCACATCGAAGAGGACGGCTCAGTCCTGACCTGGCTCAACCCGCTCAACTGATCGCGCCTCGCTCCCACCCGGCTAGCTCGCATTTGTTGTCGCGAAAAGCCGTTTTAACGACAACAAATGCGAGTCACTTGGCAGGTTGGCTTATTTCCCGCTCTTGCTCTTCCCTCCGGCGTTGAGTGCCTTGAGCGATTCCAGGAACATCGACTGCCGCAGCGGAGTCACTGTGAGCGACTTGAGCTGCGCCGTGCCACCGTCGGCAAAGAGCGCAACCTGGCGCGCTCCTGCCTCCGGGAACACCTGGTCGGTGATGGTCCGCAGCCCGTCTTGCGCGAAGACTTCCACGGAGGACCTATCCACGTAGATCCGCAAGGTCACGTTGCCCTGGGCATCCACGGTTACCGGTGCCGAATCCACCGAGGTGAACAGTGGGTGGAAGGCTGTATTTCCGGAGTTTCCACGGTCGACATAGAGCTCCTTGGTGACCGCGTCATAGCCGATGACTGTTGAGGAATCGCCGTTGCCGAGAACCGTAATGCCCGACTTCGTGGCAGTTCCCGGGGCGAAGGTGACGTCGATCCGCTGGACCTGGCCGGACGCCGCAGACGGCAGGACGTGCGTTCCGGGAACGATCGTCCCGCCCACGCCGTCCTGGTAGCTCGGGGCGTAGGCCAGCCCATCCACCTGCTTCACTGCTTGCTGCGTGAGCCGCGGACCATCAGGAGTCTGCGTCAACCCGACCTCCCGCGGCAGCGACATCGCGCTCCTCCATGGCGAGGTGGGAATGCTGTTGGCATAGTCCCAGTTGTTCATCCATCCCAGCATGACCCGCTTGTCCTCGGGCATATTCCCGAACGAAACAGAGGCATAGTAGTCCCGCCCGTAGTCGAGCCAATCGTAGGTGTTGATGCGCGGGCTGGCCGGCTGGGCAGAGGCAATGAACTCATCAGCCAGGATGTGGCCCCAGCCGAAACGGTTGTTGTCGATGACCTTGATGCTGGCCTGCCGCCCCTTGAATTCGGCCACATTCCAGGACGCCCAGTCCAACACTTCGCTGTTGGCGCCAGTAGCTGAGCGGACCACCTGGCCGTCAACTACGAGGTTCACCGTGGTTTCGTCGGAACGTGGCACGGCGGCCTGATCCGTCAGTATGACATGATCCAGGGTGAGATGACCCCAGCCGCCGGTAGCCTGATCCACAATCCTCAGTTGCGCCGAGCCTCCCACGAATTCGGAGACGTCCCAGCCCTTCCAGTTGAGCTGCCCGGCGTCGTCCCCTGCCAGTGACCGGACCACATTGCCGTCAACCAGCAGTTGGGCTTCCAGCACCTGTCCGGTTTCGGGACTGCGGTGTCCGCCGCCCACGAGCATGCTCATGAAGTTGCGGGAGATCGTGAATGCTGGCGACGTCAGCGTGCCCTGCCGCTCATCGCCCGGGGCGCCTCCCGTTTCGAAGGTGTTGATGCGCTTGGCGCCGATGTAATAGTCGCCGCCGGCCGTGGCGGGCTGGAACGACGGCGCGAGGTCACCGGTGCCTGTCCAGCCGGCGTCCGCAAGGCTGCTGCCGTCAGGAACTTCGAACCCGTCGAACAGCAGGTCACCGGGCGGGGGAGTGTTGTCCAGCTTGTCTGAGACCCGCGGGTGCTGCCCCCCGCCCACCAGGAAATTGATGTAATCGCTGCCCACTGTGAACTGCGGTGACGTCATGGAGCCCAGCGGCCAGTCGAAATCGTTGAAGGAATTGATCAGTCCTGCCCCGGCAAAGCCGCCCACGATGTTCTGCCCGGGGAGCGTCCCCGCGGCGGGAGTGTCGGTGAACGGTCCGTTCTTCCAGTTGCCGGGCTCGTTGTTCACGGTCCAGCCGTTGTACGTGCCGTCATTGAACCCGGCCAGGACAGTGCCTGCGGGCAGGGCCTCCGCGGGCTTGGTGCTTTCTGAAGTGAAGGTGGTGCCGTCGAAGCTGCCCACAAAGTACTGTCCCGCCGAGCCGCCGGCCACTCCGCCGGGGTTGATGTTGACCACCATGACCCACTTGACGTTGTTCGGGTCGCCGTCAACGGCAAGGGGGAAGAGATCCGGGCACTCCCAGAGCCCGCCTGTGGCGTTGGCCGGCCCGAATTCGCTGAGGGCAGTCCAGTCTTTAAGGTTGCTGGACTTGTAAAGATGCACCTTGTGGTCCAGGGCCTCGACGGCGGTCATCACCCAGTAGCCGCCGCCGGATGGCGAGTTGTACCAGAACACTTTGGGATCGCGGAAGTTCGCGGAGTTCCTGTTCAATACAGGATTCGCGTCGTACTTGGTCCAGGTCTGGCCGTCGTCCAGGCTGTAGGCCAGCGACTGCGCCTGGAGGCCACGGTAGGGCGACGCCTCCTTATAGGCACTGGTGTAGATCGCCACGAGGGGCGGATTCTCCGCGGTGCCGAAACCCGAGGAGTTGTCCTTGTCCACCACCACGCTGCCGGAGAACACATCCTCCTGGTCATCCGTGGAGATGGCCAGCGGCTGCTCCTTCCAATGGACAAGGTCCGTGGAGGTGGCATGCCCCCAGGACATGTTTCCCCAAGTGTTTCCCGATGGATTGTGCTGGTAGTACAGGTGGTAGACACCCTTGTGATAGACCATCCCGTTGGGGTCGTTCATCCAGTTCTTTTCCGGCGAGAAGTGGAACGCCGGCCGATAGGGCTCCTGGCCCAAGGTGCTGCCGGAAGCGGCGCTAGAACCGCCTGCGGGACTCCCGACGTCGGACTCTCCCGCCGTCGCCGGTCCGGCTCCGGCCAGCGTTCCCGCCAACGTCAAACCCGCTAGCGTCAAAGTCGAAAAGGCCTGCAGTTTTCCTGTTCGTTTCCTGTGCATACTTCTGAAGTCGCCCTTCATCGCGCGTGTCTCCCCATGTAGACAACGTTGTCAGTGTGAGGAACGCTAAGTTAAGTCCAGAAGACAAGTCAACGGATTTTCCCCTTTCAAACTGTTTGCATGGAGTGATTGCTCTACTAAAGGCATTCGTCGATTGCTGTAGACACCGTTGTCGGGCGCGCGCAGTCACGTCGAGAGTAGGCCAGGCACCCGCTGAACCCCGGCAGTTCATGCTTGTTAGGCTGGAAAAATGAAACGACGCCTTATTGCCCTGTCCGTAGTACCCGCACTGCTGCTCCTGGTGGGCTGTGGAGAGGTGGAACAGGCCGCAAAGGATGCTGCCGGCTCAGCCGCGTCTGGTGTCGCCAATGCCGCTGCTGAACAGGTCAAGGGCCAGATCTGCAAGCTGGTAGAGGATGGGCTCGTATCACTGGAGGACAAGAATGTGCTCACGGGCCTAGTGTCTGCTGCCGATACAGCCGGCCTTCCTGACAACATCACCAAGCCGCTGAAGGAAATCGCACAGGCGGGTGACCAGGCGCCGGAGGCTTCCGTCGTAGAACTGAAGAAGGCCTGCGAAGCGTAACCCCCTTCCCTCTTGAACGTCCGTCTTTGGCATGTGAGTATTGGCCCTAGATGGGATAACGATTTCCCATTTGCGCGCCCTCGACTCGATCGAATGGAAGTCAATGACGACGAATAAATCTGAACGCCATTACCCTTCTCAGCCAGGCACCGCAATCTCACGCAGGTCACTCATCACAGCAGCCTCCCTCTCTGTACCACTGGCGGCGTTCGGCGCCTCCAGTGCCTTTGCGGCCAAGGACCCGTCAACCAGGCCCATTCGCAAAGCTCCCGCCACCGCTGCCACGGTGGCGTCCACGTATGCACACCCCGGCCTGGCTCACACCTTGTCCGACATCGAGCATGTGTCGGCGAAGGTGGCCGCGGGCATCAACCCCTGGACAGGAGGCTGGAACCGTCTAGTGGCCAACGGCCGTTCCAGTGCCGGATGGCAGCCACGTCCCCTTGCAACAGTCATTCGGGGCGGGACGGGTGAGAACTACGTGCAGATGTACCTCGACATCCATGCCGCCCACCAAAACGCCCTGCGGTGGCACATCTCAGGCGACCCGGCGCATGGGGCGGCCGCCGTGCGGATCCTCAACGCCTGGTCGGGGATGTTGACGACGGTCACCGGCAACGCAGACCGGTACCTGGCTGCAGGCATTTACGGTTACCAGTGGGCCAACGCGGGCGAACTCATGCGAGACCACCCCGACTTCGCGTTTGAGCGTTCCGCGAATGCTGCTCACGATCTTCTACCCCATGAACGAGGATTTCCTCACGAACCACAACAACGCGGTCATCACCAACTATTGGGCCAACTGGGACCTCTGCAGCATGGCCTCGATCATGGCCATCGGCATCTTCGCTGACCGCGATGACCTGGTGGGCCGGGCCGTCGAGTACTTCCTCAACGGTGCCGGGAATGGCTCCCTGATGCACGCCATACCCTTCGTCTACGAAGACGAGGGCCTTGCTCAGTGGCAGGAGAGCGGCCGCGACCAGGGGCACACCATCATGGGCATTGGGCTTATGGGAGTTTTTTGTGAGATGGCCTGGAACCAAGGTATCGACTGCTACGGACAGGACAACAATCGGTTCCTCAAAGCTGCAGAATACGTTGCGAAGTACAACCTCGGGTATGACGTGCCGTTCACTCCGTACACCTGGCAGTCGGGTCCCTCGAGCACAGCTCCCCATGTGGGCTGGCAGACGCAGACAGTTCCAGGTGCTGGCTCTCGCGGGCAGGCCCGTCCGGTCTGGGACCAGGTTCTGGGACACTACGCCGGGCGCCGGGGGCTCGACGCTCCGTGGGTCCGGCAGATGGCAGAGAGCCTGCGCCCCGATGGTGGAGGGGGCGATTACGGAATGACCTCCGGTGGTTTCGATGCACTGGGATTCGGCACACTCATGCAGTATTCGGCCCAGACAGGCCGACGCATCGCCCGCCTGCAGTCCTTCAACTTCCCGGATCGCTATGTGCGGCACTCGGGTTCGACGGTACGCCTCGAGCCGACCGCCTTGCCGCTTGGGGACTCCCAGTTCCGCGTGGTTCCTGGACTGGCCGGGCCAGCTGACGGTCGCATCTCGTTCGAGTCCGTGGATATGCCCGGCTATTTCCTGCGCCACGCGAACTACCAGTTCGGCCTCGTCGCGAATGACGGGTCGGCGCAGTTCATGGCCGATTCAACCTTCCTTCCGGTTGCGGGGCTGGCCCACTCCAGGCTCACATCGTTCCGCTCGCACAACTTCCCCGATCGATACGTGCGCCACAGCAATTACGGTCTCAGGCTGGATCCAGTGGTGACCGACCTCGACCGGGCCGAGGCTACGTATCGGATGGTCGACTGAGCGACCCGACGGCGTCGTAAATAGAGAGCCGTAAAAGAGTCTGCTCCAACTCCCGACGGCGGGTGCGCTACACGCGCGCCCGCCCTCCGGAGGGAGCAGCTGACTGAAAAAGCCTGACGTTCACCGATAGCCTTTGGGGTAGGAGGGCATATGACAGTTCGAAGCGCAGGCATACTGCTGTACCGGCTGAACGCTACAGCTCAAGTGGAGTTTTGGATAGCCCATATGGGCGGACCCTTCTGGGCCCATAAGGACGATCGCGCCTGGTCTATTCCAAAAGGCAAATATCTCGACGACGAGGATCCGTTGGTGGCCGCCCGGCGTGAATTCGCCGAGGAAATGGGCACTCCAGCGCCCTCCGCCGACTACGAACTGCTAGGCAATTTCCGGCAACCCTCAGGCAAGATCATCACTGTGTTCACCGCCGAAACAGACTTCCAGCCGGAACGGATCGTGAGCAACACATTTCCCCTGGAATGGCCGAAAGGATCCGGCGTCGTCGGTGACTTTCCGGAGATCGACGACGCCGGATGGTTCAGCGAGGCTGAGGCTCGGACCAAGCTGGTAAAAGGCCAACAGCCGATCCTCGACGCGCTCATCAAGCAGCTTGGAAACCGCGACACCTGACGTGGAAGGATTCCGGCCCCTCAGGACCAGGTTTCCGGCCAGGATCCGGTTCAGCCTCAGGATCCGGTTCAGCCTCAGGATCCAGGAACAGCGGGTCCTGTCGGCCAGCGGAGCAGCGCGGCGACGTTGACGCCGTCGGGCAGGGCGGCTTGCGGAACCAGCAGGATCCGGGCATCGGTCAGGGCCGCTGCCCGCAGCAGGACCGCAGGCGCCGGCACCCGGCCGAGGACGTTGGCATTCAGGCTTTCCCCTTCGTCGGTGGCGAGCCATGGTTCGGCGTCCAGTGCGAGGAGCTCATGGTCAGAAAGCCCGTCATCCGTGAGGAGCAGCAGCTCCACCTGGGCTTGCTGGAGCGCATGCACGACGGCGCCTATGCCCGTTGCCGATTCGGGATTGGCCTGGCCTTCCTGCTCGGCAAGGCGTCCGATGACGTCCTCGTGCTCGGCTGCCCATAGTCGGGCAATGCTTTGCTCGATCTCCTCATTAAGGAGCTCCGGGTCAGCCCCTCCCGTATGCGTGTGGGAATCCACCACGGACAGGAGCGCTTTGCTCGGTTCGGAGAGCTGATCCGCAACGAGGCCACGGGCCCTGATGTCGCCGGCAAGCACGAGCAGCCGAGCATTGTTTTGGGCGATGACCCTGTCGATCTCTCCAGCAACCTCATCGGCGTTCCGGCGCCAGATTTCCTCCGTCCGGTGCTGGAACCTGCCTTGGGACCAGCCGCCGCCCGGGACCTTCTTCAGGTTCTCGCTGGTTCCCTCGACTTCGCGGACGTCTGCGGGCTGGCGGCGGCCGGCGAAGTGCAGGCGGATTTCGGCGTCGTCGCGACCCACTTCCGCCACCACATAGGGGAACTCCTCCAGCCCATGCTTGACGAGCGGCAGGAGATCCGGGACCGGGTCAATCGAAATCCTTTCGGGAGTGACAAGGGGTCCGGGAAGGATCTTGTTGAGCTCAGTATTTCCGTCCCGGACGAGGACGAATCGACTGACAGGGTTCGCTTCCCCCACGGCAGGCTTGAGCGCCTGTTCAATCGCTTCCAGGTCCTTCTTGCCCGCGCCCTTCGCCTCCAAGGCATCGTGGACATTGTCGGGCGTCACGTCCGTGGCCTCGAGGGTGTCAACTGTTCCGGTTCCGGCATCCACATAGACCAGGCACCACGGACCTTGTTTACGGTATAGATCTGCATATTCCTTGAGGCTGACACTCATGGTCATTCCTCTTCGCCTGTGGTCGTTTCAGCGTTAGGATCCGCGGCGTCCTGAACTTCCTGCGGATCCGTATCATCCGGGAAAGGCTCTGTTTCCCTGAATTCTTCAACATGGGCTGGCTGATTGCCCTTGACCATCCCTTGGGTTTCCTGCTTCATCTTGTCATCCAGATGAGGCCCGTGGGTGGTGTTGCCTCGCTCGGCCATTTCGATCTCCCTTCAATGCGATTCACTGCACATCTTCGATCAATCTATTGCCCACCTTAACACCGCAGGATGGCGGCTTGAAGGCCCCGCTGGAACCCGTATTTCAGTCCTACCTCCCGGCGCGGGACCACTCCAGCAGCTTCTCCACAGTCCAGGTCGTGACGATGCGCTCGGCGGGAACGCCGTTCCGCGCGGCCCGTTCGGCACCATACTGGAGGAAGTCCAACTGGCCGGGAGCGTGGGCGTCGCTGTCGATGCTGAAGAGGCAGCCGGCGTCGAGGGCCAGCTGGATGAGGTCGTCCGGCGGGTCCTGCCGCTCAGGACGTGAATTGATTTCGACGGCGACCCCGTTCTCGGCGCAGGCGGCGAACACCTTCCCGGCGTCGAACTCCGATTGGGGACGTGTGCCGCGGCCCCCCGTCACGAGCCTCCCGGTGCAGTGTCCCAATACGTTCGTGTTGGGGTCCTGGATGGCACCTAGCATTCTCCGCGTCATCACGTGCTTGTCCGAGCGAAGCTTGGAATGCACGCTCGCGACCACCACATCCAGCCTTTCCAGCATCTCCGGGGACTGATCCAGCGTCCCGTTCTCGAGGATGTCCACCTCGCTCCCGGCCAGGAGCCGGAAGTCCGCATGGGCGCTGTTGATCTCGTCGACGACGTCGAGCTGCTTTTCGAGGCGCTCACGGCTGAGGCCGTTGGCAATGGTGAGGTTGGGGGAGTGGTCAGTCAGTGCCAGGTACTGCCGGCCCAGGAGCCGGGCGGCATCCACCATCACCTCAATCGGCGAGCCGCCGTCGGACCAGTTGCTGTGGCTGTGCAGGTCTCCGCGCAAAATTTCCCGCAACTCGACGCCGCCGTCGGCCAGGGGTTCGGCGCCCCGTTCCCTCAGCTTTTCCAGGTAGCCTGGCACTTCGCCGTCGACAGCCTGGCGGATGACCTCGAAGGTCCTGTCTCCGATCCCCTTTGTCCGTTTGAGTCGCCCGTCCCGTACGCGCACGGCCAGCTCCTCCGGGTCAATGCCGGCGATGGTGTCGGCTGCTTTCCGGAACGCCTGCACTTTGAAGCTGGGGGCCAGTTCGCGTTCAAGCCAGAAGGCAATCTCGTTGAGGGCGGCAACGGCATCCATTGGTCCATCTTGCCCTAAAGGACACGCCAAAGGGCTGGTCCGAAAGGCTTCACACTCCGCGCCCCGCTGGACGGTCCCGTCACGCAGCCTGCAATAATCGGAACCAGCCGCTGTGCGGGGCTGGAAGGTCAGCGCCACAGAGCGGGCAGTTGCAGCGTAAGTTCGGACGGATCACCCTAGACGAGGCGGACATGGCCAACACTCCTACCCAGCAGGATGCATTGATGCCGGAAACAGCGATTTCGGCAGCTCCCGAAATTGCCGACATCAATCCCGAGCTTCTCCACAGGCTTGCTGACCGGCATGGAGTCAGGACCGTGTACCAGGGCTGGAGCGGAGAGCCGCACGACGTCGCCCCCGAAACCCTTGTCAAAGTCCTTGCTGCCCTCGGCGTAGCGGCACACAACAACAGCCTCATCGAACAGGCCCTGATCGAGGCGGAGCTCGCACCATGGCGGCGGATGTTGCCTCCCGCCGTCGTCATCCCGGCAGGATCCCCGACGGCGGTCCCGGTCCACGTTCCAGACGGCGCCCCAGTGCGCCTGACGATCGTTACTGAAGACGGCCGCGAGCTGGAGGCCCGGCAGCAGGAGGTGTGGGTTGAGCCGCGGGAAGTGGACGGTGTGCTCATCGGCCAGGCCACGTTCGAGGTCCCGGAGGTCCTGGAGCTTGGCTGGCACACCCTGCGGGCAGAGTCCGACGACGCCATCGCCGAGGCAGCGCTGGTTGTGGTGCCCGCCAGGCTTGAAACCGCCGCGGACCTGGAGTCGCGGCGTGGCTGGGGCCTGGCGACCCAGTTGTACTCGGTGCGCTCCCGCCGCTCGTGGGGGATCGGTGACTTCGCCGACCTTGCGGAGCTGGCAGCGATCGCCGGAGCCCTGGGAGCGGACTACGTGCTGGTGAATCCCCTCCATGCCGCCGAACCGGTCCCGCCCGTGGAACCGTCTCCGTATTCGCCTTCCACCCGGCGCTTCTTCAATCCGCTGTACATCAGGGTGGAGGCCGTTCCGGAACTGGCCTACCTGAGGCCGAAGAAGAGGGCGCAGATCGACCAGTTGGCCGAGCAAGCCCGGGAGCTCAACAAGGATGGCGAGCGGCTTCACCGTGACCAGGTCTACGCCGAGAAGCTGGCAGCTCTGGAGATGCTCTACCACGTTCCGCGCACTCCGTCCCGACAGCAGGCTTTCGAGGAGTTCTGCCGTTCGGCCGGGAGGGGCCTGGATGACTTCGCCCTGTGGTGCGCCCTTCGCGAGGACCGTACCCCTGACGACCCGCTATGGCATGATCCCGCCTCCGCCCTCGGAACTCCACTCGCTGAAGGGCTGCGGCAGCAGCTGGCAGCCCGGATTGATTTCCACCGCTGGCTCCAATGGATCTGCGACGAGCAGCTCGAGGCGGCCCAGGAGGCGGCAAAGCGGGCGGGCATGCGCCTGGGCGTCGTGCACGACCTCGCCGTGGGTGCCGACCTGAGCAGCGCGGACGCCTGGACCCTCCAGGGCGTGCTGGCGCCCGGCATAAGCGTGGGTGCGCCGCCGGACATGTACAACCAGCTTGGGCAGGACTGGCACCAGCCGCCATGGCATCCGACGCGGCTCGCCGAAGCCGGCTACCAGCCTTTCCGGGAAATGCTCTCCACAGTGCTGCGCCATGCGGGCGGCGTGCGCGTGGACCACATCCTGGGGATGTTCCGGCTGTGGTGGGTGCCGGAGGGAAACTCACCCCGCGACGGCGCGTACGTCCGGTACGACCATGACGCCCTGATTGGAATCCTGGCGCTCGAGGCACACCGCGCAGGCGCTGTCATTATTGGGGAGGACCTGGGCGTCTTCGAACCGTGGGTCCGCGACTACCTGGCGGAGCGCGGCATCCTGGGCACTTCGATCCTGTGGTTCGAATATGACGAAGCCGACGGCGAGTCGCCGCTGCCGCCCGAACGTTACCGGTTACAGGCGTTGTCCAGCGTCAACACCCACGACCTCCCGCCGACGGCCGGCTACCTGGCCGGTGACCATGTTGACCTGCGCGCGCGCCTTGGCCTGCTGGAACGTCCTGTGGAGGAGGAACGCGCCGAGCACGAGGCCAGCCTGGAGAAAATGTTCGTCCTGCTTCGGGAACGCGGCCTGCTGCCCGGGGACGGCCCAGTCAGCGAGGAGCAGCAGGTAGAAGCGCTCCACAGGCTGCTTGCCATGTCGCCGTCCTGCCTCCTGGGCGTCGCCCTCGTGGATGCCGTGGGGGAGCGGCGGGTGCAGAACCAGCCGGGAACGACGTCGGCCCTGTACCCCAACTGGCAGGTCCCGCTGGGGGATCCGCATGGCCGACCCGTCCTGATCGACCAGCTTGAAGGGAACGCCAGGTTCAACTCGCTCCTGGCCGCAGTGGATGAATCGGTGCGGGAGTAAGGGCGTCCGGGAAGTAGTTCTTCTCCTCCCGGGACTTCTTCTGCTCCCTGCGACAACGCACTAAAGTAGTAGCTGAACTCTTTCGCTTATGCAGTCCGGCGGTCCCAGCACACGGTCTTCCCAGTACTTATCACTCCAGTACTTATCGCCAGGAGAGAGCTATGAATTCGCCTCAGATCAGACTGTTCCTCCGTGACTGCATCGTGCGCGACGAAACCACTGATGACGCCCTGGACCTGGATGCTGCTTATGGCCTTTACGTCAGCTGGTGCGTCCTGAACCGGAAGATTCCCGTCCCCGACCATACCTTCCGTACGGCCCTGCATCTGGAAGGCATCCGGCCCAGGAAGCAGGGACGAACGCACATTCTGCCCGGATTGCGCATGACCGGACCCGCCGCCACAGACTACATCCTGAACAGTTCCCCCAACTGGGCGGAAGGCGATCCGATTGACGGTCAGCCTTTCGCTCCGGCAGCGGGGTAAGCGACCCCGCTGCCCGCCTTACCTTCCAGCCCTGACTACCCTGAGGTGATGACGTGCGTCCTGTGGTCGTAGGTGAAGGTCACGGATCCACCGGGGTGCTCAAGCACAATATTCGAGCCGTTGGGCGCACCATCCTGCCCGTAGTTCTCGTCCCAGGATCCGTTGATGGCTGCCTTGTATTCATAGGTTCCCGGTGGCAAATCGGCGGTCAGGCGCCACACCCGCTCTGCCTCATCCAAAACCATGAACGCGGCTTCGCATGACGGCTGCCAGTCCGCCGGGCAGCCCATTTCCGAGTTGAGGCTGCCTGCGACGGTTACGGAATCAGGTTCAGGTGCGGGTCCCACGGTCACCGTCCGGACATCGCTGACGACGTCGAACCCGGACACGCTCATGGTGGCCCTGTACTGCACCTGGGTACCGTCCGCCAGGCCTAAAGTGTCGAGGTCATCGAACGCGCTGTACACAGGGGAGGAAGAGTCTGTGCCGAGCGGCGCCCATGGTCCGCCCGAAATACTTCGTTCCAGGCTGACCACGTAACTGGCCTTTTCCGGGTCTGCTGTGGCGCTGACCTGGATCCGACCCTCCACATTGGTCCCCTCGGCCGGCAGCTGCATCGCCAGCATTGGCGCCGGGACTGTGGCGTTCACAGCTGGGCTTACCGAAGTATGGCCACCGTTGTCCAGGACCACAGCGCGGTACTCCACCGTCGTACCGGAGTGGAGCGCCGCGGCGTCGTGGAACACCTGGTACGGAGCGTTGTCGTCAGTGCCGATCGACTCCCACGTACCGCCCGCCGTCCTGGCCTGGAAGGTGACCTCGTAGAACGAGGTCCCGTCGACGTCGGCCGTCACCTTCAGTTTGCCGTTGTCTCCCTGCGCCGCCACAGGGTGCTGGAGCGCGACGGCGGGTGCCTCCTTGGAATGCGGAATCCGGCCCGCAGACTCATACACCACTGCCGAGAGCGGGGGAACAGTGACGCTGAGGGTGCCGTCCTCAGCAGTCTTGGACTCTGCCGCTGCATCCCCATAGACGCGGGTGAAGGTGCGCTTGGAGACGTAGGTGGGAATGGAAGCGGTCTGCGGTGACTCACTGTTGTTCAGCGCCACCACGTATTCGCGCTGGTCCCGGCTGTCGATCCGTGAGAAGGCGTAGATCCCCGGGCCCTCGGAGGCGTAGCGATGCTGGTGTGCGCCATTGCGCAGGGCCGGATGCTCCTTGGCCAGGGCGGCAAGTTCGCCGATCTTGGCGTAGAGCGGATGGGTGGTGTCGAAGTTGTCCTTGGCATGGGTGGCGTCCGTGCCCAGCAGGTCGTCGTCGAGGTACTCCGGCACCTGGCTTGCGAACAGGGTCTGCCGGGCGTCCTGGTCCCCGCCGGGTCCGGTGAAGCCCTGCTCGTCCCCGTAGTAGATCACCGGATTGCCGCGGGAGAAGTACATAAGTTCATGGGCCAGCCGGTCCCTGGCAAGCTTCTCATCGTCGCCGGCGTCCGGGTTGTCAGCCCCCACGAATCCGCCGATCCTGCCCATGTCGTGGTTCCCCAGGAAAGTGGGCAGCTGGTACACGTTGGAGTCCGCGTCCGTGTACCAGTCATCCCCCGCGAAGAATGACTCCAGCCGGCGGGCATCCTGGCCGCGCGAGGCGAAGTTCCTCGCCGCATCCTGGAACGGGAAGTCCAGCACGGCCTGCATCTTGTCGCGCGTGGTGAAGCGGGAGGTGAAGGCCTTGGAGGTGTCGAAGACCTCGCCAAACATGAAGAACTCGTCCTTGCCCTGCTGCCAGGCATAATCCAGGACATCCGGGCCAAACTTCTGCCAGAACTCGTCATTCACATGCTTCATGGTGTCGATCCGGAAACCGTCCACCCCGAAGTCCCCGATCCAGGTCTTGTACACGTCGATCATGCCCTGGACCACGCGCGGGTTCTCGGTGAAAAGGTCATCCAGGCCGAAGAAGTCGCCGTAGTAAGCGTCCTCACCGGCGAACGTAGTGTCTCCGCGGTTGTGATACAGGGTCGTGTCGTTAAGCCAGGCCGGCACCTTGAGGTTCGATTCGGCGGGTTCCAGGACTGGCGTGTACGGGAACGATACGGCGGGATCCAGCGCCGGGAACTCCGCGGTTCCCGCATAGTCCCGGTCGTCGAAGGGGTCCCCGGCTGCGTTCCGGTACGGCTCTTCGTCCTTCGCGACGTAAGCCTTGCGGGCGCCGCCTTCATAGCCGATGACGTCGGCGGTGTGGTTGGTGATGATGTCGAAATAGACCTTCATACCCCGCGAATGTGCGGCGTCGATGAGGGACTTGAGCTCGGCATTGGTGCCCAGGTGCGGGTCGATCTGGGTGAAGTCCGTGATCCAGTAGCCGTGGTAGCCAGCCGAGTTGTCCTCGGGCTGCACCGCCTTGTTCTTGAAGCTCGGAGTGAGCCAAATGGACGTGGTGCCCAGGCCCTGGATGTAGTCGATCTTGTCCAGCAGTCCCTTGAGGTCACCCCCGTTGTAGAAGCCCTTGCGGGTGGGATCGAAGCCCGACACCATCGGGTCGGAACCCAGCCCGCCGTCGTCGTTAACGGCACTGCCGTTATTGAAGCGGTCAGCCATGACGAAGTAGAAGTTCTCGTCCGTCACGGGTGCGCGGAGCGAATGCTGGGCCTCAGGAGTTGTTGGATCCGGCGTGCCGGGGGCGGCAGCGGCTGGAAAAGCCACAAATCCAGAAACCAGGGCAGCGGCAAGCAGGGCGGCTGAGGATCGGATCGCCAGGATTCGACGACGGTGGGCGGGTCGGGTGAGGCTGCTGGACGGAGACATAACGGGAGACCTTCCGCTAAGCGACGCTGCTTTGTCCGGGATGAAGGATGGCTGGTGCGGGACTGTTCGGGGGCAGAAAGCTGGATCGGGAGCTAGTAGGGGCGGTGCCGCCTAGCCTGCCATAATCAAAACGGTAGGGGAACCCATGCGGATGCGGCTGTGGGGAACTCCCGGCAGGCCCGTGGCGGGGTCCAGCGGGAGGGTCACAAGATCATGCGAGCGTTCGTGTGCCACGTGCAGCCAGCCGTCCCGGACCAGATGATGGCGGGGATGGTTGCCGCCGCTGGGCACGTCCCCTACTGGAATCAGTCTGGTGCCATCGGCCTCCACTTTGAGGGTGGAGATGCGGTTGGAGCCGCGGATGCCGGTATAGACGAAACGTGCGTCAGGGGAGAGGGCAATCTCGGCGGCGGAATCGCCTTCACGGGCACCGCCATGGGTCGCGGGGCCAACGCTGAGGAGACTAAACCTCCCTGCTTGATCGGCTTGCAGCACTGCGATCTCGACGGAGTATTCCGTCACAACAAATACGGTCCCGGAGGGGTGCTGAACGAGGTGCCTTGGGCCGCTGCGGTAGGGGAGGGCAACGTCATGATCAGAGACCAGCCCTTCGCCAGGGGAATGGTGCCAGACCCGAACGACGTCGAAGCCGAGGTCCGTGGTCATAATCCGGCCACCGGAAAGCATCAGGCTTGCGTGCGCCCGGCTGGTCCGGTCGGTGCTGGTACTGGAATGGGGGTCCTTGGCAGGGGCGGCCGGCAGGCGGCGGACGATCCCGCCGTCGTCGTCTAGTTCGTACAGAATGACGGCACCGTCACCCCAGCAGGTGACCACGAGGAATCGAGCTGCCCTATCGACGGCAACGTGGCAGGCAGCCTCTCCAGCCGGCCACGGCTCCCCGGCCGGTTCCAGCCGGAAGTCCCCGAGGCGGCGGTAGGCCTGGACAGTACGCGTGAATTCGCCGACGACATAGACGAGAGGGAGGTTCGGGTGGACGGCAAGGAAGGAAGGCGACGCGGCTTCGGCTGCCGTGCCGAGGGGGACGAGACGGCCGTCGGCCTTTGCTACGACTGCACCAATACCCTCACCCTGGCCGCCACTATCGGAAGTGTAGGATCCGGTCCAGAGGAGGGTATCGGTGTTGATTCTGCTATTGGGCGCGGTCACGGCTTAGCGTGAGCGCGTCCGGTTCCTGGTGATGAGTCCCCAGATCAGCAGCACGATCAGGGCGCCGCCGATGGCGAGCAGCCAGGTCTGGAGGGAGAAGAATTCCTGGAGCGGTGCATTGAACAGAACGCTGCCCAGCCAGCCGCCGAGAAAAGCACCGACGACACCCAGAAGCAGTGTTACGAAGAATCCGCCGCCCTGGCGGCCCGGAAGTATGAGTTTGGCGATGGCACCAGCTATCAGTCCCAGGATCAGAAATGCGAAGAAACCCATGATGTTGCTCTCCTTGTTCGTCAATCCAGATGTATGCGCATTTTGTACGCCATGAATAATAGTAATCATGCTTATCAATTTGAAGCCAGTGAGGCCTGCCCGACTTCCGCAGGCGCAGGCGCTTCAATGGCCCTGGATGTCTGAATCCACTCCGGCGTCCTGACCCGCATCCAACGTTGCGAGCGCCTGCATGTCCTCGGTGTCGAGCTCGAAATCGAAGATGCTGATGTTCTCCTTCATGCGTTGCGGATTGGCCGACTTGGGAATGGGCACCAGCTCCTCCTGGAGATGCCAGCGGAGCACTACCTGGCCCGGCGTCTTTCCATGTTTCCGGGCGATGCGGTCCAGCACGGGAGCGTTGAGCAGGTCCTTTCCAGCGCCGAGTGGACTGTACGACACCGAAACGATGCCGTAATGGTCGTTGAACGCGCGGGAGTCGATGCGGGTGATCGAAGGGGTGACTTGGATCTGGTTCACCGCGGGCACTACCGAGGTCTCTTCGAGCAGGCGTTCCAGGTGGGATGGCTTGAAATTGGAGACGCCTATCGAACGGACTTTGCCTTCGGACTGGAGACGCTCGAAGGTCTTCCAGGTGGAGACGTATTCGTCGCGCTGCGGCAGGGGCCAGTGGATGAGGAGCAGGTCCACGTAGTCCAGGCCCATGCGCTTTAGGGATCCGTCAAGGCCTTCAATGGCGCGGTCCTGGCCCTGGTACGCGCCATCAAGCTTGGTTGTGACGAACACTTCGCCTCGATCGATGCCGCTGGCGCGGATTCCTTCTCCCACTCCAGCCTCGTTGCCGTACTTCACGGCCGTGTCGAAGTGGCGGTACCCAAGCTCAATAGCCTGGACAACGGCCCGGGCCACCTCGCCGTCATTCAAAGGCCATGTGCCCAAGCCGATTTGGGGGATGCTGTAGCCGTCGTTGAGGCGTATCCGTGGTGCCGTTTCCATACAGGAAGTCTTTCCTATCGCCCTTGGTTTGCACAGCCCCTTCTCCTCCTACGCGTGCGTCGGTTCCTCCACCAGGGCGGTTGCGATGCTGTCGGCGTCGTCCAGGGCGGCGAGGTAGCGTTCGGCGTCCAGGGCCGCGGAGCAACCCGTACCGGCGGCGGTAATCGCCTGGCGGTAGCGGTGGTCAACGGCGTCACCGCAGGCGAAGACGCCGGAGATGTTAGTGACGGTGGTGGGGGAGTCCACCTTGATGTAGCCCTCGGCGTCCAGATCCACCTGGCCTTGAACGAGTTCAGTCCGAGGAACGTGGCCAATCGCCACGAATATTCCTGTTGTTGCATGTTCACGGGTTTTGCCCGTTCGAGTGTCAGTCAGGGTCACGCCGGTGACCTTGGAATCGCCATGGATCGCGGTCACGGCGGAGTGCCACTGGAAGCTGATCTTCGGATTGTCCTTGGCGCGTTGGGCCATGATTCGGGAGGCTCGCAGTTCGCCTTTGCGGACCACGACGGTTACGGAGCGGGCGAAACGGGTCAGGAATGTTGCTTCCTCCATAGCGGAATCGCCGCCGCCCACCACGATGATGTCCTGCTCGCGGAAGAAGAAGCCGTCGCAGGTGGCGCACCAGGACAAGCCATGGCCGCTCAGCTTCTTCTCCTCCGGCAAACCCAGTTCCTTGTAGGCCGAGCCTGTGGCCAGGATGACGGCGAGCGCTTCATGGGTCTCACCCGCCCCGGTGACCACGCGCTTCAGGTGGCCCTTCAGCTGCACGTGCGTGGCGTCGTCGAACACCACTTGGGCATCAAAGCGCTCCGCCTGTTCCTGCAGGCCCTCCATGAGCTCCGGGCCTTGGATACCGGACGGGAAACCCGGGAAGTTCTCAACGTCAGTCGTGTTCATGAGGGCCCCGCCGGCGGTGACGGAACCTGCCAGGACCAAGGGTTTAAGGCCGGCACGGGCGGCATAGATGGCTGCGGTGTAGCCGGCAGGGCCGGATCCGATGATAATCAGCTGCTCTGTGCTCACGTCAGGACTCCTTCTTCGTCAGGTGATTCGGGCGAACTACTGGGCATCGGGATGCTGGGCGGGCAGCAGTTCGCTGATGAGGCCCTGCACCCGGCTCTTGACTTCGTCGCGGATGGGACGGACGGCATCCAGACCCTGTCCGGCTGGGTCCTCGAGCACCCAGTCCTCGTAGCGCTTGCCAGGGAAGTAGGGACATTCATCGCCGCAGCCCATGGTGATTACGACGTCGGATTCCTTGACGGCCTCAGTGGTGAGGACCTTGGGGATCTCGGCGGACATGTCGATTCCAAGTTCGGCCATCGCTTGGACGGCGGCCGGGTTTACCTTGTCCGCCGGCTGCGATCCTGCGGAGCGGACCTCGATCTGGCCCTTGGCCAGGGTGGTAAGGAAGGCCGCGGCCATCTGTGAACGACCGGCGTTGTGCACGCAGACGAACAAGACGGAGGGCTTCTTGCTGGCTTCGGTGGTCATCGGGTCTCCAGGGTTTCCAGGGCGCGTTCGGTTGGGGTGGAAGCGGAAGTGCCTTCGAAGAAGCGCCGGCGCACCCACAGGGCTACATAGACAAGTGCAACAAGCACGGGCACTTCGATCAAGGGACCCACTATTCCGGCCAAGGCCTGGCCGGAGGAAACGCCGAACGTTCCGATGGCCACAGCGATAGCAAGTTCGAAATTGTTCCCCGCAGCGGTAAAGGCCAGGGTGCTTGATTTGGCATAGGCGAGGTTCAGCCAGCGTCCAATCGCCAGGCCGGCACCGAACACCACCAGGAAGTACGCCAGGAGCGGCAGTGCTATCCGGGCGACGTCGAGCGGACGTGAGGTGATGGTGCCGCCCTGAAGGGCAAAAAGGAGTGTGATGGTGAACAACAGCCCGTAGAGGGCCCACGGGCCAAGCCTGGGCAGGAGGTTGGATTCGTACCATTCGCGGCCTTTGGCGCGCTCGCCGAGAGTGCGGGTAAGGAACCCTGCCACCAGCGGAATGCCGAGGAAGATCAGGACTGAAACTGTGATGGCCCAGAAGGAGAAGTCCGCGCTGGTAGTGGGGAGCCCAAGCCAGGAGGGCAGGAGTTGTAGGTAGAACCAGCCCAGGGCACCAAAGGCAAGGACCTGGAAGACCAAGTTGAGAGCCACCAGGACAGCGGCGGCTTCCCGGTCACCGCAGGCGAGGTCGTTCCAGATCATCACCATGGCGATGCAGCGGGCCAGGCCGACAATAATCAGGCCCGTGCGGTACTCGGGGAGGTCCGGGAGGAAGATCCAGGCCAGCGCGAACATGAACGCTGGAGCCAGCAGCCAGTTGATTATCAGCGACGTCACGAGAAGTTTCCGGTCACCGAGCACCCTATGGGCCTGGTCGTAACGGACTTTCGCCAGCACCGGATACATCATGACCAGCAGTCCGAGGGCGATCGGCAGCGAAACCTCGCCGACCTTCACAGCCTCCAGGCCGGAGCCCAGCCCCGGAACGAACCGGCCCAGCAGCAGTCCCACCAGCATGGCGGCGACGATCCACACCGGGAGGAAGCGGTCCAGCATGGAGGGCCTGCCCAAGACGGCAGCTTCTTCCTGCCGGGCAGGTTGTGTTTGGGTCTGGATATTCACGGCGCTCCTGTTCCACCAAGACGCTCGGCGGAAGATTGATCAATGTCGATCTTCGAAGTATCACGAGCTATATCGATGGTTGTCAATCTATGTGCATAATGGGTCCATGAACGCGCTGCACGTCCTTGAACCCTCGCCGGGGCAGGCGTTGGACGATGCATGCTGCACACCGTCTTCTCAGCCCGTCCTGGACGCCGAGGAGGCCCAGCAGAGAGCCGTGGTCTTCAAGGCGCTTGCGGATCCGAACCGGCTGCGGCTGCTGTCCATCGTCAAAGGAGGTGGCGACGGCGGAACCTGCGTCTGTGATCTCACGGCGCCGCTTGATCTTGCCCAGCCGACGGTGTCGCATCACCTGAAGATCCTTGTCGACGCCGGCCTGCTGCACCGGGAAAAGCGCGGCACCTGGGCCTACTACTCCCTGGTGCCCGGCGCACTTGAAAACGCCGCCGGCCTGCTCGGCACGCTGTGGGCGGCCGTTGAGGCCAAATGGGAATCAGATCGGCCCCCGCGCCCACTCGATGAGGGTGTCGCTGAGCTTCATGAAGTCGGCGTTCACACGCTTGGCCTCAGGATGTTCGTCGTGCCAGCGCACAATCTCCCGCGCGCCGTCGGAAAATGGAATGCCTGCCCTGTAGTCGGGAACCAGTGACTTGATCTTGGAGTTGTCAAAGACCACGGAATGGGACCTGTCCCCGAGCAGTCCCGCCCCCAGTTCCGGGTCATGGGCGGCGATCGTTTCGGACGCAACATGCACCAGTTCGGGCTCGGACACCCCTGCCGCCCGTGCAAAGAGGCGGTAGACCTGGTCCCATGGGAGGTATTCGTCTGAAGTGATCGTGTAGCTTTCGCCCACAGCCTGTGGCCGTCCCAGGATTCCGACGAACGCCTTGGCAAAGTCTTCTGTATGGGTGAGTGTCCAGAGAGACGTACCGTCACCGTGCACCAGGACGGGAAGCCCCTCCCGCATGCGGTGGATGTCTGTCCACCCGCCGAGCAGGGCAATCCTGGTGCGATCGTACGTGTGGGAAGGCCGCACCACCGTGACGGGGAAGGCATCCTCGCGATAGGCCCTGAATAGCAGCTCCTCGCAGGCGATCTTGTCCTGGGAGTATTTCCAGTAGGGGTTCCGCAGGGGAGTGGATTCCAGGATTGGCAGGCGCGCCGGCGGTTTCTGGTAGGCCGAGGCGGAACTGATGAAGACATACTGGCCTGTCCGGCCGCTGAACTGCTCCACCGCCGCGGCTACATGGTCCGGGGTGAAGGAGATGAAGTCCGCGACGGCGTCGAACTCCCTGCCGCGCAGGACCTCCCGAACCTCAGTCGGGTTTCGCACGTCGGCCTGCAGGACCTCGACGCCGGCCGGTATCTGCCTTTCGGAGGAGACACCGCGATTCAGGACGGTCAGCCGGTGTCCCAGCTCGACGGCGCGCTCCGCCGCGGCGGCACTGATCACGCCGGTGCCGCCGATGAAGAGGAGACTGGATCCGACGCCGCTCACCAGGCGTAGTCTTCGGGAGCGGTCCGGTGGCCCGGGAAGATGTCGTCCAGTCGCTTGAGGGTGTCAGCGTCCAGGTGAACTTCGAGGGCCCGGAGCGCGGCGTCAAGCTGCTCCTGGGTTCTCGGGCCAACAATGGGTGCGGTGACGGCGGGCTGATGGAGGAGCCATGCCAGTGCCACGTCTCCGGGTTCCTGGCCGAGCTCGTCCACGAAGTCCTCATACTGCCGGATCTGTTCTTCGTGCTTCTTCAGCGTGTCCGCGGCCCGGCCCTGGGTGCGGCGGACGCCGTCGCGCTCTTTTTTGAGCACGCCGCCGAGGAGGCCGCCCTGCAGGGGCGACCACGGGATCAGCCCGAGGCCGTACTGCTGCGCGGCCGGAATGACCTCCAGCTCAACGCTTCGGGCCAGCAGGTTGTAGAGGGATTGCTCGCTGACCAGGCCGGTGTAGTTGCGTCGGGCCGCCGCTTCCTGTGCCTGGACAATGTGCCAGCCTGCGAAGTTGCTGCTCCCCGCGTAAAGGATTTTGCCTTGCTGGACTGCCACTTCCATGGCCTGCCAGATCTCGTCCCACGGCGTGTTCCGGTCGATGTGGTGGAACTGGTAGAGATCGATGTAGTCGGTCTGCAGCCGCTTCAGGCTGGCATCCAGGGCGCGGCGGATATTGAGCGCCGAGAGCTTGGATTCATTGGGCCGCTCTGTCATGGTGCCGTAGACCTTGGTGGCAAGGACGGTGCGCTCACGGCGTTCTCCGCCCTTCGCGAACCAGCGGCCAATGATTTCCTCGGTCCAGCCTCGATGGCCGGAGCCTCCGTAGACGTTGGCTGTGTCGAAGAAGTTGATGCCCGCGTCCAGCGCGGAGTCCATAATGGCGTGCGCGGCGGACTCCTCTGTCTGTGGTCCGAAGTTCATAGTGCCGAGGCACAGGCGGGAGACGCTCAGGCCCGAGCGGCCCAGATGGGTGTACTGCATGGGGTAATTTCCTTACTGGCTGGTGATCGGGACTGGCTGGTGATCGGGCGGTCAGAATTGGCTGAAAGCGGCGACAGCGGGGTCGGCGCCAATGCGGTAACCGGCCTCCAGCTTGCTGATGGCGGCGAGTTCATCGTCGGTCAGTTGGATGGCAGCGGCGGCGAGGTTCTCCCGGATCCGTTCCGAATGGGCGGACTTGGGAATAACGATGTTGCCGGAGCCAAGGTGCCAGGCAAGCACAATCCGGGCGGGCGTCGCGTCGTATTTTGAGGCCAGGGAGATCACCGTCTCCGAGCCCAGATCCGCGCCCTGGCCCAGCGGACTGTACGCCTCAACTGCGATGCCATGCGAGCGGCATTTCGCAGCGAGGTCCTGCTGCTGGAAAGTTGGGTGGAGCTCAAACTGGTTGACGGCCGGAACCACGTCCGCAGCAGCAAGCAGGGTGTCAAGATGCTCGGGCAGGAAGTTGGAGACACCGATCGCCCTGATCCGGCCGTCACCATAAAGCTTCTCCATGTCCTTCCAGGCCTGGACGTACTGGTTCTGCGACGGTACCGGCCAATGGATGAGGTAGAGGTCAACGGCGTCGACGCCGAGTGCCCGACTGCTTTTTTCGAAGGCCTCGAGTGCCTTGGACTGCTCGCCGTTGCGCAGCTTCGTGGTGATAAAGATCTCCTCCCGCGGAATTCCCGAAGCCTTGATGGCAGCACCGACGCCAGCCTCGTTCCGATAGGCGGCAGCCGTGTCGATGTGGCGATAGCCGGCCTCCAGAGCGTCCTCCACGATCCGCTGGGTCTCTTCAGGCGGGACCTGGAAGACGCCGAAGCCGAGCTGCGGGATGGTGACGGAGTTGTTCAGGGTCAGTTCGGGGACGGAAATGTTCTGGACGCTGGACATGCCGGGTCCTTCCTTGCGTTGGGCCTTGTCTGGCTACTGGGACGACGGTTTCTGGTTGATGGGTTCGAGCCTATGGATTTTTTGCGGGCAGATACAGCCCTTTTGGCCCTCCCGGTTCTTCTTGGGACTGCGAGGACTACTTTGTTGTAGAAACCCCCGCGGGCCGTGCCATTGAATTGGGGGCTGAAAGAGGCGCCGCTGTTCAAGTGCATAGTTAGCCTGGGGGATTCTGTCGGAACGCCCATTGGGGACACATCTGGTCCTCCCTAGGCTTGTGCGTAGACATCCTGCACACCAAGACCAATGATGAGGTTCAACGATGAAACGCATCGCTTTGCTCCGCGAGCGGTCCCTCCCCGCCGCCACTACAGGTTCCCACGTTCCTGCTTCCGGGCTGTGGAGCCCTGAGGGTGAAGAGCACATTGTCCGTGCCTTTTCAGAAGGTCACGTCTTCCCGGCCCACAACGGCTCAGCCACTATCTGGCGGCGCCGTGCGACCGCCGAAACCTCCCGGTGAGTGCCGAGTCCAAGCTGCAGTTCAAGCCTGAAACGGCGTCCGAGCGGCTGCTTCCCGAGCAATGGGCGGATCTGAGCCGCGGCGATGCTGTATGGATTCACGAAGAGGGCTGGGGTTACGACGCCGGCAAAGTAGACGAAGTGTCCAGGCATCATGAACTGCTGTGGATTGAGCTTGTCGGACGTGGCAGGCGCCTGATTTGTGGCGGTGACCCCGTCCAGGTCTGGGCCCGTGGATGAGTCCAGACAAGCAACCGGAAACGGCCGTGCCTACAGGCACGGCCGTTCGCCGTTAAAGACCCGGTATTTACCGCTCCAGGCGGAAACCTAGCTTGATAGTGACCTGCCAGTCCGCGATCTCGCCATTATTCAAGTGGCCGCGAATCTCCTTGACTTCGAACCAGTCAAGATGCCGCAGGGTCTGGGACGCCGCTGCAATACCGTTCCTGATGGCAGAGTCGACGCCGTCGGAAGAACTTCCTACGATTTCGGAAATGCTGTATGTGTGGTCAGCCATTGGTGCTCCTCATGATCGTCCGTGATATTGAATTGCAGGCCGGTACGGCAGGCCGTGAATGCAGACTAACCGACGTATGTGACGGGGACTAGGAATTGGTGACTTAAGACCCTAATCCGATTCGCCGTCGGAGAGTGGACTGGACGTAGCTTTGCAACCATGAAAGGAAGCGACTGCCATGACGGAGCCAGACGTCGAACCCGAGGCCGAAGTCCAAAGCGAAGCAGGACCCAGTCCGGACGCCGCACCCTGGATAGTGGTGGGTTACGACGGCTCGGATCCTGCCAAGGTGGCCCTGACATGGGCCGCGGAATATGCCGCGAAAGCCGAGCGGAGGCTCCAGATCGTCCATGCCTGGATGTGGCCGCTTTTCACCCACAACCTTGGCCCGGTCCAAGGGATTGAGGGCAGTGGACTGCGGCATGCAGCCGAGGAGATCCTCACCGAGGGCGTGGCGCTGGCCCATGAAACCTCCCCGGAACTGAAGGTCGAGACGGACCTCAAGGCCGGGCTGCCTGCCGAGGTGCTCCTGGAGGAGTCGGAGGGAGCAGACCTCCTGGTGGTTGGGAATCGCGGAATCGGTGGCCTGCTCGGTCAGTTGGTCGGTTCGGTTTCCCTTGACCTTTCCGGCTCCAGTAAACGGCCTCTGCTGGTGGTGCGATATTCGCGGAGGGACGATCGCCCTGTCATGGCCTGCATCGAGGGCGGCACCGACGGGCAGGCCAGCTCTCCTTCGGTCCTTTCCGAGGCCACCAAGATGGCTGGCTTCCTCGGGGAAGCCTTGCACATTGTCCATGCGGTGCCTCCAGAGAAGCGTCATCAACATGAATCGCCGGAGGAAGGAAGGGCAATCCTTGACAGGGCAGCTGAGGCGGCTGCGCGACTGGCTCCGGACCTGACAGTCACCACGGCGCTGCTCCAGGGGCGTGCAGTGGCCAAGGACCTTCTATCCGAAGCAGGCGGGGCCGAAGTGATGGTACTGGGCGGCCACCGGCCCGGCGGCTCTCCGGGTGCTGTGGCAACGGCGGTGTTGAAGCACGCTCCCTGCAACATCATGATTGCCCGCTGAAGTGCTCCACGGCGCTCTCGACCGTGGAGAAGTGGTGGCCTCGATCGAAGCGGTCGGCCAGTCCGAATTTAGCCAGCCTGTCCTTCACGGGCCCTTTGAGTTCGGCAAAGACCAGGCTGATTCCCTTCTTCTCGAGGTATTCGTCCAGTTGGACCAAGTGCTCGACGGCGGTGCTGTCCACGCCGGTGATGCCCTCGGCGGCGACGATGACACAGCGGACCGGCTGCGGAGAGGCGTCCACAATATCGCGCACGTGGTCCACGAAGACCTGGCCATTGGCGAAGAACAGCGGCGAATCGAACCGGACGAGGGCCAGCCCTGGAATCCGTCGGCCCTCGGGATGGCGGGTTATGTCATGGAAACCGGGCCTTCCGGCGACCTTCACCAGTTCGGTCCTGTAGGGGGAGAATGTGGCCTGGACGAACACGGCGAGCGACAACACCACGGCAAGGACCACCCCCGGCAGGACGCCCAGCACCAGTACGCCCACGAACGTCCCGGCCATCAGGGCCGTTTCGATCCGGCTGCTCCTGATTAGTCCTTTGATGCCGTCGATATCCACCATCGAGGCTGCCGCGACTATGACCACCCCGGACAGGACGCTGGATGGCAGGTGTGCGGTGACACCGGGCAGCGTCAGCATGAACACCAGGAGCCAGAGGCCTGCGGCCAGGCCGGCCAGCCTGGAGCGTGCGCCGGCGTTCAGGGCCACGGGGGTGCGGGAGGTACTGGCTGAGATGGGAAACCCGCCCAGGACACCGGAAGCGGCGTTGGCACTGCCGAGCGCCAGCATTTCCTTGCCCCCATCTACCCTCACGCCGTTGCGTTGGGCGAGGCTTCGGGACAGAACGGCCGTGTCGGCGAAGGCGAGCAGGGCGATGCCGGCGGCAGGCCCTGCCGTGGCGATAACGTCGCCCCAACTGAATCCGCTGAGCGCAGGAGCAGGGAGGCCGCTTGGGAGCGCGCCGACCACTGGCAGCATCTCATTCAGTCCAAAGACGGCGGAAGCCACCATGGATCCTCCTACAGTGACGAGGATTCCCAGGAGGCGCAGGTTTGTGGGAAGTCGGGTCGCCACGAGCAGAATCACGATTGTTATTCCGCCGATCAGTGCGGCAATCATATTGAAGTCGCCCCGCGCGACCCTGCCGATGGCGGAGGTGAGCTGATTCCAAGGCTCGGTGACGCCGTCGGAACTCCTTCCCAGGAGACCCGCCAACTGACTGAGCCCGACGACGACGGCGAGTCCGGCCAGGTAGCCTGTCCGAATCGGTTTGGAGAGCAGATTGCTCAGGAAACCCAGTTTCAGGAAATAGCCCAGGACCAGGTAGACGCCAACAAAGATGGCCAAAAGCCCGGCCAGGGCAAGGGCGCGGTGCGGATCGCCTCCGGACAGCGGGACCACGGCCGCGGCGATCAGGGGAGCCAGCGCTGAATCCGGGCCCAGGATCAGCACCCTCGACGGGCCGAGCAGCCCGTAGATGATGAGGGAGACGATCGAGGCGTAGAGGCCGGCGACCGGGGGCAGGCCGGAGGCAGTGGAATACGCCATGCCGGCAGGAACCAGGAAAGCGCACAACAAGAGTCCTGCCCCTACATCGGGCAGCAGATTTTTCCACCGGTGCCAATTGTTCGGATTGGTCTTCAGCGCAGCTTCGGAACCGTCCTTGGTGGCCATGCGTCCCTTCCCGGTCTCTTCGGGCGTCAGGACAGCAGCCTACTTCTTGTGCTTGACCGGCTGTAGGCGGGTGATGACGGTGGGGCACGGCAGGTGCGCGAGCACTCCATGGGCTGTGGAACCCATCAGCAGGCGTTTGAAGGCGACCCGTCCCCGGCTTCCCACCACCAGGAGCTTCGCCTTTGAAGCCGCCTCCACCAGCGCGGCAGCCGGTTCCTTTTCGGTTTCCAGGACCTTGTGGACCACCAGTCCCGGGTACTCCTCACGAGGCCGGCAACGCTTTCGGACAGCACGATCTGCTCTTCTTCGACAATCAATTCTGCGAGCCCACTGGAGGGGAGCTCCGCCTTGATCCAGCGGTTTGGTCCGCGGAACGCGTAGAGGACGGTCAGTTTCTGGCGTTCCCTGTCCGCTTCCGCGGCGGCAAAGGCCACGGCCTGGGTGGCTTCTTCGGAGCCGTCGACCCCCACCACCACGCCTTGCCGGCCTTCCATCTCATGCTCGCCAACCACCCCCACCGGGCATTTGGCGGCGGCAGCCACCTGCAGGGCACGGTCGGTCAGCGGGCCGCCCGGCTTGGGTGAGCCATCGTAGCCGATCACCAGCATCGAGGCATTCCCCGAGTACTTGCGCAGCGCTGCATCGGTGCCTCCCTCCAGGAGTACTGTGCTGATGTCCAGTGAGAGCTCGGCCTCCCGCGCCCGTTCCCCTGCATCGCGCAGCAGGTCGTGGCCTGTCTTGCGCATAATGTCGGTGTAGGGAAAGGCCTCCGTCAGCCAGCGCTCGTCCACGACATGGAGGATCACCAGGGGCAGCTTCAGGTCCGCGGCCCGGTGTGCGGCCCATAGGGGCGCGGGGCGGCTCGCAACCGAGTCATCGATCCCGACGGCGATCGGCTTGGTCATCGTCATGGCTGGACTTCCCTTGGTCGCACGGATCCTGCTGCAAGCCTGCTGCGGAACCTGCGTACTATGTAGGGCCGAAAGTCACTGCGCCCGGGCGCACGGGAGGGGTGCTGGCGCTCACTGGGTGCTGGCGCCGGGCCTTTGGACCCTTGCCCGCTCCGGAGCGTTCGGCAAAACTGACAGCACTCCAGCAGCCGGCATTCAAGCAAGAAACGGGAGCACGGTGAACCATCCAGCTGTACGGAACCAGAACCGGGCGTCAGAGTCCGAACGCCTCATTAGGGTTTTCATCCTCGACGACCACGAGTTGGTGCGACGCGGCCTGCAGGAACTCCTGGAAGGCGAGGGCTTTGAGGTTGTGGGCTCGTCGGGTTCCGCTGAAGAAGCGGCCAGGCGCATCCCGGCCCTCCATCCGGATGTGTCCGTGCTCGATGCCCGGCTTCCCGACGGAACCGGGATTGAGGTGTGCAGGGAGGTGAGGTCCGTGGATCCGGACCTCAACTGCCTCATCCTTACGAGCTACGACGACGAGCAGGCCCTTCGGGGGGCCGTCTTGGCAGGCGCTGCCGGATATGTGCTCAAGGAAATTGGCGGCACGGACCTCATCGGGGCTTTGCGCCGGGCGGCCCGAGGCGAGTCCCTGTTCGACGCCGGCCTGAAGACCAGGATCGTCGAGGGCCTCATGGAGCCCAAGGTAGCGGACCCCCGCGTGTCCTCGCTGACTCCCCAGGAGCTCCGCGTCCTTGAATTGGTAGGAGAGGGACTCACCAATCGCCAGATCGGAGAATCGCTCGCCCTGGCGGAAAAAACAGTGAAGAACTATGTGTCGTCGATGCTGGCCAAGCTCGGGTTCGAAAGGCGGACACAGGCGGCGGTGTACATCGCTAACAGGGATAGTTCGTCTTAGGGCATGCGACTTAGGGCAGCGGAACAGTCCACTCCAGGACACTGCCTAAACCGACGGCACTCCGGATGCTGAAGGTCCCGCCGAGGTCGGCCGCGCGGCGGGACATGTTGTCCAGGCCGTTGCCTTGTCCGGACCGTTCGGCGGGGTCGAAGCCGCTGCCATCATCCTCGATACGCACCGTGAGCGAGTGGTCGACAACAGCCACGTCGACGTCGATGGCGCTTGGTCCTGCATGCCTGATCGCGTTGCTCAGGCCTTCGGACAGGACGGCGAGGACATTCATGATCAGGTCGATGGACTGGACGCCGTCGATATTTCCGGACAGGCGGACGTGGGGTGTAAAAGGCAGGGACCTCGAGGCGATGCGGACTACCTGAACGATCCGGGAGCTCAAAAGCTCACTTTCGCCGGAGCTGGCCCTGAGTGAGTAGATAGTGTCGCGCAGCTCGCGGATGGTCTCGTCCAGTTCCCGCGTGATGGTCCTGATTCTGTCCCGGGCCAGCTCGTCGTTCGTGAAGCGGCCGAGGCTCTGCACGCTGAGGCCGGCTGCGAAGAGGCGCTGGATGACGACGTCGTGAAGGTCTTTCGCGATCCGGTCCCGGTCCGTGAAGACAAGGAGCTGTTCGCGCAGGCGATGGACGCGAGCCAGTTCCAGGGTCAGGGCCACATGGGAGCCGAAAACCGAACCCATGTCGGCGTCGATCTGGCTGTAAGGGGTCGCCTTGGGACTTCGTAGCAGGAACAGTACTCCCGCCGTGGGGGTTTCGGTTCCCAGCGCGATGGCCAGCATCGGTCCCGAATCCCTGCCTGTCAGTTCGGCGACGGCGGGTATCGGGGTTTCAGAGACGATAGTGCCCTTAAGGACCACCTCGTCGAGCATCTGTGGGTCCAGGGCAACTACCTTCCCTGAATACTCGGCCGAAGCACCGCCGTCGGCACCTCCCACCACATAGGCGCGGCTGTCGGCGTCGGGCATCACCATTAGGGCCAGATCGGCAGCAGCCTCCCGGCGGGCACGGCCGGCGATCAGGTCGAGTCCTTCCGCTTCAAAGCGTTGCTCATTTCCCATCATGCGGGCGGAGACGTCGGTGCAGGCTTCCAGCCAGCTGGCCCGGCGCCGCGCTTCCTCATAAAGGCGGGCGTTTTCGATCGCGACGCCGGCCGCTGCGGCAAGCGCGACGGCAAGCTCCTCATCCTCCGGCGTGAAGTCGGCGCCGCCCTCCTTTTCAGTCAGGTACAGGTTGCCAAAAACGCGACCCCGCACCCGGACGGGGACCCCGAGGAAGGAGACCATGGGCGGATGGTTCCCGGGAAAGCCGTAGGACTCCGGGTGCTGGCGCAGGTCAGGCAGCCGCAACGGCTTGGGATCGCTGATGAGCAGGCCCAGCACTCCGTGGCCTGTTGGGAGCGGCCCGATCTTCTTGGCCAGGTCGTCCTCGATTCCGATCGTGATGAAGGTGCTCAGGGCGCCATCGTGGCCAATCACCCCCAGGGCGCCGTACCTGGCATGAAGGAGGCGGCAGGCGGATTCCACCACACGCTCAAGCACAGCTTCCAGGCTGAGGTCTTCTGCAACGGCCACAACAGCTTCCAGCAGCCCTCGCATCCGTTCCTGCGCATGCAGCAACTCTCCGGCCCTCGAAACGAATTCCCGGAGCAGTTCCTCAACGCGGAGGCCAGTGCCGGCTGAGGACTCAGGATCAAGGAATCCTTCCTGAGCTTCGTTCAAGACGCTCGCCTCCTTAGACCTTCAGTACGTAGGTCTTCAGGTCATCAAGGGTCTGCTGCATATGCTCGTCCATGGCCAGGCGCGCCCGCGACGGATCGCGCGATTCAAGGGCATCGACGATCTTGCCGTGGAAGCCGATGGCGTGTTCCTGGATTTCCGGAACCTTGGACGTTTGCGCGCGCCGCTTTTCGAGGACCCGGTGCAGCGGTTCAAAAAGTACGCCTACAAAGACGTTGCCTGAAGCGTGCAGGATGACGTCGTGGAAAGCCAGGTCCGCCTCGACAAAAGCACCCAGGTCGTTCACCTCATGAGCCGCCGACATGGCTGAGACATACTTGCGGAGCACAGCGAGGTCTTCGTCGGAAATCCTGGTCGCCGCGAGTTCGCACGCCCCCGTCTCCAGCATGCGTCGCAGTTCGATTAGTTGGACTGCCGCGGCTGCATCATTGGTACCTTCCGAGGCAGCGCGCAGGACGGCCTCCAGCGAAGCCCAGCGGCTCAAGGGATTGACGAATGTGCCGCGCCCGCGTTCGACGCTCAGGATCCGCTGCGCTTCGAGGGTCTTCATAGCCTCGCGGACAGTCATACGGCTGACCTCGTGCTTGGCGCTCAGCTCCAGCTCGCCCGGCACAACGGTCCCGGGCGGGAATTCGCCGGCGACGATGCGGTCCAGCAGTTCGTCCGCGACGACGCCGACCAGCGACTTGCGTGCCATGGTGCTCCATTCCGTTACTCTGGTCCCCCTCCACATTGTCCTGGCGGACAGCGGCGGCCTAGATGTCTGACATTTTACGCCGTGGTGCCGCAGGTTTCGCAGTAGGCCGGGCCTGCCAAAACTTCTCCATAGCTTTGGCGCAGGCGGCGGGCTGCTCCCAATGCACGCTGTGGCCGGCATTCGGAATGGCGGCCAGCCGTCGCTCTGGGCTCCCGGCCACGAATTGCTGCACTTGGGCCGGGGTCCGCAGCCTGTCGTCGGTTCCGATGATCACCAGGGTGGGCGCGGTGACAAGTGCCGGATCACGTGAATCAACGCCTTGGAGCCCGGCTTCGCCGCTGGCTCCAAGCACTCCAAAGGGGACGGAGAAGCCCCGCCCAAGGATCTCGCGTTCGGCCGCCTCAAGGGGCCCGAACCAGGCCTTCATCAACTTTTCCCGGGTTCCGGCGTCGATAAAGCCTTGCCTGAGCTGGGAGGACAGCATGGAGCGGAAACCCTCATTGAGCGGAGCGGGAACCATGCCGACGAGGGTGAGAGTGGCGACGCATTCGGGGTGGCGGGCCGCCAGGGTCAGCGCGACGCTTCCGCCGAGGGAATGCCCGACGACGTGCACGGCACCCGCCGCGGGGAGGCCGGGTTCCTGCCGGGAGCTGATTTCCTCGGCAACGGCAGCGGCTACCGAATCGAGTGTCCAGTCAAAATTCTCAGGAAGCGACTCCCCGGGGTGGTATCCGGGAAGGTCCACAATCCACACCGCATGTCCGGCGTCGAGCAGTTTATCCACGAGCGGTTCCCAGTACGCCGAGGTGGAAGCCCAGCCGTGCAGCAGCATCACGGGAGGTCCCTCCACAACCCGTGGCGGGTTTCGGATTTCCACGAACAAGGACGAACCTGTTGCGCCTTCGGGCATGGGGCCAGCTTATACAGTCTTCCGGGGGTTGAGCTTTGGGCGCCCCAACTGGGTGGCAGTTGTGGTCGCTATGAGCGCCAATAACGACCACAACTGCGACTTACTTGGGCGCCAACAGATCCGCGGGGGCCAGGACGATGTCGAAGCGGGTTCGGGCCCAGGTTTTCCCGCCCAGGTTGCGGCCGTCGGGGCCAGGGGTGCCAGCCGGTTGTTCCTCGAAGCGCTTGATCAGTGAGTCCTTGACTCCGAAGACTGAATCGCCGATCTCGATCTGTGCATCGCCCTCCACGAAGATTTGCGTGATGAGTGTGCGGCAATTGGGGGCGGTGACCATGATCCGGGCGTATCCTCGGTCGCGGCGCCTGTCTTCTCCTCTGTTGATTCGTTGCCCCTGACGATCTCGGTGGTCTTTCCCACAGAGGTAGTGCATGAGGACGAGCTCTCCCTTGTCACAACCCAGCTGCTCAGAGTCACCCGTACTATCTCGGGCGAACTGGGCATCTCTGTCGACGACAACTCCGGAAGGTCTGCCTGAGTTTGGTCGGACGCCCCCGCCGCTCCAGGAATCAAAGGCTGGGGTGGTGCACGGACAGACACTCCTCCAGGAAGGCTGTGGCGGATTCCATGAAGAGCTGTGTGGCGTCCCGCCGCACAAAGTGGGAGGCGCCGTCGAACACTTCCACCCGCGCTCCCTGGGACTCGGCGATCCACTGATGGCTGGGGGTGATACCAATCCTGTCGGTTCCTGTGATGATGAGGACCGGAACGCCTGCGGCCCCAAGATCCCTCAGGATTTCCGGCCAGGGCTGCGAGGGTATGACGTTGCCGTTGCGAACAACCTGGGGGTCCACATTTAGTTGCGCCTCACAGGCACGCTGAATCTCATCGTCATCCCAGCCCGACCACTCGCTCTTCTTTAGGAGGAAGCGCTGCTCGGGAGCCAGGGCCTGGGCCGCGAGCAAGTCCATGTAGGCCTGTTCGGCGACCGCCCGGTCCTGCAGGGGAGTCACAGGCAGCCGCCAAAAAGGGTCTTCCAGGAGGACGCCGCCGACCTCGCCGTACGCACTATCGCCAGCTCCATCGACGAAGTGGAAGGCAACCGCGGCCGCCACAGCACCACCCGCTGAATGACCGTAAAAGAACGTGGGGAGCTCCGCGAGACCATGCAGGGTGAGGATCTCCATTACCTGGAGGACGTCGTCGACCATAACGTCCCCAGGATGCTGTTCCAGCAGCTCGGGTGTCCATCGGGGTGACGCGCCATGACCCCGCAGGTCGACGGCCAGAACCGCGAAGCCATGTGCCGTCCACGACGGAAACGCTGCCTCGAGGCAGGCAGCCGATTCCATCAACCCGTGGATGGCCACGATGATGGCCCGAGGCTTGCTCGCCGGAAGTTCCAGCCGATAATTCAACAATGACGTTTCCTTCGCTCTGCCCGAGCAACGCGGGGTCATTTAGCGCCCATTGAGGTGCCTGGGATGGGCCGTATGTGACCCCGCGTTGCTTCAGAAACCTTAGGCCTTCTTGAGGTGGGCGTTGGCTTGCTTTTCCATTTCGGCCTGCAGCTGGGAAAGCCCCGCGCCGTCGGCGGCCTTCTTGAGCTTGTCCAGCTGGGAATCGACGTCAACGACGCCGTAGAACAGCGGGTTGGCGAACTGGGTGATGACGTTGGCCATCGCCGCTATCTGCTGCTTGACCGGCGTGGCATCCGGGATGAAGGACGCGAAGGGATCGACGGTGAAGTTGTCGAAGTTCTGGGCCCAATCGAAGATCTTCTCCTCAGAGGCGGACATGTTCGCGGACTTTCGTTCCAGGCTGCCTCGCCAGGACAGCGCGTAGCCGGGGAAGGCGTAGTCGCTGATCTGCTTGAACTTGTTCCCGTCGGCCGGTTCCCAGTCGGTGCCTTCTATACCGTAGGTGACGAGGTCGTGGTTTTCCTTGACGGACAGCCAGTCCTGGAGCTTCAAGGCACGTTCCAGGTTGCCTCCCTTGCTGTTCACCACCACGAAGTTGTCTGCCTGGAAGGTTTGGTTAGGCTTGGCGGAGAGTCCGCCCTTGAGCGGCATTACGTTGGCCAGAGCGGCTCCCGGGACAGCCTTTGTGAGGGCGGGAAGCGTGTTGCTGGAGATGCCGTCCGTCATGGCCCAGGCCGCCGCGAACTTGCCCGCACTGAACTGGCTCTTGATGGTGGCGTTGTCGGAATTGAGGGCGTCGGCGTTGATGATTCCGTCCTCCTGGTACTTGCGGATCCGCCGGAGGGCATCGATGACGCCGTCGTTTTCCCAGAAGGGAATGGGGCGGGACGAGCCGGACTTCTGTGCGTCCTTATCCAAGATGAAGAACAGGCCCTTGCCGCTGAAGGCGCGGGCGATCGTGTCCGGGCTGTCCCAGCTGGCGGTATTGAACATGCCCGTCGGCACCGGAACGGCATGCAGGTAGCCGCTGTTGGACGCCGCGCCGTAGGCAACGGTCCCGTCGTTCTTCTGCTTGACTGCGTAGAAGAACCGTTCCAGCTGCTCGTAGTCAGTGATCTCGGCAAAGCCCAGCTTCTCGGCGATGTCCTGCCGAATGCTGAAATGCTGGAGGCGGGCGGCGCTGTTGACCTGGGGGATGCCCCAGAGATGCCCGTCCCAACTGTTCGATTCGATGAGCTTCGCCGGAAGGGTGGCTTTGAGGTTCGGGTAGTTAGCGATTTCGTTTGTGAGGTCGGCCAGCGATCCGCTTTGCTGCAGTTGGGCCATGTTCAGCCACTGGGCCTGAAGGGCGGTGTCGAAAGATTCCCCTGCCGTGAACTTGAGCAGGGACTGCTGCTGGTAGTTGGACCAGATGATGAACTGCGCATCCAGTTCGAAGCCGGCGTCGGCCTTGAGCTTGCTGTTGACTTTAGACAGGACGGCGTTCCAGCTGGTCGGGGCAGTGCTTGGCAGGATGACAGTGGAAGTGCCCGTGGCACCGCCACCGGCGCTGGCGCTGGTGCCCGTGCCGCAGCTGGAGAGAGCGAGGGCGGCGCCGAGGCCGCCGGCCAGGCCGAGGAAACCGCGGCGGCTGAACGGGCTGTTGGCGATGTTGCTAGGGATCACTGTGGTGCACTCCTTTGTACTTCGGCACGGGCCTTTGCAGGGCCACGTCCAAGGGATTGATGCGTGGTTGATGCCAGGTGGTTGATGCGAGGCGGGAAAGGGATGGAGAAACGCGGGCGTTGCCCTTGGGCTGCCGGGTTGGTCACCCCTTGGTGGCGCCGAGGGTCAGGCCCTTGACGAAATATCGCTGGGCGAACGGGTAGGCCAGCAGGATCGGGCCGATGGTAACCACTGTCAGTGCGAGCCGGAGCTGGTAGACGGGTGCCACGTTAGCTGACGAGCCAGGCAGCTCGGCGGCGTTGGTGACGTTGGCGATCAGGTTCTGCAGCATGAGCTGGAGCGGATACTTGTCCGGGTCGGAGATGAAAAGCATGGCCGTGAACCATTCATTCCAGTAGCTCACTGCATAGAACAGCGCGATGACGGCGAGGATCGGCTTGGACAGCGGAAGCACGATCTGGAAGAAGATGCGCAGCTCGCCGGCACCATCCACCTTCGCGGAGTCGAGGATTTCCTCTGGCAGTTGGCGGAAGAAGCTCACGGCGACGAAGATCAGGAACGGCGCCATCATGTGGGGCAGGATCACCGAGAACCAGCTGTTCTTCAGATGAAGCACCTGGGTGACCAGCAGGTACAGCGGCACGAGCCCGCCCGTGAACAGCATCGGAATGTACGCGAAGATGGCCAGTGGCTTGCTGATCCGCGGCATCCTTCGCGCGATGACCCAGGAGAGGGAAGCCGTGGCCGAAAGCGACAGCACCGTTCCAATGACCGTGATGAAAAGGGTGGCTGCGTAGCCTTCGAACACCGCCGCCCCTGTGAAGATCGAGGCGTAGGCATCCAAGGAGAACGGTTCCGGGAACAGGCTGTAGCCGGATTTAGCCAGCGTGGACTCGGCCGTGAAGGATCCGGCGATGATCATCCACAGGGGGATCAGGGCAAACAGCCCGAAGGTGCCGACGCCGATATAGCTGACCACCGTGAAAGGCTCGATATTCCGCTTTCCCCGGCCGGGAGAGCCCTGTTTCGGCGACCGGCGCAGTTTGCCGGCGGTGAGGGCCGACGTCGGGCTTCCCGCCGACGTCGGAAATGCCGTGGCAGCGCCTGCTGTAGTTTGATCCGCCACAACCGTGTCAAGACTGCTCTTTGCTGTTGCCGAGGCACTCATGCCCGATGCCGAGGTGCTCACAGGATGCTGCTTTCTTTTGAGTAGCGACGCTGGACCAGCACGGCTGCCGTCACCAGGATGAAGCCGACTACGGACTGGAAGAGTCCGATGGCCGCCGTCGTGCCGAAGTCCCCGATGGTCCGGAGCGAGCGGAAGACGTAGGTATCGATCACATCGGTGGTGGAGAAAAGGGTCCCGTTGTCGCCGATGATCGCAAAAATGGTTCCGAAGTCCCCGTAGAAGATGCGGCCGACGCCGAGGACCAGGAGGATTGCCGCAGTCGGCTTGAGCAGTGGCAGCGTGATGGACATAGCCATGCGTGCCCGGCTGGCGCCGTCGAGCATTCCAGCCTCATAGACTTCCTCGGGAATGGCTGTGATGGCTGCCAGGAAGATCACCGACATGTAGCCGCCCATCTGCCAGACCTTCACAATCGTCAGGATCCATGGCCAGGGACCGGGCTCGGTGTACCAGCTGACCTCCGGGAGATTGAAAATGCCCAGGACGTCGTTCGCGGCGCCGCCGTGTCCGCCGGCACCTGCCAGGAGGACCTGCAGGATGATGCTGACGACGATGGGGGACACGAAGTAAGGGAAGAAGATGGCGGACTGCATGAACTTCTTGAAGACGCGTGCACGAAGTTCGTTGAGCATGATGGCCAGTGCCAGGCCCGCTCCGAGGGTTGCCGCAAGGAACAGTACGTTGAGGACAAGGGTGTTCATCACGATGTGCGGTGCGTCACCGCTGGCGATGAAGTACTTGAAGTTGTCCAGGCCATTCCAGGGGCTTTCGAAAATCCCTTTGCTGACGTCGAAGCTCTTGAACGCAACCACTAGTCCGGCCATGGGGGCGTAGCAGAAGACGAGGAACCAGACAATGCCCGGGGCCGCCAGGAGCAAGAGTAGCCCGCCGTCCCTGCCGCTTCGCCTGCTCGGCCGCTTGCGGGATGCCGTGCCCGCGGCCTTCCCGGCGGGCGTAGTCTTGCGCCCGATATCTCGTGACGCCGTCGTCGTTTTTGACACTTTCAGTCTCCTTGAAAGCTGCTGGTGCGGAGTCCGAGGGACACCGCTTTCCGATGGATGCCTGGCGTAATGCCGCCATGAACTGGTGATCGGGGGAAAACGTTATCCCATATTGTGGGGTGAGTCACCCGCATGTCAAGGGAAAGAATGTGGAACGGATAAATAGAACGATTGGAGCACCGCTGAGATGAGGAGGAACCTGTCTTGTACTTTATTGACCGGGCTGGCCATTATTCGTGACGGTGGGCGCTCCTAGGACGAGGCTTGGGCTCAAGCCGCGTCACGATTCCTGCCCCGGACGGTCTTAAAAGCTGTCTGTGGTATCCGGCGGCCTATTGATGCTGACCCCTAGTAGGTAGAAGTAGCCGGATCCCGCAGTGTCCGCCCCTAAACGCCTCCTCGCGTGGGTGGCCACATGTCCGCACCCCAATTGCGGACAGCGCGTCCGGCGCGTCAGGCAGTCGGCGGCCGGACGCGCACCTCACTTCCGCCACTCCCCACCAGTTGGCAGCCATCAAATCCTCGAACTCACGCAGATATCCTCGCCGCGCAGGGAAGAATGCGGCCAGGATTTTTGAAGTAGATCGCCGGCCAACGGAATTTCGGAGTCTTTTCAACGATGGCTAAAGAGGAACCAGCGAATCCGGTTGATTAATAGTGCGCCATGAAGCCACCACAGCCTTTGCCGCTTTTACAGCAGCCTGCCTGCCTGTCGCATATGAAAAATACTCCCCAAATTGAGTCCACCGCATGGCGTTCTATACCTTTACGGATTTTTCTGATGGAATTCGCCATAACAACTGAGCGTCTGGCCGGTGAAAAAGGGGGAAGCACTGTCATGGACTCGGCCAGGTTGGTGATTTGACTTCTGGTCCGACTAGTTCATGGAGCAAAACGTGATTTCCTTTCCTGCGCGGAAAATCAGTGTGGCGACCCGCCTGGGGGCCGCCTCCTTGTGCACAGCCCTATGCGCCGTCCTGGTCCCGTCGGGGGTAGCCTCAGCTACGCCGACGCCCACTCCGACGCCGACTTCCGAACCGTCAGCGACGTCTTCGACACTGCCTGCAGCGACACCGGCACCCTCACCCAAAGATGGGGGAACCGCAACACCTTCACTGGAGGCACCTTCGACAGCGGCGACCGCCACTGTCGAAACGACAGCCCCAGCCACCCCTGCTGCTCCTGAACCGACGGCAACGGTGCCCTCGACTGGGACCACTGCCGCAGCCGGATTCCCTGTTCCGGGCCCCATCGGCGTCGAGCATGAACGTTTGGGCGGAGATACAGGCATCCTTGGTCCCGCCACGGCAGCCCAACAGTGCGGGCTGGCGCAAGATGGATGTCTTCAGGAGTTTGTAACCGGAACCATCGCTTGGACATTGGCCACCGGCGCGCACGCGATCCGTGGGACAATCAACACGGCATGGAAGTCAAGTGGCGGAGTAAGCAGCAACCTCGGATACCCCGTCGGCAGTGAAGAATGTGGCTTCGCCGAGGGCGTCTGCCGCCAGCAGTTCCGTCGTGGCTATATGTACAGCACGCGAGTTGGTACTTTCCCGATAATTGGCGCCATCAATGGAAAGTATGAGTCCCTTGGTGGTGCTAACGGCGTCCTCGGATATCCCAAGATTGCAGAGCAGTGCGGCTTTGTTGCCGGTGTCTGTCAGCAGCACTTCCAGCGAGGCAAAATCTACTACGTGCCTAATGTCGGTACCTTTCGGACCAGCGGCGCCATCAATGGCCTATATGAACAATTCAGTGGCATTAACGGCTATTTCGCTTACCCCACGGGTGATGAGGAATGCGGGCTGCCCAACGAGGTTTGCAGGCAGCGGTTCCGCTCAGGCTCTATCTACTTTGTGCCCGGGTATGGCACTTTCCCAACAATCGGCGCGATCAATGGAATGTACGAACAATATGGCGGCATCACGGGATACCTCGGCTCCCCGATAACTACGGAGCAGTGTGGACTGTCAAACGGTGCATGCCTGCAGAAATTCCGCCATGGAGGCATCTACTATGTTCCGGGGCACGGGACATTTACCACCATCGGTGCGATCAATGGCAAGTATGAGTCCCTCGGCGGCATCAACGGCGCACTCGGTTCCCCGATGGGTGGAGAAGATTGCCGGCTCAGGGAGGGCGCCTGCTTGCAGCGCTTCCAGCGGGGCAATATCTACTTCGTCCCCGGATATGGGACCTTCAAGGTCAACGGCGCGATCAATGGCAGGTGGGAGCAGTTCGGCGGCATCTTCGGCTACATGGGCGCCCCTAGAAGTGATGAGGAGTGTGGGCTCCGTTTTGGCGGATGCGTGCAGACGTTCAGGAGCGGCAAGATGTACTACGCGCCAGGCATTGGCACCCAGCCGGTCTGGGCTGGCCTCGGCAGCTACTACAATTCCCGGATGGCCCAGAACGGGGCCATCGGCTATCCGACCACCCCGGAGAGTTGTGACAGCGCCGGTAATTGCGTCCAGGGTTTCCAATGGGGCCATTTGCAATGGCTCAATGGCCAGGGCGTCCGTTGGGTCCTTGGGTCAGATGGGTATTGTCCGGCCTTAAACTCAGGCGCCGTGAAATACACCACCGCCGACGCCGGTCGCGTCACCTTGGTGATTGCCGACGAATACCGAGCGACGCAGGTGAAATTCGTGACCTGTGTCAGGCGGGCAGACGGTCAGTATGTTCCTGAATGGGGTGCCATCGGCTCGGCCGGCGAATCAGGTTTCGCTCGACCCGGCGTCGCCACCGGCCCGACCTGGCAGGCGTACTCTCCGACGGGCTCGTACACCGTGACGGAAGCCTTTGGCCTTGGCAACCCTGGAACAGCCCTCTCCTACCGAACCCTGAACCCCTTCTCCCGCTGGGGCGGCCAACTGAATGCGAACTACAACAAGTACTTTGAATCCAGCGCTGATATCTTCCCCGATGAGAACATGTGGTACTTCGCCACACGACCGACCAACGACTACCGACAGGGAGTTGTCATTAACTACAACAGGCCGCCGGATTCGCCGATCATCATGAATGCCGGTTTTGCCATATTCGTCCACGGCAACAACAAACCGACGTGGGGATGCATCGCTTTGAACGATCGCGATCTTCTCCAGTTCATGCGCACAGCGAACCCGGGCGACCGCATAGTGATGGGAGTAGGGTATGACATCTTCAACTAGATTGACGTGGGCCGCCGCAGCGCTGACTGGGGCTGCCCTGCTAGTCTCCTGCGAAGCCACGGGTGACCCGGCTCCGACTAGTTCACCTACGAAGACCGAATCCCTGACCCACGATGGGCAGACCATACAGCCTGCAGCTGCCGAAGACTGCTCCACCCCTTCGAGGGAAGAGTTGCGTAGCTTCCTGGGTGAGACCGCGAAGCAGATACAGGCACCGGCGGCCAAGTCTTCGGTAAAGGACGGGGTGACTGCATTAAGCTGCACCTACTCCCTGGTGCCCGTCGCTGAGGGGCAAGCCGCAGATCCCGGCAACGCCGTCATCATCGCCACTACTACCGTGCCAGACCAGGCGAGATTGGATTCTCTGGGCATTCCTCGCCTGATGATGTCCGCGGGACCAGTCGCCGGTATGGATAAGACGTGGTTCTCAATTAATAAGCTGTCGGAAACCACTGAATACGTACTGGAAACGGTGCAGGGGATGACTGTCATCCGGGCCCAGCTTAACCTGCCGGCAGCTGGCCCCGAGGTCAGCCAGGCGCAGGAGAAGCTCCTCCAAATCACCGGAAACCGGAACAAGAACAGATGATCAGCTAGATCCGCTGCAGGATGAATCGGCAAAGGCACTCCCTGGGGGAGTGCCTTTTGCCGTTCGACTACTGGTTGGAAGTCCCGAATATGACGTTGTGGCGTAATAGTCGTGTTCTTTATGAACAAAACTCCGCTTGCTTGTTTGGTTGTGTTCGAATCCTCCGTATGTAGTGGATTGTTAGCGTTCCCCAATGCGGAAAAACCGCGCCAAAGAAGGCACTAATGAATCAGCCAGGTTTTGCTCTGGAAGTGGGGACTCCAGAGGCACCAAGTAATGACACGTCCTACGGACGGTTGCAGCTTCTCGCGCGTTCGACGCCGGAAGACGCCACAGATCCGGGCCAAGTCAGCCGGAACTCGATGGCGCCCGACGACGAGTCCGAGGAAGGCTTGCTCAGGAGGGGCGGCGACGGCAGCCTCGGCGCTATGACGCGGCTGTACGCAGATCATTGGGATGCGGGCGTGGCCTTTGCCTACAGTCTCACACGAGACCTGAACGACGCGGAGGACATAGCTTCACTTGCCTTCCTGAAGGTTTTTTCGGCGGCTCAGAACGGAAAGGGCCCAAGCGGACCATTGCGTCCCTACTTGTACCGGGCTATCCGAACCTGCCTTGCCGATCACTGGCGGCGACGCAGCTACGAATACACCACTGATCAATTGCCGGATAGTGGTGTGGAGGACCGAGCGCTTGAACTTGTCGAGAGCGCAAAGGATCACGCCCTGGCGTCAAAGGCGCTGTCATCACTGCCCCCGCGCTGGCAGCAGGTTATTTGGCACACGGACGTGGTGGGGCTGCGCCCGCGCCAGATCGCACCCCTGCTGGAGATTGAGGCAAACGCTGTTTCCGCCCTGCTTCGGCGGGCCCGGCGCGGTCTTCGCGAGGCTTACCTCGTGGAGTACATCCGATCGACATCTCCGGATGAATGCCACGATTTGCTTCCCCTGCTGGCCCGGGCGGTCATGGACAGCGCATCTGCCCGAGACTCGCTCACCATCAGGAGGCACACCCGCACCTGCCAGGACTGTCGGAAGGCACTCGGCCGCCTGCACCATATACATTCGTCCATGCGGGCGGCTGCGGTCCCGCTTAGCGTGGGAACGCTGATTTCCACCCACCTTTCCAACTGCTCGGAAGTGGGCTGCCAAGTCTTTCACGATTTCATGCAGTCACCCCTCATCGTCGGGATCATCGAAAAAGTCGATGCAGGCCTGGCCCACAAATCCTCGATAGCGAAGGCCGTAATATCGTCGATGACAGCCATTATTAAGTTCTGGGGCATAAAAATCGGCACCCACGCCTGAAATCCGGTGTCAGTAGATCTCAGTGATTTGGGACCAAACAACCTGCCAGGCCCCATTGCTCTGTTCATAGGCGTCTGTGTGCCAGTATCGGGCAGGCGGCAGCGGGCACCCGCCGAACACGATTTCCCGCCGCGCCTCGCAGCGCAGGACGGCGGCATTCCCATGAAGTCGAACCGCTATTTCCCCTGGTTCCCAGGAAACGTAGTTGATTTCTCCGGTCTCGACGGCGGTAAGATACTCGTCCCGGGACATGGATTGGCCGACAGCAGTAACCAGACGGAACTCCGGGCTGTGTAGCAGCCGCGCAAGGGCGATATCGCCCTCCACGAGTGCCTGGATCCGTGCCTTTTCGATGGAGCGCAGCTGCTCCACCGGGTTCGTCATCAGATCAAGCATGCGGTCCTTTCGTTCGCACGGGGCTAAGCCTGCTGGACAATTTTCACACGGTCGATGCGAGATTGGGAATGCGCCACGATGGCGCAGGGTTGCATGGCGCTTTTTCGTAATGTTCAGGCTTGAGAAGCGCCGGTGATTGGATCGCCATGTTCCGGGCAGTCGCTTGAGGTCGGTCTTGGATGTGCAGGGTGATAGCGCCAGCGTGGGCAGGTACAGCCGGGATACCTGTTCGTGGGCCGCGACCAGGACGATTCCGCGCCTGTTCCTACGACGGGATCGTGCATGGGGCACACTCCCGCAGTGACCCCTTTGGACGAGACAAGCTCCCGTGGCGAGGCCCAGGCGGGCACCACACACAATGGCTGGATAACACATGCATTGGCCTGGAGGACACTTCTTCGGATTCCTTCTATTAGCAGTAACACCCAAACAAAGTGGGAACGCTCACATCGAGTATTGGCTTTGACTCCGATCACCGGCGCTCGGAGAGTCTAGGCGTTATGCCTATTAAGACCGGGCTTCAACGGAATCGTGACGGGATTCACTCCGGCCTGCCTGGACGGATGAAGCGGGTGTGCGCGCGGGAGGCGAGTATCGCCGTCGTAATGTGTTCCGCGTCACGAAACTGGTCAAAGCCCGTCTTATAAGTAGCGGGGCTCTTCCCGCAATCCTGATGCGGCCACTGAGGGAAGGCCGGAACGACACCAAGGGAAAGACCCAACTATGCGCACAGCACGCTCCGCCGAATTGCCGCCACTCGACCGGCAGGCTTTGAAGGTACTCACCGCCATATCGAGGGCACCGAGCATGGCCATACTCAGGACCCTCGACGGCGGGTCATGGCACACCCATGGCGAGATCTCCGAAGCGTTGTCGTTGTCTGCCGAAGACGTGCTGCCCCACCTTCTCGCGCTACAGGGCATGGGAGTGATCCAGGAAGAGCACGGACGATTCGGATTGGACAAGGGAATCCTCAAGGTCATGCTGGGCCAGACGTATGTGAGCGCTGTCAGTGCTTAGCGCGGTCCTTATGCCGCTCCGCTGCTGCGTTGTCTAGGCGGAAGAGCAGCCACAGCTTTCGCGTACCGCCAACTGGACAGGCAAGTGTCGGTTCTCAGGGGGCTTCTCCGGGTTGGTGGACTTGTCTGTGAGGATTCTTGCCGCCAAACGGCCTACCTGCTCCATTGGCTGACTCACTGTGGTCAGTGACGGTCGTATCGGAAGAAACGGTGAAGTCACCAGGGCCGGGGAATTGCAGCCGGGTCAGTTTGTGGTCGTGCAGCAGGTGTTGGGTGAGTTCCCGCATCCCTCCCGCGTTATCGACTGTGATGTGGTTCAGGGCGTCGCCGTGAGGAGGCTCGGCTATCTCCACCACTGGGATGCGCCGGGCGATGAGTTTCAGGACATAGGCCGGTACTGACTTGGAGAAGATTGCCAGGCCGTCCACCCGTCCACGGTGACCGCTACGCCGACCTCCCGCAGGACCCCCTCTTCGCCTTCGGCCAGGGACTCAGCTACACCACCGTCGACTATAAAAACCTCCCGCGTCCTGTCGGAAAACGTCGCCGCCGACGGGCGGATAGGCACCAAGCTGACCCTCACCGACACGGGAAACCGCCCTGCCCTGGAGACAGTTCAGGTGTACGTGGCCGATCTCATCACGAGCGTGACATGGGCTGAACGCGAACTGAAATCCTTCACCAAAGTCCACATCATGCCCGGACAGACCGTGGACGTCGAATTGTCCCTTCCCGCAGAATCCTGCTCGCTGGTAGACCAGAACGGCCACGCATCGTCGAACCGGGAACCTTCGAACTGCTCGTAGGCCGGCACTCCCGGGACCCAGACATGCTCTCAGCGAGCTTCCGAATCGGCGTCTAGTAGAGGGCCATTGACGCTGGAACTCCCCGGCTTTGACGGCTCGACGCCGCTGCCGCCCTGGCATTTGCAAGGCAATATGCTGCAGCCGGGATCAAAGACGGGGAGTTCCAGAAAGGAATTGCCCGGAGCCAGCCATAGGAGGCCGGGCCGGCGTCGAGCACCAGCTGGCGTGCCTGCCTGTTGGCACCCAAATCGACCTGCAGCCACTTTTCGGCTCTTCAGGAGTGAATTTGGCTCGGCCGCTTTAACCGCGAAGTCCGGCTCTGCAAGGGGCAGAGCCGGACTTCGGCTATTGGATGCGGAGCTAGTCGGTTTGTCTCTTGTGGGACGCCCGTTCGGGTTTGAAAATGTCCTTGTGGTCGCCTGCCGACGCCGTCCATCTATGGTTCGTTGAGGCCGTGAGCTAGCCGGGCGTTGGGGATCACGCCGTGGGCCCTTCACTGTTTCTTTTGCCGAGAACGAGGACTAGATTCCTTTTTCCCCGGTGATCTCCACGGGCGGCCGCGCATGCATTTACAGC
>NZ_JAGGPK010000008.1 GCF_018613855.1 Arthrobacter sp. ISL-30
TGTCCGGCGGTGTCCTACTCTCCCACACCCTCCCGGGTGCAGTACCATCGGCGCTGTGGGTCTTAGCTTCCGGGTTCGGAATGGGACCGGGCGTTTCCCCCACGCTATGACCGCCGTAACCCTTGTTCCCCCTGGCACGGACCCGTGGTGGGTGGTGCGGGGGTGATTCTGTGGTTACAACATGTTGCTGCCCCTTTTTTTGGGGGCGGCTGTGGTGTTGTTATTCAGTTGTGGGTTCCGGGTTGTTGTTCGGGAACCACATAGTGGACGCAAGCAGTATGTATGTTTGTGTGGTGTAAGTTGTTGGCCTATTAGTACCGGTCAGCTTCACGAGTCGTTAGTCCTCGCTTCCACATCCGGCCTATCAACCCAGTGGTCTGCTGGGGGCCTCTCACACCCGGAGGTGTATGGAAATCTCATCTTGAAGCGAGCTTCCCGCTTAGATGCTTTCAGCGGTTATCCCATCCGAACGTAGCCAATCAGCGGTGCACTTGGCAGTACAACTGACACACCAGAGGTTCGTCCGTCCCGGTCCTCTCGTACTAAGGACAGCCCTTCTCAAATTTCCTGCGCGCGCAGCGGATAGGGACCGAACTGTCTCACGACGTTCTAAACCCAGCTCGCGTACCGCTTTAATGGGCGAACAGCCCAACCCTTGGGACCTACTCCAGCCCCAGGATGCGACGAGCCGACATCGAGGTGCCAAACCATGCCGTCGATATGGACTCTTGGGCAAGATCAGCCTGTTATCCCCGAGGTACCTTTTATCCGTTGAGCGACGGCCATTCCACAATGTACCGCCGGATCACTAGTCCCGACTTTCGTCCCTGCTTGAGATGTCTCTCTCACAGTCAAGCTCCCTTGTGCACTTACACTCGACACCTGATTGCCAACCAGGCTGAGGGAACCTTTGGGCGCCTCCGTTACTTTTTAGGAGGCAACCGCCCCAGTTAAACTACCCATCAGGCACTGTCCCTGACCCGGATTACGGGCCGAAGTTAGATGTCCAAAGTGACCAGAGTGGTATTTCAACGATGACTCCACCCGAACTGGCGTCCGGGCTTCACAGTCTCCCACCTATCCTACACAAGCCACTCCGAACACCAATACCAAACTATAGTAAAGGTCTCGGGGTCTTTCCGTCCTGCTGCGCGTAACGAGCATCTTTACTCGTACTGCAATTTCGCCGAGTTTATGGTTGAGACAGCGGGGAAGTCGTTACTCCATTCGTGCAGGTCGGAACTTACCCGACAAGGAATTTCGCTACCTTAGGATGGTTATAGTTACCACCGCCGTTTACTGGGGCTTAAATTCTCAGCTTCGCCGTGAGGCTAACCGGTCCTCTTAACCTTCCAGCACCGGGCAGGAGTCAGTCCGTATACATCGTCTTGCGACTTCGCACGGACCTGTGTTTTTAGTAAACAGTCGCTTCCCCCTGGTCTCTGCGGCCCACACCCGCTCCGGGAAGCAAGTTCCCATCACGGGGCAGGCCCCCCTTCTCCCGAAGTTACGGGGGCATTTTGCCGAGTTCCTTAACCATAATTCTCTCGATCGCCTTGGTATTCTCTACCTGATCACCTGTGTCGGTTTGGGGTACGGGCGGCTAAAACCTCGCGCCGATGCTTTTCTAGGCAGCATAGGATCACCGGATCCCCCCGAACGGGGGTCCCATCAGATCTCAGGCTCAATGAACGGCGGATTTGCCTACCGTTCGCCCTACATCCTTGGACCGGGGCAACCATCGCCCGGCCCGGCTACCTTCCTGCGTCACACCTGTTAATACGCTTACCTCCCGGGATCAGGTCCCGCGCTCCACCAAAACCCTCACACCACAAGGGCGCTCGGGCAGGCTTCGGGCGGTTAGTATCCCCCGCTTGGTATTGGCGGTTTTTCGCCGGTACGGGAATATCAACCCGTTGTCCATCGACTACGCCTGTCGGCCTCGCCTTAGGTCCCGACTTACCCAGGGCAGATTAGCTTGACCCTGGAACCCTTGATCATTCGGCGGACGGGTTTCTCACCCGTCTTTCGCTACTCATGCCTGCATTCTCACTCGTGTAGGCTCCACCGCTGGTTCACACCGCGACTTCACCGCCCACACGACGCTCCCCTACCCATCCACACTCCTGAACCACAAAGGCTTGGAGAATGTGTGAATGCCACAACTTCGGCGGTGTACTTGAGCCCCGCTACATTGTCGGCGCGGAATCACTTGACCAGTGAGCTATTACGCACTCTTTCAAGGGTGGCTGCTTCTAAGCCAACCTCCTGGTTGTCTGGGCAACTCCACATCCTTTCCCACTTAGCACACGCTTAGGGGCCTTAGTTGGTGGTCTGGGCTGTTTCCCTCTCGACTATGAAGCTTATCCCCCACAGTCTCACTGCTGCGCTCTCACTTACCGGCATTCGGAGTTTGGCTGACGTCAGTAACCTTGTAGGGCCCATCGGCCATCCAGTAGCTCTACCTCCGGCAAGAAACACGCAACGCTGCACCTAAATGCATTTCGGGGAGAACCAGCTATCACGGAGTTTGATTGGCCTTTCACCCCTACCCACAGCTCATCCCCTCCATTTTCAACTGAAGTGGGTTCGGTCCTCCACGACGTCTTACCGTCGCTTCAACCTGGCCATGGGTAGATCACTCCGCTTCGGGTCTAGATCACGCCACTACACTCGCCCTGTTCAGACTCGCTTTCGCTACGGCTTCCCCACACGGGTTAACCTCGCGACGTAACACTAACTCGCAGGCTCATTCTTCAAAAGGCACGCCGTCACAGTAACAAGACTGCTCCGACGGATTGTAAGCACACGGTTTCAGGTACTGTTTCACTCCCCTCCCGGGGTACTTTTCACCTTTCCCTCACGGTACTAGTCCGCTATCGGTCATTAGGGAGTATTTAGGCTTATCAGGTGGTCCTGACAGATTCACACGGGATTTCTCGGGCCCCGTGCTACTTGGGATACTCTCCAAAAGGGATGCACAACATTACGGTTACGGGGCTCACACCCTCTCTGGCCGGCCTTTCAAGACCGTTCACCTATGCCTGCACCACACCCTCGCCGGCCCGGCAGAACCGGCACGGAAAGTCCCACAACCCCGCCCATGCAACGCCCGCCGGCTATCACACATGGAAACGGTTTAGCCTGATCCGCGTTCGCTCGCCACTACTAACGGAATCACTATTGTTTTCTCTTCCTGCGGGTACTGAGATGTTTCACTTCCCCGCGTTCCCCCCACGCACCCTATGTGTTCAGATGCGGGTCACCAGATCACTCGCGCGTCTGGCGGGGTTTCCCCATTCGGACATCCTGGGATCACCGCTCGGTTATCAACTCCCCCAGGCTTATCGCAGATTCCTACGTCCTTCTTCGGCTCCTAATGCCAAGGCATCCACCGTGTGCCCTTAAAAACTTGACCACACAAAAATCAAACATGCATACATTCGAGAGAACCAATGATCACAAAGACCAAAGATTCAACATCAAAAACAAAAATTGCTTTACAAGATGCTCGCGTCCACTATGTAGTTCTCAAACAACAACCCCACACCACACACCCCACACACACCCCAAAAAGGCGTTTACCTGTGTGATCGGCGCGGCAGGAAAAAACCAGAACCAACCGGCCCCGGCACACAACCACCATCACAACAACAGCAGCTGCATAACGGTCCTGTTGCCTCAGGACCCAACAGTGTGCCACACGCACCAGCCCCTTACCCGCACCCCACGCGTTCCAGGAAACCCGCACCACAAAGGCAGGGGTTTCCGTACTAACCAGGGCACGAACAAACGCACCGGCACTCTTTGCTGATATTCCACCCATGAGCACCCACCGCAGAACATGCGCCTGCGCAATGGGCTTTGCTCCTGACAACCCCCACCCCAGGACATACACCCCCAGGCAGAACATTGTAAGGCGCTCCTTAGAAAGGAGGTGATCCAGCCGCACCTTCCGGTACGGCTACCTTGTTACGACTTAGTCCCAATCGCCGGTCCCACCTTCGACGGCTCCCTCCCACAAAGGGGTTAGGCCACCGGCTTCGGGTGTTACCAACTTTCGTGACTTGACGGGCGGTGTGTACAAGGCCCGGGAACGTATTCACCGCAGCGTTGCTGATCTGCGATTACTAGCGACTCCGACTTCATGGGGTCGAGTTGCAGACCCCAATCCGAACTGAGACCGGCTTTTTGGGATTAGCTCCACCTCACAGTATCGCAACCCATTGTACCGGCCATTGTAGCATGCGTGAAGCCCAAGACATAAGGGGCATGATGATTTGACGTCGTCCCCACCTTCCTCCGAGTTGACCCCGGCAGTCTCCTATGAGTCCCCGGCCGAACCGCTGGCAACATAGAACGAGGGTTGCGCTCGTTGCGGGACTTAACCCAACATCTCACGACACGAGCTGACGACAACCATGCACCACCTGTGAACCGGCCCCAAAAGGGGAAACCACATTTCTGCGGCGATCCGGCCCATGTCAAGCCTTGGTAAGGTTCTTCGCGTTGCATCGAATTAATCCGCATGCTCCGCCGCTTGTGCGGGCCCCCGTCAATTCCTTTGAGTTTTAGCCTTGCGGCCGTACTCCCCAGGCGGGGCACTTAATGCGTTAGCTACGGCGCGGAAAACGTGGAATGTCCCCCACACCTAGTGCCCAACGTTTACGGCATGGACTACCAGGGTATCTAATCCTGTTCGCTCCCCATGCTTTCGCTCCTCAGCGTCAGTTACAGCCCAGAGACCTGCCTTCGCCATCGGTGTTCCTCCTGATATCTGCGCATTTCACCGCTACACCAGGAATTCCAGTCTCCCCTACTGCACTCTAGTCTGCCCGTACCCACTGCAGAACCGGAGTTGAGCCCCGGTCTTTCACAGCAGACGCGACAAACCGCCTACGAGCTCTTTACGCCCAATAATTCCGGATAACGCTTGCGCCCTACGTATTACCGCGGCTGCTGGCACGTAGTTAGCCGGCGCTTCTTCTGCAGGTACCGTCACCTCACGGCTTCTTCCCTACTGAAAGAGGTTTACAACCCGAAGGCCGTCATCCCTCACGCGGCGTCGCTGCATCAGGCTTGCGCCCATTGTGCAATATTCCCCACTGCTGCCTCCCGTAGGAGTCTGGGCCGTGTCTCAGTCCCAGTGTGGCCGGTCACCCTCTCAGGCCGGCTACCCGTCGTCGCCTTGGTAGGCCATTACCCCACCAACAAGCTGATAGGCCGCGAGTCCATCCAAAACCACAAAAGCTTTCCACCACCATCACATGCGTGAAGCGGTCATATCCGGTATTAGACCCAGTTTCCCAGGCTTATCCCAGAGTCAAGGGCAGGTTACTCACGTGTTACTCACCCGTTCGCCACTAATCCCCGGTGCAAGCACCAGATCATCGTTCGACTTGCATGTGTTAAGCACGCCGCCAGCGTTCATCCTGAGCCAGGATCAAACTCTCCGTTGAAGTAAAACAAAAACAGACACAACCAAAACCCGCGGAAATAACACAGGCCAAAGCTGCACAAAATTTGAAACCAGCTGTAAAAACCAGACCCCAACCACGCAAAACGGCAGGACCCGGCCATTCAACCAATTCAATAAAAATCGGTATCAACAAACATGGCACACTATTGAGTTCTCAAACAACAGACACACCCGGCACCACCCAAACCAACGTTCAGGATCGCTCCGGAGCAACTTACCAAACCTACCAGACCCGCACGACCCGGGCAACCCGGCTAAAAGCCGAACCACCCC